>CAYGSL010000022.1:16700-35338 GCA_964352475.1 uncultured Pseudomonadales bacterium | reverse complement strand
TCCAGCGCTTTGCAAGACGCTGAAGAATTCACAGACGTTTTTCTGGATGACTCCTTCATTGAAATTGAACGTCGACTGCTTTCTCTAAGGCACCGAAAGAAACCGGCCCTGGTGCAAGCGGTTACGCAAGGTCAGATTATTGGTTTGAAGAACCTGTTGCCTGAGCTGGAAACCAGCAGTGTAGATGCGCTCACCGAAGAGGACTTCCCGGCAACAACTGCAACAAGCAACCCCGTTGACACGGCCTGGATGGGCGAGCTCAACAATCTGGATTACGACGATCTTTATTCTGAGATGCAGAGCGACGCGCTGGCAGACAGCGAGGAAGCTGTGAGCCGAATGCTTAAGTCACTGAGCACTCAGGACTTTGCATCAACCACAGAGCGGTTTGTTCCGGAGGCCGCTAATAATAACTTTCACGAGGAGCTGACACTGCAAGATTTGCCAGTTCCGGAAGTTATGTTTACGGAAATGGAATTGCAGCCCAAAGTCGAGGAGCTTGTTGGCGAGGAGGATGAATCGGAAAAATTGGTCGCTGCAAATCATCAGAACGTGTTTACGTCAGCAGATGAAATTGAGCCTGAAACAGCAGACTATGTTGAGTTTGAAACAACTTGTGTTGACGAAGAAGATATTGCTGCTGACGAGATTGAAGAGGTGGCACTGGTAAGTCGCATTGAGCCAGAGCCCGCAGCAAATGCCTTGCAAATCAGTCGTGAAGTTCCTCATATTGACCCGCAGAAAATCGCGCAAGCGCTGGTTGATATGTACATGGAAAATGAGCGTGTGCTGGCCGAGCAGCGCGAAGCACAGCATGCAGCACAGGCCGCGCAGCGCCGCCAGCTGGTCTTGATCAGTGCCGGTGCGGTGTGTGCAGTACTGATTGCGGCAACCATTGTTTACCTGCTCTTGAGCGCAAATATGCGCGCTTTGAGTGTTCCTGAAGTTAGCGTACCTGTTGTGAGCAGCGTTCCTCCGCCCAGGTATCTATCAGTTAATGAGGTTATTTCTGGCAGCGTGGTTGGCACAGAGCTTGGCGATTCGCAAATACTGGATGCTGACACTCAAGCCAGCAATACAACCGCTACCGCGGTAGATGCCGGCAGCGTTGGTGCGGATGAGTTTAATTACTACGACGAATCTATCTATGAGCCAGATTCCATGGCTGATGCGGAAAATGCCTATTACCCGGTAGCGGAATCGGAATACGGTATTAGCTTCGACCAGCGCGTTGCAGACAGCAGCCCCCATGAGAAGGCCTATGCACAATGGACAGACGGCGATCTGGTAGGTGCACGTGCAGCCTATGAACGCATACTGGAAAACAATCCGGAAGATACAGAGGCGCTGGTTGGCCTGGGCTCGATGGCGCAACAACAAGGCAACGAAGACATGGCCGTTGCTTATCTTGTACGTGCGGTAAAAAATAAGCCGGATCATGCGTTCGCATTGGCGGCTCTGGCCAGTCTGTCCACCACTCAGAATCGAATACGGCTTGAAAATGATTTAATGCAACTGGCACGCAGTAATCCAGCTGTATCTGAATTGCCGTTTATTCTTGGCAACTGGTACGCCAGAGACAAACGTTGGGCTGATGCGCAGCAAGCGTATTTTGATGCGTTTAATCGCAACAACCAAAGTGCTGACTATGCGTTTAATCTGGCGGTATCGCTGGACCAGCTGGGCAAAACGGCTAGCGCGAAGAGTTTTTATCAAAAAGCCATTTCACTGGCGCCCAGCAGTATTACCCATTTTGACGTAGAGCAGGCAAGAGCAAGGGTTGCCAAGCTGGACTAAGGATTTATCTTCTTGTTCAGAACTCGTATCTACAACTGCAGTTCAAAGCGGTCGGCGTCGCGCCAGGCTTGAAATTTATCTCGAAAATTCGCCAGTTTTGCCAGGCTAATAGTGTGCGTTTCAGTAAACTCCGTATCCCGCGGATGATCAATAAGTGCATCACCTTTAAAGTCCACCAACATTGAATCGCCGCTGTACTCCAGCCCTTTGCCGTCAAGACCAATGCGATTAACCCCTACGGTGTAGGCCAGATTTTCTATGGCCCTGGCTTGCAATAGGGTCCGCCAAGGCGCGCGTCTGGCCGCCGGCCAATTGGCTACGCACAACAATAAATCGTAGTCTTGCTTGTTTCTGCAAAACACGGGGAAGCGCAGGTCGTAACAGACAGTGAGTAAAATCTTCCAGCCGTGATACGCAACAACAACTCTGGAATCGCCGGCCACGTAACGTTTATGTTCACCGGCCATACGGAACAAATGGGTTTTGTCGTAATGTTGAACCTCACCCGCTGGTGTTACAAACAACATGCGGTTTACATGCCCGCCTTCCACTTCAAACACGGTGCTGCCGGTTATTACGGCACCAGATTGTTTCGCCTGGGCGAGCATCCATTCCGTAGTAGGCGCTCCAAGTGCATCAAGGCCATCTATTTCAGTGGTAAAACCGGATGTGAACATTTCCGGTAACACGATCAAGTCGGTTTCACCGCCAAGCGCCGCAATTTTTTCGGCGTACATTGCCTTGTTGGCCTGCGGGTCATGCCACTGCAAATCACTCTGAATAAGAGTAACGCGCAATTCACTGGCTTGGCCTTCTTTCATTACTGGTTCACTTCACGTTGTGTGCAATGTATTGGCCTATGGCTTTTAAGGCTGCGGCGCCATCATCAATCATATCAGCCATACCCACAAAACCGTGTATCTGCCCTTCATAACGTATTAGGTGTGCCTCGACACCGGCAAGCTTAAGTTTTTCAGCAAAGGCCTCACCTTCATCACGAAGCGGGTCATACTCAGCGGTTATAACCAGCGTGGGTGGCAAGCCTTGCAAATCTGCGAGCAGCGGGCTTGCATAAACATGCTGGCCGTCAGCGTCGTTGCCCAGGTACTGATCCCAGAACCAGCGCATGGTGTCACTTTCCAAATACAATCCATTGGCATTCTGCGCGTAACTTTCCGTAGCAAAGTTGTGATTCGTAACCGGGTAAATAGCAACGTGGCAGGCAATCGCAGGCGCAGAATCGCCTTTTCCAATTCGATCGCGGGCCATCAACGTGACGGCAGCTGACAGGTTACCGCCTGCGCTGTCGCCCGCAACAATGAGTTTACTCGCGTCAGCATTCAGGCTGGCCGCATTATCAACTGCCCATTGTGTGGCGTGATAGCAATCTTCAAGCGGTTCGGGAAACTTTGCTTCCGGTGACAAGCGATAGCCCACCGATACCACCACGCTGTCGGATTCATTGCACAGTGATCGGCAAGTACCGTCGTGTGTATCAAGGCTGCAAATCACCCAACCTCCGCCGTGAAAATACACCATCAAACGATGCGGCCCGGGCGTATCCGGGTGATATATGCGCACAGGAACCGGAACATCGTTGAGCTCCAGCGTGCGGTTTTCTACGCTTCCAACCGCTGGTAGGCCAGTGGGTGGCATGTCGGTTAACTCGCGTAACTCGGCAATACTCATGGCCTGCGGATTTAGCGGCTGTTCACCCATCAAGTCCAATACGGCTCTGGCTTGTGCATTCACTGGCATTACAATGTCCTTCCATTTAGCCCGCGGCGTTGCGTGGGGCTTACTATAAGTAATTGTCGGCCCAACTACAAAGCCCTATACTCGCGTTTGTGATTCAATTCCGGCGGAGGCCATTATGAGCACAGTACATGATTTCGACGTTGAGACAATTAAAGGCGAAAAGAAATCACTGGGTGACTTCAAAGGTAAAACGCTACTAATTGTTAACACTGCCAGCAAATGCGGTTTCACTCCGCAGTTCAAGGGCTTGCAGGCCTTATACGACAAGTATCAGGCGCAAGGTTTGGAAATTCTCGGTTTCCCGTGCAATCAATTTGGTAACCAGGACCCAGGCTCAAATACCGAGATTCTGGAGTTTTGCAGTTTGAACTACGACGTTGAGTTTCCAATGTTTGCAAAACTGGAAGTAAACGGCAGTGGTGCGCACCCATTGTATAAGCATCTTAGAAGCGAGGCGCCAGGTGTGTTGGGAACAACCGGCGTTAAGTGGAACTTTACAAAATTTCTGGTTGACCCGGATGGTCGCGTAGTGGATCGATTTTCACCGAAAACCACACCTGCCGAGCTGGAAGACGCAATAGAGTCTGTGCTCGATTTTGAACCCGCGTAGAACCTTACTCAAACAAGCACTGACGGCAGCGGCCAGCGATCAGGCCGGTACAGCGAAGATCACGCTGGCATGAGCAAATCAATGTCGTTAGTCTGGATTTTGATCGCGTACATTGCGTGCGTGTCAGCGGCGGTGGTATACCTCTATCAATTCGCAGACCCTTCAAACGGATTACTGTTAAACAGCTTTATTGCCGACCTGATAGCCACCGTTGTAATTTTCGCGTTCAGTCGAGTGTTTCGAAACTCCAGCTTCTATGATGCTTATTGGAGTGTAATACCGCCATTGTTTCTGCTCTACTGGTGGTATAGCCGCGAGGTAGATGCGCAATACCTGCGTTATGTATTCGTATCCATTGTGGTGTGGTTCTGGGCAATACGCCTGACCTGGAACTGGTCCAAACACTGGACGGGCATGAACCATGAAGACTGGCGCTACCCGCTTATTAAAGAAAAAAGCGGCTCTTTGGAATTTTTCGCTGACTTTAGCGGCATTCATTTGTTTCCTACCTTGCAGGTGTTTGCAGGCATGTTACCCATGTACGCTGCGGTTGCCTTAGGCACGGAAGAGATCGGAGCATTGGATTACATCGCTTTGGCAGTCGGTGTGAGCGCGGCAAGCTTGCAACTAATATCCGATCGACAGCTGCACAATTTTATCGCCAACAACAGCAGCAGGCAGGTTATTGATACTGGTCTTTGGGCATGGTGCCGACATCCAAATTACCTGGGCGAACTGATGTTTTGGGGTAGCCTGGCCTTGTTTGGCCTTGCTGCCTACCCACAGGGTTGGTGGTGGCAGATAATTGGTTTTATCGCTATGTTAGTGATGTTCCGGTTTGCCAGCATTCCATTGATGGAAACACGCAGCCTGGAACGACGACCTGGATATCAGGCCGTCATAGACAATATCCCAATGCTGTGGCCGCGAAGGCCGAAACAAACTAGCTGACCTTTACTACCAGCTTGCCAAAGTTTGCGCCGGAAAATAAACCTAGAAACGCTTGCGGAGCGTTCTCTATGCCATTCACCACATCTTCTTTGTATTTGATCTTGCCCTGCTGCAGCCAGCCAGAGACGTCGGTGACAAACTCTGGAATTCGATCCGCATGGTCGGAGATAATAAAACCCTGCATTTTGATTCGCCTGCTTAGAATCATTGATTGCAGCAAGGACATACGATCAGGCCCGGGCGGTAATGAGGTTTGATTGTAATGCGCTATCAGGCCGCACACCGGAACTCGCGCATGCGTATTCAACAGCGGCATAACCGCTTCCCAGGAAGAGCCACCCACGTTTTCAAAATACACATCAATGCCATCCGGGCAAGCGGCTTTTAGCTGGCTTGCCATATCATCGTCATAGTGACTCACGCAGGCGTCGTAACCTAACTCCGATACTGCGTAGTCGCATTTTTCTTTGGCACCTGCAATACCCACCACTCGGCAACCCTTCAATTTTGCGATTTGCCCCACTACTGAACCAACAGCACCCGTTGATGCTGCCAACACCACAGTTTCGCCTGGTTTGGGTTCGCCCAGATCGAGCAAGCCAACGTAAGCCGTTAAGCCTGGCATACCCAGCACACCCAAGCCATACGATAGCCGGGTGATTCTTGGGTCCAGTTTGCGAATTCCCTGGGCTCCTGTTGTTTCAAACTCTTGCCAGCCCGAATTGGAAAGCACATTATCGCCTGCTGCGAAATCCGGGTGCTTGCTCTCAAGCACTTCCGACACAGTACCACCCAGCATCACGTCATTCAGTGCCACATTTTGCGCATAGCTTGGGCCCGCACTCATTCGGCCACGCATATACGGGTCTAATGACAAATAACGTGTTTTAAGCAACAGCTCACCATCCTGAGGTGGCTTTATTGCGCTCTCTTCAATCCGAAAATTATCAAGTGTTGGCTTACCGCTGGGCCTGGATGCCAAAACCACCTGCTTGTTTTTTGCAGGTTTTCCAGACATTGCTGCCACAGAAGCGGACCAGCCGCTGGCAGCCAGCGCACCTGCAGCAGACATGGACGCTAACACTTCTCTTCGGGTTTTCATTAGGTTTTTTCCTTGATTAAATAGAACTATCTGTAAAACAGACTATCACGGTGCAGCAATAGCGTGCCCAATCATTTTACTGCCTTCAAACACGGCGGTATCCATCACTGCGGTGTCATTGATAAAAACGAAATCAAGCACTTTGTTTTCGTTAACGTCGCGGTGCAGCATCACAATAAACATCTCGCCGCTGCTCAGCCCTTTATAGACTTCTATGTCGACGTTGCTGTTTTTGCCATCGTTCAAATAAGTGGATGCCACGTATTTATCGCCATTGGGTTTACCGTCTTCGAACGGATGAATAACCAGCCAGCCATTGCCGTTGATACGAACTTCCGAAAACGTTAACACGGACTCATCGCGTGTCACATCATCAACAATAATCCAGTTCTTATCACCATTACCCAGCGTAATAGCCGGCGATTCCTCAGCCATTACACTCAAGGAAAACGATAAGGCAAGCAGTACAGCTACGCTGCGTAATAATAGTGTGTTCATATATCTCTCCAAAAAATGCTCAGGTGTAATCGCTTAGAAAAGGTCGTATTGATGCTCATCAACGTCAGCGCGCATAATTTTCCGATTGCGTTTGTCTAATTCGCGTTCGCTTTGTTGCTGACATTCGGCTGGAAAAGAAGGCAAGTCTGGCATAGCTGGCAGAAATTCTTGCAAGCCGGCGTGAAACAGGCGCGCCAGCTCCGGTGCGTCTGCATTGTCTGGTGTATGAATAAAGATATAAGGTGTTTTACCCTGTTCTATCCAGCCCGCTACTTTGCGCAACCAGGGGCGAAAATATTCCAGACTGCGCTCCATTTCCGGATGACCAATGAAACGCAGAGTCGGGTTGTTTGACAAGGCATAGGTGTTTGCCGGCACTTTGGGTTTCTTGCTTTGCGCATCACGCACTGCTTCAGTCTGCGCTCGCGCAGAAAACAAGGGGCGAGTGTCAAAGATAACGCGGTCTATATCATTCGCCAACAGCAAGTCGCAGAGCGCGTCGTCTGCATCATGGTCGTGAAAAAAACCAAGGTGGCGAACTTCAACCGTGTAGCGATAATCCGCTGGCAGTTGCTGCAGGTAGTCTTTCAACACCGGAAGTGATTCTGGTGCAAAGTCTGGCGGTAATTGCAGCAGGAACGGGCCCAGTTTTTCAGCGATGGGCTGCATTGTGGTAAAGAATTTCGTGGTTTCTTCTTCAGAGCCACGTAGCTTTTGCGCATGCGTGATGCGTTGGGGAAACTTAAAACAAAAGCGAAAGTCTTCCCCCGCATCTACTGCCCAGCGATCAACTGTGGCAGGTGACGGCAAGCCATAAAACGTTGTGTTGCCTTCTACCGTATTAAATACTGAGCAGTACTGCAGCAGATAGTCAGATACTTTCGCGCCCTGGGTAAAAAAACTGTTCGCCCAGTGCCGATTACCCCACATCGGACAACCCAATTTGTATGGCAGAGAGAGCTCACCCATGGCCAGCGCTAGAGATCTTCCAGTTCGTCATACATAGGCCCTAGCATTCGTCGTATCGCCAGGTCTGACGCATACACTCTTTCGCCAGCAAATTGCTTGCCAATCGTTGGGTACTCATAAACAGGGTGAGCACTCAGCGTATCCATCAATTCTTCAAGCTTCTGCTCACCTTCCAACATTGCATGCTTGCGGCCAAGTGCAGCAACCTGGTCAATGCTCAGTGTCATTGACCGGTGCCCACCACAAAGCTGGCGCAAGTGGTCGTACTGCCACCCACATTGAAGGTCATCATGTTTTGCACGTCTTCAATCTGATAGCCGCCGGCGCTACCCGTGCATTGTTTGTAACAGTCCAGCAGCATACGCACACCTGTAGCGCCCACCGGGTGTCCCAGACCAATCAGACCGCCACTGGGATTGATTGGAAAACTGCCGTCTTTTTGTATCACGCCCTCTTCCACTGCCTGCCAACTTTGACCTGGAGGGGTCAGACCCAAGTGATCTATCGCCATGTATTCGGTGATGGAGAAGCAGTCGTGCGTTTCCAGACCATCCAGGTCGCTGACTTTTTCGAAACCAGCTCGTTGGGCCGCTTCCAGCCCGCACAAAGCCGCGTGAGGAAAGATCAGGGCTTCGTCTTTGCTTAGCTCCAACTTGCGATCTAGCAGCAACGGCCCGCATCTGTGGCCCCAACCTTTGATTCTCGGAATTTCGCTTAGCTTCATACCCCTGTCGGCTGCGTACTTGCGCGCAAACTCCTCACTGGCCAACACGACTGATGCCGCACCATCAGTCACCTGGCCGCAGTCCAGCTTTCGTACACGGCCTTCTATCACCGGATTGAGCTTGTCGTCGTCTGAGAAACTGCCTTCCGGGAAATCCCATTTGCGGGTCTGCGCGTTCGGGTTTTGACTGCCATTGCCAAAATTGGTTTTGCCAATGGTTTTTAAATGATCGGTGTTAATGCCGTAGCGCTTGTCGTATTCGTCCACAATCAGGTCAAACATATGTGGCCAGGGGTAGTCGGCGTCTAGCGCTTCCACACCTTTCCAGGTGGCCGCACCCAGGTATTCCGCGGCGGTTTTACCGTCGGTGTTGCGCATCATCTCAATGCCAATAACCGCAGACGTCTGATAATGACCGCACATTATGTCGCGCATGGCAGCCAGTAAGGCCATTGAACCCGACGCACAAGCCGCTTCGTGGCAGGAACTTGGCATCATGCGCATTTCAGGAAACACATGGGCAAACAAGCCACCTAATATGCCTTGCCCGGTAAACAACTGGGCATTGAAAGTGCCAACATGGCCCACTTCAATTTGCTCAGGCTGCACATCCGCTTTTGATACCGCGTCAGTAAGACACTCACTGAACATATCAAACAGATCCAGACCTTCTCTGGCCCAATTACGTGAAAAATCGGTTTGGGCACCCCCCAGGATATAAACATTTTGTGACACGGCGTGACCCTATGTGTTCAAAGATGCACCCATGATAGGTGTAAGGGCGGTGTCAGGCAATGTTGACGGGCGGCTCGTTTATGTCCAGTAAGGCTATTTCCGGACAGGAACTAGCTCAGACTAATGATGCTCGCGGGTGGCGCGGAACTTCACATCTGGCCAGCGTTCTTCGGCAAGACTCAGGTTAACGCGCGTTGGCGCCAGATACGTCAGGTGCCCGCCACCGTCTATGGCAATGTTGTCGCCGTTTTTGCGTTTGAATTCGTCCAGCGTTTTGGCGTCATCACACTCAATCCAGCGGGCGGTGTACACGTTAATATTCTCGTATAAACAATCCACGCCATATTCGTCTTTCAAGCGGTACGCCACCACTTCAAATTGCAGCACACCCACCGCACCCACAATAAGGTCATTATTGCGTTCCGGCATAAACACCTGGGTGGAACCTTCCTCAGACAATTGCTTCAAACCTTTTTGCAGCTGCTTGGTCTTTAACGGGTCTTTCATCCGAATGCGCCGGAATAACTCTGGCGCGAAATGCGGTATGCCGGTGAATTGCAATTCTTCACCACTGGTGAAGGTGTCGCCGATTTGAATCGTGCCGTGATTGTGCAAGCCAATAATGTCGCCCGCCAGCGCTTCTTCCACATGAGCTCGCTCACCTGCCGTAAACGTCACCGCGTCGGCAATACGCACGTCTTTACCAATTCGCACGTGGCGCATTTTCATGCCACGCTGGTATCTGCCAGAGACCAAACGCATGAATGCGATTCGATCGCGATGCTTGGGGTCCATGTTTGCCTGAATCTTGAACACAAAACCCGAGAACATATCGTCTCCCGGCTGCACTTCCTTGTCGCCGGCGTTGCGCTGTTGCGGAACCGGTGCATTTTCAACAAAGCCATCCAGCATTTCCCGCACACCGAAATTGCCAAGTGCGGTTCCGAAATACACAGGTGTTAGCTCACCGGCCAGATAAGCGTCTCGGTCAAATTCGTGACTGGCGCCACGTACCAGCTCTATCTCACCGAGTACATCTTCATAAATACTGCCTAGATGCACTTTCGCCTCTTCGCTGTGCAGACCTTTTATTTGCACATCTTCTGGAATGGTTTTGCCTTGACCTTGCTGGAACACGTGGATGGTGTCGGTATACAGGTTGTATACGCCTTTGAACTGGCGCCCCATATCTAGCGGCCAATTGATGGGGGCTGCTGCAATGTTTAAAACGGTTTCAATTTCATCTAACAATTCTATTGGGTCTCGAATATCGCGATCCATTTTGTTAACGAAACTGAGAATGGGTGTGGTGCGCAAGCGGCACACTTCCATCAATTTAATGGTTCGCGCTTCCACGCCCTTGGCCCCATCCACCACCATTAAGGCGGAATCAACGGCGGTGAGTGTGCGGTAAGTATCTTCAGAGAAGTCTTCGTGGCCAGGTGTGTCCAGCAAGTTAACTGTTCGCCCTTTGTACGGAAATTGCATCACTGATGAGGTGACCGAGATGCCCCGCTCTTGCTCCATACTCATCCAGTCTGAGGTGGCATGGCGGTCAGATTTCCGCCCTTTCACCGTACCGGCCTGCTGAATGACATTGCCAAACAACAACAGTTTTTCGGTGATGGTCGTTTTACCAGCGTCCGGGTGCGAAATAATCGCAAAGGTACGACGGTCTGTGTAGCTGTCGGTCATGGAAACGAGCAATGGTGGGCAAATGACGGCCAGCGATTATACAGAGTTATCTGTGTTTGTGTGTTAAGCGATCAAATTCCGTGCGGTCGGCTGTAAAGCGCCCGTTAAGCAAAAAAAATGTTTATAAACTTATACTTGCGAGCCCATTCGGTTTCACGATACAACTGATTTCAGCTAGGGTTTATGTAGAGCTTTCCCCAAGGAGTTGTTTCCCACCCATGTCGCACCCTTTTACCTATCGGCCTGATATTGATGGGCTTAGAGCGGTAGCCGTTATGGCTGTACTGCTGTTTCACGGCGGTGTTACCAGCATTTCTGGCGGTTACGTTGGCGTGGATGTATTTTTTGTGATCAGTGGTTATTTAATCACCTCCATCATCACCAGCAAGATAGATAAAGGCACGTTCAGCCTGATCGACTTCTGGGAACGACGTGTACGACGAATCATCCCACCGCTGATGGTGGTAGCACTGTTTGCATTGGTGGGGAGTTGGTTCTTATTGCTCCCCGATGACTACAGAGACTTCAGTGAATCTCTGTTTGCGATCACGGTCTTTGCATCGAATTTTTTGTTTTTCACCGAAGCCGGGTATTTCGCCGGGCCAGGCGAATTAAAGCCTTTACTGCACACCTGGTCACTGGCCATCGAAGAACAGTTTTATTTGTTGTTTCCATTCTTAATGATGGCACTGGCCGGCAGTCGTGCTCGTTTCAGGGTTTTGGTGATTGGCGTACTGGCTATCATCTCGCTGCTACTCAGCCATCAGATGGTGAAAAGTGCGCCAGAGGCTGCTTTCTTCCTGTTACCCGCACGCGCCTGGGAACTGAGCATTGGCGCGTTGCTGGTGTTTATTCGACTGAACAACTCACCCGGGTGGCTGCGCGAAGTATTAAGCCTGTCTGGCCTGGCAATGATTGTGTACACCTGTCTGGTGTATACCAAGGAAACGCGATTTCCAGGTGTGAGCGCCTTGTTACCCTGCGTTGGCACCGGCCTGATTATTTTCAGCCAATCGCCAGACCATAAAACATGGTGTTACAAAATGCTGGCTCTTAAGCCAGTTGTGTTCGTTGGTTTATTGTCGTATTCGCTGTACTTGTGGCATTGGCCGTTAATGGTGTTTGCGCGTTATCACTCCACTGGCGAAGAACTAATGCTGCTGAATGTTGCGGCCATGGTTGCCAGTTTTGTACTGGCCTACTTCTCATGGCGCTTTGTGGAAGGGCCTATTCGTCGTGGTGAAGTATTTAAAACCAGGAAATCTGTATTTGTCGCCGCTTTTGCCGCCGCCGTGGTGTGCATAGGCATAGGCCTGGCGGGTCATTTGACCAATGGCTTCCCAAGCCGTATTGATTCGCAAGTGCTGTCTGTGTACAGCGGGCACGAGTATTACAACAAGCGGCGGGGCGAATGTTTAAACCCCCACTACATGAACTTCAATCCGGATCGAGTCTGCACGCTTGGCGATCCTGAGTCACAAGAAAAACCTGCGTTTATTGCCGTTGGTGACAGCCATTCCAATTCAATGATGCCACTGCTTGACCAATTGAGCGGGCAGAAAAACGTGCCCGGCATGTTTGCCGGGTACAACGGCTGCCCGCCTATACTGGGTGTATATCGTTATGACACCGGTGATCTGCATAACTGCGATGCATTTAACCGTGCGGTGATTGAGCGCGTTCGAAATGACAACATAGACAATGTGTTGTTGCTGGGACGCTGGGCGTTTTATCCTGAAGACCGAATGATTGGCGCATTAGACGCGGATGGTGAGCGGCCAGGCAATTGGCTGGCGAAGGGCAAACCACCAGCGGCAGAGGCCAGAGAAGCCTTCGAAAAAGGTCTCGAAGGCATGATTGCAGAACTATCGAAAACAGCCGATGTTACGCTGTTGCTGCAGGCTCCGCTGCAGAATGAGCATACGTCGCCACGTTATCTGGCCAGCCGTAAAATGCAGGGCGACGATATGAATGCTTTAGGCGTGACTGTCTCGGAACACGAAGAACGACAAAAACGCGTTAATGCGTTTATTCGATCACTCGCAGAAAAACCCGAGTACCGCTTAACCTTGCTAGACCCGGTGCCGTACCTCTGTGGCGTGGTAGAAACCAACAAAGAACTGTGCCCAGTTGTTAGAGACGGTGGCGCAATCTATCGCGACGATGACCACGTATCTACCTACGGCAG
This sequence comes from uncultured Pseudomonadales bacterium, assembly GCA_964352475.1. GTDB lineage: Bacteria > Pseudomonadota > Gammaproteobacteria > Pseudomonadales > JAUIET01 > JAUIET01. The sequence continues at coordinate 22,311 of CAYGSL010000022.1, read as the reverse complement.
CCAGTATATGGCGCCGTTGTTTGACGATTTTTACCGTCGTGTTGCGAAGTAAGCGCTCAACAAGCCTGAACTACCATTTACCGAAGCAGCTCAGCCAGCCTTTTACGTACAAGCTCTTCATCGTTTTCCTGAAAACCGATATGGGTATGCACTAGTTCTCCCCGTTGGTCGTAGGTGTAGCTAGTCGGCATACCCGGAAGCTGATAGCGGCTGGCCAAAACACCCTCGGGGTCGTAAAGAACTGAAAAGCTAGCCGGGTATTGTTTCAGAAAGCGGTCAGCGTTGCTGCGTTGCCCGTCCAGATTTACCGCTACAATAGCCAGCTCATCTTCGCTGTATTTCTGCCTTAGCTGGTTCATCAATGGAAACGTTGCCCTGCATGGTCCGCACCACGAGGCCCAGAAATCCAGGTACAGTACCTTGCCTTTGTAATCCGCAGGGTCAAAACCTTCTGCATCAATAGGCAGCTCTTCAGCGGCACCAGCTGCAGACACAAACAGAATAAAAACGGCGAATACAATGGAGGTCAGACGACCTGCAAGCTGACTCATTCGTTGGCAGGTATGGCCAATGCCCTGCGCAAAGCACCGCTTAAATCATTCTGTTGGCGCTGACTCACCGCGGCTTCAGTAAACAGCGAGCTGCCGTGAAACGTTCCAGGGTACACATGCAACTCAACCGGTACGCCGGCTTCCAGCAAGGTCAGCGCGTAGTAAATGGCTTCATCTCGCAGCGGGTCGAATTCCATGGCGGAAATAAACGCAGGGGGCAAGCCTTTCACATCTTCCGCAGTTGCTCTTGCCGGGGCTGCTTCCACTGGCACATCATCTGCGCCCGGGTTATAGCGCGGGCTTAGGTAAAACTCCCAGCTCACAATCGCATTTGGACGATTCCACAGCGGCGTATCAGTAAACTGAGTCATGCTGGGCGTTTGCAGGCGGTCATCCAGTTCGGGAATGCCGAGAAACTGGTGGCATATTGCCGGCCCGCCTTCGGATTTGGCACGCAACACAGTCGACGCGCTTAATCCGCCACCGGCGCTAAGACCAATAATTGCGATACGCTCAGGGTCTATGTCGAACTCTTCAGTATGCGCATGCAACCACAGTAGCGCAGCGTAACAATCATCAACAGGTTCAGGGTAAGTGGCTTCCGGCGCCAGGCGATAATCAACCGATACGATCGGGACGCCCAGGTCATTGGCGAAGTTGCATACGCCGGCGTGCTCTGAGTCCAGGCTACCTACAACGAATCCGCCACCGTGGATGTATAGCAAGGCGCCTGTGGTGCCGATGCGATGTTTCGGCAGATAAACTCTTACCGCTAATTCCGGGTCGTTACCAAGACCAGGGATCATTCTGTCTTCAATATCCAGACCCGAGGTATCCAGGGCACCGTTGATGTCGGCCAACATCGTCTCGATACCCTGGCGTGAGCCTTCAACATCGGAGAAGTCAGCGGCTGGGATCAGCGAAATTAAATCGCGAAATTCCGGGTCGAAGTTATAGCTCATTGTGCGTCACCGTTTTGTTCAGACTCATCCGACGCTTCTGGTGTGTACCAAATAGGCGACGTATACGCGCGCTCTTGAGTCCACTTTGGCGCTTGCTCAGGCGCCTGCGATTTGAAAAACACTTCATCAATGTGCGTCCATCGTGGTGTGGGTATTTCTATCACGCGTGCGTAGTACACCGCTGATTGATTAGGATCAAACTCTGTATCTGTCCACACCACAGCCAACTCTGCATCACCTATTGAGTTCAGGTACGTTGCTGACTCTGTATCAACCGTATTGCCTACCGGGCGAACTTTATTGTTCAGTATGGGACGCTCATCAGATGCGGCTATATTGAAAACGCGTTCGTGGGTTTCGCCGTTTTCATCCAGCCAGCTTTTAACAATTTGCAAGCGGTCAAGGTTTGCGCCGGTAGGGTCTTTTTGCGCAGCCACCAGGAATGTAGGTACTGCGCCCTCTTTTGCATTAACTGGCAAGTCAGCACCCATAGGCACGCCGTTGCGATAACCATGTGAGGCAAGATCAGGCCGATGCACATCGCTGGCGGCAAAGTTCCAGCCTGCAAAAAAACGCACACTCATGCGCGGGCCAGTTGTGGCATACACTTCACGGCGTTGCATCGCGTCAAAAATTTCTTCGCGCGTATTGTCCTTAGCCCAAACCGCGGCATAACCAGAGGCTGCACTTTCCCATTGGTCTTGCTGAATCTGGTCTGGTGACGCCGGTTGCGGAAAAAACGATCGGTAAGCGCGGTCTTTTTCCGGTTCGGCGCTGGTCATTTTACCGAAGTAGTTATCTTCGTCTGCGGTGGCCAGGCTGGTGTGCGAATCGGTACTGCCAATCATGCCAAACTTGAACGGGTTTTCACCCAATTCCGCTTGCTGCGCCAAACCCAGTTTCAGTGCAGAGCGCGCGTATTCATACTTCAACATAGACTGCTCTTTTACTGCATTAAAAGAGAGGTTGGCTTTGTCCCAGGTTTCATAATCGGCAAACTCGTCGTCAGGCGACAAGAATGGATGCGCTTCACTGTCGCCTTTTATTTGGGTTACTTCAATCACCGGCTCCCAGCGGCTTCTGCGTTGCGCATACTCCGCACTTAGCGGGTCGCCCTTCAGTGTTGTTTCAGCAAACATCAAACCGTTGCTAACATTACTATTGTGCGGTATAGACAATACCCTGCCACCGGTTTTCTCTTCATAGTCCGCCAGAAATTCCCACAGTTGCTCCGGGTCACCGCCATCAATCGATGAGAACGGCAGCACTTGCGTTGTTTTATCAGCACCATCACGGAACAACACATTTCTATGCAGATTGTTGCCGCCAGGCATTGAAGTCCATTCGTAACCAATAAACGCCGTGAAACGGCCTGGCTCATTAAACTGGTCGGCGACGGCGCCTACATCATTCCAGATCGATCGTTTTATAGGTTCTGGTACCGAGGTTTGGGCAGGATCGCGCAACACATCGGCATCAAGGCCAAGATTCATCGCATCCGTCAGCTGACTGAGAGTGTGCTCCAGATGCTCAGCCCCCATAGACAATATGCCGAATTCCATCAGCACTTTGGTTGCCTGATTGTCTTTGAGATACCCGCTCCAACGCTGGCCAAGTGGCGTTGCAAGAATGTCTTCTGAGCCGCCAAACACTTTTGGGAACACACCCAGATATTCCGCGTGATCAGACACCAGTAGAAAGTCTAAAGGTCTGGACAGTTTCGCTTGCAAGCCACCCTGCGAGGTAACGGTTTCGCCACGCGCGAAGCGAAATGCTTGCTCAGGAGTGATGGTTTGATTACCGAAAGTGAACGCATCGGGCGATAAAAAGCTGTGAACGTGGGTGTCACCCCACAGCAATCGATTTGGGTAGTCGTTAGCAACCGGCGGCGAATAGTCAGCCGCTGTGGCTATGCTGCCACTCAGAAACAGTGCAAAACCAATAATTGCGAGGCGCATTGATAGTGTCCTTGGTATGAAGAACCCCTATTTTACGTTTATTTGCCGGCAGTGTTTACTTAAATACCGGTCAGCCTTATGCCAGGCAGCGACCTTGGCAACGTAGCAGCGGCACAATAAGCCTCAATGACTGGCCAGCGCCTCAATCGGGTCTAGCGAGGCAGCTCGTCGCGCTGGCATAATGCCAAACAGCAAGCCGCACAGCACGGCCATGGCAACCGCCGAAAACGTAGCCCACAACGGGGCACGGAACTCTACGGCCGGATAGAATTCGCGCATCAGGTAAATAGCGCCTTCACCCAATAACACGCCAAACACCGCGCCGATAAAACTCAAAATAGCCGCTTCGGTGAGAAAAAGAGTGATGATTTGCTGGCGTTGACCACCTAGCGCCTTGATTAAACCTATCTCAGCGGTGCGCTGCGACACAGCCACCAGCATCACATTCATGATTAAGGTACCCGCCACAATCAAGCTGATCGACGCAATCGCTCCCAAAGTACTGGTCAGCACCAGAAAGATAGAGTTAAACGTATTCAGAATGGCGCCTTGATCAAGTACCGTAATATCGTCATGGCCTTGATGCCTTGCCATAACGGTGCGGATGATGTCTTTTCTAGCGGCTTCCATAACGTCTGCGCTGCGCGGGTTTGCCATCATTTTTTGCACAGATTCGGTATTGAATACCTGGGCTGAAAACGCGATAGGCAGAAACGCCGTTTCGTCCACGTCTACACTGCCCGATTGGCCCATTTGGTCAACCACACCAATAACGCGCACTCTGCGATCGCCAATGCGCAGCCACTTGCCCAGCGGGTTCTCGTTTTGAAACAACTCGCTGGCAACGCTATCACCCAAAACCGCTACCTGGCTGACTTTGTCCAACGCTATGGCTGGCAGAAAACTGCCTTCAGCCATGTCATAGTCAAACATTTCGCTCATGTTGTGGTTGGTACCCACAATGTTCACGTTACGCTCGCGCCCTTCATAGTTAATGGTGAGACTGCCACCAATGAACGGCAAAATAGACTCTATGTATGGGCTGTTATTAATCGCCATCGCGTCTTCAATGGTTAGCGGTCGCGCGGCCTGGCCAATGCTGGCCGCACTGGCATTGCCACCCACTTCAATTTTGCCAGGCGTGATAATCAGTAAATTGGTGCCCAGCGAATTAAATTCTTTGGTCACATAGGTTCGAGCACCTTCGCCCAATGAGGTCAGCATCAATACAGCTGACACACCAATGGCAATGGCCAGCAGCAACATGCTGCTGCGCAGGGGATAGCGAATGATGGCGGTTAGCGCGATACTGCTGCTGTCGGTAAATCTCATGACTTACGCTCTGCGGTTAGTTCTCCGTCACGCATGCGCAAGCTGAGCCGGGAACGATCACCTATCGCCGGATCGTGAGTTACCATGACCAGGGTAATGCCTTCATCATTCAAGTCTTCCAACAAAGATAACACTTCACTGCCTGACTTGCTGTCGAGATTACCAGTGGGTTCGTCCGCTAATAACAATCTTGGTTGCATGACTATGGAGCGGGCAATAGCCACACGCTGACGCTGCCCACCAGACAATTGATCGGGTCGGTGGCCCATTCGGTCTGCAAGCCCGGTGCGCTCCAGCATCTGCTCGGCACGTTGTTTGCGTTTGCTGGCCGACAAGCCAGACAAGGTCATTGGTAACTCCACGTTCTCCAACGCAGTCATACGCGAAATCAAGTGAAATGACTGAAACACAAAGCCAATCACTTCCTGCCGTCTGGCGGCTAATTCATCGTCGCTTAAATGTGCCACGTTGCTGCCGTTTAAAAAATACTGGCCGGAATCAGGCGTATCCAGCAAACCCAATACGTTCAACAGCGTGGATTTTCCGGAACCTGAAGGCCCCATGATGGAAGCGTACTCACCTTGCTCTATAAGCAGGTTCACATTTTTCAGTGCTTGCACGCGCTCTTCACCCACGGTGAACTCGCGGCAAATATCGACCAGTTCAATCACCGCAGTTACTCAACGCTGGCCTCGGCACCGTCTTCAACACCTTCGCGATCAACTGTGCGCACAACATATTCACCGCTGCTAAGACCCGAGATCACTTCGGTTTGTTGCCAGTTACCGATGCCGGTTTGAATAGATCG
>CAYGSL010000022.1:0-16600 GCA_964352475.1 uncultured Pseudomonadales bacterium | reverse complement strand
CGGTCTTTGAACGCGTCCAGCGTGATCCAGGCTTTCATGCCGGCTTTCACTTGTGGCGCGTCTACTTCGTCTATGGGTGCAAGAATGTATAGGCAGCTGTTGTCTATCAGATCAACTGTGGGCGGCGTGGCAACGCCGACCGGTGATGGGGTGACAAACTCACCCAGTTCGCCGTTGATTTCAGCAATTACGCCATCAAACGGCGCGCGCAATTGAGTGCGTTCTAAAGAGGCTACTGCTGCTTCTACAGCCGCCTGCCTAACGCGCGCCACGTCTTTGGAGGCCTGGCAGGCTGCCGCGGTTGATTCTGATTCACCAACGGCTTTTTCTACGGCATCTTTAGACGCTACATTGGTTTTGCGCAGCGCCACCAATCTGTCTGCCGTGCGCTTGGCCACATCGGCAGTAACACATGATTGACGGCTGAGCGACTGTGCCGCTGTTGCATCTCGCCTGGCCACTTCCACTTGCGCCTTAAGGTCGGCGTTCCAAAGCTCTAGCAATAGTTGATCTTTACTCACCTGGTCACCATCACTGACATACAAGGCCGTGATGGTGCCGCCGCTGTTGGGTGCAATGCCGGCGCGTCTACAGGCGTCCACTGTGCCTGCGCGGGTATTGCTGACGGAGGAAACAACGTCGCCGCGCTGAACCTGAACCACTGACACCAGTAGTTCTTCACCCTGGTTCATTTTGTAAAAAGCGAACGCAACAATTGCGGCTACTACAGCTAACAAGCCAATTTTTTTCACAAAGCCTCCACTGCGGCGTTCCCTGTCAACCAGATAGGCGAACTCCAGGCACGTTCTTGAATTACCTTATTCACACCGAGGTTTGCACAGGCAGCCGAGCGCTCAGACTCAGGCTGACTCAAACAGTGATGCCAACTCCATCGGCAGCTGGGGTTTTCCAGCACACGCACATAATACGCTGCCGACTGCGTGTTTGAGAACTGCGGATCGCGCCAGCTGGCACAAAATGAATTTTGCGCGCCCGTATTTGCCGGTGCCTGTGTTTCGCAAGTCCCCAGGTCAACGCTGGCACCGTTGTTTGCAGAACCGGCAATATCATTAACCTGCTGATGAAAATTTCCCTGCTGGTCGTACCACAACTTAATGATTTGCAGGCGCTGCAAACCTTTGCTCGCGGTGGCCGCAGTGTTTGGATCAGCCAGGGCCGTGGCAACGAATAATGGCGAGCTTGTTTTATCAACAGTCTGAAGTCGACCGCCCATAGGTACCGACTTACCCTGGGCAAGTGCGGCAACGTCACCGCTGCAAATATCCTCATCCAGCTGCCATCCTGCGTAAAACCGTGGCTGAATTCGCGGGCCACTGGTGGCAAACACTTCGCGGCGCTGCATTGCGTCAAACAAGTCGTCCCGTGTGTTTTGCGGTGCCCAAACGCCCATCAAACCGCCAGGGTTGCGCGCCACCGGGCCTTTGCCGGCAAAGCCGCGTTTTTCCGACAAACGTTTATCGGCGGTGGTGTCAGTATTTGCGCAACAGCCTTCGTAGTCTGCTTCACTCACATCACCGGGTGCGGCATTGTGATTATCCGTACCGCCCACCAAGCCAAACTGGTAGGGATTAACGCCAAGTCGTTGCTCTTCGCGCATGCCTTCAATCAGCGCGTACCGCGAAAAATCCAGTCGTGACTGACAGCCCATGCCCATAATGGCGCCACTGCCTATTTCATCTCGACAGTCTTCCGGGCGAGTTTCATCAAGACCACGGATTTTTTCAAAACCGCACTGTTCGTCTTCGCCCAGCACACCCCACATACCAGGTTTGCATTCAGACTCACCTTTGATTTGCATCATCTCAACTATGGGTTCGAAGCGTGCTCTCTGTGCGGCAATGTCGCGTTGTTGCTGCACGCTTAGATCGGTTCTGCTGACGGTAAACATACGTCCATTAGACACATTAGAATTGTGCGGAATGGTGACTGCCTCGCAACCACTCTCCGTGTTAGTGCACAGCTCATCCAATTTATTCCACAAGCGCAGTGGTCCTGGCGTTTCAAAGGCCGATATTGGCAATTCAGGTACGGCGTTGTTTCTGAAAATAACGTTTCTATGCACTTTGGCCATGCCAGGGCCGTCGCTGAACTCCCAGCCATGAAACGTGGTGAATTCGCAATTCTCGCTGGTGTCGTTTGCGGCATTGGTCGCTCGCTGGGTGGTTTGCCAAGCGTCTTCAAGGCTGTCTCTGCACCAGGCTGAATCTTCACCGCAGACTTTGACATGCCGCCCCCCGGAGCCTCGCAAGCCGATCATGCGCATGGGAATAAACTTGCCGATCACACCTCGCATGCCACTGAATTGGGCACCAGGCTCACCTCTGAAAGCGCGACAATCTTCGCTGTCATAGGCAATAGACCCGGGCTTGGTGCACATATTAATTTCACCAATCCATTCTGCGTGATCGGTAACGGCGGCAAAATCCAGCGGCTTGCTTAAGGCTCTTGGCCTGCTCGGCTGGCCATTTTCATCAAACGGACCAAGACCGGTGGGTTCACCGCGTGCGAAAGCGTAGGCCATTTCGGGTGTGCCAAGCATGTCGCGCGATCTGGCGTCCATGGAGTAAGCAGTGTGAATGTGCAAGTCGCCAAACCAGGCGGAACCCAGCGGGTTGTAATTGCTGCAACGACGCTGTTGTTGTTTGACATCAGTGGCGATCGCCGGGGCAGGCACAGGAACCCATTCAGGCGTTTCGGTCATTCTGTCGAATATTGATGCTGCTGAATAAATCAACAGGGCAAACAGCAATGCAATAACAACCAGCACACGACCCAAATTCTTTAGCATCTACACCTCAGTTTTTCCTGACCTTCTGGAGTATGCTACAAGCGTCAGTACAAGTTAAGTTGCCAAAGATGAAAGAACGCAGAGGCGTGCGGCTAGCCATAGGTCGCTTACTATTGTTTCAACTCAAATTGTTCGCAGATGCGGGGCGCGATTTTTTGCTCAGCCCTATCAGCACATTGGCACTACTAGTTGATCTGGTGCTGGGGCTGGACGGTGAAGACAGCTACTTTGAGCGCCTACTGGCATTCGGTGTTCGGTCTGACCATTTTATCAATTTGTTTGGTCAGTACTCAGAAGGCCAGACTATTGATAGTGTGGTGAAAGATGTCGCTAACGCCAGTCATAAAGAGTCTTAGCTTTTAGTATGTCGCAAGCCGGGTGCGGGTGGGTCTTCTGCACCGCCGGCGAAGCACTGCGCGATAGACATCCATAAGGTGGCGTTTGGCCCGGTGACATTCAGATTTGTATCAGCGATGTTTCTGGTTTGGGTAACCACCTGACAAAATTCGCCGGCGTCGCCTTCTATTCGTTCTTCGTCGCTGGCTTCGTTCCAATCCCAAATAGCGCCGGAGGTGGAATGCAGGCGTATAAACGGCTTAGGCATGGGTGCTTCTTGTTGGCGATTAACGAAGGTCCAACGATAGGTACGCACACCTAACTCGGCAATGCTTTTGATATGGTCGCCGTTTTGACGCACCATACCTAATTCGTCATATATGGCTTGCGCATGCGACCAGGTTTCCATGAGGCGGGCAATGATACTCGACTGTGCGCTCATGTCTGGGCCGGCCCAGGGTACGCGGTGCTCTGGGTCGGCGGCGGCAAATACTTCGGCTAATTGTTGGTAGTAGCTGTGCCATTCATCCAGCAATGGCTGGCCTTGCATGTCACCAAACCACTGAAGTTCGGCGCCGCGTTGGCCGGCACCGGAGAGCATGGCGGTGGCGATAATTTCAAATTCTTTTTTGAATTGATTGGCGTTGGTTAACGATAAGTAGGCTAGCTTGTTCCAGACATGGAGGTGGCGAATAATTTCGTTGAAGGACCATTCTTTGAAGAAAGTGACTTCGGTTAATGAGCTGTCGGTTTTTGAGGTGATTAGCTCGTGTAGTGCGTTGCTTTCGCTTAAAAAGTCGTTTGCTTCTGGGATCATTGTTTGTCTCTTGTATTAGTTAAAACGCTTCGCATGGCAGCAATTTGATCGACGCTTTCCTAGACATCAAGACCGGCAACAAATTGATTGCCTAAGAGCCAATACTTGGTGCTGATCACCTAACAATAAATGCATAAGCTACTTTTGAATTACCACCGTATCCAACACCTTACCCTTTTCATTAATGAAGCGCGCGGTTAATTCTTCTTTGCTTGCATCAACAATCACAGAACCCATTTCTTCCAGCCCATGACGCTTCTGCGCATCATTTTCTTGAATAGCATGCGCCGGATGATTCAGTTTGCCATGCCCCATTTTTACATGCCCGGAACTGCCGGCAACCGTGTACACGACTTTGTCGTCTTTATCGCTGCCCCAACTTTGCTGATGGTAGGCTTCATCACCATGACCGATCGCCGGGTCGCCTTTGGCGTTCAGCTCAGCATGTTCAACAGCGTTAAACGTGTCTGCATCGCCCCGATGGCCGTGTAAGTACCATGAGCGTTCGTAGCTATGGCTGTGGCCGGAGAAAGTGATGTCTACGCCGTATTGCTCAAACAAGGGCGTAAATTCTGTGCGTAAATCCAGAATGGGTTGGTCAATACCAAAGCGTGACGATGCCTCGGTGTCTGAGTCATGGCTGCCTTTGGTGTACACGGGGTGATGGAAAATCACTATGGTCCAATCCATGGTATTGGCGCTTAGGTCAGCTTCCAGCCAGGAATGCATTGCCTTGCGCTGTAACTCATCACGCATGGACAGCTGCGAATCCAGGCTGACTACGTGTACATTGCCATGGTTAAACGAATAATATTGTTCTGTGCCGCTGGGCACGCCACCTAATTCAGCGTTAGCGGGTAGCGTGAGTATGTCCAGGTACGGCATTCTTCGTGGGGTTCGGTCGTCGTTGGTCACAAAGGAATTAGGATCTGACGATGTGCTCACACCACCCAACACCAGCTCACCTTCGGTTTTACCCAGCTTCTTAGCAAGCTCTTCGCCCAGCAGAGCTACATCGATGATGGCGGCGCCCATTTCGTGGTTGCCGATGGTTGACCACAGCGGCATCTGGCTAAGTAAATCAGGGTATATATCAAATACGGCGAGTTGCCATTCTTCATCCGTGCCTTCCTGATAGGCGTTGTCGCCCAGCATCAGCATGGCATCTGCGGGTTTTCCGCCCGATTCCTTGAGAAAAGTTTTATACCCGTTCATAACCTCGGTAGACATTCCGGCGTAAGGAAAATGCCCTTGTACACGAGATGAGGCGGTACCGGAGTCGCCTAGTATCAGCATGCGCACGCTGCCGTCGGCGGCTACATTACCGGCCTCTGGGGCGGTGCGAAATCTCTGGGTGTCTGCGGCGTATCCACCAACACTGTAGACATACTCTGTATCTGGCGAGAGGCCATCAATCAATACTTCCTGATGGTTGCCTTCGGTGAGTACCGATCGTGTGCAGTCGCTACGCGTTAGCTCCGTGTCTTTCTGAGCAACGCAGGCATACTCCGCCTCACCACGCCATTTTATGATGGTGCCCTGGTTGCTGAGCTGCTGAAGGAATAGGCGCTCAGGGGCTGTGGCACCGTCAACGACAGGCGTGCCTACGCCGGTTAATTCGGCGCAACTCGCCATGGTAAGCAGTAAAACCCATAACAGCGCGCTAGACATTCGTTGCATACAATAACCCCCCTTATTCTTTGCGGCCAGTCTACCGCGCCACGCACCGCTATTGCATTACAATAGGCTATGCATTTTATATTTGAAGTTCACATCAAGCCCGGCTACAGCGCTGAGCAATACGCTGAGGCCTGGGTTCGCGCCAGTGAAATGATTCAAGGTGCACCTGGTGCACAAGGTACCCGGCTGCACCGAAAAATTGGTGATGACTCAGTGCTTCTCGCTATTGCCACCTGGGAATCCAAGCAGGCGCGTGATGCGATGGAGGCTCAGCCGGATGCGGACATTGCGCGGATTATTGCTGAGCAAGCCGAATTTGTGGATGTTGTTTTAATCGGTGAATTCGAAAGCCCCGAGTGGGAGGTGATTCCGGATTGATTAGGTGATTGCTTCTATATACTGCTTTATCAATCGCCAAAACCCGCCTTAATCAATGGAACTAGAACAACTATGTCAGCGGTAATATTCGAGAAACGCTATCACACCGCGTGGATAACCATCAATCGTCCGGACTTCAAAAATACAATGAATGCTGAAGTGTTCGTGTTGCTGGATGAGGCCTGGCAGGCAATACGCGAAGATGATGATATTCGCGTGGCGGTAGTGACGGGTGCCGGTACAGAAGATTTTTGTTGTGGTGGTGATCTTGGCAGCGTTATTCCGATATGGACCGGTGCCAGAGAACCTGCGAATGAGGTTGAGGAAAAACTGCGCGCAGACCCGTTGATTGTTGCGCGGTGCATGTTGCAGCAGGAGCCACTTTATAAGCCGATTATTGGCGCGTTCAATGGTAGAGCGCTGGGCGGTGGCTGTGAGATTCTACAGGCCACAGACATACGAATAGCGGCGGATCACGCTGTGTTTGGATTACCCGAACCTAAATCCGGTGTGGTTCCTGGAGCCGGGTCGATGGTGCGCTTAGCCAGGCAGGTGTCGTATGCGAATGCGATGAAAGTCCTATTGGCGGCAACCCCCATCAGCGCGCAGGAGGCCAAAGACATTGGCTTGATCTCGGAAGTATTGCCAATCAATGAATTGCTAAACAGAGCAGAGGAACTTGCTGATACTGTCGCCGCAAACGCACCGTTAGCCATGCGCGCAATCAAGAAAACCGTGTTGGATAGTCACACGCTGGACTGGGCGGAAGCATTCCAGATGGAGCAGCATGAATCTGCGATAGTAATGATGAGTCAAGATGCGCGCGAGGGGCCAAGAGCGTTTAAAGAAAAGCGGTCGCCTAACTTTACCGGCAAATAAAGGTCTGCCCCACAGACAAACACGCATTGCCTTGATACAACAGGTTTTGCCCGAAGTAAGTCTTGCCATCCGCACCGCGCCGGTAGTTGGCGAGCATGCGCAGAATGGCACTGTTTTTCTCAGCGCTTGCCTGGTCGATTGACGGCATTACACAACGCGAACAGGCTTCAACCACATTTAATACGCTATTTTCCGACGTTAATGTAGACCAACTGTCTTCAGCAAAGGCCTCGCAACCCTGTACAACAATATTCGGTCTAAACCGATTCATTGGCACGGGCTGATCAAGCTTAGAATTGAGATCGTCCAACGATGCCTGGGAGATAAGCAACAAAGGAAACGCGTCGGCAAAGCCAACTGTTTCGCCTGCGTTTGCATTGCTGTGCTTAACCTGCCTCTCCGTTGTTTCTGGCATCCACACCAGGGATGCTGTGCGCTCCAGAATGCTAGAGAAAAACTCAGCCGCTGCCTCACCCGCATCATGCGCCTGCACAGTATCAGCCCAGACATGCACTGCCTTGGGCGAACCGCTAAACGGTGTGCTTACGGATAGCGACTGATCTTTATACGAAATGTGCAAACCACTTTCTGCTAGCGTAGGCTTGATCTGCGCCATACGCGACACTTCTCGTTGTGTAATTAACACGCCTCGTTCGTCAACAATCATCCAGCGTCGGTCGTGTGCCGGTCCGAATCGATCTAGCTCGAACGAATTAACCGCGGTACCCGCGCAAGACTTGATTGGGTAGATGAACAGTTCACTAATAGTGATCATAAAAACCCATTACTTAAGCTAGGGGTAAACATGTTTAGCTCTGACCAATAGCAACAATCCATACCGCAATTGCCGCGATCAGGCTAATCAACACCGCCAGCGAGCCCATGTCTTTGGCGGCTTTCGCCAGCGGATGAAAACTTTCATGCAGCAGGTCTAGCGTGGCTTCAATGGCAGAATTTAAGAGCTCCACCACTAACACCATCGCTACACTGAAAATCATGGCCAGGCGCCACGCGGCGCTGTCGCTTAAGAAAAAGGCCAGCGGTATACAAACCAGCAGCAACAATAACTCTTCGCGAACCGCCACTTCGCTTTTAACGCCGTGCAACAAACCGTTGTACGAATTGGTAAATGCGGCCAGCCAACGCGCCAAACCGGGCGTGGGTTTTTCAACCGTCATGGATGTTGGCTCCTGTTGAGACGACATAAGGGTTAAGCAGCCAGCACTTTCGTGAGGTAACGGGCAAACGTAGCTTCGCCTTGTGCACCCGGTAGCGGATACGCATCATTAAACGAAAACGCAGGTACCGCGTGCACGTCTTTCTCAAGCCAGTGCTTTTGCTGTGCGCGCACCGCTTCGGCGTAGCGCGCACTACTTAATACTTCACTGGCTTCAGTTGCGGGCAAGCCAACCGACTCGGCCGCACTAAGCAACACCTGATCCTGGCTTACGTCTTCGCTATTGGTAAAAAACGCGGTGAATAAAGCCAGTTTCAATTCGGTTTGCAGGCCGCGCTGCTCGGCCCAATGCAGTAGCTGGTGCGCTTTGAAAGTATTCACAATACGCATGTTGTCGTGGTAGTTAAATTCAAAGCCAAGCTCATTGCCAAGATCAGTAAGCTGCTGCCTGGCGCCACTGCCACGCCCGGCCGACGGACCGTATTTTTGCACCAGATGTTCACGCAAATCCTGGCCCTCGGCGGGCATGTTCGGGTTAAGTTCAAACGGTTGCCAGTGCACGTCAACAGTTACGCTGACGGGTAAGGTGGCAATTGCTTTGCGCAACTGCAAGTACCCGATCACACACCAGGGGCAGACTACGTCTGACACAATATCTATTCGAAGACTTTGGCCCATGATTTTTCCATTGTTTGTTTACGTTCATGCTACGGTGGCTGTTACCAATCGTCAATGTCGCTTCACAGCGTGTTTTGTTAACGTGGCCTCTGGAAGCAGGGGTGAGCGAAGCAATGAATTTCAAAAGCCAATATGGCCCTTGGGCACTGGTAACAGGTGGCGCGCAAGGCATGGGTGCTGCGTTTGCTACCGCCATTGGCGAACATGGCGTAAACCTGATTTTGCTAGACCGCGAACAGGCGCTGCTGGAAACAACCGCGGAGCGGCTGCGCACCTCGCTCAACGTTGAAGTGATTACCGTGTGTGCAGACCTGGCTGAGGCCAGCTTTCTTGACCTCTTGCTGCAAAAAACTGAGCACTGCGAGGTTGGCCTGTTGGTGGCGTGCGCAGCCACCGGCCACGTTGGGCCATTTGAACTAACCCCACTAAACGACATGCTCAGTGCAGTAGCTGTGAACGTAAACGCCCCACTGATACTGACTCACCACTACTGCCAGCCAATGATTGAACGCCAACGCGGCGGCATCATATTGTTTGCCAGCAGTGCCGCCTACCAGGGCACGCCGTATGTGGCGAACTACGGAGCCACCAAAGCCTACAACTTATCCCTTGGGGAAGCCCTGTGGTATGAGTTAAGCAAGCACAAAGTAGACGTGTTGGCGATATCACCCGGTGGCACCAACACGCCAGGGTTTAGAAGCGCCAACCCCGGCTTGAAAGAAGGCCAGAAAGTTAAAGGCGTAATGCTGCCGGAAGACACCGCAGCGGCGGCACTAAAAGCCCTTGGCAATACGCCAAGTGCGCGCCCCAGCCTGCGCGATACGCTGGAAACATTTTTGATGACCCGCGTGTTTAGCCGGCGCAAAGCCATTTCCCTGATTGGTGATAAGATCAATTCTCAGCTGAAGCGAAATATCGATTAACCAGCGATCATCTGAGCGACGCGTTTGGCTAGCGTTTGCAGACCATGCGCGGTACCCTTTACCTCATCAGGTCATCGCACGCTGTTGACCACACCAACAGGCAAGAGTATTCGCAGTGAATAGCGCATTAACCCCTCTGGAATTACGACAACGCATTCGGGCCGGCCAACACACCGGCAATACCTCAGGGTGCGCGCAAGGTTTTGTGCAATGCAATCTGATGATATTACCCGCCGACTGGGCCGACGAGTTTTTGCGCTTCTGCACGCTAAACCCCAAACCCTGCCCCTTAATTGGCGTGAGCGACACTGCCGGCAGCCCAATGATGCCCGCGCTTGGCGAAGACATAGACATTCGAACCGATGTGCCGAATTACCGCGTGTTTGAAAACGGAAAGCTTGTAAAAACCGTGAGCGATGTGAGCGCAGACTGGCGCGACGACCTGGTGGTGTTTGCCATAGGCTGCTCGTTTTCCTTTGAAGAAGCCCTGCTGGCCGATGGCCTGGAAATTCGCAATATCACTGAAGGCAAAAACGTGCCCATGTACCGCACCAATATTGAGTGCCAGGCCACTGCGCGCTTTAAAGGCAATATGGTGGTAAGCATGCGGCCGATGGTGGCTGCTGACGCGATTCGCGCCGTTCAGATTTGCACCCGCTTTCCGTCAGTGCATGGCGCGCCGGTGCACCTGGGCGACCCTGCTTTGATAGGCATACATGATATTGATAACCCTGACTATGGCGACGGCGTGAGCATTAACGAAGGCGAACTGCCGGTGTTTTGGGCCTGTGGTGTAACCCCGCAAGTAGTGGTGGAGCAATCGAAACCACCCTTCTGTATTACCCACAGTCCCGGCGATATGCTGGTGACCGATTTACGCAATAGCAAACTGGCGGTGATGTAGCGCTTAAGCCGCTTTCTTGCGCACGCTGCCCGGACTAACACCCACCACCTTCTTAAACGCCTTGGAAAATGAGGCCTCTGTTTCGTAGCCTGCACGCAGCGCCGCTTCATACACAGTAACGCCCTCTTCACTCAACCAAACCCAGGCCTTTTGCATGCGTACGCCACTCAGGTAAGCCATGGGTGCTTCACCCAGCAGGGTTTTAAACAAGTCCGCAAACGCCGAGCGCGACATGCTGGCGATATCAGCCAGTTCCTCAACTTTCCAGCGCCGTTCACAATCGTTGTGCATAGCACTTAAGGCCTTGCTGATGCGTGCGTCTTGCAATGCCGCCGCCAGACCACGCGCCGTGGCCGCCTCAGACATTTGCTCACGCAGCAGCATGATAAACAATGATTCCGTCAGCCTGTTCAGCGCCGCCTGCTTGCCCGAGTATTTGCTCAGCGCCTCGCCGGCTATAATCGTCAGTAATCCTTGCGTGGCATTACCGCTTTGCTCCGCCTGCTTTTTAACCATTACATTGGGTAGCGCCCCTAATAAAGGATTGCTAGCCGGGTTTTCAAACTGAAAATAACCACACAATAGACCCGCCCCTTCACTGGCATCGGCTACCTGATCATAAGCCACGGATTCCGAGGCATTCACCACCACATGGCACTCTGGCTCTGCTTCCAGCACATGCGCCGCGTCATTCGGGAACACGATCAAATCGCCCTGTTCCAGCTTTACGATGGTGTCCATGCAATCGGCACGTGCGTAACAGGAGCCGCGGGTAACCAGGTGAAAACACACATGCCCCTGGCCTGAGGTATCCAGCGCCCATTCACCGCAGTATTGGGCGTTGTGGATGATGTCTACGTTTAAGCGAAACGTGCTTAAAAGGTCTGATAACGGGTCCAAATAATACTCCTACGGATGCTCTGGACGATTGGACAATAAGCCCGGTGTTGCGCACATAGTGGGTTTAGCGGTGTAGCCCTACTATTTAGCCATGGCTGAATGAACAGCTGCAACACAAACGGAGAAACACCATGAAACGATTAAGCACTTACCTTTTCGCACTGCTCATGAGCGCAGGCGCATTGGCCGGCGTGGAAACAGCCACCGACAAAAACGATGTGATTCTGAACGGTTATGACACCGTGGCCTATCATACCGAAAATGCCGCCGTGGAAGGCAGCGCCAATTACACCGCTGTGTATCAAGGTGCTATCTACCGCTTCAGCAGCAAAAAGAACCGCAACTTGTTCAAGGAAAACCCAGCCAAATACGCCCCGGCTTACGGCGGCTACTGCGCATTGGGCACTTCATTCGGCAAGAAGTTCGAAGTGGACGGCAAAGCCTTCCAGGTAGTAGACGGCCAGTTGTACGTTAATAAGAACCTGAGCGTGTACAAGTCATGGAAGAAAGACATTCCCGGCAACCTGGGGAAGTCTGACGCGCAATGGCCGAAGATCAAAGACGTAGCCGCCGGCGACCTGTAAACACCAAAGCTACTTACTTAGGGCTCCCAACCCTGTTTGATGACAAATCGCTATAGCAGCGGTTTGTCATCAACCCCCTATTCGCGGTTATTATTGGCTCACATCATAGCGGAGCCCAATCATGGCCACAAACCCAATGACCGACAAAGAATTCACGATGACGAAGCTGTTCATTAAGAACTACGCCAAGATCAACGTATTCTTCTACAAGCTCACCAACGGCAAGTTTATGGGCAAGCTGGCCGGGCGCGAAGTAATGCTGGTAACCATGACCGGCGCCAAAAGCGGCAAACAGATCACCATTCCACTGATGTATGTGCCATACAAGGAAGGCGTAATACTGGTGGGCAGCCTGGGCGGCGCACCCAAAGACCCGCTGTGGGTTAAAAGTGTTCGCGCCAACCCCGATGTAGACGTGCAGTACAAAGCCAACAAAATGCAATTGCGAGCACGCCAGGCTGATGACACTGAAAAAGCCGAAGTGTGGCCCATCTGCGTAGAGCACTACGCCGAATACGCCGACTACCAGGCCCGCACCGATCGCAACATTCCGGTGTTTATCTGCGAGCCACGCTAACCGTGAGCGAAGCGAACAACACCATAGCCCAGCACGACCTGCCCGAAGGTTTGCTGGAATGGCTGGCTAAAGAAACCGACGGGCACGTCACCTATCTGGAACGCCATGTGGCGCGCCGGGAAGCATGGAAAGTAGACCTGCAGCTAAACAACGGCGAACGCATTGAAGGCTTCTTACGACTGCAACGCGACACCGGCGGCGACCCACGCAGACTGGAACGCGAAACGCGAATATTGCAGGCCATAGCTCAGCGCGGCATACCCGCCCCAAAAATTCACGCCTGGAGCGACGAGTTTCGCGCCGTATTAATGGAACGCGATCCTGGCCGCGCCGACATAGACAAACTGGAAAGCCCTGCACAACAACGCGCTGTAATGGAAGATTTCATGCGCGTAGTGGCACGCTTCCATCTTCTAGACCCAGACGAACTAGGTCTGGACGATGTAATGCTGTACCGACCCAAAACCGCCCGCGACTGCGCGCTGCAAGAAGTGGACGAGTTGGTTGCACAGTGGGGCTTCTTCATGAAGGACTACTGCGATCCGTTAATGACGTATGGCGTGAAATGGCTTGAGCGTTTTGCGCCGGAGAAGGTAGCGCGTGTTTCTCTGTTGCAAGGTGACACGGGGCCTGTGAACTTTATGTTTCAAGGCAATGCCGTGAGCTCGGTGATTGACTGGGAATGCGGGCACTATGGCGACCCGCTGGAAGACCTGGGCAACATTATGGTACGGGAGTTTTGGAACCCTTGCGGGGGTTTGGAAGGGCTTTTCAAACTGTATGAGCAGGAATCTGGCATACCGTACGATCGCTTTCGGGCGCAGTATTACGCCGTGCAGCAAAATGTTAGGGGCATGATTCCTATTCATTATGTGGCGAACAAAGGTAGCGAGCTGGAATCGCTGGCCTGGTTTTTATGTTACCGCTACATGGGCGACCGAGCTACGGCTGAGATGTTAGCGATGGCGATGGGGGTTGAGGTAGAGAAGCCCGAGATGCCTAAAGGGATTGGTGAGGGTGATGTGTTGGCTGAGGCTGCGATTTATATGCAGAGGAAGGATGTGTTGCCGGTGGTTGGTGGGGAGTTTGCGAAGTCTCGGGCTACGGATGTGGGTAGGTTGGTTGAGTGTATGGATAGGCGGCGGCGGTTTGGGGAGGCTGTAAGAGAAGCCGAACTTGATGATTTGGCGGAATTGTTAGGTACAAAACCTGATTCGCTTGAAGAGGGCAAAGCGGAATTTGTGAACCTCATTAGAAATGACGCCATTGGTGACGAATCGGTTATATCCGTTCTATTGCGCAAGGCATACCGGGATGAGTGGTTGTATAAGCCTGCAACGGATCTTTACCCGGGGCGAGTTTGGGGCGATATTGATTAGATGCCCGTATGCGACGGGTTTGTTGGTAAGCAATGAGAATTGAGCCCGCATGTAAAGAAGGAATACCGTAATTCCACGGAATTTCGTGCATCATTCGAAAAAGCTTTAGACGAGCCAATTGATCACTGGTTGAGAAGCGAGTTACACGAAGAGTTTCGTTCACACTCAGTCTACGCAACCAAAACATTTGAGAACTATACGGATCATTTTGTAGATATACGAGGAAAGCTGCATCATCATAGTTCAAAGAATCCGAATACCTGGGATCCAAATCAACCAGGAACTTTCACTCTTGATGCGGCCGTAATGGGTCACATAGCGTACTCCGTTGTGTTTATTAGAGCATTCCTATTTTTGGAGGAACCGGACGTAATTTCATCTTATGAAAAGCAGGAGATTGATTACGTTGAACAATACGTCTAACAACGGATTGGAGCAGCCGCTGTAAGCGCGGCTGAACCTGGGGTTGAGGCTGTAGAAAAACTCTTAAAAGTAAGCTGTTTTTGATAAAATGAGGTATTCCCACAGAGGCTCATTAATGGCGAACTTCAAACCATACGATTACAACCAGGATGCAATGGTTGTGATTAATTTCAAAGAACAATTGCAGCCTGGCACATTCGAGTACACGTTACACACTCTAATCGACAACCACATTGACACTTTCCTCAAACCCTTTCGTTGCTCTGCTCACGTGGCATACCTCACCCCAAATGATTCTCCACTTTTTGCAGCGAATAGCGTCCACCAAGATGAGCTCCCGCCATCGCCCCCTAAGGTTCTTAGCGAGTTAAGTAAAACGAAAGCGATTTCTTCGGGCGAGACTTCTGCGCGACTGAGACGTCATCCAGCGACTGATCCAACTCGATCTTGCACTGCATATCATCCACAAACTCATCCGACCCTAGAAAGATCTGGTTCTTTAGCTCGGCCCATGGAGACGGTTGATTCTTGCCTTCGGCAACAAAACGGCGATACGAGTAACAGGCCTTCAATGTTCGATCTGAAAATTTGGACAGCGTCCAATTAACAGTAAGCCAATCGGGAGGCTGGCTCATTCCCGATGTTGCTCTGTAATTGCTCCATGGCCACTCACGCGCTGTTCGCACCATTTCCGCACGCACGGGGTTTAGCACTACGTATCGACATAGCTCCAGGAAGTACGCGTTCTCTTGAACCAATATTGCCTTGAAGCGACCTTGAAACACATGCCCTACACGCCGATGGTGTCGATTAAAGCACTGCGAGTAACTTCCATTGAGGTACTTCATGCCCGCCGACAAGGTCCTATCGACCGTTTCAATAAGCAGATGATAGTGATTACCCATCAAGCAATAGGCATGAACACGCCAATTATAGCGGCGCACTGCATCAGACAAGAGCGCCAAAAAACTCCCGCGATCCGTATTAGACAGAAAAATTGACTGGCGTGCGTTACCCCGCGCGGTTACATGATACAACGCACCAGCAAACTCGATTCGAAGAGGTCGTGCCATAACATTCCTTGTCTTGGCATTTGATGTGTAACCCCAGTCTACCCCCGTTTTGAAAACAAGGTCAAACGTTTGTGTGAGATGTAAGGCCTGACCCTGGTACTTTTAGTTCATTTCACCTCATGAGAGACTGTGAAGAGTGGGAACAGCTAACGTATCTTTATCTCGCGTTGTCTGAAGGTACGGAAGTAGATAAAGAAACTAGAAACATAGTTCTTCAGGCACTATTTAGCCGATCGGAAACGGGGTTGCTTGCGCAGGAACAAGGCCCATCTATGCCGGGATTAACTGAGGCTGCGAGGGCAGCCGGACGATTGAAACCAAGATGATCGCAATGACACATAACGACGGGTTGAAAATAGACGCCAAAAAGCAGCGCTGTTTAACCTGGGGCAATGTGTCTTGACATATTACATCGATACAGTTAACGTAATACGATGTTTATATCGATGAGGATTATGGTATGAAAGCTGTAACTGTCTCTCCCAAATTTCAGATTGTTATTCCAAAAGAGATCCGTGAATCGATGGGGATTACTTCTGGGCAAAAGATCCAGGTCCTTACGTATAAAAACAGGATTGAACTCATCCCGGTTAAACCGATGAAGAAATTGAAAGGGTTTTTGAGCGGCATCAACACGGATGTCGATCGTGATAGCGACAGAATATGAATGTTGTCGATTCATCCGCCTGGCTTTCCTATTTTGCCGGAGATGGCAACGCTGCTTCGTTCGCCAAGCCCATCGAGAATCTTCAAAAACTGATTGTTCCAAGTATTACACTCACAGAAGTATTTAAGAGTATTCTTCGGCAACGGGGTGAGGAAGCAGCATTAGAAGCTATCGCTCACATGGAGCAAGGTAGCGTTGTTTCGCTAGACGCAGAGTTGGCACTAAATGCAGCTAGTTTCGGTGTTGAACTAAAGCTTCCATTGGCAGATAGCATCATATATGCGACGGCGCAGAAACACGAAGCTACGGTTTGGACACAGGATATTGACTTCAAAGATCTCGCTGGAGTTAAGTTCTATCCGAAAGCGAAAGCCACATAACAAGTGACTATGGTTGTGTGTCAAGCATCAAGCCAT
>CAYGSL010000021.1:48506-70530 GCA_964352475.1 uncultured Pseudomonadales bacterium | reverse complement strand
GTAGAACTCACCCAATTCGAATAAATCGTATGTAAAGGTTTGTCCTTTGGCGAAATGCTGTTTGAAACAGCCAAGGCAGCTGTCCAGTGGGTGGCGTCGTGCATCAATAATTTTTGCATTTGGAAGTATCAACTGAATCAAGCCAATATGCGGAAAATTGTTAGGCATCTTGTCAGTAAAAAACGCTGCTCCCGATCGATGTCGCATGGTCTGGCGTATATATTGCTCACCCAGCGCTGTTAGCTCCTCATTCCCCAAGGAGGTAACTGCACCTGGATAGGTTGTGCCTTTTTCCGCATCCGTTAACGACTGGATCACCAGACTGAGATCAGGCAGCTCACTGGTACCGTCAACCTGACTGTGACTGGCAAGAATTTGCTCCAGTAAGGTAGAGCCTGAGCGCGGTAAGCCAAGAATAAAAATTGGCGCTGCTTCTTGGCAACCAAACTGGCCCGCAGCGGCTTTTGCAAAAAGATCCCTGTCAAACAGCTCTCTGATACGTGAATGCACTATTTCTGTTTGAACCGGATCGTAGGCCACCGATTCTCGATGCGCCTGATTGGCCTTAGCATAGTATTCGAAGGCCTTATCGAAATTACCCAGATCTTCATGCGCTTTGCCAAGCGTGAACGCGAAGTGAACCACCGATTCGGTGCTTAGCTTGCTGTTCTCAAGCCGATGCTCCATATCTGTGATTTCATCGGCATCAAAGCGAAAGGTTTTGAGATTTGACAGGCTATAGTGGATCTCACCAAAATTTGGCCGCAATTCTTTTGCCGCACGATAGGCTGCTATTCCCTCTTCCTGTCGACCAATTGTTTTCAAAACATGGCCTAACCCCAAATGTGCACCCGACAGAGACGCATTCAATTCAATCGCACGTCGATAGGATTGTTCAGCAAGTTCAGGTTTGGAATCCATTGCCAGAGCGGCGCCGTGAAAATAATGCGAGATAGCGTTGTCGGGCTCAATATCGATCGCCGTTTGTAGCGCTTCAACTGCCTCGCTGTACCGACTCTGCTCTTTCAAGGCAGTACTAAGATCGTGCCAGGCTTCGATGTAACGGGGTGCCAACTGCAAGATCTTTCGAAGTAAAGCCTCGGCATCACTGTAGCAGCTCGCCTGAATGGCTATTCGCGCAAGTAGCGACGCCGCATTTACATCTCTTGGGTTCACCCGAATAAGATCTTGTGCTATTTTTTCAGCTTCACGAAATCTGCCTTGCAGGAACAGATCTGCCGCCTCCGCAAATTGACCTTTTTCTGGCGAGAGGGCTGTCGATTTATTGAAAGCTTGCTCGGCTTCTTCCATCCTGCCAAGCGCTTTTAACGCCCCGCCTAACTTAAAAAAAGCTTCCGCATTGTGCCCATCGAGATCTGTAGCCTTCTCTAAATAAGGCAGCGCCTCTTCCGCACGTTTCAGATTCAACAAAACTGTGCCAAGATCTTCCTGCGCTCTGGGAAAACCCGGTGCAATATCCACGGCCCGGCGAAGCCAGGATTCGGCCTCTTCCAGCTTTCCACCCCGCATAAGAATGGTACCCAACAGGGCGATAAAATTAACATCACTGGGTTCACGAGCGACTGCCTCTCTGCACAGGCCCTCGGCTTCCTCGTGCGCGTTTTCCTTCAGTAAATCAAGTGCTTTATTGAACAGAATGCGTGAATTGTCTGGCCGGCTCAATGCTGACTCCAGGCGGTAACAGGGCAATCATGATATTGAACAAAGCCCTTAATATCTATAGCTTTTATCGGACCTAGGACGCTAAACTACCCAATAGCGGCAATGTCATGATGAGTGATACCGCAGCGTCCGTTCTTATGGCCTTCTAGGAAGCTCTGAATGCTCGACACTTATCGCAGTACCGCCGAACTGATTGCGCAACTGCAACCGGAATTACCATTGAATTGCCTAAGTCTACCGATTCTCAAGGACCACGTTACAAGGTTCTGTCAGGGATTTCCAGGTACCGTTGCGTATGCTGTAAAGGCGAACCCTGCGAGCCCGCTGTTACGTGGTTTATGTGATCTTGGCATCACGCATTTCGATGTTGCGTCGGTTACCGAAATCGAGCTACTCAGAGGCATCCAGAACGACGCGACCTTGCTGTACGATAATCCTGTTAAGTCGAGACATGAGATTGACCAGGCCTACTCGGATTATACGGTTCGAAGTTTTGCAGTTGATGACCCGATAGAACTAAAGAAAATTCACAGTGTGATTGGCAATGATGCAGATGTGGAAGTGTCAGTTCGATTTAACGTAGGCGCTTCTACCGCGGTTTATGATCTAGGAAAAAAGTTCGGCACCAACGACACTGGCGCTACCGAATTGCTCTCCATGGCGAAAGACTTTGGTTACCGAACTGCATTGACTTTTCACCCTGGCTCTCAGTGCACCAGCGCTAGAGCTTACAACGAATACATCCAGCACGCGGCCTATATCGAAAAGGCATCGACCGCCAACATTGAGATGCTCAATATTGGCGGAGGTTTCCCGACTGTGTATCTGAACAGCGGAGCGCCACGGCTGCAGGCTTTCTTTGATGAAATTGAACAGCAGTTTAGCCGTCACTTTTCCGGCCGGGAGATCGAACTTGTTTGCGAACCCGGCCGAGCATTGGTGGACCCAGCCATATCAATACTGACTCGAGTGAAGCACCGCCGCGCAGAACCCGTGGTATTCCTCAATGACGGCATTTATGGCGGGTTTATGGAGCAGTTGTTATCTCGCGTCGAATTGCCGACAAGAGTGTTTCGCGGCAATCAGTTGTTAGAGGAAGCTACCGTACCATTTACGGTGTTCGGTCCAACCTGCGATTCGCTGGATGTGTTCAGCTATGAGGTTCCTTTACCGGAAAGCACTAACGAAGGCGATTGGATAGAATTTGGTGAAATGGGTGGGTACGGTTCATCAACAGCTACCGTGTTCAATGGTTATGGCACCGGCGAATATGTTTACGTCGAACAAGGCTTTTCACGAGATATCAGTGGTATCGCTACTTGAGCCGTTTTCCGGTTTCTGTGAGTAATTATTCGTGACCGATTTCGTAGCAGCTATTCGAGACAAAGACTTCGCCCTGTGCGCTGAGCTTCCACTCACGCCTGACAGTCACCGGGATAAACTCGTTAGCGATGCGAAAATTCTGGGAAAGAGCGTTGACGCTATTTACGTTCCCGACAATCGCTTTGGTCGGGTACATATGTCGTCGCTGGCCGCAGCCGCCATTCTTAAGCAGCATTCTATTGATGTTGTGATGGAGCTCAGTTGCCGGCACAGAAGTCGCGGCGCCTTACTAAGCGATCTGTTAGGTGCTCGCGAACTGGGTGTTTCAAGCTTAATGTTGGTCAGAGGTAAAAGTACGCCAGATGAAATCAAATCCGAGCAACAGTTCATGGTAGATACCGACGTTGTGGAGCTGCTCGGTGTTGCACAGAAGGTGTACCGTGATGAGTTCCGCGACAACGCCTCTGATTTTGTGTTGGGCACCATGGCTAACATTCACGATCCACGCCCCAATCAGAACACAGACACTCTAAATGGCAAGATCGTTGCCGGGGCCCAGCTGTTTCAAACCCAGCTCTGCCTGAACATTGATTTGCTTACGCGATATATGAAGCATCTTAGACAAAACCGCATCAATCGCAGCGCCTATATTGTTGTTGGGACCTCACCGATCCCATCATACGATGTAGCCTGTGAACTCAAAGAGAATCAAAGCCATCTCAGAATTCCCGACTCTGTTTTGGATAGACTGAAACATGCAAGTGACCAACGTGCCGAAGGTATCGCAATTTGTGCGGAATTCCTGAAACAGCTTAAGGATATTCCGGGAGTATCCGGAGCACGCGTTTTCAGTCCAACCGATGTTGCAACAATACCTTTGGCTATAGAGCAAGCAGGACTTACACCACAATGAGCGACACCGAAGAACTTCATTACGACGACGCCGTTATTCAGTTTCTGGAGTTAATGTGGGGCAAAGGCTACTTATCACCCGGTGGCGCCGAAGAGGTGGGTCGCTTATTGGAAGGAATTGATCTGAGTGGCAAAACGGTTCTCGATATAGGTTGCGGTTCAGGTGGTATAAGCATTGGCTTGATTCGTGACTTTGGTGCGAAAAAAGTAATTGGCCTGGACGTTGAGGAACCTGTCTGTCGATTCGCTAGAGAGGCTGCTGTGGAAGCTGGCGTGTCGGATCAACTTGAAGTTCGCCAAATTGAACCTGGCTTCCCTATTCCGATTGATACTGCCAGCATTGATGTAGTTTTTAGTAAAGATTCCATTGTCCATATAGAAGACAAAGAATCGCTCGCAAAAGATGTACTTCGCATACTCAAGCCTGGCGGCTGGTTTGTAGCATCGGATTGGTTGATTAGCCACGACGGCGAACCGTCACCGGAGATGGCTGCATACCTAAAATCAGAGGATCTCGGGTTTGGCATGGCCTCGCCCAATCGATACCATAAAGCACTTGAAGAGGCTGGGTTCTCAAACGTAGAGCTGCGAAATCGTAACAAGTGGTATACGCCTGTTGCAGAAAAAGAGCTGGAACGCTTACGTGGGCCAGAACGCCCTGCTTTCGATGCAACCACCGGGCCGGAAGATATTGATAGGCAAACCAGAACCTGGGCGGCGATGGTTGAGGTACTGAAAACAGGTGAGCATTGTCCGCATCATTTTCGTGGGCAGAAGCCTTTCTAGATTGACTCTGAATTTGTCGATGCTCCAAGACCGGCGATAAATCAAGAGCTACTTATCGCCGGGATCTTGTCGCCGGTAAGAAATTCATCGACTATAGGGTCTCAGGCTTATAACCACCTCGAGATCTGAAATACGCAATCAACAATAAATAACAAACAAGCATCCCAACCGGCAACCAGGCAGCCGTAGTAAGCGCACTCTTGGGTGCTTCTTTCTGCGCAAGCGAAATTATATCTTTTTGCTCTTCACTTGCAGTATCCACCGCTTCAGTATCCAGCGCTCTATAAGAACCAAATACACTGCGCTCTTCACGAGTCACATAGCGTTCATACACCTCAGGATGACCTTCTTCCAGCTGATCCGACACAGCCCGATCCTGAATATTGCCCAAAAACGCCGAGCCCACGATTCCAACCGCCAACATGCCAACCCCGGCAACTGAGTTCAGTGTTAGCGCCCCGCCACGTGGAAATTGCTCCGCGACAATGCCCAATGTTGTTGGCCAGAAGAAAGATTTACCCACGCCGTAAACGGTGGCGGCCAATAGAATCATCATTGCACCTTGCGCACCCGCCAATGCAAACAAGCCCGCCGCTGCGATGATAGAACTGACTGCCAGCAGACCAAACGGCGTGAGCAAGTCAATTAACTTGCCGGCGAAGTAAAATCGCAAGATGGCCATAATGGCCGAGGTGTACACCAGCACCCAACCGGCGGCAGCGCCTATCTCTTCCATGCTTGTGCTCATCAAAGAGGTTATCCAGCCGTCCACACCCAATTCAGTAGTGGCCAACGGCATCATAATCAACAGCATTAGAATAAATAGTGGTTGACCAATTGAACGACTATAGGCCGCGTAGGCAAGCGTGCCGATGGCAATCAAAGCAATCATCAACGCCAGCGACCATTCGAACAGGCGCCCCACTTCCATAACGATAAGACTAAGCGCTATCAAGGCACCTACTGCGCCCATCTCGCTGAGCATCTCGCGATACGATACACCTGCTGCCACTCGCTCATTCACCGGAAATTGCTTATTGACCAGCATTACTGCATAAACAATGGTGGGTAGGAATATTAATGCAACTTTGGTTTTCCAGTGAACATCACCAAGCCCGATGGCAATCAAACCTCCCAGCACCAATCCCGCCGGCCAGCCCGCATGGAGTACGTTTAGCTTCTTCACTTTTTCGTGGCTGAACATTGTCGCAACGACCGGGTTTATATACGCCTCCACTGTTCCACAACCCAAGGCGAAGACAAATGTGCCTATATACATCTGGCCGTAACTGCTGGCATTTAGAATCAGCAAGGTCGATACAACGTGACACGCCAGGCCGAACAGCATGGCAATCTTGTAGCCAATTTTGTCAATGACCAGGCTAAACAATATGATTGAAATGGCAAACGGCCATAGGCCTGCACCCAGTATTTCACCAATCTGGGTTTCGGTCAGACCAAACTCCGCACCCCACTCACCCGCCGTCAATCCGCGTATTACAAAACCAAACGATGTGGCAATCAGGGCAATCCAGCAGCCCCAAAATAGGCCCATGTCAGCCGATTTGTTGGTATTCATGCTTAACCTCTTCTTATCTTTATTTACCTGGTTTTTTTAAGCCAGGGTCAAGTAGACCATGCGCAAAGCCAATACCGTCAGCAGAATGTTCACAATTCGCTTAAACAACTGTTCGTTCAATTTCGCTCTGCTACGGGTACCCACCCAGGAACCTAGGATAACCCCGACAGACATGCCTGTCATCAATGGCCACCATGACCAGATGCTAACGCCCAACAAGCTGAAAGCCATTATCTTAATAATGTGTGTAACACTCATTTGTGCGGCAACCGTTGTGACTACTTCGTCGCGCGCGCAAGCTAAACGCATCAAACTGGCATTGGCCAGCGGCCCTGTTGTGCCCCCCATGGTTCCCAATCCCGTTTGGACCACGCCAATGCTAAACATCTCGCTGCGCTCATTGAGCAATACATTTATCCAGTTTGGCACCCAGACACTGAGCAAAATAAAAGCGGCGACGAATAAAGTGATGTAGTCGAGATTAATCAGTCGGATAAATTGCGAACCCAGAGCACCGGCAATGATCGAACCCGCAACAAATGCAGTCATGTATTCCCAGCGAATATGACGCCAGCCGAAACCCGCTCTACTCACATTGCTGGCTAGCTGAATAACCGCATGTACCGGCACCAAAGCGGCCGCAGGAACAACACCTACCATTGCCGCAATCAATATCATGCCACCGCCAACACCCGTTATTGCTGTAAGTAGTGAGGTGAAGAAGGAAAATACTGACAGTCCGATTTCAATAGAACTCAAGAGGCAGGCAACTCCAGCAGGCGAATGTTTCTAAACTGGGTTGGGTGGCTTTCAGCCTGGAATGCAATGTGGCCGCTATTGATTAACTCCCGGCTTTTACCGATGTGGCTAGCGTCTACACTGAACGGGTCATATTGAGGTTGCGAGTACTCAAAGACTATTTCGCCGTTAATAAAATGCCTGATTCGCTCGCTGCCCAGCACTTCAAACTCGGCCTTGATCCATTGATCTCCATGATAGGTTCTGGACACTGATTCAGTGCAGTGAGCGCGATAAACTTCACCATTGAGTACTACGTTTGTCGCCGGTGTGCACAAGTTTGCCGTAGGTCGTTCGCCATCATCCAATCCACCAAGTAATTGTGCTTCGATCGACACTGGAAAATCTTGTTCAAGCCGCATTGTGTCAGGGTGCTGCGCATGTAACATGGCGCCGTTATTTCGGATTGCCCACGCCATCGAAGAGCCTGCGCCCTTCACTTGATCACCGACAAAACGATACTCAAACTGCAATAAGTAATGCGAGTATGAATGCACCGTAAAAATGTGGCCGAACCGACCTGCAAACGAATCCCAATCAGAATAGTCCACACTCAGCACGCCGTTGTCGGCTCGAAACGTATTGTTGATGTTCGTGCCAACAGTGGAGCCGGTAAATTTAATCAACCAACCATCGAGGTTTTCACCATTGAACAATGATTTCCAGTCAGCTGTTTCTGGCTGCTGCCGAGAAGGTAACACTATGTCGCCGGCGTTGAGCTGATAGTCAATCGGGGTAGCCTGCGCGTACAGGTCTGCTACGCGTTCGCGAAATACAACAGCAAGCACCAGCAGAATGATCACAAGGGAAAGTGCTGCCTTGCCGAGTAGTTTCATTGATAGTCTCTATATTTGGTAAGTGCATTGAACCAGGCAGCTTGGCATACTATGGCCATAGCCGAACGCGAGTCTACGATGTTTACAGCCTATCGACAAATACAACTCTCGCTTGTGCTGGTCGCTCTGCTGACTGCCTGTTTGAAGCCCGCTG
Source organism: uncultured Pseudomonadales bacterium (assembly GCA_964352475.1). Lineage (GTDB taxonomy): Bacteria > Pseudomonadota > Gammaproteobacteria > Pseudomonadales > JAUIET01 > JAUIET01. The sequence goes on along the minus strand of CAYGSL010000021.1, from coordinate 62,459 downwards.
AACCCTCTACGCAATCTACCGGCACGAAAAGTAATCTCGATTGGCCTGCTTACAGCGGCGACTTAAAGGCACGTCAGTACTCCGCTCTTGAGCAGATTAATAAAAGCAATGTTGATCAGCTTTCCTTGCAATGGCGTTACGCCAGCGCACAAGGGGCACCTATACCTGCTGCATCGGAATTGCAACTTAACCCGCTTATTATCGAAGGCGTTTTGTATGGGCGTAGCCCAAATTACAATGTATTCGCAGTGGATGCCGCCAGTGGCAAAGAACTATGGACCTACCAACCCGAAGGAGACTACGTCGGTACATCCTATATGCGCGGCTTGGCAAGCTGGGGAGATGGCAAACAGCGACGCTTGTTCCTTACAAACGGACACTGGTTGTTCGCGCTGGATGCACAAACGGCCAAGTTAGCGAATGATTTTGGTGACGGCGGCGTGGTTGATATGCGCAAAGGTCTTGGCAGGGACTACCAGCGTGTAAGCATCAATGCACCCTCGCCTGGTGTTGTGTTTGACGACCTTCTGATTATGGGTAGCGCTGTACTGGAAACCGATGGTGCTGCTCCCGGGCACATCCGCGCCTATGATGTTCGCACCGGTACCCTGGTATGGACTTTCAATACCATTCCAAAGCCTGGTGATTATGGGAGCGAAACCTGGCCCAAAGAGTATCTCGCTCAGGCGGGTGGTGCAAACGCCTGGGCCGGCCTTAGCGTTGATACAGATCGTGGCATGGTCTTTGTACCAACCGGCTCACCCACACCCGATTTTGACGGTAGCAAGCGCAAAGGCAAGAACCTGTTTGGCAACTCCATTATTGCGCTGGATGCGCAGACTGGCGAACGCCGCTGGCATTACCAAACTGTGCACCACGACCTATGGGACCGGGATTTAAGCTCTGCCCCTACACTGGCCACCATAAGGCATGAAAACCGGCAAAGAGACGTAGTTATACAAGCGTCCAAGCAAGGGGTGTTGTATGTTTTGGATCGCGACACTGGAGAACCGGTGTTTCCAATCGCAGAGCAAACGGTATCAACCAATGGTCTCCCTGGTCAACACCATTGGCCAAGCCAACCTAAAGTGGTCTTACCTGAACCGTTCACCCGTCAAACGTTTGATGAAAGCGATCTCAGTGATATCACAGAAGAAACTCACGAGTATGTCAGTACTCTTTTCGCGCAAGCCAAACCTTTTGGGTACTTTGAGCCGGTAACAACTGAGAAAACCATTTTAAATCCGGGCTTCTACGGCGGCGCAAATTGGGGAGGTGGTGCATTTAACCCACGCACTAATACTTACTACATTAACGCAACGGAAGCGCCGGCGCTGATCCATTACGAAGAAATAGCGATGGAGGCTGAAGAATCTAACGCACAAGGCAAGTTGGCCTTCAGAAACTATTGCGCCGGTTGCCACGGCCAGAAATTGGAAGGGTTTTATCCTTACGCACCGAATTTAACAGGCATATCCAGACGCCTGCAAAAAAGTGACGCAATAACCACAGTACAACTTGGTAAAGGGCGCATGATGTCATTTGCACACTTGCCTGAGCACGAAATTGAAACAGTCACCGACTACTTGTTTGAGCTGGACCGAGCGCTAGAGAAACCGTTGCCGGAACAATCGGCTGGTGCTGACAATTCTGGAACTATCGCTTATGCCTTTGCAGGCTATAACGATTTCCTCGACCAGAACTATTACCCGGCCATAAAACCACCCTGGGGTACGCTAAATGCGTTTGACATGGCGACTGGCAAGCTACTGTGGCAACAGGTACTCGGTGAGCATGCAGAGCTCTCCGCAAAAGGTATCGCGCAAACAGGTACTCGAAACTACGGTGGCCCGGTCGTTACGGCCAGTGGATTGCTCATCATTGCCGCAACCATGGACGAGAAGTTAAGAATATTTGATCAAAACGATGGTCGCCTACTCTGGGAATACCAGCTGCCCGCTGCAGGCTATGCCACGCCCAGCGTTTATTCTGTTAATGGCAAGCAATACATAGTGATTGCGGCCAGCGGCGGAAAGCTGGGCACTAAAGCAGGTGACGAGTACCTGGCGTTTTCGCTACCTGACGCGCCATGAGCATCAGGCGCTTTTTCTAAACGGCACTCACTGCTCCCTGAGGTTTTTGTGTGCCTCGAATCAACTTTCCAGGCATTGCATCGGTTTCAACGCCATCATGCATAATGACTTCACCGCTCACTATGGTGTATTTATAGCCTTGTGCACCCTGGAATATCCGCCGCCCACCGGCAGGCAGGTCGTAGCGCACTTCTGGCGCCAGCATTCGCAAGTTCTCGTAATCAATCACATTGATATCAGCTTTCATACCCGGCTCAAGCGTGCCCCTGTCTTCCAGACCAACACATCGAGCCGTATCGTGAGTATGCAACTTAACCGCTTCTTCAACGGGTACTCGTTCACCGCGTTCGCGATCTCGAGTAAAATACGATAGCCAGTAAGTTGGTATTGAGACATCACTTAGCACACCACAATGCGCACCGGTATCAGCCAGACTTAACACCGCATCCTTGTGCCTGATCATGCTCAACTGCCGGCTTAAATCACCATTGCCGTAACCCATGAAAGGGAAATACAACATAGCATTGCCATCGCGCTCCAGCAGCGCGTCGTAGGCGTATTCTTGTGGACTGACACCCGCCGCTTTTGCTTTGTGGGCAATACTCTCGGAAGGATCGGGTTCGTAATTCGGATCTTCGCCCAGCTCAAACATTATGTCGAAGTCGGTGACCATTCTATCGGCCACTTCATTACCCATAGACGGAGTGGGCTCAGCCAGAATTTTGGCTTTCAACTCCGGGTCCCGCAGTTTTTCGATACGCTCCTCTGGGCTCAAGGCCATCAGCGGTCCGAAATTTTGGTGCAGAAAGAACGGGTGCACAGTTCCATTGAAGTTCATCAACACGTTAACCGGGCGCACACCAACATGAGCAACCAGTTTGGCACCTTCGGCGTTGGCTTTCTCAACGTACTTGAATATCTCCTGTACGCGCGCCCAGGCTTCTTCGTTTTGATAGAACAACACAAAATTCAGAGTGCACTGGTTTTCTATAGATAAACGTTTCATCCAGTCCAGTTCTTCTTCCCAGTTGTACCAGTCGGAATTCATGCCATAGATGCCGGTGCCCAATTCACCGAGAACTTTACCAATACCCAGCAGCTCTTCCTCGGTTGAGAATGTGCCCGGCATAACCGCTCCATGTCGGGTCATGTGCAGTTCAGTTCGTGATGTAGTAAAACCAACAGCGCCCGCCGCAATGCCTTCTTTTACAAGAGCCGCCATTTGCGCCACATCGTCCGCTGTTGCGTCTTCATTATCTATTCCGCGCTGACCCATCACATAGGTTCGAATCGCACAGTGCGGAACCTGTGCTGCCACGTCGATGGCCCGCGGAAACTTATCCAGTGCATCCAGATACTCAGGAAAACTCTCCCAGTCCCAGCTAATGCCTTCATCCAGAGCAGCTCCTGGAATGTCTTCCACATCTTCCATCACTTCTATAAGTTCCTGATGCGATCGCTCATCGGGTTTGCACGGTGCGAAACCCACGCCGCAATTGCCCATCACAAGCGTTGTGATGCCGTGGTGATTAGCCGGGCTGCAGTAAGGGTCCCAACTTGCTTGCCCGTCCATGTGCGAATGGGTGTCAACCCAGCCGGGTGTGACAAGTAAACCGTCTGCGTTAATTTCCCTTTTAGCTGACTTGTCGCCGTCGATACTGCCAACCGCTGCGATCAAGCCGTCTTTTACTGCAACGTCAGTGGTTTTTGCCGGACCGCCAGTACCGTCTACCACAAGCCCGTTTCGAATGATTAGGTCGTACATATTACCTCCCGTTGCTGGCTGATTACCAAGTGCATCGCTAAAAACGCAGGTTACCCCAGACGGTTTCGAAACACAGTTGCGATTTTGTTAAAAGGCCAGATCAGGCCGCGTCAGATATCAGGCAATCCAGAATGGATAATTGCTTTTCAACAGCACCACGATGACTTGCCACCAGGGCGCGATTTGCTTCACCTACAGTGCGCCTACCGCTAACATCCGGCAATAAGCGCTCCAGTTGCAGTAAAAGCTGTTGGGCATTGTGCACGCAGTGCTGGCCACCAGAACGGCTCAGTGCTGCAGCCACTTCAGGAAAGTTAAATGTGTTCGTACCACAGACTATCGGCAAGCCCCATGCAGCTGGTTCAATCATATTATGGCCACCGCGTGGGACCAAACTACCGCCAACAAACGCAATATCGCAAGCACCGTACAACAGGCTTAGTTCGCCAATGGTGTCGCCTAGCACTACTTGTGAGCAATCACTGACAGTTTGCGCACGTGAGCGCCTTATCACCGTCATATTACTTCGCTGACACAATTTGTAAACGGACTCCATTCGGTGCCTGTGCCTGGGCACCAGCACCAACAATGCATCAGGGTGGCTCACCATTAATTTTTTATGCACATCAAGAATGATAGCCTCTTCACCCTTATGAGTGCTGGCGGCAATCCAGATGGGCCGCGTACACTCCGGGTCCCAGGATTTGCGCAGCTTCACGGCGCGCTTCTTGGTAACGTCGTCCAAAATGCAATCGAATTTGATACTGCCGCCAATATGCAATTTGTCCTGATCAAGACCCAGAGCAAGAAAGCGATCACCTGCAGTGTCGCTTTGCGCCGCAACAATTGTAAGTCCTGCAAACATGTCGTTTACCAACCTGGGAATTCGCGCATAACCCCGTGCCGACTTCTCCGAAAGACGCGCGTTAACCAGTGCTGTTGGCACATTGTTTCGCGCGCATTCTCCAATCATGTTTGGCCATAATTCTGTTTCGATAATCACACACATATAAGGTTGCAGCTGGCCAATAAAACGCCGCATCGCACCAGGAAGGTCATACGGAAGATAAGCGTGATCCACGCTGTCTCCAAAACTGCGCTTGACTTGTTCGCTGCCGCTGGGCGTCATGGTAGTAATGAGTATGCGGTGCTGCGGATAACGCTTGCGTAAGCCGGCCACCAGCGGCACGCAGGCAACCGTCTCACCCACGGACACTGCATGAATCCATATCGCCTGTTTTGGCAAGGTTTTCGGGCAATAGCCCAGCCGCTCAGGCAAACGTTGTCGATAACCGGGTTCTTTCAGACTCTTAACGAGCTGGCGCAGCAAGATCAACGGCGTCAGTATGCGGATCAGAAGATTATAAAGAGGCAGAGTCATAGTACGGCGTACGAAAAAACATCCATTTTTTATTCAGTCCATTTACAGCCACTGTCTAGTTCGAGCCGATCAATGGCCGCGAAAATCCAAGACAACATATTAACTATAGCCGGATATTCAAGATCGACAAACGGCTAATTGCTCTTCTTTGCAGTCCGCTCATCGCCAAAAAACGGCGAAATGTGAATTACTGCAGTACACTTTTTGAACAGTTTACGGATTTACTGTGAACATGATCACGCAGCTTATGTGAACTGCCTTTAAATCAACAGGGTCAGTATGAAAAACATTGTCTCAACCCAAAAGAATCTACCAACTTCTTTCCTTGAGCAATCTTTTCAAGCAAACAAACTCTTCATCCCGCTATTTTTTCTAGCCGTAACATTAGCCTTTTCAAGTCAATCAAGTGGCGCAGACAGCAATTTAAGAGCGCGCATTGCTGCCAACCTCAGTGGCACAGCACCACACTGGCTGGGTCACCCGAGTAAATCCCAATACGCAAAACTGATTGTTGCTCGTTACCAGCAGTCACAGCAGACCGATTCGATTGAAGAACTTCTGCTGGAAAGCCCCTGGCCTCAGTACAGCGCGCTATTCAGCCACTACATTCAATATCGCTTACTTAATGACTCCGGGTATTGGTGCGCAGATTCACACAGCGAAATAAATCCAGAGCTAGCCGCTTACCTGCTCTGGCTGCAGGGTGACCTGCTTAACGAGGAAGTCACCTTGGGTGGGCTTTCCTCTGAGGTGTGCAGCGTACGCCAGGTGACTGTTGCCCACTCTACCGCGCCCGATTCAGAGGTAGCCAAATTGGCGCCGCAGCTTCAAGCAGCACTAATGCAGTTCCAGAAGCGCTTTGGCTTGCCTGCAAGCGGCAAGCTGGACGCGCAGAGTGTGAGCGCACTGCGCCTGGACGCAGAATGGATGGAGCGTCGCTTGCGTACAAACCTGTTGCGTATGGCTACTCTGGACAATTCATTGGGGGAGCGCTACCTGATTGCCAATATACCGGCCTTTCAGGTTAGCGTTTTTGAACGTTATGAGAGCGTCTTGACGCTGAAAGCGATTGTGGGCAAAACCAGTCGCCCAACACCGCAATTCAGTTCCGAACTCAGCAGTGTGGTGCTAAATCCAGGTTGGAACGTACCACCAAAGATTGCTCACAAGGATTTGATACCCAAACAGATCAAACAAGCAGACTATTTAAGTCAGCGAAACATTGCAGTCTACGCCGACTGGACCAGTAAGGAACAAATAGACCCTGCAACCATCGATTGGCCATCCATGCTCAAGGATTTTCCTTACCGGATGAAACAAGCGCCCGGCCCGAAAAATGCACTCGGCAAAGTTAAATTTGTTACTCCAAACAGCCGGGCAATTTATTTGCATGACACTAATGCCAAGACCCTTTTTCAGCGAGCTGACAGAGCGCTGAGCTCGGGTTGCGTGAGGCTTGAACACCCTGAGCGATTGGCAAGGTATGTATTGGAATCACAGTATACAAACGCAGAAATAGAGTCGCTGCTGAATTCAGGCAATACGCGTGCTGTAAGAGTTCGCGAAACTTTACCAGTACATTATGTTTACTGGACCAGTTGGGTAAATGATGATGGCGTGTTACAGCACAGCCAGGATATTTATGATCTTGATTCCAACGGGCCGCAGATCGAAACAGACTCACCAAGCTCCACTTTGGCTTACGGTATTGTTCGCGCAGGAAAAAATGCAACTGCAACGAAATCCTGATAACAAGCTTGTTATTCGCTTGATGCTCTCGGCGTTGTTATCGCTCAGCAGTGCACTGCCATTGTCTAGCGCCCAAGCCGCCAATTCTGCACAACACAGCAAAACGCTTGGCTTCCATAATCTCCACACAGGAGAGCGATTACGCATCACCTACTGGCGCAACGGCCGCTTCCTGCCGAAAAGCCTGAAGCAACTGAACAGCTTGCTGCGTGATCACAGGCGCAATGAAGTGGCCGCTATCGATCCGAGTTTGTTCGAGCTGTTGTATACATTACGGCAGTCCGTCGGCAGCGATGCCGATTTTGAAGTCATTTCGGGATACCGCTCGCCACAAACTAACCAAAGCCTTGCCGCAGCAGGACGCCAGGTGGCCAGCAAGAGCCAGCATATACTGGGTAAGGCCATTGACATACGTTTGCCCGGCACGTCGCTGGAAACGCTGCACAAAGCAGCTGTTGAGTTGAAACTTGGTGGCGTAGGTCTGTATGCCGAAAACGGCTTTATCCATGTAGATCTCGGTAGAGTCCGGTACTGGTAGGATTTATCGGGCACTTGCCATCACTGGAAATCACAATCCACATAGGCTAAACCAATATAAGCAGCGCGAATTTCTGCGCGCGGCACCCCATGCGCCAAGGATGAGCCATGAAGCAAAAGCCCGACAGCAAAACGGACGAAGTCGACGAACGGCGCCGTGACTCGCGACACAGCATACCTGGCACCGAAATCAAGGTTCGCAAACATCATTTCAGCGGTCTTGGCCGGTACGAATCCTGCGTAGCGGTCGATTTCAGTGAGAATGGGCTGAGCTTTATCTGCCGCACCTTGGACAGTGAGCTACTGGACAAACTGGATTTTGTTTTGTCCCTATCCGGGCGATCGGTCAGTGGCAGCGCACTGATATGCCATAAAGAATCCACTGATCACGGACCACGTTTCGGTCTGCTTTTCATCAATACAAACCAGGACGTTACCCAACTGGTTGACCCCAGCGTTTTCGCCAATCTGGAAATCAATTTACACGCCGAAAGAACCGCTGAACTGGCGGCCAATCAGCTTGGGCATTCGCAAACGTCGGTGACCAATAGCCGCCATTGGCATCAGCTTGCTAACGCGGTGGATGCTTTCGTGCGTCGTATTTCTGATATTGTCAGAGATAAATCCGAAAGCAATGATGACTACCAGCTGGCCAAGCGCGCCATTGCAGAATTTATCAAGATTGATAACGAAGCCCATAACATCCGCTTTCGATACTCGAACATTGTTGGCGACGAAAAGATCGCAGTCATCAGCGTGCAGACGGTTGGCGATTCAGGGGCGGTGGAATACCGAATCGATGACCTGAAAAACACCAGTTCTGTGCAGGAAGTTATCGATGTGATCGGCCGCGCTTTTGTCGACCTTTACAAGAATGGTTTTAATATAGGGCGATAGTGCGCCGCTAGTCGCTTGCGAACGCCACTAGCCCATAGCCCAGGCGGCATCTGAAGCAGTACCAGAGATTTCAACCGTACCAACACCACCACTTTCCGGGTTCATATTCAGGCGAGCATAAGCCCCCACTTTAGATCGATCAACGTTGGCCAGTGCCTGATCCGTTGCCCCCGAGTTCTCTAGTACAGCAACAGTGACCACATCAACGTAATCCGCGGTCTCACGCTCACGTTCAAAATCCAGGTAGTGCTCACAAACTTCAACAATGGAATCGCTAAAGCCCCATTTCCTGAGAATCTGACCGCCCAGATAGGGGTGAAGAGACTCTACCGCCTCTAGCAGTAAATCTTCGTTACTCGACAGTGACTCGTTTTGCTCAGCGAAGCTAAGCACGGGCAAGGCACCAATTCTGTGCACCAGCCCCGCCAGCATGCCAACGGAAGGCTCCAGTCCAGCTGCGAACTGACAGAAAGCTTGCGAAAGGCCGGCTACTTCCGAACTGAGCTGCCAGGTGGCCTTCAATTGTTTGTCAATCACCGCCGTCTTCGACTGGAACATCTGGGCCATGGCAACACCTAGTGCAAGGTTGCTGGAGTACTTGGTACCCATAGTAGTCAATGCAAGTTTGAGATCCGTCACTTCGTTTTCGCTGCGCCGCATTGCAGGACTATTAGCCACTTTCAACATGCGCGCTGATACCGACGCATCCGTGCAAACCACTCGATAGAGTGTATTGATGTCAGTCTCCGGCTTGGAGGCAACTTCTTTAACTCTTAGGGCAACGTCTGGAAGCGTAGGCAAGGTCAGAGCGTCAGCCCTGATTGCTTCCAATATTGTACGTTCTACATCGGCTATACTAAGGTCCATTTAGTAAGCACTCATTTTGACCTGAATGAACTAAGTAAAGTCAACTTTTTGTACAAGTGCAAGTCTGGAATAGGTGTCAAGAAAACGTTACTGCGCATACTTCATGGGCAAAAATCACGCTGACATTCGCTTTATCTGACTGACCACATCGTTTAAGGTCGAACTTCATTATTTACGTCCACACGCTAAGCAAAATTTTGCAGCAAGGGAGATCGTTTGAGCCGCAGAACCAAGATAGTTGCCACACTGGGACCGTCCACTGATCGCCCAGGTGTGCTGCAGGGGCTGATTGCCGCCGGTGTAAACGTTTTTCGGCTGAATTTTTCCCATGGTCGAAGCGAAGATCATATTCTGCGTGCTCGTCAAATTCGTGAACTCAGTGAGGCAAGCGACACCAGCGTTGCCATATTGGCCGACTTGCAAGGTCCGAAAATTCGTATCCAAAGCTTCCAAAGTGGTTCTATAGATTTAAAAAAAGATGACTTGTTCAGTCTTGATACCGCACTGGCTGAGCAGAATGGTGATCAGCAATCTGTAGGCGTTGATTACAAAGCCCTGACCGAGCAGTGCAGTGCCGGGGATACCTTGTTGTTGGACGATGGGCGAATTCGCCTGCAGGTTGTTGGCGTTGAAAATACTCGGGTTAACTGCAAGGTAGTGTTTGGCGGCACATTGTCTAACAAGAAAGGCATTAACAAACTGGGCGGCGGTTTATCAGCGCCAGCGCTTACCGAAAAAGATCATCAAGACATGCGAACCGCTGCAAAACTGGGTGCGGATTATGTTGCTGTGTCTTTTCCCGCTACTGCTGATGATATCAATCAGGCGCGTAATGCGATGATGGCTGAGCACAGCCAGGCGCGCATCGTGGCCAAAATAGAGCGCGCCGAAGCGGTTGGTGACAAAGCACTGCTGGACGATATTATTCTGGCTTCTGATGCAGTCATGGTTGCCCGTGGAGATCTCGGCGTAGAGATAGGTGACCCTCAGCTGATAGGCGTGCAGAAGTATCTTATCAAGCGCGCGCGGCAACTGAACAGATGCGTTATAACGGCCACGCAAATGATGGAAACCATGATCAGTAACCCAATGCCCACTCGCGCAGAGGTCTTTGATGTGGCCAACGCCGTGCTAGACGGCACTGACGCTGTGATGCTGTCCGCCGAGACAGCGGCCGGCCAGTACCCGCTTGAAGCCGTGACAGCTATGAGTGAAACATGCATTGGCGCAGAGAAGGAACCATCAACCCGACGTTCTAGCTACCGTCTGGAGCGAAATTTCCAGAGAATTGATGAAGCGATTGCGATGTCAACGATATATGCGGCTAATCACCTAGAAGGGGTGGCAGCTGTTATCTGCCTGACTGAATCTGGCTCAACACCCTTATGGATGTCACGATTAAGTACCGGCCTCCCGATCTACGCTTTCAGCCGACAAACCGCAACCCGACGCAGGGTATCACTCTACCGCGGGGTCTATTCGATACCATTTGAAGCGCATAATTTTCCGGTAGATAAAGTCAATGAAGAGGCTATGAGCGAACTCAAAAATCGTGGCCTGATTAGCGAAGGTGACTTTGTAATTCTCACCAAAGGCAGCATAACCGGTGACTTGGGTGGAACAGATTCCATGAAAATCTTACGCGCCTGAACACAACACTTTGGCAGAGCGAGCTACAGCGCTGTGGCCTTGAATTCCGCCGCAATTTCCTCTCCCAGCTGCTCAGTTAATTCCGCACTATTGCCCAAGGTCAATTCCAGTTGTTTTGCCCACAGGCAATATCGCCACAGGGAGTAGTCTCTGTCGACCCCCATGCCGCCGTGCAGGTGCTGCGCAGCATGGCTTACCCGGTGCCCAGCATCGCCCGCCCATATTTTGGCAACCAGGCAGGCGGCCAGCGCCTCTTGCACCGATTCGTGCTCAACCGCGTATACCGCTTTTTGTGTGACCAGGCGCAAACATTCTACGTCTATGTAGCTGTCAGCCGCGCGCTGCCCCACCGCTTGGAAGGTGGCTACCTTTACACCAAATTGTTCACGTTCAGACGTATAGGCGGCCGTAGTTCGCAGCATCACTTCGCAGATACCAAGCATTTGCGCACAGACTGCCGCAACACCCAGATTGTTTATTTCCGCAAGCGCGGTAATCGCCTGCTCACCTGACAGCACGCATTGCTCATCGCTTAGCGCGACATTTTTTAAAACAAGAGAGTATTGGTATTCACCGGCCGTACTTGTGTGCTGCTGCATACTTAAACCTGGCGAATCCGAGGGCAGTAGGTACACGCCTACACCATCTTCGGTTTGTGCGCTCAACAACAAATGCTGCGCACGTGATGCAAACGGCACAAAATGCTTCTCGCCCTCCAGTGTCCAGCCGCCATCGACTCTTGCTGCCCGCACTGCGGAAGGCTGCACTCCCTTATCATCAGCTTCGGCAAACGCCGCAATCAGCATACTCTTACCTGATGCAATGTCAGGCAATACACTGTTCTTTAGATCAGTATCTGCAAAGCGCTGGACCATCTGTGCCGCTAGAACAAGGCTTGGCACAACTGGCACAGGTGCAACGCAACGCCCTACTTCTTCAACCAGCAAACACAGGGTTTCAAAATCAAAGCCCATGCCGCCATATTGTTCCTCTATCGCGATCCCTAACAAACCTGCTTTCGCAAGCTCCTGCCACAGTGCCTCATCGAATCGCTCGCCCTGGTCAAACTCTCTCAGTTGCTCGTTTGAGCAATAGTCTTCGATTATTTTGCGAGCCAGTGCCTGCACGTCTCGTTGATCATCTGTTAACTCAAAATTCATTGTTACTCTCTGTCTGAATTCGTATCTAGCGGTTAAGACCTATAGACCTATAATCGCCCGCGTGGCATCCACAAACCTGCACCGGCAATAATTTCACGTTGAACCTCATTGGTACCGCCGCCGAAGGTAAGAATGGAGCCGGTTCGATAACGATGCTCCAATGCGCCCATCAAAGCCTCACTGTGCTCGTCACGACGCAAGCTTGACGCCTGACCAACGACTTCCATCAGCAGACGATAGTTTTCCAGGAAGAACTCGGTACCGTAGACTTTGGCAACCGAAGCATCTGCCATTTGAAGCGTACCCTTGTCCATTGCCCAGGCCTGCTTCCAGCAAACCAGTTTCAAGGCTTCAAGACCAACTCGGACCTTGGCCAGATTGCTTCTCACCCAACCGCGATCAATGATCTTGTCGCCATTTGCGGCCTGAGTACTGGCCGCCCACCTGGCTACCCGCAAATAAAGCTCTTCGGCCTGACCGTGAGTAACCAGTGACAAACGTTCTCTGTTTAACTGCCCGGTTATAAGCTTCCACCCCTGATTCACTTCACCTACGCGCCATTCATCTTTAAGCCGAATGTTCTCGAAGAAAGTAGCGTTAGTGCGCACGCTGCCAAGAGTCCAGATAGGCGACATGGAGAATCCTGGCGCATCAGTTGGCACAACAAACATGGTGATGCCTTTGTGCTTGGGCGCATCAGGGTCTGTTCTGGCAGCCAACCATATATAGTCGGAATACTCAGCCAGACTGGTCCATATCTTCTGCCCATTAATTACCCACTCGTCGCCATCTCGCACCGCTTTGGTCTTCAGAGCCGCTAAATCAGTGCCGGCTCCAGGTTCTGAGTAGCCGATCGCAACCACCACTTCGCCTCTTAGAATGCCTTTCACCACGGTTTCCCTGACCAACTCAGAGGCGTGTTGTGCCATTACTGGCCCGCATGCTTCGGTGGTTAGAAACGGATATGGGAACCCCGTGCGGATAATCTCTTCGGTGAATATATATTGATCAATAGCGGAGGCTTCATTGCCACCTAGCTCTTTTGGCCAGCTCATGGATATGTAGCCGTCTTCACCCAGCTTTCGAAGCGCCTTGCGAAACTCTGGGCCACCGCCCTCCTCGGCGCCGGCCGCTGCCAGTTCGGCGGTCAATTCCGGGGTGAAAAGCTGCTCGAGGTAGCGCTTTATTTCCTGTTGCAGGGCTTTTTGCTCTGCCGAGAATTCTATTTGCACACAGAGTTCCTATTGCGATAAAAATACGGCTAGTGATGAAAACCAACCATTTATATGTAAAAAGTACGGCTGCAGTATAGTGACTGCTCAATTTATCCAATAATTACACATCGCTAAGTATTTAAAAGCACATGCCATCAATGCATAATACCGCCAGCTCAATGACATGGTCGCTGGGCCAAGCTTAATATAAAGACCTGGGAGTTTCCTGATGATTAAAATTGGTTCTTCAAAACTGGGGTTAGCTGCTGCTGGCCTTAGCCTGATGATACTTGGTGGCTGCGCGACTCAAGACACTGAACGGCTCGATGCCATCGAAGCGTCTGTTAGCCGTGCACAGTCTGCCGCTGATTCCGCAATGTCTGCTGCGCGTTCTGCGCAATCAGATGCATCTGCTGCACAAAGTGCTGCAAATGCTGCGCAAGATGCTGCAAACAATGCAGTAACAACTGCACAGCGCTTGACTGAAAGCTGCTGCCGCAAGTGATTGGCTAGGAGTTTAGGCTCCTGTCAAAGAGAAGGCCCGTCGCAGATTGTTGGCGGGTTTTTTTTGCCTGCAATTTTTGCCCTGGAGGTCAATCCTGGATGTCAATTGAGGGAGAGAGGGCTAGTTCGCTTCAGC
>CAYGSL010000021.1:44613-48406 GCA_964352475.1 uncultured Pseudomonadales bacterium | reverse complement strand
CCTGGAGGTCAATCCTGGATGTCAATTGAGGGAGAGAGGGCTAGTTCGCTTCAGCCGTCTCAGAAGCAGGTGGTGAAGGAGGATTGGTCAATTCAACCGGGGCTGTGATCGCCACCGGCAATCCATGATGCCGTCGGGCACTGGTTTCGGCCAAATCCCAATTTATAGCTGCATCAAATCCTTCGTGTGCGCGAATGATAGTCGCGACCATTGCAGTAAGATCCAGTCCCGTCTTGTTAAACTCCTCGCTCAGGGGCTTGTGCGCTTCCAGAAACAAGCGGCCACCAGACCAGCCTGCTTTATACGGCAGTTTGATGATCTTCACCTTAATACCCACTGGGCCCATTTCGTAAAGCTCTTTTATGTCTTCAGGGTACAGGCGAATACAGCCATGACTGACCCTCATGCCGACGCCAAGCGGCTTGTTGGTGCCATGTAACAGATAGCCCGGAAGCGACAGCGGCAGTTTGTAATTACCCAGAGGGTTATCCGGGCCGGGCGGAACCACGCGCTCCAGCTTGATGCCTTCTTCCGCGTATTCATCAATAATCGACTGTGGCGGAAACCACTTCGGATCTTTGATGGCGGCCACTATTTTCATGCCTCCTTCAGGCGTGTTCCAGCCTTCGCGGCCTATCCCGATGGCGTAGGTAATGACTTTCTCACCACCCGGTGGGTAATAATACAAGCGAAGCTCCGGCAAGTTCAGGATCATGCCTTTGCGCTCACCCGGCGGCAAAATGAATCGCGCTGGAACGTGCACCACGGTGCCCTCGCCAGGCAACCATGGATTCAAATCAGGATTCGCCGCAACAATCTCACGGTAGCCAATGCCGTGCGCCATCGCGATGGCCGGCAAAGTATCTTCGTGGCTTGCAACGACCTGCAGCATCTCCCCAATAATATGCTCCCCTTCGGGTGGCAAATCAAAGGTTAAGGCGGCGGAATGCTGGCCCGCTAGCAGCGCTGCAGTAATCCAAAGCAAGCAAAAATACGCTTTCAATGCGGTTAGTCGTCCAGGAAAGTTGCGCTAATAATAGCGGCTGCACACCGATTGGCAATCGCTCAATATGGCACAATGACTGACGCGCAGCTACTTATCCGGGCGTGCTATCCGGGTTGCCGGGGTTGGACCCGGCATCAAGTTCATCGCTGTCAAACACGCCATCACTATCACGGTCCAATGCCATGCGCTCACCCTGCCCAGGTGGTGCACAGGTGAAAGTCAGGCCATTACCGGCTTGTCTGGCCGCCGAGACCAACTGCTCAACAGACCGTAATGGCTCTGCTGCGCGATCAGTCCTGAATTGGCCGCTTGCATCCAGCAATGCGCCACGCTGTTCACCGCCGATAATACCTTTGGCAATCAGCTCACACTCGGCGCGCGGGGCGGTTACCTGAGCTCGCTCTACCAATAGATCAAGGCGAGCAGTCACTGTTGCAGACCCGGCGTTTGCAGCCGATACCGTCACCTGCTGCCCAACCACTGGCGCCAGCTCCGAATCCATCGCGAAAACGAAATCAATCACGTTTTCTCGTGCCAGGTCGGAGTCAAAAACAAACCCGGCACCATTAATACCGACGTCTTCGCCACCACCCGCAAAAAAAGTGGTCAAGGTGTCTATCGAACCATCGTGTAAAAATCCGAAACCACGAATTTGCGGACCGGTAAATGGTGCGTCAACCGAAGGATCATTGGTACTGCCAAACATACCCACTTTCTGGTAGGCGTTGCGTAGATGTGGAATTTTAAAATCTTCTGATACGTTACTGCCTTCAACGCTCATCAAGCCATTTGTGCCAAAACGGTTTTCGGTCACGTCCAGCTCATGGCAACGATTGCAGCGCAGAACGCCACCACCGGTACTTCCAACATTAAAGAAGGTATTTTCGCCATCCGCCTGGTTGGGGTTTAAGGAATTGTCCAGGTTGCGAATTGGATTAGGTGGGTAAATAATTTTCAGCGCAAACCGCGCGAATAAATCCATTTGCTCATCGCTTAATGGAGTTTCACGGCCAAGCAATCCAACAAATGCCGAATTAAAGTCTTCAAACGCCTGCTCTTCCAGTGTCTCCCCAGCCAATCTGCTCACACCTGTTCTGTCACCCCGCCAATGCATAGGTCCATTGCCACGCATGCCACGCAAGGACTGGGTGGTCATCGGCCCTTTCATTGGATGGAAAGAACGAATCGAATTACCGTTATCAATTTCATACTCTCTGGGGTTATCGGCCACCTCGCCCTCCGGCTCACCAAGATCCCAGGCAAGATGATCCATGTCTGCAAAGATATGACAGCCCGCGCAAGAAGAATCGCCACGGCTGGAACTGAGCGATGCGTCATAAAGAAATGGCCTACCGCGAACCACCAGCTCGGGCTCAGGATTGTGCATCAACTCATGACTCAATTCAGTCATGTTCTGTGTATCCACCACCGATACACCATTATCAAATCGCGTGAGCACGTACGCTCTGTTTCGTGCCTCGTCCAAAACAACCCCGGTTGGGCCACCGCCGGTCAGACTGACCTGGGCAGCCGCGTCGGGAGCGAAGCTGTCGTCGGCCAATTCTGCACTATTTAATCGAATGAGTTTTGCCGAGCCAAACGCCACCGCAAACAGCTGCTCGCCATTCGCACTCGGTTGCATCTGCAACACCTGGGCGACACTTAGCTGGTTTTCAGCGGCGCTGCCCAAATCCTGGTCATAACTGGTGATGTGCTTATTTAAATGCCGCGGGTTAACAGTGTCCGCATCTAACAACGTTATTCTGGTCTGCGCGAAGTTTCCTCGCACGGTACTGGCGCGACTGCCTTCGCCTTCAAACCGAACGTTGTTTCTTGCTTCAGTATTACTTACGTACAGTGTATTACTGGTCGGGTGCACTGCAAGATTGAACAGGGTGGTGCCGACGCCGCTCCACGAGCGTGACTCAGCGGGTATAGCCGCGAGCGCATCGATCTCGAACACATCGTTATCGGGCAGGCTGAACCGTATACTATCGCTCCAGACCGAAGGTGCGGTGTTGCTGATCTCATCGCCACTGTCGCGCCACTCTTCACCATCAAACTGCACAATCAAACCGGTAGCCGGTGCGGTTTCACCAGCATCATTGGCAAATGGTGGCGGCTTGTTAAGCCCTCCATTTCGAACCGCCGCAAACACAGTAGTGGTGCGATTACCTGAATTCAGCACAGCAGCAAATACTCGGCTGCCATCCGGCGTCGCCGCCAGAGCACGGGTTGTGTCGCCGAACAAGTTAACAATGGTCAGTGGCGTGCCACCGAGCTGGTCGCCAAGATTGTTTACATCGAACACCCAGACATCGGCTCTACCGGTGCCAGGCGTTTTAAGTTCTGGATCGAATGGAGCGTTTTGCCCACGGTGTGCAGCGCTTATAAATGCCCGATTAAAACCGTCACCCGCAAAAACTATGTCTCTGGGTTCATCGCCTACCAAGAGAGTTCTGCGCACTGTTGGCAGGGTAGCGCTAACGTCAACGATACTGATGCTATCCGACAAGTGATTAACTACCCAGACCTCACCGCTGTTGTGCACTGCCACTGCGACTGGCTCCATACCCACAGGCACTGACTGCGCAAGCGACAAGCCGTCGTTATCGACCGTGAAAATTTCCAGGCTGTTATCTGGCGTGTTAACAGCGTATAACTGAGTGCCATCAGCAGACAGCGCCAACGGCCGCACCTGGCCAGACTCAAATACAGGAAAATCAAAATCTTCCACTTCCAACGGTGGGTCCTGAGGATCAGGATCTGGCGTGGGATCGGGTTCAG
>CAYGSL010000021.1:0-44513 GCA_964352475.1 uncultured Pseudomonadales bacterium | reverse complement strand
GCAAGTCAAACATTGTAGTAGAATAAGGGATTCGCCTTGTTAAAACAAAGCACAGTTAAGACAAAGCACGACTTCAGGCCCACTTTCGAATGACCTTAATTATCCGTAAGCTCCAACAATACGGCATTGACCCAAAACTAGGCTCCGCTGCGATTCTGTTGCTAATTGTTGGCCTGATCGTTTGGCTAATGATGACTAGCGTCAAACAGATTGAGCCAAAGGCCAATGAGAAAGTATCGGTGCCAATCGACGCCTGGCGAGTGCATACACAAGCTGTTGAACTCAACGTCCATTCACAGGGTACTGTTGTGCCCCGAACGCAAACCGAGCTGGTGGCAGAGATCAACGGTGTGGTTACCTGGCTCTCGCCGCAGTGGGTTGCTGGTGGGCGCTTCAGTGCAGGCGAAGAACTATTGCGTATCGACGCCTCGGATTACCGAAACGCCTTACAACGCGCCGAAGCCAGCGTCACAAAAACGGAAGCCCAGCTAAAACGGGCAGACAGTGAATTAAGCCGGGTAAGTAGTTTGCACAAACGAAAACTGGCGTCTAATGCTGAGCTGGACAACACCAACAGCGACTATCTGGTTGCTGTGGCCAATGCCGCGGATGCCAAGGCGGCTCTCAGCCAGGCAAGAAACGATGTTAGCCGCACCCGAATCACCGCGCCGTACGACGGCTACGTGCGCCAGAAATTAATTGACAAGGGTCAGTATGTCAGCCGTGGAACGGCTTTGGGCAGCGTTTATGCAAGTGACTTCCTTGAGGTTCGCCTGCCGCTTGCCGATTCAGAACTGGAGTTTCTGGAGCAAACCAACATAGGAGTCAGTGGCGAATACAAACCGCCCGTGCTGCTCAGCGCGCAATACGCGGGTAGGCAAAAACACTGGCGGGGCGTTATCGACAGACTGGAGGCCAGCATCGATACCCAAAGCCGCATGGTTTTTGCAGTGGCCAGGGTACCGGGGGGCAATGACCAGGCACCGCCCGTGGGCTTGTTTGTTAAAGCGTCAATCACGGGGCAACAACTGGACAATGCACTACTGATACCGCGGGTTGCCCTGCGGGACAATAATAATGTGCTGGTTGTCAGCCAGAACAATATTCTTGTCGCGCGCACAGTAGACATTTTACGGATCAGAGACGATGAGCTCATCATCAAATCAGGACTAAAAGACGGCGACCTGGTATCAACTTCGATGAGTCCAACGATAGCGGCTGGCAGCGCCGTTGCACCTGTTATTCGCAACAGTGCGCCAGCCCTGCAACTGGATGCTCCCTCCCCCAAACTGGCCGCACCGTACAGTGATGCAAACAACGCCAGCTTATGAAGGGTGTAATTCGATGGTTTGTTGACAACCAGGTTGCCGCCAACCTGCTGATGTGGATATTAATCTTCGGCGGGCTGGTCACAATTCCATCCCTATTAATCGAAGAGTTTCCCACCGTAGACCCCAGAATAGTTCAGGTTCAAGTGCCTTACCCAGGTGCGGCACCCGAGGAAGTAGAAAGCGGAGTTTGCCAGCGAATTGAGGAAGCAATTGATGGCGTCGAAGGAATAGACAAAATTGACAGTACTGCTTACGAGGGCCTTTGCCTGCTGATTGCTGAATTAAAACAGGAAGCCAGCGTGGCCAAAGCCAGTCGCGATATCGAAGCAAGAGTCAATGCAATTACTACGCTACCACTTGATGCCGAGCGACCGATCGTATCAGAAATGACGATAACAGCGAACGTTCTAAACATGGCACTAACTGGCCATATTTCGCCGAGGTCATTGAAAGAAATTGGCGAAAAAATTCGGGACGAACTGGCCGAACTACCAGAAGTTTCGAAGGTTGAATTGTCCTTCACCAAAGACTATGAAATCTCTGTGGAAGTGTCAGAACACACGCTGCGGCAATATGGCTTGAACCTAAGCTCGGTTGCCGACGCTATTCGACAGAGCTCGCAAGATGTTGCTGGAGGTTCGCTGAAAACCGATAGCGGAGAAATACTTTTGCGTACATTGGGACAGGCCTACAACGAAGCAGATCTTGAGCGCCTTGTTGTCAAACAACTTGATGACGGCAGCATAGTAAAACTTTCCGATATCGCCGCCATTGAAGACGGCTTTGTCGACAACGATGTGTTGTTTCAAGTAGACGGCGTACCCGCCGTGATGCTCACTGTGTCACGAACTGGTAATGGCAACTTGCTGCGCATAGCCCGGCATGTCAAAGACTACATTGCAACCAAGCAGGCGAGCCTACCTCATGGCGTAGAACTGACCATCTGGAAAGATGAATCGCAAGATCTCGTTGACAGGCTGAGAGTGCTGGGCCGAAACGCCGGCGGCGGTCTAATATTGGTCTTATTAATTTTAACTATATTCCTTCAGCCAAGGCTCGCGTTCTGGGTAGCCGTTGGTTTGCCAATAGCCATGATTGGCACGCTGTTATTATTCCCCGTGTTCAACGTGTCAATCAGCACTGTATCCATCATGGGGTTTATTCTTGTGCTGGGTATTTTGGTTGACGATGCCATCGTGGTTGGTGAGCGAGTTCATGCCTTTGAAACGCGCGGCTATTCCCTACGCGATGCCGCAATACTCGGCACACAACAAGTGTCGCTGCCGGTTATTTTTGGCGTGCTAACAACTATGGCTGCTTTTATGCCGCTGGCCGTCAGCGGCAGTGGACTGAGTTCGTTCTTGCAGGCTGTGGGAATTACCGCGATTGTTGCCCTGCTGTTCAGCATCGTGGAATCGCAGATGATTTTACCGGCTCATCTCGCAAACCGACGCCAATCAAACAGTGCATTGTCAACAACGCCGACTGAACGAGGTCGGTGGGAGAAATTTCAGCAGCGCATGGAACACGGGTTGCGCATGATTGCCAAACAGCGCTACCAGCCTGCACTGCAGCGCGCGATGGACTGGCGCTATTTCACCCTGGCAATTGCGGTATCAGTAGTGGTATTGGTTATGACCTTGTTTGCCAGTGGTCGTGCGGTGTTTCAGTTTTTCCCGTCGGTCGAAGCCGATCGTGTGTATGCCACACTGACAATGCCCCCAGGCACGCCAACACAGGTGCTTCAGCGCGAAGCGGAGAAACTGAAAGTGGCTGCTCTGCAGCTGCGAGATGAGCTTGATACAGATCATGCCCCAGACCAACCATCCAATATACGCCGTGTACTCAAGGCCATTGGTGGCAAGATAGCGCGAGGATCAATTGACTTTGATGGCGGCCCGACCAATTCAAATTACGTTGAATTGGTGCTTGAATTAATTCCGTATAAGGAACGCGGCTCGGTATCACCTGGTTACATTGCCCAGCGATGGCGAGAACTGACACCTCCCATTGCTGACGCTGTTGCATTGAACTACACGGCAAACTTCTTTTCGATTGGTGACGCGATTGATATACGCCTCAGGGGATCCGATACCGGGCAACTGCGCGCAGCCGCCAGCGACATCAAGCTGGCCTTAAAACGCTTTGAAGGCGTCAGTGACATCACAGACAGCTTTCGCGCCGGCAAACAGGAAATAAAATTCACGCTTAAAGATCAAGCGCAGCATTTAGGTATTAACTCCGGGCAATTAGGCCGGCAGATTCGCAACGCATTTTACGGTGAAGAGGTGCAGAGAGTGCAACGCAGCCGTGAAGACATTCGTATTATGGTGCGTTACCCGAAATCGGAGCGCCATTCCATGAGCGACGTGCAAAATATGAGAGTGCGCACACCTCAGGGCGACGAAGTTGCTCTGGGCAATGTAGCCGAGCTGGATCTCGGTCGGGGTTTCTCTTCCATACGGCGACTGGACCGGCAGCGAGTTATTTCAGTTACCGCTGATGTCGACCGCGACATGATTGAGCCTGAGCGCGTACTGAATTTTCTGGACTTGGAAGTCAAACCGAAAATCAATCTACGCTACCCGGGGATAGAATATTCATTGGGTGGCGAAGCTGAGGAAAGCGCTGACTCGTTCAATGACCTTAGCTACTACACCGCGCTGGCGCTGTTACTGATTTATGCCTTGCTGGCCATTCCACTGCAATCCTATAGTCAGCCTATAATCATAATGAGCGTGATCCCATTTGGCGCGGTGGGTGCCATTCTCGGCCACTTTATAATGGGCAAACCGCTGGTGTTTTTCTCACTGCTTGGCATCGTTGCCTTGTCGGGTGTTGTGATCAACAGCAGCCTGGTGCTGGTGGACAACATCAACCGGCTGCGTCGCGAGGGTGCCGAAACGGGAGTAGCGATTAGCGACGCCGCCGTTGAACGATTTCGGCCAATTGTACTCACATCAATAACGACGTTTGTTGGCCTGGTGCCACTGATCATTGACCAGAATCCGACCACCTATATCTTTATACCTATGGCAATATCGCTGTCGTTTGGTGTTGTTTTTGCCACAGTTATTACATTGTTTCTGGTACCTTGCCTGTATATGCTTCTCGCCGAAGCTGGCAGTAAATCAGCCGGTATAGAAGCCATGCCAGTCAAACCTGTTCAAGAGCCAAGTTCGCCCAACCAGCCATGAGTCCTTGCAACTATTCCATCTCACTTCCGCTGCAATTGCTGGTGGTCGCTACTCTGTTCATTCTCTCTGCGTGCGTGTCTGCAGCCGATGACAAAGGCACTGTACGTGCCGCTGTTACCGAGGAAAGACTAAGCAGCAAACAATACGGCGTTCACTATGTCTTAGAACCCTTGATAGACCAAGGCATGGTAAAGGTCAGCATAGAGATACGAAATGCTGACTTGATAAAGTCAATTTCATTTCGTCATGATAAACAACGACATCTGGACTTTGAGGCTGACGGAGAACTAAAACACTATAAAAGTTCAATTCGCTGGGAACCGGGCAGCAAGCTGGCCAAACTAAGTTTCAGATCGGTCCTGGACAGGCAGCGTAGCGATGGCGGCTACGATGCCTACATGACCAACGATTGGGCGATATTTCGGGGTGACAAAATTGTGCCTACCGCCAGGGTGCGAAGTGTCAAAGGCAGTGAGTCATACTCTACCCTTGAGATCAAGCTACCGGCCGAATGGACCAGCGCTGACACCGGATGGCGCAAAATCGAAGATTTTGTATTTCGCATAGACAACCCTGAGCGACGCTTTGACCGACCCACAGGGTGGATGATTGCGGGCAAGCTAGGAACCCGGCGCGATTTTCTACAGGGTACCGAAGTCGCAATCGCAGCACCACAAGGCGGAGATATGCAGCGCATGAATGCATTGGCTCTGATTAATCTGGTCTGGCCAGAAGTACAACGAGCCTTCCAGAACTTGCCTCCCAAGGTCTTGGTGGTTGGTGCTGGCGACCCTATGTGGCGCGGCGGTTTGTCTTCGCCGAATTCTTTCTATGTGCACTC
Organism: uncultured Pseudomonadales bacterium; assembly: GCA_964352475.1. GTDB lineage: Bacteria > Pseudomonadota > Gammaproteobacteria > Pseudomonadales > JAUIET01 > JAUIET01. The sequence goes on along the minus strand of CAYGSL010000021.1, from coordinate 39,144 downwards.
TGACCGACCTCTTATTAGCGAGAATGGCACCAGCACTCTGTTGCATGAGCTTACCCATGTCATTACCCGTATTCAGGGTGGTTCACAATCTGACTGGATAGCGGAAGGTTTGGCCGAATACTACTCGATAGAATTGATGCGTAGAGCCGGTGCCATGAACCAGGCACGCTACGACAGAGTGTTACGCTCATTGTCCAGATGGGGTGCTAAGGTCAAAACGCTGCGAAAAAAATCCTCGTCCGGTGCCACCTCTGCCAGAGCCGTGATTCTGTTACACGAGCTGGATAAGGAACTCAGGCGTGAGAGCAAGGGTCAATACAACATCGATCACGTAACCCGCGATTTAATGAAAAAGCGCAAAATCACCAATAAGTCCTTCAAACTCATTGTTGAGGAATTGCTGGGGCAAAAGTCAGAAGTTCTGGATTCCCATTTGCTGCGGTAGCAAACAATGACCGCCTTCGGTAGAAAACGTCGATTGTTTTAGGCCCAGACTGCGGACTGAACTGAACGGTCTGTTCTAGACAAATCGCAGAACCTAGGAATTATTTACCAGCAATATTATACGTTAGCGATTTCATTTGGGGTACATTGAGCCCAACTCGCTGAGATCTGCAGTGGCCACACTATGCAAGTAAATGAAAACGGCTTGGTGGAACAAACACAAGCACGCAAAACCGAGTTTTTGTTCACGCAGGCAAAACTGAGCTGTTTCGGTAACGTAGTGACCGCCGGCCTGGTGGGCATCATCTACTGGCAAAAACTGAATTCAGATCTGTTGCTGATTTGGCTGCTGCTTGTATCACTGATTTTAATTCAACGCTGGAAACTCGTAGCTGATTTCGCCGAACGAAACCGATATTCGTCCACAGCAAATTGGTACAAAGCCTACAATAGAAACGTGTGCTGCAATGGTATCGCCTGGGGCGTGATGTTTCTGTACGCCTGCGCGATGCTCAATACGCAGGCATTAACTGGTTTTATCGCCATTCTGGGCGTTCTGGTTGCCAGTTCCAATATTGCCTACAACAGCCACCTGAAAACATATTTAAGTTTTGTGTTGCCCGCGCTGCTGCCCGCGCTAATCTATATGGTGTTATTTGGCTTCGCCCATAAAATGCTGCTGACCGCGCTGGCCACCAGTTGGTTCATATTGATGTACTCGTTTGCCCGACAGCTCAATTCACACGTAGGGCTGACATCCGGATACGAAGCGGAAAACATCAAGTTGCTGTGCGAGTTGGAGAAGCTACGCGGTCTCAGCGTTCGCCTGCAGGAAGAGATTGCGCTGAAAAGCAAAATTATCGACCACCTGCGTCAAGACTCTCAGCCAGCCGCATACCCTTAGCCCAATAGTTCGTCACTACTAACTCGCTGTCGGCGCACTTATACTGTGGTTCATGCGACGTCTGCTCTTGCTCTTTGTTTTAACCCTGCTGATGCTGGTGACGTTTTGGTACTCAACACCACGTTGGTTACCGCACGCCATCGCTGCCACGCTACCGAACAACATTAGCCTGCAAGCAGTTGACGCCGATCTGCCCGGGCGCAATAACTGGACGATACGTTCTCTACAGCTGATAGCCACGACATCTGACACAGAGTCATCTACGCAGACATTACCAACTGAGATTTATGACTTGCTACGCCGAGGCCCGCTAGACGACCTCAATTCGCTGCTTTCCAACTACCGGATTAACATAGAACAGCTAAGCATCGCTCAAGGCGACACTCGTTGGCTAGGGTCCGCGCGATTGGGCAAGGGACGGTTTACGAGTCATCTGTCGGGTGAGCTCGATACGCACCTTACACTGTTGAGTGCGGATATCAATTTGCACAAAAGGATTCTGGACTGCGAAATCAGTATTGGTGACCAGGTTCAAATGACGGCCAGCATTAAACCCTCGGCGCCAACCCTGGAAGGCGGTCAGGAATCCAGACTTGAGTTTTCTCTGCAGGCAGCATTCACTGACTTGTTGATGCGAGAAGACCAGCAGTTACTCTTCGGTGTGCGTGCATCCAATCAGGACACTTCGACTGCTTTCAGCGCGACTTCGGCTGAGCTGCAGATACTTGGTGCGCTAAGCTACGAAGACCAGTCTTTTATACTCACGCTGGATCAGCAAAGTCATGGCCTTGCGCAGAATCTTAGAGGCAGAGATTTCGCCCTGCCACGTTTTCGCGCGGCACTGCGAGCACCCGCGAAGCTAACGCTGAACAATCAGGAGTTTTTACTGGCGCCCCTGCGTTTTACCAGCAACAATTTGCGAGTGTCGCACAAGGGCAGCGAGCTGCCTCGCTTTAGAATTACTGGCGATGTGAGCCTGCACAACAACATAGCCAGTGGCACTGTTCATGTTGCCAGCAGGGTCAGCGAATTGTCTGAGCAAATCACTGTGTCGGTGCCATTTTCGCATCAGCTCGAATCCGGCATCGGCCGGGGAACAGTGCACAGCAAACCAATACGGTTTAGCGAACAACAGCGCTTCCTGCCAAGTATCATTCCCAACTGGCAATGGCCTGCTGATCTGGTCGCGGGCTCGCTAAGCCTGTCTGGTCAACTCAATTGGAACAGATCTGATGTAGCAGCAAACGTAACTCTTAAACTGAACAAACTCGACAGCTTTTATCGCGAGGTCTTGTTTCGGGGCATTGGCGGCAGCGTGACAGTGGCCTGGCCAGAGGCAGACGCCACCATCGAGATTACCGCAGAGCAGCTGCAAGTGGGCATGGCTTTAAACGATCTGTCGTTATCCGCCGGCTTTGCCGAAGGCAATGTCCATATTAAGAGCCTGCAAATGTCAGTATTTGATGGAACACTAAGCACATCAAACATTAACTTAGACCCGCAACATATTGAATTTAAAAGCCTTGTAAAACTAGATGGTATTGAGCTGGGCGAACTGCTTGGCGTTGAGCAAGGCATAGAAGGGTCCGGTATCGTTGACGGTCAATTGCCAGTAGTGGTCTCCGGCCGATCTATCACCATGAGCAATGGTGAGCTCAAGGCCAGAAAGCCCGGCGGCATCATTCGCTACACAGGTACGGTGCCCGCAGCGGCTATTAACTCGTCACCGGAATTGCAACTAGCGGTTGATGCGCTCAAAAATTTCCACTACAAAGTGCTCGACATCAACGCCAGCTATGCAGAGAATGGCAGGATGACCTTGGTCGTGAGATTGGAGGGCCGCAACCCCGAGATGAAAAACAGCCGCCCCGTCAATTTCAATCTTAACCTGACCGAAGACGTACCCTCTCTAATAAAAAGTTTAATGCTTACGAGGGAAATCAGTGACGGTCTGCAAACACGTATTGAGCAAAGTCAACGTTAGCACCAACGGAGAACCGAATATGCGATCCTGCCTACATTCCACATCCCTACGGTATCGGGCCCTGTTTGCCGTATTGGCTGTTCAGCTGGCCGCGACGGCGTGCACGCCAACGGTCAAAGTAGCCGCTGATGAACCCATCACTATCAATCTGAATGTGAACATTCAGCATGAAGTCAGGGTTAAAGTGGAAGACGATCTCGACGATTTGCTGTCTGACGACAGCGGCCTGTTCTAAAGGAGCTATGCAATGAAACACTTTCAACTATTGGTATTGGCTGCTGCCCTGCTGCTCGCTGCTGCTTCACACGCGCTGGATTTGGCGGCGGCTAAACAACAAGGCCTTGTTGGCGAACAACGCAATGGTCTGCTCGGCGCGGTCAACACACAACGTGCCGACGTGGCTGATTTAGTAGAGCAAATTAATGCTCGTCGGGTGGTGGCCTATCAAAAGATAGCACGCAAAAACGGTACGGATTTGCAGGTTGTTCAATCACTGGCGGGGAAGAAGGCCATAGAGAAGACGCCCGGTGGCCAGTTTGTGCGGGTGGGTCAGAGCTGGAAAAAAGTGCCTTAAACGTTTTCCAGAGCGGCACTCGGCTTAATGAACAACAATCGAGCAACTCTGACAATTCTTAACCATTACTAGAATATTTATTAAGTAGCGCTTGTTAGTTACTGTTAAATATGGAATTATTTCCAGCCATAGTGCCGAGTTTTTGACGCGGCCGTAGTACTGAGAGGCAGAAATAATGGCTAGACTGCGTTTCCAGGTGTGGCTGGATATTCGTGAAATGCAGGCGGAAGACCTTGCAAGGCGGGTGGGCGTTTCCAACCAGGCTGTGAACCGGTGGCTGAAACACGGCATACCGCAGGCCCGCGTAGCTAACGTGGCGAAAGCTCTGGATATTGAACCCAGCGAATTATACCGTTTTGTCGACGCTGATTTGTCGTCGGAGTTGATCGATTATGCTCAGACTGTGGGGCGCAAAAAGCGCGGACTGCTGCGCCGCAGAGAAGTCGATACTACCGCCGCCAATAGCGCCCACGTCGGTTCAGAGTCACTAGACACAGGCACACTGGCAGTTAGTGTGCCTGCCGTCTACGCAGCACCCGATGACAAAATGTTTGCCGACCGGCGCCGAGTTGTCGACAGAAGACGACGGCAGTCTCTGGCAAGTGGTACACCCAGCCGCCGCAAAAACCTTGATCGTCGTGACACCAGCTACAGAAATACCTACAGCGATCAATGGTGGCTGAAAGTAGATTATTTGGATGGCCGAATGAACAGCGCCACGGCTACGCAACATTCCGCGACCTCATGTGATGATTTGGGCATTGATGATGCGGAGCATGAAATGAATTCGCAGCTGACCGGCACCGGTGCGGACTAAGTCTGCGACCTGAGTTAATTCTGCCGCTATACTGTGTAAATCGATAGCAATAAGAAAAACCGATGAGTATTGACAGTATATTGGACGGCGTTCGGGTGCTGGATGTGGGCAGCTGGGTGGCGGCACCCGCTGCGGCCACCGCAATGGCTGACTTCGGCGCAGACGTTATCAAGATTGAACCCCCACAAGGTGACCCTTTCAGGGGCTTTATGGGCATGCCTGGCTTTCCGAAAACGGAAGACAATTATCCGTGGCTGCTGGTTTCACGAAATAAACGCAGCATCGTGCTGGATCTCAAGAGCGACGAAGGCTACGAAGCATTATGCAGATTGGTGGAAACGGCGGATGTATTGGTTACCAACTACCCACCTACTGTGTTGACCAAGCTGAAGATGCGTTACGCCGATCTGGCGCCTATGAACGACCAATTGATTTATGCACAGCTCAGTGGCTACGGCGAACTAGGAGATGAGGCAAACGTGCCTGCATTTGACCGAAGTGCCTGGTGGGCCCGATCTGGAATGATGGATATTGTGCGGTCTGGCGGCGCACCGCCGTCGGCGGGTGCCCCTGCCTGGGGAGATTATTCAAGCTCTACGGCTGTCTTCGCCGGCATAATGCTGGCTATGTACCGCAGAGAACGCACCGGTCGCGGCAGCAGGGTGTCTACGTCTCTGCTCGCCAATGGTGTTTGGGCAAATTCTATGATGCTTCAGGCCATACTGTGCGGGGCAAAAACCCAATATGAACCAAAAAGAAGCGAAAACCCACTGCCGCTGGGAGTGCCCTACCAATGCGGAGACGGCCAGTGGTTTTATCCGTGGATATTCGACGTACACGGCCAATGGGTTTATTTCCTGACTGCAATCGGTCAGTCGGAGATGCTGGACGACCCCCGGTTCGCAGACGCATCTGCGTGTCACGAACACGCTGCGGAGACCATCCAACGGCTTGATGACATTTTTGCAAGCAAACCCTGGGCGCAATGGCAGCAGATCTTCGACACTTATGACATACAATACATGCCGGTATCATCACCTGAGCAAGTAGTGGATGACCCGCAGCTGCAGGCCAACAATATGTTGCTTAACTTGCAAAGTGATCAATTCAGGGCGCAGCGCACGGTAAACAGCCCGCTGCAAGTGGAAGGTGTCTCCAAACGGGCACCGCAGCCAGCACCTGGAATTGGTCAACATACTGTAGACGTACTTGCCGAAGCAGGTTTCACCAGTGAGGAGATAGCGGCCATTACCCAGCCCTCTCCCTGACATAGCTCCCGCAGCGTTTGTGGGCGCTGAGGATATGTAATATGAGCACCCACAGTTATGAGAGTACCTCCCGAAGCGTCGACTGCCCCGCTGGCAAGCTGCACTATCATGAAGCGGGTGACGGTCCTGCCCTGATTCTTCTGCACGGTTCTGGCCCGGGCGTTAGCGGTTGGGCAAATTTCGCCGATACACTGGCGAGCTTCTCCGATCGTTATCGCTGCATCGTGCCTGATTTCCCAGGCTACGGCGGCAGCGATGCCGTTGAGGGCAATCCGATAGAAGTGTGTGTGGTAGCGGTAATACAGCTTATGGATAAGCTCGACATTGATAAGGCACACCTGATTGGCAATTCTCTAGGTGGCATGGTCGGCGCCCTGTTAGCAGCCCATCAGGGCCAGCGTGTAGACCGTTTTGTATCAATCGGAGGTTTGGGCATGAATGTGTTTTCTTCATTCCCACCCGAAGGCATTGTTCGACTCAGCGAATTTGCTGAAGACCCCAGTAGAGACAAAATTATCGCCTGGCTTAGCTCCATGGTGTTCGACCGCGCGCTAATCACTGACGAGTTGATCGAGCAACGCATGGAACAAGCGCTGGAACCGAAAACGCTTGCAACAACCCGGCAACTGTATTCTCGAGCCGCGCTGGACGGTATGGCACAGATGTTTGCAGGGCCGAATGCAACGCAGCGCATTGCGCACTTATCTTCAATTACCGCGCCCACGCTGCTTACCTGGGGTCGTGATGACCGCGTGACCCCGGTAGACATGGCCTTGCTGCCAATGAAGCTTATTCCAAATTGTGAGCTGCACGTATTCCCGAATTGCGGGCACTGGGCAATGATTGAACGTCGCACCGAGTTTAATGCAGTGGTGTCGGCATTTCTGTCTCAATAAAGATTAAGCGACCCAACAAATATCAGGAGAGTTCCTATGCGGTTTCACTATCAAGTTGGCATGTGCGATGCCGAGCATTATTTGCCTCTGGTTAAGGCCGCCGAAGCAGCCGGCTACCACGGTATTACCATTCCAGACAGTATTTGCTATCCGCAGGAAGCAAGCTCCAAATACCCCTACAACGCTGACGGTAGCCGTGAGTTTCTGGAATCTGTACCGTTTCTTGAATCTCTGATTGCAGTGGCAGCTATGGCTGCGGTCACTGAGCGAGTGCGCTTTTCTACGTTTGTCTACAAGCTAGCGGTGCGCCAGGTTGCTGGTGTCGCCAAGCAGGTTCAGAGTATTCAGGCGCTATCAGGTAATCGCTTTGATTTCGGCATTGGCATTAGCCCATGGGAAGAGGATTTCGCTGTTATGCAAACACCCTGGGAACGCCGTGGCAAACGCTTCGACGAACAAATCGATATTTTGCGTGGCCTGGAGACCGGTGATTATTTTGGTTACAAAGGTGAAGCGCATGATATGCCGGCCAATCGCATGCGCCCTGTGCCCACCGAGCCAACGGCTCTGCTTATTGGCGGGCATACCAAACCCGCACTAAAAAGAGCAGCGCTGAAAGGCGATGGCTGGATGTGCGCTGGCACCACAACGCCGCAACTGGAAGAGTATATCAATGAGATAAACACGCTGAGAGAAGAGCACGGAACCATTAGCAAGCCTTTCAGAATATACACCGGCAGTGCAGACGGCTTCAGCGTTGAAGGTCTGGAGAAACTGGCTGCAATTGGGGTGACCGATCTTGTCGTTGGATTCAGGGATTTGTATGCGCAGGAACCGGATCGCCCGCTTTCCGAAAAAATTGATCTGCTGAATCAATATGCGCAGGGCTTTATTCGCTAGATGGCACTGTGTTATCTGCGGCTGCAAGCAGTTGTTCCATGCGCCCTGCCACACTGACGGAAAAGCCGCTCATAAGCCGGTTCAGTGCGTCCACATAGTCAAGGTGCGATGAGCCGCTGCTGCTGACTTGCAGCTTGCTGCGCTCACCGTGCAATTTGTGTCGCCCCTGCTTGGAGCTTAGCGTCCAGAGCACGTCCATGTAAACCTCACCACCAAGCGTGCCGCTAAAGCGCTGTACGTCCACACGTAATTGATACTCGGGTCGAAAACGGGTATCCCAGGGCGCTGCATACACCTCATCCACCTGTAGGTGCTCAGCCATTAGCCCAGCCAAAACGCGGCTGAAGTTTTCATCCAGATCACCTGCCCAGATATGGTAAGGCGCAATGCTAATTCCGCTACCGCGCAACTCGGTGACCAGCCCTGGGCGGTCAAGTTCCGAAGGCAAAGTGATAGGACCTACGCCAAGAGTCACTGTTTCCGGCATAGAAATCTCAACTGAACGATCAGGCTGCACTTGCAGGCTGTAATAATGAGTAGGCGACTGCGAAGCGCATGCAGACAGCAGTAATACGCCGCAGAACAGCGGAAACCAGCGGTGAAAAATTACCTTCATAGCTCAGCCCTTTTGACCGGCATTGGCCTGGTCATTAATGTTATTCATCTCGATTCTTCTGGCTCCCGGACTTTCCCCGCAACAATGCGTCAGGGTAACGCGCCAGTTCATCCGTCAGCGTTTCCAGTGACTTCGCCGCATCGCTGACATCATCAAGCATCTCGGTTAAACGATGTTGCAACGCTGAATCCGGTGCGACGGCACTGTCGATAGACTGGATGGTGCCACGCATACCATCAATCGCCAGCTCTAAGGATTCTGCCGAGCCATTCAAACCCGACAGCAGCTGGTCAACATCTTCCACCACTTTGGCTTTGTTAAGGTCGTTCATCAGCGTTGCCACACCGCGCAAACTGCTGTCCAAATTTTTGCCGATTGTGTCGAACGGCAGTTCTGCGATGTTCTGCGCAATGTCACCCAGGCGCCGGGCTATTCTCGAGTACTCGCTATCAGCGGTCGGTAACACCAGATAATCCCCGTGTAAGGTCAGGCCCTCTATCTTCTGCGCTCTTGCCCGAGTATGCTTGGGAACCAAATCAACATACAGAGCACCGGTCAGATAGCTTCTGGTTTTTAGCTGCGCACGCATGCCCTCGGAAACCAGTGTCGAAAACAATTCATTCAATTCAGCCAATGTCGGTGCTTCATCAGGATTAATTCGTTCCGGCTGAATAGATATTACAACGTCAATTTCCCGGTCACTGGCTATGCCTGCGTCCAGTCCGACATGCTCAACCTTGCCAACCTGAATACCTCGAAACTCCACCGGTGCACCAAGGGCCAGGCCTCTTACTGAGGAACTGAATCGCATTAAATACGGATATGAATACGTTAGCGCGCCTTCTACCACTGCTTCTCTGTCATCAAACAAGTGGAACTGAGAACCCGCCTCTGCCAACGCCTGATCACCATCGATATCCAGTGGCGTGTTAAATGCCAAACCACCGGACAGCAACGACGCAAACGACTCTACATTCGCAACAATGCCGTCGGCGCCAAGCTCTACGCCAAAACCACTAACGTTCCAGAAGTTGGTGTTGGTTCGAATCAACTGATCAAAAGGTGACTCGATGAATATGCGAAGCTCAACGCGGCCTGCCTCAGGCAACAGACGGTAGCGAGTGACCTCGCCTACCGGCACTTGTCGATGATAAACCGGGGACCCTATATCCAGTGAACCCAGTTGCTCGGAAAGCAAAGTGTATTGGGTTCCTTGCTGATAAGAACGTAGCGATGGCGGCTCGGTCAGACCGGCAAACTTGCGCTTTCTAGCACCTGGCTCACCCGGGTCCATTTCTATATAAACGCCCGACAGCAAGGTATCCAGCCCGCTGACCCCGCCCAGGCTGATTCGCGGCGCCACAACCCAAAAACGCGTATTTTCAGATAACAGCGGGGTGACTTGCGGATCCATTTCCACAAACACTGACACTTTTTGGAAGTTGGAGCTCAGCCTTGTATCTGTTACCTCGCCCACCAATACATCGCGAAACTTTACCTTCGTTTTGCCAACCGTTATTCCTGCCGCGTCATCAAAGATAATCTGAATCTCAGGGCCTCGTTCCTGCCATGCACGCAATGCCAGCCAACCAGCGATCAACAGCGCCAGTACCGGTACAATCCAGATAGGCGATACGTTACTTACCCGAGTTAAGTGAGGATGGTTATCGTTCATACGCTTGCCGCAACCGTTGTGGGTGGCGAATACCTGGCGGAATTGCCATTCGAATAATGGGCGTCCCAGATAAGTCGGGAATCAAAGGTTTCGGCTGCCAACATCGTTAACACGACAACCCCCGCGAAAGACAGCAATGCAGCGCCCGGTTCTACATTGGCGAGCAAACCAAACTGCACGAGAGCAACCAGAATGGTGACCACAAATACATCGATCATCGACCAGCGGCCGACAAATTCCGTTAGTTTGAATAAACGGGTCATCTGCCTGGGGTCGGCGCTGCTGCGCACAGACACATTCCATAGTAGATACGCCATCACCAGCAGCTTGGCGATAGGAATGACAATACTGGCAACAAACACCAACAAGGCAATCGGCAAATCCCCTGCTTCCGCCAGATGCACCACACCTGAAAAAATGGTGTCAGATACCGTACTGCCCAAATTGGTCGTTTGCATTATGGGTAAAGTATTGGACGGGATATAAAGCACCGTGGCTGCAATGAGTAGAGCTGTTGTTTTCTGCACACTTCTGGGCCATCTGGGGTAGACAGGATTGTCGCAACGCGGGCACTCATTATTGCCCTCCAACACGGCGGCATCTATGAGCGCTTCGCAGCAATGACATGCGTATAAATGGGTATGCAACCGGTTGTCGGGATTCGCCGCTTCTGCCGAGCAGTCCTCCATTGCATAATAGTTATGGTGATCCAGCCAGTGCCAGATTGTTTCTCTATCAAGATACAAATGACAGGCGATCAAGACCACCACCAGGGTAAGAAATGCATACAATCCAACGCCAGGTAATATATGTGCCATGCCTGCCAGTTTTATGCTGGACACCAGAACGCCTAGCAAAAATATTTCCAACATGCTCCACGGGCGAGACAAGTGCAGGAGATGCAAAACCTGACCAAGAAACGGTGCACGAATGTCCACCATTCTGAACAGCAGAATGTAAGCGAGACCTAACAATTCAAGTAATGGGAATAGGAATATAGTGATAAAAACCAGCGCCGCCAAAAGAAAGTGCTGACGCTCGATCAAGGCAATCACTCCACTGATGAGGTTGCTTTGCTGAACAAGACCAGCTTGTTCCAGGCCTAAAAATGGAAACGTATTGGCCAATACAAACAAGACGATACCGGCCAAGGTCAGAGAAGCCACTTTCGCTTCCCAGTTTGCGTGTCTGGTGCGCATCAGATGACCGCAGTGCACGCATTCGATTTGCGACCCCTCCGGACACTCAGGATTTTGATAGACATGCCCGCAATCATGGCAGGCAATAAGCTGTCTTTCCGCTCTTATCACACCTTATCTTCCAGACTGCCAGGCTAGCGCAGTATTAGCTCCTTATTATCTTCTAAAGCATAGCACGCTGGTGTTTGGCAAGACTGATCATGATTTATACATCTGGACAAAATCATGCTGAAGAAGAACAATGCACAAACGTAGATTTACTGAAGAATTGGAACATGCTGACATTGAATTGCGACCTTGGCGAAAGCTACGGCAGTTGGTCCATGGGTCTTGATCGGGAAATTATGCCTTTTATTGATCAGGCTAATATTGCCTGTGGTTTTCATGCCGGCGACCCGCTGATAATGGCGCGCACAGTCGCCTATGCCTCCGAACACCAGGTCGAGATTGGCGCGCACCCGGCTTATCCTGACCTGGTGGGTTTTGGCAGGCGGTCAATGACATGCAGCAGCGATGAAATTGTCGCTTTATTGCACTACCAGATTGCCGCTTTGGATGGCATTTGCGCAACCCATGGCACTACGCTCAGTTACGTAAAACCGCACGGCGCCTTGTACAACGACATGATGGGCGACGTCCGGATTCGCGCCGCCGTCATGCAAGCTGTTAGCAGCTATGCCCGCCCGCTGAAACTGATGATACTGTCGACTGGCGAGCTTGCCACTCATCAACAAGAAGCCAGTGCATTGGGGCTGGCCTTAATGCTTGAGGGGTTCGCTGACCGCCGCTATACCCCTGAAGGGCAATTGCAGAACAGAGGCGTAGAAGGAGCCGTTTTGAGCGAAGCAGACAGCATGACACAAGTTCGTCAATTATTTGAACACGGAACGGTGGTAACCAGCGACGGCAGTGAACTTGCACTACAAGTTGACAGTTTATGCGTGCACGGCGACAACCCAGCCGCACTCAATGCCGTGCGTGCAATTCGCAAATTGATCGATACCTCAGAATGATTCGCGAAGACGACCTTCAACTCAGCGAGCAAATTGAAGACTTACTGGTCGCCAGAAATTTACGTGGCATGCAGTCGGTTCAAATGGCGCTTGCCGCTGGATATTATTTGAGAGGCGCTTCGCTGATTTATCAGAACCATCAACGTGCTCTTATTGGTACCGGTTTCCCTGTGGCGGGCACTTTCGAAACCGACGGTCCGGTGGGCGCCATCGCATTATACGAAGCGCTGGAAACCTTGGGTGGTGAACCCGTGTTAGCCTGCGCGCCACCCTTGCTTGATGCACTCGCGTCAAAATATCGCACTCAGGCATTGTCCTTGCCCAGCGCAGATGCCCCGGCCGATCATAGGGCGTTAGAAGCGCAGAATATTCTCGACACCATGGACCCCACCGTCATTATCTCCATAGAGCGTCCAGGTTTGTCGGCCAGCGGCAAGTATTACAATATGCGCCATGAAGATATCAGTGCCAGCTGTGCCTGCTTTGATGAATGCGTACAGCGTGCAGATTGCCCCAGCATCGCCATTGGTGATGGCGGCAATGAGATAGGCATGGGCAACGTGCGCGACACCATTGCCAAGCTCGATATTGAAGCATCAACTACGCATTGCGATGAACTGCTGGTGGCCGATGTATCGAACTGGGGTGCTTACGGAATCATTGCGTTTCTTGGCCGTTGGTCTGAAAGAGATTTGCTTGCCGACGTAGACCCTGTTAAATCGCTTGAGTTTTTAGCCAGTCACGGTGGCGTTGACGGCGTGACCAGAGAAGCGACACTATCGGAAGATGGCTTGCCCGCCAGCGAAGGGCTGAAGCTGATTGATGAACTTAGAAGGCTGTGTAAATGAGTGATACTAACGACTCGATTGCTTATCTCAATGGTGAATTTATGCCACTGAGTGAAGCACGCATATCGCCAATGGATCGCGGTTTTTTATTCGGCGACGGCATCTACGAAGTGGTACCAAGCTATCATGGCAGATTGGTCGGTTTTAGCCCGCACATTCAACGAATGCAAGATGGTTTAAGCGCGATTGAAATCGATTTAGCAACCAGCGAGCAGGAATGGCGACAGATCTGCGAGCAGCTGACTGAAAAAAATGGCAATAAGAATCTTGGCATTTATTTGCAGGTGAGTCGTGGCGCCGACAGCAAACGTAACCATGCGTATCCTGTGGGAATAACCCCAACCGTATTTGGCTTTACCTTTGAAATTCCTCCAGAGCCAACAGCCGATAGAGACACGGCGAAAACTTTGAAAGTGGTGAGTAACCTGGACAAGCGTTGGCAGCGCTGTAACATCAAGTCGGTGGCGTTGCTGGGAAACGTTATGCACTACCAACAAGGCAACTCCAGCGGCAAAGATGAGGTGTTATTGTATAACGCGTCTGGCGAAGTCACTGAAGGGGCGGCCTGTAACGTGTACATTGTAAAAGAGGGAAAAGTAATCACCCCATCACTTGATTATCAAAAGCTGCCCGGAATTACCCGTTTTATGCTGCTGGATATTCTTCGCAAAGACGGCAGCATTGATGTGGAAGAAAGAGTTGTTTCGTTGGAAGAAGCCAGAACCGCCGATGAAATATGGTTCAGCAGTTCCACAAAAGAGGTTATCCCGGTAGTAGAACTTGATGGTGTTGCTGTTGGAGATGGCCGCCCGGGCGTTATTTGGCAGCAAGCCCAAACCTTGTTCAGTCAGCACAAATACGACTACTAAGCAGCCGCTATGCGTCCGACACAAGCGCGTATATCCTTAGCCGCATTGCGTTTCAACGCAGCGCTTGCACAAGGTCTGGCACCGCACAGCAAGCTGGTAGCTGTAGTGAAGGCGAATGCCTATGGACATGGCGCTGTTCGATGCGCGCATGCCTTGTCAGAACAGGCTGAAATATTTGCGGTCGCCTGCATTGACGAGGCCCTTGAGCTTAGGGAGGCTGGGATATCAAAACCTATTCTACTGCTGGAAGGGCATTTTAGCGTCCAGGAACTTGCTCTTAGCGAACAGCATAATTTCTGGTTGATGCTGCATTCCGAGCTACAGGTTCAGCAGCTCGCAGACTACTCTGCAACGCAAACCTTCAATGCCTGGTTAAAAGTAGATACCGGAATGCACCGCCTGGGTCTAAGCATTGAAACGGCGAGCGTAGCGCACAAAAGGCTGAGTTCTTGTCAGCATGTTAAACAGCCTGTAGTGGTTGCCACCCATTTCGCCTCGGCAGACAGTGAGGACCTCGAGGTTACGCAGCAACAGATTGCGCGGCTGAAATCCTTTAACGCTGATAAGAATGCACCGCTCAGCCTGTCCAACTCCGCGGGTGTACTCGCACACCACTCTGCGCACGGTGACTGGATACGCCCGGGTATCATGCTTTACGGCAGTTCGCCGCTGGAGTACCCACAGAGTCACGCCAGCGAGCTGCTAGCCGTTATGTCGCTGCACTCAGAGGTAATTGCGGTAAGAACGATCGCACAGGGAGAACGCGTTGGCTACGCCGGTAACTGGTGCGCCAAGCGGCCCAGCCGTATTGCTACCATCGCTGTGGGCTACGGCGATGGGTATCCGCGCAGCGCCCCCTCTGGCACACCGGTTCTGGTAAATGGGCAGACGGCTCAGTTATGCGGCCGCGTTTCAATGGATATGATCACAGTGGATGTCACTGACTTGCAGGGAATCGACGTCGGTTCCCCAGTTGAGTTATGGGGTGAAAAGCTCAGCGTGAATACGGTAGCCAAGCACGCCGGAACCATAGGCTACGAGTTGTTAACGCGCATGCCAGGCAGGGTTCCCCTGCTTTACACCGACGACTAACGAACCTTGATCCTGGGGTCCGGTGCGCCCTTACGCATTGTGGTCAAAAACTCTTCCAGCGGTGCGGGTGCCACTACCTCAGGCTCTTGCTCCCCAGGCACATTCGCCCAGAATTCTTTCCATGACGGAAACAGTTCATGATAGGCCCCGTCATAACTGTCACGGTCCGGCCAGCGCATTTTCTGCTCGCCCGTGGGCGGTTTATTCAGATCCGTTGCGTACCAATAACACGGTAGCCTGCGCCTAAAATACCATCGGCCATCAATGCGCTGATAATTGTCCCAGTACAACATTTGCATAATGACCCACTCGGCACCACCATCCGCTGTAGGTGTTTCATGCTCATTTTTGGAGTACAACACGCCAATTGCATTATCTGGATCGCTGAACTCGATAACATGATTGCCAACATGGTGCGACGTTCCCGTGAACTGCAGTCGCAGGGTATCGTCCAGCCATCGCTTCAAATGCGCCCTGCCAGTCAGTTCCTTGCTCACCCGGATATCGGCCGCAAAAAGATTCACGTGCGCATCCAGATCTCGCATATCCAGCGACAAGGCATACTTAGCCACGAGCTGGCGAATCTCGTCGATGGATTCAAGGCGATCGATACGGGCTTGCAGGGAATCATTCATAATCGCAATCAGTCCGGCTTGGGCCCGGCCATGAACTCTATCAGCGCTTTGTACTGCTCATCATTGCAATCGAAACACATACCCTTGGGCGGCATTGCATTCAACCCTTCATTGACACTGGCGATCAAGGCGTTCATTCCTTTGGCCATCTTTGGCGCCCAGGCGGCTTCGTCGTGCGACCTGGGTGCCCCTGCAGCGCCGCTGATGTGACAAGATATACAACTTCTCTGGTAGATAGCGACAATCTCCTTATCGACAGTGCTGGCTGAGGCCGCTGTTGCTGTGCCGCCCTCCTCGACTGCTTTGGTTTCAGAGACATCAAGCTTTTCTTCAACCACAGCGGCGGTCGTTTCAGCATTGCCAACAGGCGCTTCGTCAGCACCTCCCCCACACGCGGTAAGACCAAAAATGGCAATCGTCAGTAACGTGCCATTAATCCATTGTATGAGTGATTTATTCATCCAGCTCCCCTACTTCACTGCTCAAGCGCAGTATGTAACAAACATGACTGCATTCGAAGACATTACGAAAAAGTAGCGCGACTTGGGCCGCCGACGGCAACAGTTGCGCAGGCGCTAACCCTACAGTAACGTATGCGCTCCCACAATCACTCTCACAGGATTTCAATGACCGAGCACACCCAATGGGACCATGAAGTAGACGTTGTTGTTGTAGGCAGCGGCAATGGCGCACTGACCTCTGCAATTGCGGCCCACGACGGCGGAGCCAAAGTATTGATCGTGGAGAAAGCGCCGGTATTTGGCGGTACCAGCGCAAGCTCGGGTGGCGGTGTTTGGGTGCCGACCAATCGTTACGCGAAAGCCGTGGGTGCAGATGATTCCCTGGAAGAAGCCAGAGCCTATTTAGAGCACACAAGCCCTGAGGGCAAAATACGCCCTGAGTTGCTGGAAACATACGTAGAGCAAGGCCCTGAGGTTATCGATTACCTTCACGACAATACTAATTGGGTGCGGTACGTCACGCTGGAACATTATCCAGATTACTTCCCGGAAGCACCGGGTGGCAAAACCGGTCACAGATCCATGGAACCGGAGGTTCTTCGGGCTGAAGAGCTGGGCGATGACTTTCAGTATCTGGGCAATGCACACCCACAGACGCAAATGCCTGGCGGTATCAGCTTTACTCAGGTTGAGGGGCAAATAGTGCTGGCGGCTTTGCCTGGCTGGATGAAGATGAGCGCCACTTTAGTGCTCAAGTATTTGTTTGATTTTCCACTCCGCCTCAAGACACGCCGTGATGGCAGACTCACCATGGGCCCTGCCGGCGTTGCCCGCCTTTTTCTCTCTTGCAAAGACCGAAATATACCTCTATGGCTGGAATCCCCAATGCAAGAGCTGATTGATGACCAGGGAAGAGTCATCGGCTGCACCGTGCAGCGCGATGGAAAAGTGCTGCGAATCAAAGCCAACAAAGGCGTGATTCTGGCAGCCGGTGGATTTGAACGTAACCAACAGATGCGCGAGCAGTATCTGCCAAACCCGACCAACACCAAGTGGAGCGCGGCCAATATTTACAATACCGGCGATGCTATTCGTGCCGCAATCGATATAGGTGCCGCAACCCATCAGATGGACTGGGCGTGGTGGTTTACCACCGCAGTGATTCCTGGCAAGACTAAAGCGCATATGAGTCAGGTGGAAAAGGGGCTTCCTGGTTGCATGACGGTGAACGCCAAAGGTCAGCGCTTCAGCAATGAGTCACAAAACTATGTGACCTTCGTAGACGACATGCTCAGAGAAACGGAGAATGGCAACCCCTGCGTACCAGCGTATATGATTTTTGACGCAGACTTTCGCGCGAAACGACCGGTCGCGTCTGCTCTGCTGCAATCGAGCATGATGCCCGATTGGGCGGTTCCCAAATCCTGGTGGACACCCAGCTTTTTAACCAAGGCTGACAGCCTTGAAGAGCTTGCAGCGAAAGTGGGCATAGACCCACAGGGCTTGCTGGACACACAAAAGAAATTCAACGAATACGCGAAAACGGGTAAAGATCTGGACTTCCAGCGTGGCGACTCCAATTACGATCGTTATTACGCCGATCCGGAATGCAAGCCCAATCCCTGTTTAGGTCCTATCAGTAAACCGCCGTTTTACTGCGTCAGTTTGTACACTGGGGAAATGGGCACTGCTGGCGGGGTGGTGATTAACACCGATGGCCAAGTTGAGCGTGATGATGGCAGTACGATTGAAGGCCTGTACGCATGCGGCAATACGACGACAGCGCTACTCCCGGCCTACCCTGGCCCGGGTTCAACCCTTGGACCGGCGATGGTGTTTGGTTATCTGGCTGGCAAGCACGCAGCTGCCAGATAAGCCAGGTTATGAGAACCGCTATTTTGCAGAGTCTGTCTGTGCAAAATATGCGCTAAAAGGTATCCAGCATCCGGAGCTGATCGGGGTTACTGGGCAGAGCTGCGGTCTGACCTAATATAAACCCGCCAGACGGTCACTGAGCCCATGGACGCTACTGCGCGCCATAAGCTAGGCTGTATTTAGGCCAGGAAGGCCTGAAATGGAAATTTGACCGCGTCAAAGGGAACCGACATGACCGCCGCACTGCCTGATTCAAGCCTGCAAGCTCTTTTCGAAGAAGTCATCGAACGAGTGCTCAATGACGAACTGCGCCTGCCAAGCCTGCCAGACGTCGCTCTGAAAGTTCGCTCTGCGGTCGCGGATGACAACACCACTTGTGACTCCCTGACCGCAATAATCGCCAAAGACCCTAGTCTCACTGCGTACCTGGTACAGGCCGCATCCAGCCCGGTGTATCGCAGAGCGGTGCCTCCACAGACTTTGTCTGAAGTCGTTGGTCTGCTTGGGTTTGAAGCGACCAGTAGTCTGGTGATGCTGCACAGCACCCGCAATATGGTGGAACTCAACAGCGCCGTTGCCAAGTCACTGTTTAACTACACCTGGGAACGACTGGTGGTAAAAACCTCGGTAGCAAGTTTCCTGGCCCAACAGTTTAAATACCGGCCGGTCGATCAGGTGCAGTTGGCTATGCTGCTGACAGAAGTGGGCTCATTGTCAGTACTTTCCACAATGCTGGAAGCCTCAGACCAACCGGATAGCGACATTTATTTCCAGATGTGTCGCAAATACAGCAAACGAGTAGGTGTTGCCGCGCTGATGAAGTGGGGCATCGACAAAACGATTACTGATCTGGTGTTTGATTGCGGGCAGTGGGATAGATCCTGGGACGACGGTCTTGACCTATTGGATATCGCCAATTTGGCCTTGTATCACACAGTGCAATTAACAACAGACAACCCTAATCTGCCAGATATTGATTCGCTAGTTGCAATGCAGAAAATCCCCGAGCATTTTCGCACTTGTTCTGAGCCGAACCGGCTGGATATCATTGCGGACAATGATGATGAAATCCAGACCATCATTCAGTCTTTCAAATAGAGTCTGACGCAAGGTTAACCTGGTTAGAAAGCCTGTTGCGCCCGAGTGCGTGACTAAGCCTGCAATTCGTTAATATAACGAGCCAGATCAATATCTTTCGCTGAAATACCGCCTGCATCGTGGGTGGTTAACTCTATATCTACCCGGTTGTAGACGTTAAACCACTCTGGATGGTGATCCTTTTTTTCCGCATAAAGTGCAACGGTATTCATAAAACCCCAGGCGTGAATGAAGTCAGCAAACTTCAGCGTCTTGCTTAATTTTCCGTCCTCATTCACCACCCAGGGCTCGGTAGCTTCGTCATTAAGCTGCTGCAATTGATTCTGCAGTTCATCCGCGCTGAGTTGTGGGGTAGCCATGTGCTCTTACAACTCTGGCAGGCCGGCTTGACGCAAGCCAGCACTCCAGCCACCTTCTGCCTTAAATTCCGAGCCCGTGCTGAAACTCGCTTCATCGGTAGCCAGAAACAGAGTCACGTTGGCTACTTCCTCAGGCATGCCTACCCTTGGCAATGCCATGTCTTTGTATGATTCATTCGCCTGTTCGACGGTCATGAAGTCTTTGCCGTGCATATCGGTGTAAATCCCGCCAGGGTGTACCGAATTGACACGAACATTGTATTTACCCATCTCAATAGCGGCGACCTTGGTCATACCGCGCACTGCCCATTTTGAGCCAGCGTACGCTATCAGGCCATTTTTTGCCTGCAAACCATCTATCGATGACACGTTTATGATTGAACCACCGCCATTGGCCTTCATGCTTGGAAACACCGCCTGCATACCCAGGAATGGACCCAGCTGATTGATACTGACTATTCGCATGAACTTTTCTTCGCTCATGTCCATTATGTTGTCGGCTTCCATGATGGCGGCGTTGTTCACCAGCACTTGCAGCTTGCCAAGCGCATTGGCCGTCTTCACAACCGACTGCCAGTTGTCGGCATCACGCACATCCAATCGCGCAAATACCGCTACATCGCCTAATTCCTCAGCCAGTGCCTGGCCTTCTGCCTCCAGAATATCTGCAATAACCACTTTTGCACCGTTGTTTACAAAGGCACGCACAGTCGCCGCACCCATTCCACGCGATCCGCCAGTGACGATGGCTGTTTTCCCCGCGAGTCTGCTCATAGCGTTGATCCAAATTCAGTAAATTAGCGCATAGTGTACCGGAGTCGTCGCTTGCTAAGCGCTTATTTACGCATTGCTCATATTCTGATGCTGCCGACGCCGTCCAACTGCCTTAAAATGAGCTGATACAAAAAGAGAAATACAATGCCCAAAGTTCTTAAACACATCCTGCTTGGTCTGCTGCTACTGATCGCACTCATCGTAGTTCTGGTACTAGTTAATCCGCAGTTCGCCGACAATCACGACACGCCCTACCTAAACCTGGTTGCTGAGAAAGAAACACCACCGCCCTCTGAAAACGAAATCTTGCAGCGCGTGCTGCTATTTGGTGACGCTGGTGCATCAAGCCTGGAGCCCTGGCAGGCAAGCTTGCAGAAAATGAGCCAGCGCGCCTTGATCTCACCAGAGAAAACCGCGGCAGTGGCCCTTGGCGACAACATTTATTACATGGGCTTCCCAAACAAAGATGATGGTCAAAAAGAGTGGCGTGAGAGTCAGCTGGAAAGCATTGAACATCTGGATGCCCAACTAAAAGTAGCGAAAGTCAGCGGTGCGCGATTCTATTTTGTGCCCGGCAATCATGATTGGTATGCAGGCGAGCTGGATGGCATGCGCACGCATATTACGGAGTACGCGAATGAGCATGACGTGGCCGCTGAATTCAGACCACTGCCATCGGATACGTTAGCGGCTGCAGATGCCATTAATCTGCCAGGTGTGAGCCTGGTGTTTGTCGACTCATCGGCATTGCTGAAAACAGATGATTCAGAGCTGGAAGCCGCAATGCTCACTTTAACTGACACTTTTGCCAACATTCGTGAAACGCACCCGGATAATCTGATCGTTGTGAATCAGCACCACCCTATAGAGACTATGGGCCAGCACGCTGGCTACATGACGCATTTTGCCTATTGGTTTGTCATTCGCAGTCTTGATCTGTTTACGGATGTGTCCGCCGAAGACACATACCATCCAAATTATGTGCGCATTATCAATGCGCTGGATGCTGCTATGAAGCCCTATGAGAACGTCATACATGCAGGTGGTCATGATCACAGCTTGCAGGTATTCAGGCGTCCGCACTCTCATGGGCCGGAGTACACGATTGTTAGCGGTGCCGCAAACACCAGCAAACTGAGTGGCGTGTGGCACACAGACAACTCACGCTTTGCCTTATCGCAGGAAGGTTTTATCGAACTAAACGTGACCGAGAACGGTACGTATTTGCAGGTTTTTGATATACATCACGAGGAACCTCGCGCCGGTTTTTGGCTGAGTTTCTAGAACCAGCAATCTTACATATCTGCGCCTTCCATACTGGCCGCTCCCGTATTCAGTTCGGCGCTCTTGCCACCGTCAACAATGAGCTCGGTGCCAGTAATGTAAGAGGCTTCGTCGGATGCGAGAAACAAGATCGCATTAGCCACTTCCACCGGATCAGCAATGCGCTTGATCGGCACAGTAGACGCGGTGAATTTCAATCCGGCTTCGTCCGGAATTGCGGCTTGAGTCGCAGGCGTTAAGACCACACCGGGCACCACAACGTTCACACGTATTCCGTTCGCGGCCCCTTCGATCGCGGCCGCTCTGGAAAAGCCGATAACACCCGACTTCGCTGCCGCATAAGCTGCCGTATACGGTGTACCCAAAATACCGCACACCGACGATAGATTAACAATTGCCCCGCTGCCTTGCGCTTGCATAACCGCCATTGCGTTGCGCGTGCCAAAGAACACAGCGTCCAAACTAACCCTGAAAGTACCACGCCACTCTTCGGTAGGCGTATCGGGTACCAGGCTTCCGCCCGCAATGGAGGCGGCGTTGTTCACCAGTATGTCAAGGCGCCCGCAATCTGTAACGACGTTATCTACAAGCGAGGCAAATGTTTTTTCGTCGCCCGCATCAGCTACGTAATATCTGGCCTTGCCCCCCATTGACTCAATCTGTGAGCAGATTTGTTGCAGCGGCTCGGTTCGCCGCCCACAAATGACACTTAGCGCACCTTCTTCAGCGAAGCGGATAGCGGTTGCCGCTCCAATACCTGTGCCACCACCTGTTATCAGAGCGACTTTATCTTCTAATCTTCCAGCCATGTCTGTTCACCACCTATGCTCATCCAGCGCCCAGTGTATCTTACAGTGGCCAGTTTGCTGTGCTAACCTTGCCGGTTTTTCATGCCAAGAGAATGCCCATGACTCACTACACCGCGCCCGTAAAAGACATGTTGTTTACGCTGAATGACTGCGTTGGAATTAGCGATCTTGTCGAAATCAGCGGGCGCGAAGAGTTATCTCCTGAAACATTAGAGAGCATCTACGAGGAAGGCGGCAAACTGATCGCTAATGTTGTGGCACCGGCCAATCAGAGCGCCGACCAGCAAGGAGCGCAGTTTAGCGACGGTAATGTGAGCTACCCGGAGCAGCTGCGGCAAGCCTGGAAACCCTACGCAGAGGGTGGCTGGGCAGGCCTGGCTATGCCTGAAGAATACGGTGGCCAGGGTCTGGGCCAACTTGGCTACTGCCCGTTTCATGAAATGATGTGTTCTGGTGGTCTTTCTTTTGTGCAGGCACCTGGACTCACAATTGGCGCGGTAGAGGCAATACATGCGCATGGCACCGAGGCCATGAAACGGATGTACATCCCCAAAATGGCCAGCGGCGAATGGACAGGCACCATGAACCTTACCGAGCCGCATGCTGGCTCGGATGTAGGCGCACTGAGAACCAAAGCGCTAGACGCCGGCGATGGCAGTTATCGCATTACTGGCAATAAAATATACATAACCTGCGGCGAGCTCGATTTCGCGGACAACATTGTTCACCTTGTGTTAGCAAGACTTGAAGGTGCGCCATCCGGGTCACGCGGTATTTCTTTATTTTTGGTGCCGAAATTCCTGCCGAATGAAGATGGCACTCTTGGTGCGCAGAATGATGTCCGATGTACCGGCATTGAGCACAAGCTTGGCCTACGTGGCTCACCCGCCTGCCAGATGAGCTACGGGGATAACGATGGCGCTATAGGGTGGCTGATTGGCGAAGAGAACAAAGGTCTGGCCTGCATGTTCACCATGATGAACTACGCGCGTCTGCATGTCGGTTTACACGGCACGGGTGCCGCAGAGCGAGCCTATCAAATGGCTTTGGCCTACGCGCAGGAGCGCGTACAAGGTATTCCCATTGGTCGCAGCCCCGGTGATGACTCAACAATTATCGATCACGCCGATGTGCGAAGAATGTTGATGACAATACGCGCAAAAATTGCTGCATCGCGCGCCATTTGTTATTTGAATGCGAAGGCCATGGATATGAAGAGTGTGTGTACAGACAGAGCAGAAAGCCGCTACTGGGCCGGTCTAAGCGAGCTTCTGACACCGTTGTCCAAGGCCTACTCTTCAGATATTGGCGTCGAGTGCTGCTCAGAGGCCGTTCAGGTGTTTGGCGGTATGGGGTTTATCGAAGAAACTGGAGTTGCGCAATTGTATCGCGACGTTCGCATAACACCGATCTACGAAGGTACCAATGGTATTCAAGCCTGGGATCTTGCCAATCGAAAACTGAAAATGGACGGCGGTGAACACTGGCAAGGCCTTCTTGGCGACATTCAACAGTTTGCAGAAACACTGGCTGGCGAACTGCAGGACATACAGCCGAATCTCATATCCGCTGTTGAGGCCTGTCGTGAAACTGCTGAACATTTTCTGCAATCGCACAGTAACAATGCGCCGCGATCAGTGGCAGCAGGTAGCGTTGCCTTTCAACGTTTGCTTTCCGAAACAGTGGGCGCATGGTTGTTGGCACGCGGAGCCCACAGTGCGCAACAGAAATTACTAGACGGCGATAACGCGGATGCTGAGTACCTCGCTGGCAGAATTAATCTTGCTAAATACTTTAGTGCCCACATTCTTGGTGCCAGTTTGGCGCTGGGCAAAGTAGCGCAGCTAGGTGATGAACTGATATTCAGCGACAGTGTTGAAATGCTTGCCTCACGATAGTCGTGAAAATAGTGATCGCCGCGCTAGCCAAGATTGACCAGACGTTCTTCTTTCCAGTCGATCAGTAGCTCGCGGCGGATAAAAACCCAGCCCTGCTTGCTGCGAGCTAACTGGTCCTGGTATCGAATAGCCCACTCATCGATCACGCCCTTACCGTCTCTGCGCTCTTTGAACAAATGCGCGGCCGTACAATAGGTTTCACACTGTGCCAGATCGCCGTCAACAATTGCCTGATGCTGAAATATTCGATGCTGGGTCGCTTCAAACATATCGCTCAACATCGCAATGGTATTGTCTGCCAGCGTGGAACCGCTCATCGGCGGCAGGTCGGGCAACACAATCTCAATCTCATCGTGCAAACAGCTTGCCAGTAAGGCCGCGTCTCTGCGGTCACAGGCGCTTGCGTAGCGAATCAACAATTGCCGTATTTGATCTGAATCCGATGCAGCCATGATAATCTGAGTTCCTATGAAAACGGGTGAACAGAACGCGATCGTATCAGGCTTCCTGCTGAGCCGCCATTGGCGTGACACCAGCAGCGGTATAGAGCTTCACTACTGGGCCAGCTCCGACCGTGGGCCGCTTCTGGTGCGCCTGACCGGGCAGGAAGCGGTATGTTTTTGCCGGCGCGATCACAACATTGCGGACGCCAACGGCCTGCGGCGTGAAAAGCTCGCTCTGCGCAATTTGCAGGGCGAGGATATGGATGGCTTGTACTTTCGTTCGCACCGTCAATACCAGGAATTTGCCAGTTCAAATTCTGAATTGCATGAATCCGATATCAAACTGGTAGACCGTTATCTGATGGAGCGCTTTGTCATGGCTTCTTTCAGACTGCAGGGAGATTTGACACAAAAAGCTCGCCATCTGGTCGCATTGAATCCAAAAATTGCTGCGACCAGTTACCAGCCGAAACTACAGGCCGCCTCACTGGATATAGAAACTGACGGGTTTGGCGACACTCTCTACTCAATCGGTGTGGCACACGCTGCCGAGTCTCTGGTGTTTATGCTGGGTACCGGCAAAGACTCTTCTCACCAGCGGTATTCGGTTCGGTATTTCAGTAGCGAAACACTTCTGTTGAACGCATTTTTTTCCTGGTTTCGCGATGTGGATCCGGATTTGATCATTGGCTGGAACGTGATTGGCTTTGATCTTTATTTTCTTCAAAACAAGTGCAAGCAACTGAACATACCCTTCACTTTAGGCCGTGCTGACGAGCACGCTTTTGTGATGCCAAGAGAATCCACGCAGCGTGGTATTCAGGCACCTTCGAGAGCGAGAATTCCCGGCAGAGCGGTACTCGATGGCGTGGAGCTTCTACGAGCAGGATTCTGGAGTTTCGAAAGTTTTGCCTTAGACAACGTTGCCAGAGAAATGCTGGGCGTGGGCAAGATCATCAAACAGAGTGGCGCCGAAAAAGTAAAAGAGATTAACCGCCGGTTCAGGGAAAACAAGGAAGAGTTGGCTGAATACAACATACAAGATTGCTTTCTGGTGCAGGACATTTTCGAACACGCAGACCTTTTCAATTTCGCCATTCAGCGGGCTGAAATGACCGGCCTGGATATCGACAGAATGGGCGGCTCGGTTGCAACGTTTGACAATGTTTATCTGCCCAGATTGCATCGAAAAGGTTTTGTTGCGCCGAACGTTGATAGCGAACGCGGCTCAGGCCTTGGCAGCCCAGGTGGATACGTTCTGGACTCTGACCCCGGTCTTTATAAAAACGTACTGGTGCTGGATTTCAAATCTCTATACCCCAGCATTATCCGTACTTTTTTAATCGACCCACTGGGTATGCATCTTGCCGAACTGGAACCTGAGCAAGCATTGGTTGAAGGCTTCCTGGATGCACAATTTTCGCGCCAACAGGCGATCTTACCGGATTTAGTGACTGAATTATGGCAGCGACGCGATGAAGCGAAATCATCTAACAATGCTGCCCTGTCTCAGGCTATCAAGATTATTATGAATTCGTTTTACGGCGTACTGGGCACCCCTGCGTGTCGCTTTTACGACCCCAAGCTGGCGTCAAGCATTACCTTGCGCGGTCATCAGATCATCACCGAAAGCCTGACACTGATTGAGCAACAGGGCTTCAGAGTAATCTATGGCGACACCGATTCCCTGTTTGTGCTACTGCCGGAAGATCACAGCGAAGCAATGGCACAAAAAGCCGGCGAGCAATTAGCGCACAGCCTGAACACCCATTGGCAACAGTATTTGCAGCGTGAAATGCAGTTGGCCAGCCACCTGGAAGTTGAATTTGAAACTCACTATATTCGCTTTCTGATGCCAACCATCCGTGGCGACAGCAAAGGCAGTAAAAAGCGTTACGCGGGAATGATTCGTAACCGCGAGGACTCCTTGGAGCTTCAGTTTAAAGGCCTGGAAGCGGCGCGTACGGATTGGACGCCGCTGGCACGCGAATTCCAACGTGAGTTGTATTGGCTGATTTTTAACGACAAGGAATACAAACCTTTGGTGGAGAAAACGGCGCAGTATCTTGTTGCTGGCGAGCTTGATGACAAACTGGTGTATAGAAAGCGATTGCGGCGCAAGGTAGATGACTACCTTAAGAATGTGCCCCCCCACGTGCAGGCCGCCAGAAAACTGGACAACCCGGGCCGTTACATTGAATATCTCATTACTGTAAATGGTCCGGAACCTGTCGAGCTGCTTAAATCAAGCATCGATTATCAACACTATCTTGATCGCCAACTCGCGCCTGCAGCGGATGGTATTCTGCATTTTCTGGGCGACAGTTTCAGCGAACTCACCAGCGCACAATTGAACATGTTTTGAGGACTTATGCATTTACAACTGGAAGATAAAGTAGCTTTGGTCACGGGCAGCGATAGGCGAACTGGCGAGATCATTGCTGATACCCTGGCAGCAGAAGGTGCTGCCGTTATTTATCATGGCAACGACAGCGCGCCCGATAAGGCATTATCTGTGTCGGGCGATGTTGCCACGGATGAAGGCTGCGAAGCGGTAGTAAACGCTGTGTCCGCACTTGGTCATAAAGTGGATATTCTGGTCAACAACTACGGTACCGCTGACATGCATCACTGGAGTACCGCAAACTCAGATAAATGGCTGGAGATGTATCAGATCAATGTGCTGTCTGCGGCGCGCCTGGTAAAGGCCTTTATGCCGTCGATGAAAGAGGTGGGCTGGGGCCGCATCATAAACCTGGGTACTATTGGTTCACATCAGCCAAACAATATTATGCCCGCCTATTACGCCGCTAAAGGCGCATTGGCCACTCTTGGCGTGAGTTTGGCCAAGGAACTCGGTGGCACCGGTGTTACCGTTAACACGGTAGCCCCGGGCTTGATACGAACAGAGCAAGTGGAAGCAATGTTTCGCAAGCGCGCCAGCAAAAATGCCTGGGGTGACAACTGGGACGAAATTGTCTCGAAAGTGGTTGAAACAGACTACCCCAATCCCTGTGGCCGTATTGCCGAGCGTCAGGAGGTGGCTGACCTGGTCACTTTTTTGTGCAGTCCGCGGGCTGGTTTTATCAACGGTCAGAACATCCGTATCGATGGTGGTGCTGTGCAATACGTGTAGTGAGCCGAATCGAGCTCCCTAGAGTGCTTGGTAACAATTTACTTGGAATTTTTTGCAGGGCCATGCTCTACTCTTAGAAAGGGAACCGTAGCCTTGCACGCCGATTGAATAAAAGTTAAGCAGCTGCCCTGATACCGGTATTGCTTTCATTAATCCAATCACGGGCCAGGTTACATTGAAAAGGAGTGTTTTCGCCAGCTGCCCATGAACTTCATCTTTCTTAAGCATAAAAACGATCCCCATCTCGAGCTAAGCGACAAGCTGGTAATCAAAAAGCTATCAATCAATGATGAGGTGTACCTATCTCTCAGTTTAAACGAAGCCGCCCCACAGAGCAGCTGCTATCCGCTGATAAAATTTAAAGACTGGAACAGAACCTGTGAAGCAAGCGCTGCATGCCACTCATCCGGACTTACCGTCAGAAACAATTCGCAACACCATATTGGCCTCGTTAGCCGGCTTACCACATGCGCCACAGAAGAGCTGCTTCAGCTTGGTCCACACAGCGAGGCAGAACTTCGTTACCCTTATTCCGAACATCTTGTGGCCGGACCTGAAACGGATCTGGAAATCTCGATTAACAATCCACACTGTGAGGACGTTGACCTCGATCTGATTAACTACAAGGCAATCCCGCACAAGGAATACATTGATCAGCTCAGCGGCAAAGGCGTTGAAATCGGCCCCGGCAACAACCCGCGAGTTACTGCAGAGGGTGCCCTATACCTGGAAAAACACTCCCTGGAAGATTGGCATAAAAGTAACAAGTCCAGTCTGGAGAATTCGGGCGAGGAGTTTAGTGAGTATATTGTTGGACCTGCGCATGAAATTCCTGTCCCTGGAAATTCACTAAACTACATTTTTTCATCGCATGTATTCGAACACTTGTACAACCCTTTAGGGCATCTTGACGCGTGGTATGACAAGCTGGCACCAGGCGGCAAGGTGTGTGGCGTTGTACCATGCATTTACGGTGCGAAAGACTACTACGCGCAACCGTCAACTGCTGAGGCTTTCGAGCGCGAGTACCTGACTGAATCGTTTGAAATCCCGGTTGAAGCCTACTCTTACTACGCGGAAATAAGAAACTGGAAACTAACAGGCCAGCAGCTAAAAGACGAAGACCGATCTATACACGTACATTTCTATAACTTTGGCAACTTCAGTGCATTGATGGAGCTCGCAATACAGCGATTTGCGTACCGGGCATTTGATATCAAGTACAACAGAAACCACAAGGATTTTTTCTTTGAACTGCTCAAGTAAGTTCTCAGTCGCACAGCAGCTGGTGCGCGGTAGCTGGCGATCAGCTAGCGTTTTGGCTACAGGCGCTACAACAGCGAATCAGCATCCAGCAAGCCAAGTTTCTTGGCAATTGATGGCGCTCTAAGCAGTTCTTCCGGTTGCCATTGCGCATCCGGCTCATTTGTTGCCAACCAGGCTACCACAGCTGCAATACATTGCGGCGAACAGGTTTTAAACCGCGCCAAAGTGTTTTCATCAATACCGGCTGAACGCATAACTTCAGTTATGACCGTTCCGGGTTCGATGTTAAATACGCGCAAGCCAGAATCCGGGTGCTCTACCCGCAGCGCTCCTGCCATGCGCCCCAGCGCAGCTTTTGAGGACGGGTAGACAAAATTCCAGCCGCCGTTGTCGGCAGCTGCTGGAGGATTATGAAACGCGGTATGCGACAGCATGTTCAGGATTGTGCCGCGCCCCTGCTCAAGCATGCCGGGCAGGAAAGCTTGCACCAAGGCTAGTGGAGTGTATACGTTGCCCTGGTACATGGCATCAAGGTGTTTTCTCTCCAGGTCCAGCGTGCGGGTGAGATTGCCTTCCCCCTGGTAGATTGCATTATTGAATAAGAAATCTATGTGACCGAAGTGTTGCAGTGCGTGATCCGCTGCAGCCTGGATTGTGTCGGGCTGAAGAACATCGGCTTGCAAGCACAGCGCTTCTCTTCCATAGGCTCGCACAGCAGCCGCTGTGGCCTCAAGGCTGCCAGGCAGAGGCATGTTGCCAGCCACATAATCCTGGCTTTGCCCCTCCCTCAGGGTGCGTGCGGTTATTGCTACGTTATAGCCGGCTCTGGCAAGAGCTACAGCTGACTCAGCGCCTATGCCTCGGCTGGCACCACTGATAAAAGCGGTTGGACTATTGGACACTTCGACCTCCTGATAGAAGAGTCGAATGCTAGCACGGCTGGCTGCTTAAGCCATCTGGCCAGGCTTATCCATCCAGCAATCCCCATTTTCATTATGTAATGGTTTGCGTTCTTCGCCTTTGATGCGGCCCGCAGAAGGTCTTAGTTTGATGTCATCAATGCCGAATATACAGAACGCTGAACTGCGCTTTACTTGCTTGTCATCAAGGTCTTGCTGTTTCCCTGCTTGCGATTCGCCTTGCGTCTCTGACGCTACCGCCCCGAAAGCCAGCCCACAGGCAAACAGCATGAGCAGCATGGCGGCGATAAACTGCGGCATTGAAGAGCGACGCTGCCGCTGCTCGTGATCAATTAAGGCTTCACCACGTTCAGCACGAATGCCGCTTGTTTCAGAAATTGCTTGTTCTTGGTAGCTCATTATCAGTATTCAGCGTGTTGTTAATGAATTGGCTCTTTGTGAACCAGTTCTGCTGCTTATTCCCTGAAGCTCTTAACCGGGCGTCGTGCCGTAGGATTCGCTTATAATAATCAGCCTAAAGTACTGAAAACAACGCCGTTTATCAACTTGTGCTCATTATTTGACCAAATACCATGCAATCTGGCCCGAGTGAGCTAGCGGTAGGTAACCAGAGATTCACCCATCTGGCGGCCAAGTACATCAAGAAATGAGTGGTCATTGAAGTAAGACAGAGACACTTTGCTACCGCCCTGGCTGTAGAACAGCTGACTGACAGAACAGTTGATTACCGGCTCATAAAACCGATAGGTGTGTTCCCCAGCCAAGCCCAGAACCTGTGCCACGATGGTCGCGATTGTGCCGCCAGAGGCAAAGATACCTATCGTCTTACCCGAGCCATTGGCAGACATTACGTCCTGCATCGCCGCACGTATGCCAGTGGAATAATCGGCCCAGCTTTGAATTCGTTCATCCTGGCACTGCTCAGACACCCAGAAATTGAAAGAGGCTTCGACCATCTTCTGGAAGCTCTTGCTGTCTTTAGCGCCGGATTCAACAAGCTCTTTAATGGCAGGTTGATTTCTGATTATTTCCGGCAGTAGGTATTTAATCTGCTCATCGTTCTGAATTTCGTTAAAACGCGGATCAATATGATGTTCAGGCGTCACCGTTTGCGAACTGATAGCAAGCTGGGCGGTCTTTTGCTGACGTTGAAGATCACCGCTGTAGACCGCGTCGAACTGAATGTCGCAATCACGGAAGTAGTGACCAAGCACTTCCGCCTGGCGACAGCCCAGCGGCGAAAGCTGGTCGTAGTTTTCCGCGCCGAAGGACGCCTGGCCATGTCGAACCACATAGATGGTTGCCATGTTATTTGTCTGCGTCTACGTTATGAAGTGCAGTGATATCAAACGATGGTATGTACATCTGAGGTGTTTTCCCACCGTCTACCGGCAGTACAACACCGGTAATAAAAGACGCTTGCGAAGACGCCAGGAAACATACTGCCTCGGATATCTCCTCGGGTTCAGCATGACGTTGCATTGGAATAGAGCCGGCGACCAGGTCACTGACTTTTTCATTTTTGCGGAAAGCAGCTTGTTGCCCGGGTGTTACAACAGAACCCGGCGCCACAACATTCAGTCGTACGTTGTAAGGGGCCGCTTCCATAGCCGCGCAGCATGTGAACTGATTAACCGCTGCTTTCGAACCCGAGTAAGCGCCTGCTGCCATGCCGGCTCTCAGGCTGCTCACCGAGCTTATATTGATGATGGAACCAGACCTGGCTTCCGTCATCAACTTCATAGCTTCCTTGCAGCCGACGAACACACTGTCGACAGAGGCCGTGAAATTGGCCCGGAAATCATCGATGGATTGATCAAGCACCATGCCCCCAATCACCGACGGCGCATTGTTCACCAATACGTCCAGCCGGCCGTGCTCGGCATGTGTTTGCTGAATCAGGGTTGCAAAGCCTTCGAGATCATTCACATCCAGCGCGGCAGCCACCACGCTGCCTGCTTCACCAGCAAGTTCTGCAACCAACTCATCCAGCTTTGGTTTGCGTCGCGCACACGCCACTACATGCGCTCCTTCACGCACCAACTGGCGCACAATGGAGCGCCCAATGCCAAGACTGCCACCTGTAACAATGGCTACCTGCCCTTCAAATCGATTAGTCATATTCTTAAACATCAATAATTTGGATTTCAGTAAGAGAATCTACTTTATAAATTGCCGAGCAAGGCTCCACCTGTTGGCACTCCCACACCTGAGGTTACCAACACATTATTAATGGTCTTTTCCGGTTGGTTAACAGAGCTACCGCGCACCAGTTTGGCTGCCTCTACCACGCCGTTAACTCCGTGAATATAAGCTTCGCTCAGTTGCCCGCCATGAGTATTGGTTGGCAAGCGTCCGTTGCTGCGCAGCGCGCCATCCAGCACAAATTGAGGCGCTTTATACGATTCACAGAAACCCCAACTCTCCAGCTGCCATAACACGATGGGTGTGAACGCATCATAGATAACGGCGGCATCAATATCATCGGGGGTCAGGCCGCTTTGCTGGTAGGCTTCTTTGGCGGCAATATCCATGGATGGAATAGCGGCTATTTCGGGGCGATAAAAGCTGGTCATCGATTCCATATTGGCAGCAGCTGCCTGCCCAACCCCTTTAATGGCAACGGGCTTGTGTTTCAGGTCTTTTGCTCGCTCAGCGGTGGTGATTATGACTGCACTGCCCCCGTCACTTTCCAAACAGCAATCCAGCAACTTGAGCGGCGACACAATGCGCTTGGCAGTGTCATAGTCATCCAGCGTAAACGGCTGCTCATAAAACAAGGCGGCTGGATTCTTCGCCGCATACTCTCGTTGTACGTAGGCGATTTCAAACATCGCTTCCTGACATTCTTCGGTCAAATGCATATAACGCTGCGAGTACATCGCTACCCAACTGGCCGGCGTCATCAGCCCATATGGTGTATACCACCCCCAATGAATGGCATCAGCCGTGAGCAAAGGGCCTGACACACCAGAACTGTATCGATGGCCGGAACGTCCATTCAAGGAGCGATAACAGACCACGCACTCAGCCATGCCGCTAGCGACCGCCATTACTGCCTGATGAATCAAGCCGGTAGCCGCACCACCACCGTGCGGCACTCGCGAATAAAACCTGAGGTCGCCAATACCAACCGCTCGGGCAAGTTCAATTTCATCGGTGTTGTCCATGGTGAACGTGGTCATACCGTCTACGTCACCGGGCTTGAGGCCAGCGTCTTCCAGCGCATCACGTGTGGCTTCGGCTGCCAACTGCAGCTCGGAACGACCCGAATTTTTGGAAAACTCGGTATTGGCGATGCCCACAATCGCCGTCTTATCACAAATAGACATTCATAGACTCCAGTTTAGGAAGGTGGTTTGCATTTATGAGAGCTATTCTCGACTTGAGTTAGAGCAACTCAACGCTAACGCTGCCTTCCATGTGCATGCCCCAAATATTGTTCTCACCGGTCACGTTCACTTTAACCAGCTTTTTATCGTCATCTTTTTCGGTGACCTCACCAGTTACGGTCATCACCATGCCCGGCACGTTCGGAGCGCCCAATTTTACGTTCAGCGCCTTCATAACCGCTTCAGGTCCAGACCAATCGGTAACAAATCGTGCCATTAAGGCCTGGCTGGTCAGAATGTTCATGAACACATCCGGCAGGCCCATATCCTGAGCAACCTTGGGCACGTGGTGACAAGGCTCAAAGTCACGTGTGGCCAAAGCGCCACAACTGATCAATGAACTGGTGATATCTATATCCAGCACCGGCAGTTTGTCGCCTACAGCAACGTCAGCAAAGTTCAATGTTTGATGTGTCATCGCTACACCTCCGCCGGATAAAACTGCGGCAACATGGTTTTCTCATCCACTTGCTCTACTTTGCCTTTTACTTTCATACCGATCTTCACGTCTTCAGAATCGATGCCCACCACGTTAGAAATTATCCGCGTGCCTTCGGCCAGGCTTATTACAGCGACTATCAATGGGTATTTGTAACCGGGAAACTTGGGATAGTGCATTTCGACAAAACTGAAAATCTCACCGTCCAGCGTGGACTCTATCGAGTCCCAGTCTGTGGATTGACACTCGCCGCACATAGGTCTGGGCGGATGGCGCAAAGTCTGGCAGTTTTTGCAACGTTGAATCAATACCTTGCCTTCATCGCATGCGTCCCACCACCAGCCGTTGTCCTGGCCACGCGGTGCATGGATACGAGTCGGTATCTCCAGTTCTTCACTGGCACTGCTTGCGGCCGCCTGCGGTGGTGCTTCAGGTGGTATGAATTTAAAAACTCGAAAGCGCTGCGTGCCGATCAGTTCGCCAGCCTGATTAGAGAATTTTGCCAGCGTCTGCAAAAAATAACCCTGACCGCGTGCCGTCACCTTTTGCTCACTGATTTCTTCAATGATGGCATCTTCAAACAGTGCATCACCAATTTT
This sequence comes from uncultured Pseudomonadales bacterium, assembly GCA_964352475.1. Classification (GTDB taxonomy): domain Bacteria; phylum Pseudomonadota; class Gammaproteobacteria; order Pseudomonadales; family JAUIET01; genus JAUIET01. The sequence goes on along the minus strand of CAYGSL010000021.1, from coordinate 4,657 downwards.
GGCTTCCGCGAAAAACTCCTGATCCACGTTGGTGCCCAAGGAACCGGTGAACCCGTGTTGATCAAAAAATGCGACCAGGTCAGACAAGCCGTCGCTGGGCCTGCCCGCTGACGCTACGGCATAACCTTCCTGATTCCAGGCGTACATCATCGCCGGTGGCGCAATTAACTCGCCACGCTTGCTGTTAGCGGCCCATTCGGCATCGGTATACGCTGGGTTCTTGTCACCCATGACTTCTGCCCAATGGCGAATCATGGCTTCATTCACGGCGTCGTAGGAACGCTTGGGTTCCGGGTGGAGTGCACGCCCTACAAAGGTTTGCAGCTCCTCTTCAAACGCTTGTCGTTCTTCAGGAGTCATTGATAGAATTCCGAGAGTCGGTGGCTAAAATCACCGTTACGCATAACGATGATCATTTCGGGCGCAAAGGATACCGCCGTGTTGGCTGTATTCCAAGGCGTTAACGGCTGTGCTGGCTGGCCAGTTGCAATAAATTAATTTTGAGATCTATCCAGTCAGCCGGGTTTTGCGACCACTGCGCTGTTTCAACGTTGAGATCCTGGGCATCGGCCAATGCCACCGGCACAATCTCAGTCAGCAATTCGTCAACGGCTTGCTCTCTGCCATTGCGCCGCGCCAGTTCCGCAAGCTCTGCATCTTGCAAACCTCTACGCCAGGCTTTAAGCCTCATCGAAGGGATCGGCCCTGGGACTGCGGCAAAACCAATTTTTGGCAGTTGATTGCCGGGGTAAACCATCACACCGTTACCAAATCGATCCTCGCCTGGCTTGTAGATAGGTAAACGATACGGTGCCTCCATGTCCCCTAAATTCACCGCCCACATCAGGTTGCCGTCCAGCCGATACCGTGCGGCGATTACTCCCCATGTACGCATCTCAATGCCGTTTGCATTAATACTGTGTATCCCAATCGACGGGTGACCACTGTGGTAAAACCAGACTCGCTCGCCCGCCTTTTTCCGCTGCTGCAGGAAAGTGCTTGGCGCGGCGCTCGCGTTGGGCGCCCAAAGTCGCGTAATACCCACTAAATCCAACTCTGCATCATTCAACCATTGCCTGGGGTCGGAATGACTCGTCCAGATAAGGTCAATTCTGCCGTCACCAGCGCCGCGATCTATCGCTTGCTGCACTTCTTTCATTAATAGATGCGCGTTCTTTATGTAACTGTGCGCTAAGGTAACGTTCTCTTTGTCATGATCAACAGGCCCGTCAACTTCATCAAATACATAAGCGAAATAGCGAGTAGAACGCCATTCATTTGCCCGTACTTCCTGTTGCCAGCGTTTGGCCTCTGTTTCAAAGTTCTGTATTTCTGAATCGCTCGGTGGCTCGCTTATTCGAACGTTGTATACTTGCGGCCAGGGTGTGCGCCAAACTGATACCGGTGTATTTTCGCCTGGCCCTGTATAGCCAGCGACAGACGAAAACGCCTCTCCGCTAAGCAGAGGCCCAGCGTATCGGCGATAAGCCGACCAATCCATGGCTGCTGGTTGATCCCAACGCTCGATAAAAACGACTCTGTGCTGGTGTGCCAGACGCTGATAACAGTGCGCCATTTCAATCCATTGTTTGCTGCTTCTCTCTTCACCAACTCCTTCCAATGCGTAGGCGCGGTACACCTCACCGACGGCATCAATAGTGGGTCGATCAGGCAATACGACGTCGTGTATATGCAGCGTGACAGGCAATTCGAGGTCATCTATATCAGCCGATTGTACGAGCACCACACCTTTGTAAACGCCCGGCGGCTGTTCGTCAGGAATGTATAAATCCATCCAAACAGCGGTATTCGTACCTGCGCGGGTATCAATGCTTACTGAGTCAAAAAGAGTTTCGGATTGCTGACACCCGGCAAACTGCGGAATCAAGGCATCGGGGTAATTCCCTGGCCAGGGTAGTACCTCACTGTCAGGCCCCCAGGTATACCCTCCATTGCCTACAGTATGGTACCAAGCCTGGAATAACGCGGCGTTAGATTCAGCTGAAAACACCGCCTTTTCTGAGCGCAGATCGTCAAACTGCAGGGTAATTTTCTGCGGCACATCATGCGCGAGCCTGTGCGCAATAAGCTGAAATGCAACAACCTCATTGCGCGCAGCATGCAGCGTAATACCAGCACCTGAGAAGTCAAAATCAGAATGTTCGTATTCGGGCATCTGCTTGTCTCTGAGCCTGAGCATATCGCTGCCCGGACACAAAACCAACTTATCGCCAAGTGGTTTGCAGTGTGAAAGCGAGCGACTTAATTGCCATTCAGAATAAAAAACGACAAGAAGCATCGTCAAAACTAACGCAATTAACATGCGGACCGCGCTAACGTTCGCCGACGACACTAAAAGCTGCCTTCCAGCTGAATTTCGTACACCGCGCCAAATTTCCTGAAGCGGTTTTCACGAAAATCTAACGGACCATCGCGTCGCTGAACATACACGGAGCGCTCGAACTGGTCGTAGCTATCCAATAAATTACGAGCAGATACATTGAGCTTCATACCAAACAAATTCTTGTGTTCCAGATAAATTTTTGCTTCGCCAAGGTCGCTGGCGGAATGGCTGCGCTCGTCCAGGCGAAGCACATCAGCTTCACGAAACCTGGCGTAGTTTATACCCCATGCCCAGTCGCTACCTGGAATATCATGTCGTAGTTCGGCAAAAAAATCACTGATCGTATCTTCATTTATCCGACGAAGCTCGCCCGTTAGGGGGTCGTTCAGCTCGCTGTTTTGCAGCAAATAATCCAAACGCAATTGCCCACCTTTCAAGCCGAGCCTGTCAAGATACAGGGTGGATACCCACTGCATCCCATAACGGGTTGCGGAATCCAGATTGCCAGCCGCCTCGCTGCTCCCTATCGGAATTTGATCAACAATATCCTCAATATCTTCATACTTTAATGTAAGCGACACATCTCCACTGTTGCCCAACTGTTGCTCCAGCTGCAATTCCAGCAGCCAAATCTGAGGCGGCACCAAATCCGGGTTTCCGGCTGCCGCGTTGTTGGTGTCCAGATTAACCGAAGAGATAAAGTCGAAAAAATCCAGCTGACCAACTTCTCTGGCCAGCCGCATGCTGAGCAAAGTCGCAGGTCTTAGCTGATGGCTGATGCTGAGCTGGCCTTTGGGCCGAGTGAATTCACGCTGCAATCCTGAATCGCCAGATTGCTGCAAGGTAGATTGCTCGATGCCAAGAGAAAGCTGCGCCCTGGTACGTGAGCCAAGCGCCCTGCCATGACTAAGCGTGGCCTGATATCGCCGCTCTTCTACCCGAGAACTTCCATTGGCAATCTCAGCACTTACCAGTTCATCACCATTTTCACTGGACAATACCAGCGAATTCGCATCCGTAAAGTTGAAAACACCCTCTGCAGCCAGCTGCCATGTCTGCGGTTGCTCTCCCCACCTATACTCACTTCGCAGAATACTTTCACCTGATTTCGACCTGCGTTGAAAAATTTGCCGGCTAAGTTCTACTTCATCGAGAGTAAAAATATCAGTGGTAACAGTACGAGGAGCCTTTCTAAGACGCTGATAAGCAATTAGCTTCAAAGACGAATCAGAAAACGCAAACAGATAATCACCGCTCAGCTCTGCTACCCATTTGTTGTCGACAAAATCGAAAAAACGCAGAGTGGGATCACCACCGTCGCCAGGTATTCTGAGCGAACTCTCATCATTGTCGCTTCGGGCTTGTCGATACGACAAGGAAAGATTGGCCACATCGCCAGAATCCGGTGCCCAGGAAAACGCGACTGCAGCGGCAGGGCGATCAGTATTGTAAGTAACGAACTCATCTCGAGTTTCTATCAATTCACCTGCGGCGTCGAACACGAATTCATCGCCCCAATGACCCAGCCTGTCCTGCTTGTTTTGCACATTGACTCGCCAGGTCCAGTCTTTCTCAGTACCCGTCACAGACAATTCAAAGCGCGGCCAGACCGAATCTATTCGGTCACGATGGTGGGTTCGCCACAGCCAGGTACCGCTTGTGACGGTCTCATTGAGCAGCACGTCGGCAACATCGCCACTGAGCCCTGGAATACCCAGACTCGCACCGTCACGAATGATGATCTTGATCACGGAATTTGCGGGCAGCCGTGAAAGTTCGACAAGTGCGCTGTTTTGTTTGCCCGAGGAACGCGCGCCGTTAATAAGAACATTGCTGGAAGCCTGTCCCAGTCCGCGCGACTCTTCTATTTCTCGCGGTAAAAATCCGGGTACCTGGTTTAACATATCGCGCGCGGTGCGTGGCGAAAATCTCTGGAAATAACTTGCGGGGTAAACCTGGCCGGAAGCCGAGTCGCCTGGATCAGCGTAAATCGACAATGAAGCTGCCATCAGCGCACCTGCTAGTAGCAAGTACCCTGCAAGTGCGATCAAGAGATTTGCGCATGTGCGCACAAGACAATGCCTCAAGGATGAAATGTTATGAATTTGATTGTCGCAGGCAACAACTCCATTGCATTCCGCCTTAGTCAAATAATGGTGCCCGGACCCGGACTTGAACCGGGACGGTGTTGCCACCGAGGGATTTTAAGTCCCTTGCGTCTACCAATTTCGCCATCCGGGCAGCTAATGGAGGCGCGGGTCGGAATCGAACCGGCGTATACGGAGTTGCAGTCCGCTGCATAACCACTCTGCC
>CAYGSL010000020.1:61602-70864 GCA_964352475.1 uncultured Pseudomonadales bacterium | reverse complement strand
GCAAGCGAGGCCAGGTTTGCGGCCTGCAATTCGTTACGAAAGTAGACCGGTACACGTACTACGCGCACTCCTCTCACGGTTTCTTCTTCCAGGAGTTCATAGGCAGAAGACGTTAAAACAGTTACTTGATGCGTCTTCGCAAGCGTCTCCGCAAGCCACGCATTTACAATGCCACCGCCTCCGCCCAGCGGGGGATATTCATAGTTGCAAAAAAGAATGTTCATGCCCTGACAACACTACTCTGCGAATAATAATTCTCAGAAATTCAAGCTTTCTTTATTGGCCATCGCTGGTCCCAAACCTCATTTCTGTGTCCCCTTTCTATGAAGTTGGTACAGCGACATATAGAGACACCCGTATCTACAAAGATTCTATTGTATTATCTTTTTATTATAATATAGTTGTAATCATAAACATATCCAATATAATTAGCAATACTCTGGGCGCTCTTGTACGAATCCGCCCAATCGAACAGAGAGGACATCAAGAAACATGACTATCGTTGGCGTAGTGAGCCATGCGAGTATTTATACCGCCGCAGGACATTTCATGTTCTATTTGTTAGTCACGGCACACGTGTGCCTATTTGTTGATCTATCTCCATGGCAAAAATATCCGCTGTCTAAGCTCAATTATTTGATAGCGAGCGTATTGGCGGCTGCCATCCCATCAGTCATTACAAGCTTTGCCACTATTTCATCCTCTTCTATTGAGCTCGGTGTTGGCTTGGTGAGTGCTTTCACATTGAGCATTTTTATAACACTTTCCCTACAGCAGATTATTAATCTCGATTACGACTTCTGAGTGCGTTGTGATTTAGGAATAAATCCCTTGTCGTCTTGGTGCTTACGTATCTGGGTCCTCATCAATTAATTGACGAAAGTGGAACAAATTGAGTCACTTTGTTGGCGCCCATAACGTGGCCTGCTAAGGGCGCTCCTTGATGGATTTGCCACACATCACCTTTTTTAAAAGGCTGCAGTTCTCAGATGCAGTGGCGTGCCGTTCGAATGGGGATAATCTGGTAACGCCTCAACTCTTTGCTAGGGTGTGAGCATGAGTACTATGAAAATAAAACCGCACTTTTGCTCTGGATTTGCATTGTTGCTGCCGCTAGTGATGGTGCTCCCTGCGACGTCGTTGGCACAACATTCTGGATCCCCTACCCAACCTCTCGATTTGACGTCCAGCTGGGTTGGCATTACGGCGATAGCGCTGTTTGTACTGGCTTACGCCTTCGTAATTGCTGAAGAATACACGCATTTGCGTAAATCCAAACCCGTGATCGTCGCCGCCGGTTTAATTTGGGGTTTGATTGGGTTCACTTACGCAGAAAACGGTATCGATCATGCTGCGGAGGCGGCCGTTCGAGCGTATTTGATTGAGTTTGGTGAACTCTTTTTGTTCTTACTGGCGGCCATGACCTACGTTAACTCGATGTCAGAACGTCGTGTTTTTGAGGGCTTACGCTCTTGGCTAATCAGTCGCGAATTTGGTTACCGTAAGCTGTTTGTCCTTACAGGAACAATCAGTTTCTTACTCTCACCAATAATCGACAACCTTACTACCGCTTTGGTGATGTGCGCTGTTGTAATGGCCGTGGGCAAGGACAATGATCGCTTTGTAGGGCTAGGATGTATCAACATCGTAGTGGCGGCAAATGCCGGAGGTGCTTTCTCGCCATTCGGCGACATCACCACACTCATGGTTTGGCAAGCGGGGCATATAGAATTCACCAAGTTCTTCTCGCTACTGATTCCCTCGATCATAAACTATGTGATTCCAGCTTCAGCAATGTTCTTCGCCATTCCCGATGAGGCGCCAGTGATTTCCAAAGATACCGTTCGTATCAAGCGAGGCGCGTTTATTATCATTGCGCTATTCGCTTGCACGATCGCTTTGGCAGTAGGCTTTCATAACTTCCTCCACCTGCCGCCTTTCCTCGGGATGATGACCGGCCTTGGGCTGTTAAGCCTGTTCGGTTACTACTTGAATGCAACACATAAGCCGCACCCGAATGATGATGCGGAACGCGGGTTGGTGGGCGATGTGGAAGCCTTTGATAGCTTTCGGGCAGTTGCGCGAGCCGAATGGGATACCTTGCTGTTCTTTTTTGGCGTCATCATGTGCGTTGGTGGCCTGGGTTTCATAGGCTATCTTGAGCTACTCAGTGTGAGCATGTACGCGAATCTGGGACCAACGATGGCCAACTCTCTGGTCGGAGTATTGTCTGCAATCATCGATAACATCCCGGTTATGGTCGCGGTGCTTCATATGGAACCCCATATGGATGAGCTGCAATGGCTCTTGGTCACTCTGACGGCGGGCGTTGGTGGCAGCATGCTCTCAATCGGATCCGCCGCTGGCGTAGCGCTTATGGGTCAGGCACATGGTAAATACACGTTCTTCGGACATTTGAAATGGACACCGGTGATTGCCGCCGGCTACGTGGCCAGTATTTACGCACACTTGTGGGTCAATTCGCATCTCGAAGGTGCTTTCATCGGCTGACGGCTGGCACAATCTTTTTGATGCAGCGCATGGTAGAAACCCACGCCCGACTTCAATAGAAAGCAATGATGACGGTGACGGGTGCTTTCGTAGTTAGGGGTTCTTGCTCTCTTTGCGACAGACGGCCATTAATTTGTGTCTGCTAAGCGTCCCTTAAGATTCAAACCTTATAGTTAGCCTCGAAGTCAGTCAATTTGAGGAATACAAGATGTCGTTGATCAACCAAACGCCATCCATGCAGCAGCGACCAAAGGCAGGGTTGGATTTAATCCACCCCTTGCACTCAGCTCGCGTTACTGCCGAACAATACGTGGCGAAAGGGTTTGACCGCTACCATGAAGCATCAGTTACTCACTTTATGCCTAGCCTGTTTACCATCACGGAAGAAGAAATAACCGCTTGCCTTGGCGTTAGGCCAGCCACAGGACCATTGTTTCTGGAGCAATACATTGATGGACCGGTTGAGCAGGCTCTGGGTGAGTTACAGATTGAACGGAAGCACATTGCGGAAATAGGCAATCTGGTCAGTGACAGCCGGCATGCAACCTTGCAGCTGTTCATCAGTGTCGCCACCGTATTACACAATGCTGGCTATCAGCAAATGGTATTCTGCGCCACACGCAGAGTAGCGGCCATTCTGAAGTTAATCGGAGCGCCGTTAAAAACAGTGGTTGAAGCGGATGGGCACCGACTGGGTGAATCTTTGCCTGAGTGGGGTCGATACTACGATCATCAGCCCACCGTGATGCACCTTAACATCGCAGATGTAATTCACATCGTGGCGCAATCCCCATTGCTGAGCCGCTATCAAGAACAGCATCAGGACACCATTGCGGAACTGTCTGAACTCTGGACGCAGCCCACATGGTAAATTGGCGACACGAATTAGACAGCAATGCCGGGTCGGCCCTTAGCGATGGCGAGCAAGTGCTTAGCTATGCGGAATTGCTTGATGCCGTGGATAGGCGCGCTGAGTGGTTGCTGCAGCAGAATGCACAGGTTGTTGGGCTAGCACTGGACAACGGACCGGAGTGGGTGTTGTTTGACTTGGCCAGCATACAAGCGGGCATTCCCTGCGTTCCACTCCCCGGATTTTTTAGCGAGTCGCAGAAACATCACATCCTGGAAAAAGCCGGGGTAACACTTTTAGTTACTGACAACGAAGACGCGACAGCATCGCCATTTCAGTGTGTGCGCTACAGAACGTTTGACCCTGATGATCAACCCATCATGCCGCCTGGCACGGCCAAAATAACCTTCACCAGTGGATCAACCGGCGAACCGAAAGGCGTTTGCCTGTCGGTGGAGCAGCAACTCAATACGGCGCGTACTATTGCGTCGGCCGTGGATATTCGAAGACCTGTGCATTTGAGTCTATTGCCATTGGCTACCCTATTGGAAAATGTAGCGGGTGTGTACGCGCCTCTTTTATGTGGGGGTACGGTGTATGTTCCCAGCTCGAAAAACCTCGGCTTTGATGGCGGACGGTTAAGCTCCCATGCCTCGCTGCTGCAAGCTATTAGAAATTTTCGAGCAGATACAATTATTTTGGTGCCCGAGCTATTGCAGTTGCTGGTGATGGCCGTGGCCCAGGGTTGGCAACCGCCCAACAGCTTACAGTTTGCCGCAGTGGGTGGTGCCAAAGTACCGGAGGGACTGCTGCGAAAGGCCAGGGACGCAGGTATTCCCGCCTACGAAGGATACGGCTTGTCAGAATGCGGCTCGGTTGTGGCATTGAATACACCACGCCAATGGCGGCTGGGATCGATGGGTCGCTTACTGCCACACGTTAGCGCTCGCTTCTGCAACGGAGAACTGATTATTCAAGGTAATAGCTTCCTGGGCTATTTAGGTATGCCCAGCAGCTGGGCGGATGAAGAAGTCAGCACTGGCGATCTTGTGGACATCGATGCTGAAGGCTGGCTTACCTTTCGTGGGCGCTGCTGTAACGAAGTGGTCACCTCGTTAGGCCGCAACGTCAGCCCGGAATGGCCAGAATCTCTGTTGCTCGGCGGCGGCAAATTAGCGCAGGCTGTGGTGTTGGGTACCGCCAGACCCCATTTGATTGCGATTATCACTGCCATGGAATCAGCAACGACAAACGAGATTGTAGAGCAACTGCAGCGAGTGAATGAACAGCTGCCTGTATTTGCTCAGATTCACCAATGCGTTCTCACAGGACCGATGACTGCAGAAAGCGGACTGTACACTGCCAATGGCCGACCGCGGCGCAAGGCCATCGAAGACTATTTTTCGGCCGACATTGATCGGCTCTATGAGCACCCGGAGCAGCCTCTTATTAACAGTGAGCGCTTAACCCAAGTGGCCTGATGGCCAGGAGCATGACTATGAATTTTTTTGACACACTGGAGCAGGCGACGGCGATTGATCGAGCCTATGTACAACAGGCACCCATAATCCAGCGAAGTCTGTCGGGTGATGTATCGCTCGATGAGTATGTGGGTTTTCTCCAGCAAGCATTTCACCACGTTAGGCATACCGTCCCATTGCTTATGGCCTGTGGAAGCCGACTAAGCGCCGATCAGGAATGGTTGCGCGAGGCCGTCGGCGAGTACATCACCGACGAGACCGGTCATCAGGAATGGGTACTCAACGACATCGCAGCCTGTGGGTACGACAAGGAAGCGGCTCGCAACAGCCAACCTAACGTCTCAACCGAGATAATGGTTGCGTATGCGTACGACAGTATACAGAGGATTAATCCGCTGACATTCTTTGGCATGGTTCACGTATTGGAGGGGAGCAGTATTGCGATGGCGGATCACGCCGCCGACAGTATGGCGCAAGCCCTTGGCCTGAATCGTTCAGCATTCACCTATTTGAAGTCGCACGGTGTGTTGGATGTAGAGCATGTGGATTTCTTTAAACAATTGATGAATAAAATTACAAATGAAGCCGAGCAAGAACTTATCATCCACAGTGCGCGGGTTTTCTACACACTGTATGGAAATGTTTTCAGGGAGCTGAGCGACGCGCATGGCCTGGCAAAGGCAGCCTGATCCAGCACTATGCAATCACGCAAAATGACTTGTTTGATCACTGGTGCGACCGGTGGCATAGGCTCTGCCATTGCACGAGCGCTGAGCGCTCAGAATGCGCACTTATATCTTGTGGGGCGCAATGTTGAAACGCTTGAAGCACTGAATGAGTCGCTTAGCGGCGAGCACGAATGCATCCTGGCTGATCTCGCAACTGAATCCGGTCAGCAGGCGGTGATTGATACGGTCACAACGAATGAGACACTTAGTGTGATCGTGCAGGCAGCAGGTGTGTCTGACTTCAGAGCGCTACGCGATCAGCAGCCAGCTGAGATCGCAGAGTCTTTGTATTTCAACCTAACGGTTCCAGTATTGCTTAGTAATCGCCTGGTGCCGATTATTCAACCTCGAGAGGCTGCGGCAATGATGTTTATCGGGTCCGCATTCGGCAGTATCGGCTACCCTGGTTTCAGCAGCTATTGCGCCGCCAAATTCGGCATCCGCGGTTTCGCCGAATCATTGCAGCGAGAATTACGTGGCGAGTTGCTTGTTCATTATCTGGCGCCAAGAGCGACAAACACAGATTTCAATAGTACGGCCGTCACTGAAATGAACGCAGCACTTGGCAATCGCGTGGATTCGCCAGAGGTGGTGGCTGACGCGGCGCTGAAAATGCTTCTGCAAAAACGCAGCGCACGCAAAGTGATCGGTTGGCCGGACAAAATATTTTGCCGCTTGAACGGAGCGTTTCCAGAACTTGTGGATAAGGCGCTGGGCAATCAGAAAGACCAAATACTGCAGTTTGCAAAACAGGCTGTTTCTACAGGAGAACGACCATGAACATCACACAATTACTCACTGCTGTGCTGACCACCTTGCTATTGCTGGCCAATACCGCCACTGCTGATCCGCTCAGCGTGCTAGATATTCAGAAAGAGTGGGCACACGTAAATTACGAACTGACGGGGGATGCGCAAGTTGCAGCCTTCGAGAAGCTCATTGGGCAAATAGACACTGGTCTCGCCAACTCGCCCAACAGTGCCGAGTTATTAATATGGAGCGGAATTAGCCGCAGCACCCTGGCCGGTGCCCAGGGTGGTTTAGGCGCTCTGGGTCTGGCCAAGGAAGCCAAAAAAGCACTGGAAAAGTCAATGACCATTGATGACAAAGCGCTACAGGGCTCTGCCTATACCAGCCTCGGTACTTTGTATCATAATGTACCCGGTTGGCCCATTGGCTTCGGCAGCAGCAAGAAAGCACTCGCTATGTTTGAAAAAGCGCTTTCGATCAATCCAGATGGCATTGACCCCAATTATTTTTACGCCGATTACCTCCACGCCAAGAAAAACGATGCGAAGGCAAAGCAATTGTTGCTAAAAGCTCAGCAAGCGGCACCGCGCCCAAACCGACCTTTGGCGGACAGTGGCCGACAGCAAGAAATTGCAGCGCTGTTAAAGGAGGTTGAGAATAAACTTAGATAGTGCCTTATGCACCTGCTACTCGTAGAGGACGACGAACAACTCGGTAACGCCTTGCAAACATCATTGCAGCGTGAAGGGTTTGCTGTAGATCGCGCGGTGACCGGAGAACAGGCGTTGGTCCTACTCCAACAGACCGGGATCGATACTGTTATTTTGGACCTCGGGCTTCCAGATATGGATGGCACCGAGGTTTTGTCGTATGTTCGTGCGCGTAATCAACAGCTTCCCGTTCTGGTACTTACCGCTCGCAACACCGTTGACGATAAAGTAGTGGCCCTGGATATTGGTGCCGACGATTACCTAACCAAGCCTTTCGATGTCCCTGAACTGCTTGCGCGCTTGCGTGTTATTGAGCGGCGATTGAACATTGCCAAAGTGGCTGCTGTCCAGATTGGGCAAGTCTGCATCGACAGTGACAGCCATACCTTGACGATTGACTCCGCCCCAGTTGAGGTAGTGAGGCGAGAGTTCATGGTGCTCCAGGCACTCATGGAAAATGCAGGTCGCGTACTGTCTCGGGGCCAGCTTGAATCCAAGTTGTACGAATGGGGCGAAGAAGTACAGTCTAATGCCGTCGAAGTACACATCCACCATCTGCGCAAGAAACTTCCCGATGGATTTATTAAAACCGTCCGGGGCGTTGGCTATGTGGTGAAAAAAGTGTGAGTATATTACGAGCGCTTCTGTTGCTGCTCGTGTCAGTGATCACTCTGCTGAGTTTCAGTGCGGCGATCGCTGGCTACCAGGCCAGTTTGGCTAAAGCCGAACAGATGTTTGACGAGAATCTTGAGAATCTTGGGGAAGCCTTGGCCAGCCTATCCAATGGCGAGGAACAGCCTATCTGGCATTTTCGTGAGCAGATGGCGTATCAGGTTTGGAACGATAGCAAGCTGCTTTCGCACAGTGCAAACGCGCCACTCCACAGTCTGCACATCGATGACGAGCAATTCGGCTTCAATAACTTTGATGGGCGCCGCTGGCGCACCCACGCCCACGCTGTGGAAGACAGTCGCCGCGTCATCATGATTGCTGAATCACTGAACTCCCGAATCGAACTGGCAGAAGACATGGCGCTGGCGTCTTTATCACCGCTGCTAATATCAACCCCACTGCTAGCGCTAGTGATCGTGCTGGTCGTCACTACCGGTCTACGCCCGCTCAAGGAACTGTCTGCGAAACTAAAAAACAAGGCAGCGGATGACTTGACACCCATTAAACTCAGCAACCCGCCAAGCGAACTACGCCCGGTACAGTCCACAATCAATCGTTTGCTTGGCCGCGTGCACGACGCACTGGAGCGCGAAAAACGGTTTGCGTCGGACGCCGCGCACGAACTACGGACACCGATCAGTGTTTTGCAGGTCAGCCTGTACAATCTTTTGGATCAACGCCCAGAGTTGGACAAGGAAATTGCCAGCTTACAACATGGCGTGCAGCGTATGTCGTATGTGATCGAGCAAATACTGATGCTGAATCGTACCCACCCTCATCACATGCAGCGAACGTTTACATCTCTGGATCTTACCGCCATTGCGCAACAAGCCATCGCTGAGTGCTTTGCTGGTATTGATCAACGCCAACAGACCATTGAGTTGGCTCACGCGTCTGAGAATGACGCTGAAATCCAGGTGTACGGCGATGAATTCTCCCTGCAGACTATGCTGCAGAACCTTATAGGCAACGCGAGCAAGTACACACCCGAACAGGGTTTGATAAACCTGAACATCAGCTCTAAGGATGGATTCGCGGTGCTGCAGATTGACGACTCCGGTCCAGGAATAAAGGCCGAAGAGCAGGATCGAGTTCTCGATCGCTTTTATCGCAGCGAAGGAGACCAGCACTCGAGTAACATTAAGGGTTGTGGTTTAGGCTTGGCGATTGTGCGGCAGGTGTGTGATTTACACAATGGCGAGTTGGATTTGCAGCGGTCCACGACGCTGGGTGGCTTACGCGTGATCGTTAGCTTACCGCTTAGCGCACATTGAGGCTTAGAGTGCGCCAACTGATTGTGTGTACATTGGCTTTGCTAGGCGCCGCAGCGCAAGCCGCGGAGTTACCTATTTATCGTCTAACCTTGCAGGACAATCTGTTTTTCCCATCGGTGTTGGCGGTTCCCAGCGGGGTAAAATTCAAATTATTGATTGCCAACAAAGACGCGTCGCCTGAAGAATTCGACAGCTTTGATCTGAATCGCGAAAAAGTGATTTTTGGCGAATCAGAGGCCGTGATTTATGTCGGACCGTTGCCTGAAGGGCGTTACGAGTATTTTGG
>CAYGSL010000020.1:11258-61502 GCA_964352475.1 uncultured Pseudomonadales bacterium | reverse complement strand
CAGAGGCCGTGATTTATGTCGGACCGTTGCCTGAAGGGCGTTACGAGTATTTTGGAGAATATCATCCAGCGACCGCGCGCGGCCTCATAAAAGCATCAGGTATCTTACCGACCGATGCGCAAGTCGGTAACAATGAGCAGGAGCTACCGCGTGCTGATTAACGTACTATTTCTCTCGCTACGAGAATTTCTGCCGCTGTTCTACATCACCGGCGTTTGTCTATTGTTACTCCCGCAACACGGTGCTCGTCAACAACTGCTTGGGATTGGCTTACCGCTGGGGTTGTTGATTACGGGCGCACTGATCACGCTGCTGAGCGCGCTCGGGAAGACTTCAAGCGGGTCTGGTGCGGAGTGGCTATTGTTTGCCAGCGCTCTGGCACAGGTAATCGCCTACCTTACTTTCCTCTCATTAATCACGCAGGGCAAATCAGTCTCCCTGCAATTGATCGCATTGATCACCATCATTTCGTTGAGCTGTATGACTCGCTCTATCGACTTGTTCAGACTCATCAGCGCCTACTCTCTGCAACAGCAGCAACAGGAGTTAATCATAGGGCTAGTCATTGGCGCAGCGATCGCAGCCAGTGTGGCCGTGCTGCTTTACTTTTTGTTTGCGTGGGCAATGGCGTACATTCGACTCTTGCCAATTTGGGCAGGTTCGGTGTTTTTGGCTGGCCATCTTGCCGAAGCCAGCAACCTGTTAGCCCAAATTGGGTTTCTTGAGAGCGTTCCCGTGTGGTCGACACGTGCCTGGCTCAGTGAAGACGCAGCGCTGGCCTATTTAGCGCACGCAGTGGCAGGATACGACGCAACACCTACCTCTTGGCAGCTCATCATCTACGGCTCCACTCTGCTAGCTATGCTGTTTTTTATTGTTTACGGTGACGACGCGCTGCGCACATCCATGGAAATGGAAAGGAGCGACACATGAAATTCAATTATCGATACTTGGGCGCGCTGCTGCTTATTCTTTTCCCCAGCATCGCATCTGCCGACGGCATGGTAGTAGACAAGGTGTACCATCCTTATGTACTGCCTAATGAAAGCGAAATTGAGTGGCGAATAGCATCTAACAAAACTGACCAGGGCAATTTGTTAGTGCAGCGACTGGGCCTGGGGCGTGCGCTGTCGCCGAGTCTCACACTTGAAGCGTATCTCATCGGCGAGCGCGATCGGACGAGCAATTTTGAGCTAAGCGCCTACGAGTTGGAAGTCCGCTGGATGATGACCGAGCAGGGCCGGTACTGGGCTGACTGGGGATTGCTATTTGAAGTAGAGCGTCAACGCCTGGATCGAAACTGGGAAGTCACCACAGGCCTCTTATTCGAGAAGGAAATTGGCCGAACCAGCCTGACCATGAACGCTTTTGCTATCTACGAATGGGGAGAGACGATAGAGAGCGAGTGGGAGTCGGAATTTCGACTGCAGTACCGCTATCGCTGGCGCCCGCAGTTTCAGCCGGCGATTGAAGTGTACACCGGTGAGGACTATCAAGGCATTGGCCCTGGTTTCGTGGGGCTACAGCGCTTTTCTGGCCAACGACAACTCAAATGGGAAGCAGGCTTCATCGCTGAAATTGGGCATACGGGCAATGATCACACGTTCAGGCTCGCCCTTGAATACGAGTATTAAGCTGAAATAGCTTTGACTTGAGCTCTCAAACAGCGTGACACCTAGTCAAATCAACGCGGCAAAGCGGAGTTTGAAATACCCCATTTACGCGTTCTCGATGGCTCAGATTGGCCAAACAACGAACGTTGGTTAGGCGTCAATTTGTCTGAAGAGATTCTATGATCGGGCATTCCGGTACATCTTTACCAGAACAATTGGCGGAGAGAGTTCGCAGTGTTATCTCCATCCTTTTCAGGTCAGCAATCTTTGCCCGAATATCCAGCAGCTGCTCATCAGCGATCTTCTTCACTCGCTTACAAGACACTTGCTGGCCATCCACGAGCGATAACAAGCCACGTATTTCCTCAAGCGAAAAGCCCATCTCTCGGCAACGCCTGATGAAGCATAATCTCTGTAGATCGTCTTCCTGATAAACGCGGTGACCGCCTGCGCTGCGAGCTGACTCGGGTAGTAATGAAATGTTCTCGTAGTAACGGATGGTCTCGGCATTAACGCCGCTATGCTTCGCCAGGGCACCTCGTGAAATGCGTTTTGGAATTGAACGCATTCTTTTCCTTGAACTTGTAGGTGCTACAGGTTCTATCATATAGGGAACGTCAACCTAGGCAAGGTGCAAATTGAGCGAACAGCCCATCAACCCACAGCCCAATACTGGTCGGTTTGCCGCCATTGCGGGTATGCTAGGTGCACTGCTGGCCTCGTCGTGCTGCATTGTGCCGTTGGTGCTGGTGACCTTGGGCGTAAGTGGCGCGTGGATTGGAAATCTCAGTGCACTCGATCCCTTAAAAAACCACTTTGCACTCGTCACTCTCGCATTCTTAGCCGCGGGGTTTTGGCAGGTGTACTTCGAAAAAACCGTCGTCTGTGAGGATGGTTCATATTGCGCCAACCCACTCTCGGGACGCGTCACAACGGCTGCTCTCTGGGTTGCATCGGTACTCGTGTTATCCGCCCTTACCATTGATTGGTGGGCACCATTATTTTATTGAGAGGAAAAGCCAATGACGAAACGAAATTCACTCTTAAGCGCTGCAGTGCTCGCACTATCGATTAGTGGGCTTTTAGCAGCTCAATACTCATGGAGCACTCCCGAAGAGGGAAGTAACTTTGTTTCTCAAACTTTCAAGGTTGAAAACATGACCTGCGCTGCCTGTCCGATTACCGTCAGAAAAGCAATGTCTCGCGTGGACGGGGTACAAAGCGTTGAGGTGAATTTTGAAGCCAAAACGGTCACGGCCACTTACGATCCGGAGCTTGCTGATACAGCAGCAATCGCTGAGGCTTCAACAGCCGTAGGGTTTCCGGCGCATGCTAGCGGTGAACCGCC
This sequence comes from uncultured Pseudomonadales bacterium, assembly GCA_964352475.1. GTDB lineage: Bacteria > Pseudomonadota > Gammaproteobacteria > Pseudomonadales > JAUIET01 > JAUIET01. The sequence goes on along the minus strand of CAYGSL010000020.1, from coordinate 58,541 downwards.
ATGAGTGAAGCGATTGAAGCATTCTCCACATTGACCTGTCCGAAGTGTGGCCACGTTGAGAAGGAAAAAATGCCTACAGACGCCTGTCAGTTTTACTACGACTGTAAAGGTTGTGGTGAGCTGCTTCGTCCACTCGCCGGAGATTGTTGCGTGTTCTGCTCCTACGGTGACGTAAACTGCCCGCCTATTCAGGAAGGCAATCGTTGTTGTTGAGAGTCTACTTTGGGTCGAAATAAGAACGTCGACACGGCCGTCGGTGATCCCTCGTTTTTTGGTCACCTAATACATTATATTAGATCGGCTTCTGGCCGTTGCTATTCAGCGCTTAGGAGCCTTATCGAAACTAGCAACACACCGTAAATTGTTTCACGCCGATGGACTTGATAAGCTCTGCAATAGCGTCTAGATCAGCGTTGGTAACTGGCCGTTCATCGTCATCGACTAATATATACGACTTATAGTCTCTACTTTCTAGTGTCACAAACCATTGCTGCCTGTTTGCTGGGTTCGTCCTCACTTGAACATCGATCCAGTCACCGGCCTTTCCTCGGGTGATAGCGTCACTAAGTTTCAATATTTCTAATCCCGATAAATCCCTTTACACTGGTCTTGAGTATCGTCATCACTCGCTTTTATCACTCATGTTCTGTTGCTTTAGCCAAACTTTCAAATATATTCTGTGTCCCCACCAATTCTATAAGGTTCAGCCTCTTGAATGCTTCTCGATGCTTCGCTTCATCATCGATCAGGCGAACGTCGGTTCCGCAGGACAATGCAGATTTGATCAAACGCTCAATGGCGAGCAAAGAGGTGACGCCAATGATGGATGCTGACGAAAGGTCAACGATGAGTGTTTGCGTTCGCTTCAAGGCGTTAAATCGCTGGCCGAGCCCTCTACTAACGGCATAACTCAATGGCCCAGAAATCCTGACCAATACGGTGTCTTCACCCAACGATCTAATCTGCTGCGCTTCTTCGGCGGTAATACCAACTAATTCCGAATCACCATCAACTACTTGCACATGGCCCAGCTCTACGTCCGATAGCTTATCCAGCAGCATTAGATTCTTAAGAAACACACCAACGAAGACGGCCGTGATGAGATCGACAAACACGGTCAAGAGCAACACCACTAGCATCAATCCCGCCGTAAATCGCGGCAACTGTCGAACTCTTGCAAGAAACGGCCAGTCAACGATATCAATTCCTACTTTGATCAATACGGCCGATAACGCCGCTAAAGGAATATTTTCAAACAGGAAGCCTAGGCCTAAAACAGCCGACAGCAACATCAAGGCGTGAATGACGCCTAACCATGCTCCATGCAACGTTCGACGATTCTCAATCCATCATTACCCTGGAGCCTAACGATCGGCTATCTAGCGAGGATTTCATTGTTGCCAGACGTATAATTGACGGGCACTTTTCCTCACTTGGGCAACTCAAAGGAATCATCATTCAGACTGCTTCATTTCCGGGTTGGGTATACTTCCAAGCATTTCTGGGCCACCTAAAGTTCACTTCTAAAGGCCCAGAATCGATTGAATATGTCGCTGTTTTGACCAATTCAAGCGCTTCGCGCAGTGAGGAGAAGTTCGCAAATCACTTTGTAAATGCCAACATCAGGCGATTTCCACTCGGTGCAGACGCAGACGCCCGTGACTGGATACTGCAAAAAAATCAATAGCGTGCTCGACGCAGAAATCTAGCGAACAATCATTATAGTCGTGTTATAATTTGATTATAACATTTTAGACCTCATTGATTCGCAAGGATACAGTAATGGAAAAGAGGACCGCTAGACTAACCATTTTGGTTGATCCGAAGAAGAAAGCAGCCTTCGATACGCTCTGCAATGCAGAAGACGTCACTCCGTCACAAAAATTGCGTCAATTCATCAGGGAGTACATCGAAGAACAAATGGGTCCAGACTGGCGTGATAAGGTATTTGCGGATGACGCTTAACTCGATAATGGGCGGTACATTTAAATTGAAACGTGGCATGCGCAGACTAATCCTGATCTCGCTTTTGGCCTCAGGTGTTAGCCATGCCACTACTGATGGTAGACAAATAATCCGGGACAACTGTCGCGGTTGCCATGGCACCCATGGTAAAGCCAAATCCGAAAGCTGGCCCAATCTTAACTGCCAAAATCGTGGCTATCTGTATGCGAGATTAATCGCTTTGAAGCGCAATAAAGATCATGACATCGACAAGAAAGTACAAAGCTTATCAATTACAGAAATCGATGAAATCTCTAGGCATTACGCGGAACAGAAATGTTCAACACGCTGACGGTTGTTCTTTACACGCTTACTACCAAGATGAAAAGGAATTTTCTCAATCGCAGATAAGGATATCTACCTTGTACGAGGGCTACGATATTATGGCGATGAACCTGATACCATGCACAAGAGAACTAATAGTAAAACCCGGTAGAGACACTAGTGGCTAAATCAATCAAAGACCTCCTCAGCGGCAACATAGAATGGGTTAATAACACGCTAGAGAAAGACCCCGATTTTTTTGAGAAGTTGTCTGAGGGGCAATCACCTCAATTCTTGTGGATAGGCTGCTCAGACAGCCGTGTACCGGCCACTGAAATCACTAATGCGATGCCGGGATCGATCTTTGTGCAGCGCAATATCGCCAATATTGTCGTACACACTGATAGCAACCTACTCAGCGTGGTGTATTACGCAGTGAAGGTTCTCAAGGTCAAACACATAATCGTTTGTGGACATTACGGCTGCGGCGGCGTGCAGGCGGCCATGTCAAACGAAAAATTCGGATTTCTTGATAACTGGCTTATGCACATCAAAGATGTCTATAACCAGAACCGCGAAGAACTTGATCAAATTTCGAATGAGCGAGAGAAACTGAATCGCTACGTCGAATTGAATATCATGGAGCAAGTCAACAACTTGGCCAGAGTTTCCTTTATCCAGGAATGCTGGGAAGAAGGCGAGTACCCCTATATTCATGGTTGGGTTTACAGCCTAAACGATGGCCTGATTAAAGACTTATCTGTTAGCGTTAATTCCAACATCGAGCTGGATAATGTTTACAAATACACGAGTTAATACGAAGCAACAAGCTCTATATGAGTAGTTTGTTTTTGATATGCCCAGAATGCTTTTCTGAGCAGGAGCTTATCAGTGAATACGGAGAAGACTTTTTCCTGTTGACGTCTCTAGGAGCTTGCTTTGATCAAGGTGGCTCGTCCGGCAGTTCAAATATTCAATTTCTTTTAAACACCCATGCCATTGATAAAGTGTGCCTATTCCAAGCCACAGACTGCAATTTTATCAATCAGAATTTTGGAGCAGGTAGGGAAAAAATTGGCATCGCAACAGAAGAAACCTTCGCGTCAGATTACCAACACCTTGTACACCAGCCAGTGGTGCCAATTTCCACAGCGGGCAGGAAGCTTGAGCTGGCTGAAAAAAATGTAATCCGACAGATGATGTTTATTGAGAATATTGTTCGGACTGAAAATCCCAAAAAGCCACAACGAACGCTAGTCGGACTCATTTTCGGAGGTGGAAAAAAATTTAGCGATAGAAGTTTAATCCGAACAATTGCAGACAAACATCTTAATTGCGGTTCTGATTGAAGATTACACGCGACCTTTAATCGAAAGAATTGCCGACAAGTTAATGAGCCGTCGAACTCAACGACATTAACTCAGGTCAGACCAAATCTGATTTACTGAGCTTCCGTTAGATATAGAGTCACATCGGCTTTCTTGGCAGCCTTCTTTAGGTCCTTATCCAAGGTTGCCAACGGAAGACCTTCGCGGACTGATAGTTCCAGATACGCTGCATCATAACTACTCAATCCGTATGCTCTCGAGAAGCTCAATGTACGACTAAACGCTTGGTGCGCCGTCAGTGGGTCAATCTGTAAGGGTAATTTCTCAAGCTGAGCAATAAAGCGCTCTACCTCCGCTGTGTCCAATTGCCCCCTCTTTTCTGCTGCGAATAGAACGTTCGTTGCCTCTAAATGCCATAAATTTGCGACTATGGCCTCACTATCTGCAAGACTACGCAGGACAGCTTCGGCGTACAATTGATCAGCCTTCTTCTCACTTGCAAGTAACCATCGCATCGATACCGAATTATCAAGAACGAACCGATTCACTTACGGCCCTCTTTTCTAAGTTCGGCCATCGACTTGTCAGATACCCGATGCTTTTTTGCCTCCAGGATATTATTGATGGCACTCTCTGCCTTCGACCGTTTTCGAGATTCGCTAGGAATAACGTCTGCGACTGGTCTCCCACGATTTGTAATCGTAAACGATTCACCGGATTCTACTCGGCGTAGGATCTCGGGAAGCCTTGTTTTGGCATCATATGAGCCGATCTCTATACGCATATTCACACCTCGCCGCATCATTTAGACCAGTATAATAGACTAGTTCATTAAAATCAATTCCTCTAGATTTAGCCAGTCTAGTCTTGCCGCAAAAACATCAATCTCATAGTTTCCTGCCGAAAAGTTAGTAATCGCGACTCGCAATAGCCCGGCAAGCAGTAGCCCGGCAAAATGAACCCCTTAAGATTGCAGCATTTTCGTTTATCGCATGCGGATAAACCGCCAGGTAGCACCACATGAGGTAGTACTGAAGACAAATTTCTTTGGCGGTCAGTCTTCGAAAGAAACTACTTCTGCCGGCTCAATCTCTAAACTAGGCCATTGATCGGACATTCGAGATATAGAACTCTGGAACATAGGGTCGTTGCTGCCAACAACAATTGAAATGGGTGACAGCCTCCTTGCCGTCGATTAGCGTCCTTGTCGAGGTAAAAAGCCAAAGCTTTCGTTAAAACACGCCTATGATTCTCGGAGATTATTCAGTTCAAACACGCACTCAATATCCGTGCCTTTACCAGGCGCACTGCTTATTTCAAGGCTGGCACCATGGCGTTCCAATACGCTCTTTACAATACTGAGCCCCAAACCGACCCCATCTGAATTGAGATCAATTCGATAAAAGCGTTCCGTTAGGCGGGGCAGGTGTTGCGGTTCTATGCCTACACCGTTGTCTTTCACATTGAGTACACACGTTCCGTTTACTTCACGCCATAACACCTCAATACAACCATCGGGTGCAGTATTTTCGCCAGCGTTTTCCAACAATTTGGTGAATGCGGTGTATAGCTGGTCTCCGTTCCCATGGATAAGGGATGGCGTGCTTGATTGGTAGCTGAATGTTTTATTCGGGTGATACAAGCGCTGTTCGTCAGTGACCATTTGGATCACAGCGGCAATATCCACTGTCGCCACCTGTGCGGCTTCATTTTCCGCCTCTTCAAGACGTGTCAGGTACACCAAATCATTCAACAAGCGATCTATTCTGCTCGATTGCTTGAGCATTCGATCAAAGGGCACTTGCCATTCTTCGTGGTTGTCGTATAAGGCTTCGAGATACCCCGTAATCACTGTCAGTGGCGCACGAAGTTCTCGGGAGAGCTCCTGGATCAGGCGCCCGTTTTCGCTCATTTTTGATTGATTACGGAAGAGAAGCGGTAGCCCGTTCCGCGCACTGTTTGGATGTATAGGCCGTAGTCTATCGGAGTCGTACCCGCACGACGCAGTGCGTTGCGTAAGCGCCGGATATGCACATCTACGGTCCGCTCTTCAATGTACACGTTTCCGCCCCAGACATTATCGAGTATCTGACTGCGACTGAAGGCTCTGTCTTCATTCGCCATAAAGAATCTAAGCAGCTTGTACTCTGTTGGACCGATATCAATCGCCTCGTCGTCGATATAGACACGATGGCTCTTGTCGTTGAGCTGCAGACCCTGCATGCGAAAACTACTGTGGTCGCCCTGAGACGCACTGCGTCGCAGCAGCGCTTTTATACGCGCTATAAGTTCGCGTATTGAAAAGGGCTTGGTAACGTAGTCATCGGCGCCACTATTGAGGCCTTGAATTTTATTGTCTTCGTCAGTGCGAGCAGTCAACATGATCACCGGCACATCGGCAATACTGGTGTCTCGTTTCATTCTGCGGATCAATTCAAGGCCACTATTGCCTGGCAGCATCCAATCTAAAAGCACCAGATCCGGTTTATTGTCCACCAGCTGAATGTGGGCGTCCTGAGCGTCACCGGCTTCAAGACACTCGAAACCAGCCATCTCCAACGATGTGCGGATCATCTCGCGTATCGCGATTTCATCTTCCACAATGAGAATTTTTTTGACAATCATCCCGTAGCCGCAACTGCTGATATCGCCAGAATACTAGCGTTGGACTGTTGCAATTTAATGACAAGCTCCAGCAATTTGCAGACTCTCTTTGCATATAACTAAAAGATATAACGGTGTCATAATTCTGTAAAACTTAATGTTGGTTGAGCGCCTATCCTTACTTTATAGCAGTTTTGTGACACTAAGAGAGCTACAGAGCGCGGGCAAGGTTCCACTTGCCTGCTGCCAAGAAAGGAGAAGAACACAATGAAGCGATTAATCACACTGAGCACAGGATTTATTTTCACAGGCCTCGCGTCCATGTCAGCATTGGCTGGCCAGGATTGCATCCTTGAAGGCGAAATAAAGAAAGCAGAAGCCACTGATGGAACGCATTCCGTTTACATAGACTTCCATTCAGCGACCCGTTACTCGGATGAAAGCCGCTGCAGTTTCCGGCAAAATGATATTCAGTTCAACGGCACGGTAGGCTCGCAAATCACCAAGTTAGCGCCCGGAGCCACCGTTAAGTATCGCTATACGGAAGGACAGCAATCAGAGCCCACCTGGCAACTATTGAAAGTTTCAATCTAAGCTGGAAATCCTCAAGACAAAAAAAAGGCCCTCAAATGAGGGCCTTTTTTGTTGCAGTACTAAGCCTTATCAGTCCAGTGAACCTGGAATGATCCAGCCAGCCCACCACGCTTCATTAGCTGCCGTACCGGGCTCTACCGCACCGATGTAGGTAGTGTCATCGAACACAAACCCTGAGCCATTTGCCACAGCAGGGATACCTGGGGCCGCAACCGTTGCCTCAGCGTTTTCCAGTGCCCAGGCAGCGTCAATCATCAGCGGCGTTATGGGCCCAACATTGGTTTCGCTGTCAGCCATACGATGGCTGTAGAAGCCTGCCGTGCAATCGCCACCCACGTTCACCAGCGTTACGTTTGAAAACGCATCGTCAGTGCTGTCGCCGTCGGTATCTGCATCGTCGATGCGAATGCAACCGAAGGTGTCAAAACGTGCAACCGCGGTGTTATAGATAGCCGTAGTCAGTGCGCCTCGCAGCCGCATGCCAGGCTGACTGCCACCCGGGTCGTTGTTGACGTCGCTACCTACTACCAGAATGTTGGCCAAGGTCGCATTGGTTTCTGGCACAAACTCGTCATCGCTTGAGTTCGCTTCAATACCACGCGGATCATTGCTGCCCGTAGGGTCGGCCTTGTTCGGGTTCTTACGAATAATGGCGTACTGGATATTGCCCTGATAACCCTCATCGTAATCAATATCGTCATCGTCATTATTGGTCAGTACCAGGTAGCGTGCGTTCACCGTGCCACCGAACCACTCAACACCGTCGTCCAGGTTGTTATGCACCTGCACGTATTCAACCAAAGTGCCGTGTCCTACGCCTTGCAGCGTCAGGCCGTTGATTTCGTTGTTCGGGCCGGCAACCAAACCGCCTTCCGCAATTCGCACGTAGCGAATACGACCGCTGTTGTCAGCTGGGTCATTACCGCCATAGTTGCCTATGACCGTACCGCCTTCACCTTCAACGTTACACACAGTTCCCGCACCGAAACAGGCGCCTGTTCCGCCAGCGCCGTATTGAGGCGCAAAGCCTTGAACAATCACACCGCCCCACTCGCCTTCGCCGTCGAAGTCATCGTCTATCACGCTGCTAAAGGTGATTGGGCTGGCAGCAGTTCCCACCGCATCGAGCATAGAGCCACGAGTGACCAGCAAGGAACCGTCGTCGAAGGCACGAACGTCAACGCCTGCTTCAATTGTCAGGGTGACACCGTTGTCGCGAATGTTCTGTACATCAGTATCGTTGGAAACAGTGACATTACCATTACCTACAATCACCTCGCCAGACAAACGCCATTCTACGCCACGCACCATGGTGTAATCTTCGTCTATTCGACCTGTCAGGGTGCACACAGTGTTATCGCCATCACAGCTTACAAACGCAGGTGAGCTGTCGGGTGTGGCCGATGCCAGTGAACCAGGAATCGTCCAACCTTCCCACCAGCCGGTAGCCTCAGCGGGATCAACCGCGCCAATAAATGCAGTTTGGTCAAACATAAAGCCAGAGCCATTATTCACCGCGTTAATCACCGGTGCGGCGCCAAGCACTGCAATCGACTCGTTGATCGCATAAGAGCTGCTGAGCGTGAACGTTGTGGTGGAGCCTACACCCACACCAGCTTCTGTGTCGGCTGCGCGTCGATCGTAAAACCCGTCAGCGCAATCACCGATTACATTGGTTAATGACACTGTTGAAAACTGGTCATTAGTGCTGTCGCCATCTGTATCAGCGTCGTCGATGCGAATACAACCCGTGTCAAAGTTCTGCACGGCTGTATTGAAAATCGCAGTCGTTAAAGCACCGCGTAAGCGCATGCCTGGCTGACTGCCACCCGGATCATTGTTAACCGTGCTACCAATGATCGTCACATTAGCAATCACCGCATCCGTTTCAGGAACAAATTCATCGTCGCTTGAGTTGGCTTCAATACCACGCGGGTCGTTACTACCAGTTGGGTCTTCCTTATTAGGATCCTTCTGAATAATCGCGTACTGAATATTGCCCTGGAAGCCTTCGTCGTAATCGATGTCATCATCATCGTTGCCTGTAAGCACCAGATAACGCGCATTCACTGTGCCGCCGAACCATTCAACACCGTCGTCCAGGTTGTTGTGTACTTGCACATATTCAACGATGGTTCCGTGACCAACACCTTGCAGTGTGAGCCCGTTTATCTCGTTGTTGGGACCAGCCACCAAACCACCTTCAGCAATTCGAACGTAGCGAACAATACCGCTGTTATCAGCTGCGTCATTACCACCGTAAACAGCAACATCGGTGCCGCCCTCGCCTTCTACGTTACAGACATCACCGGTGCCGAAGCAGGCTCCGGTGCCGCCAGCGCCGTATTGAGGTGCAAAGCCCTGAATGATCACACCACCCCATTCGCCAAGGCCGTCAAAGTCGGCATCAGCAACGCTGCTAAATGTAATTGGCTCGGCAGCGGTGCCATCAGCCATCAACATAGAGCCGCGAGTCACTAGCAAGGTGCCATCGTCAAAAGCGCGTACATTAGTGCCGGGCTCAACGGTCAAAGTAACCCCGGCGTCACGAATCGCTTGAACATCAGCTGCGCTGCTCACCATCTGATTGCCGTCACCAACAACAACTACACCCTGCAGACGCCACTCGCGATCAGCCGTCAGCGTATAGTCCTGGTCGATGGTACCGTTCAGCGTGACGATGCCTGTGTTGCTGTCGCAGGACGCAAATCCGGCATCAACAACGGCGTCGCAGTTTGGATCTGCTGGCGGCTCAGGCGTTGGATCAGGAGTGTCTGTTCCACCGCCCACATTTTCATTAATAGTAATGGAAACGGCGTCACCTTCGTCACCATCACTACAGCCTGTTAGCACAATACTGCCGAGCAATAACGCGGCTAGCAACTTTGGTTTTAACATCTTCTATATCTCCTAGAGAAAATCGTAGGTAAGCTTTAAGGAAATTGAGGTGCCTTGTTCATAGCTCTCAATTACGCGGTCATTTTGTGAGAATTCAACTTTGTCGTTTAGCAGGTTTTTGATTTGCGCTCTAAATGTCAGCGCTTCGCCAAATAGCTTCTCGTAACTCAGGTCAACCAGCACACGACCGTTTTCAAACTCGGGGCGGTTGTTGCCACCACGGGTAACGCGGAAAATTCGGTCATCAAAGAAGTTTACGGCCAAAGTAACCTGCTGCCCGGTATCAAAGTGGTCGTAACCTAGCTGCAAGTTAGCCAGCCAGGGCGACTGCCCTTGCAGTTCGCGGCCCTGTGCGCTCTGACCTTCCAAGCGCAGCGAGTCGTCATCAAGCGTGACTTCCGAATCAATCCAGGTCAGGTTACCGGTGATGAACAACAGCGAATCATCAAGATCAAGCAAGTTTTTATAAGCGTCTAACTCAATGCCAGTGAGTGTGGCTTCTTGTGCGTTGCGGAAGGTAATGCCCACGGCTGCAGAGCCAGAGCCATCAGGTACCTGGCGCTCTACTGGCTTATCAATTTCTTTTCGAAATATTGCGAGGGATACGCTCTCTTCATCGGAAAAGTAGTACTCGGCGCGCAGATCAATATTGTCAATGGTGGATGTTTCAAGGTCCGGGTTACCAAAGATCGGGTCATCAGTAGCAGGCTCATACACCAGTGACTCTGCACGCTCGATCAACCCCGGGTACGACACTGTCTGGCTATAGCCAACTCGAAATTGCCATTCGTCATTAGGCCGATACGTTAGATTGAGCGCAGGCAGCACCTCGGTAGACGACAAATCGTTCGACGCCGATATCTGGTTTGGATAGCTCAGCTCTTGAGTGAAATCTTCCCAGCGCAAACCGGCTTCTATGGTCCATTCTGCGCCTAGCTCAACGACACCACTGGTATAGAGTGCCACAAACTCCTCGTCTGACTCGTAAGAATCCGTGTCTGTAGTCAGTGTATTAAGCCGCCAGCGATCGCGAATAAAATTCAGGTAAGACAGCACGTCTTCAAGGTTCTCATCGATGCCAGTTGATATCGCCGCGTTCGTGCTGCCTGGACGAATACCGAAACGGTATAGCTCTACCTCCCGGCTGCGATCTGACCACATAGCGCCTACTTTAAGGTCAAGCAACAAATCATCACTTAGCGATAGTGGTAGTGAATAGTCTATACCTAGGTCGATACTGTCTTCATCCAGCTCTGACCAGCGCCGCTCCAGCTCTGAAGGAGCGAGCACGTCATTTCGATACTGATACGTGCGCCGGTCCGGCTCATCACGCTGCGTGTTGGAGTAGCCAAGTCGCCAATCCAGACTGGACTCTTCGTCGAACACATTAATGGCGTGCGAGCCGCTGAACTGTTGCGCGATGAATTGACGCTCTACGAACTCCAGAATCACTTCGCTGATCGTTACATCTTCAATGTCTACAACGTCATTCTGGCGTGTTGTGTCATCCGTGCTTCTGAGCAACATCGTTTTACTGAGAATCTCATCGGAGTCACGAAATTCAATACCGGTGACCAAATACGCATTAATGCCTGTGTTTTCCTGAGATCTCTTATAGCTGCCGGAGGCGTCCAGTGGATCGGTAATGGTTGCATCGATACGATCACTGGTGGAGTGCGAGTAGCTCAGTGCCGCGAAATAACCAAAGTCCATGGACTCAAGCTCTATCCGGTCGCCATACGACACAGAGGCAGAACCATCAGGATTGGCTTTCTTACGCCGCACGTTGTAGTCGTCTTCGAAGGTAACGGCGAGCGCCGCTGCCTGAATGGGTGCGGTGCAGCGGGGGTCGAGCTCGGGATCACAAATCGTCAAATCACGACCACCATTGGTAGCCGCCAGAACATCACTGGACAATGCTCTGAGGTCACTGTCGAACCCCCAACCATCGGTCTCGCTGCCACGGTAGCTAACCAGTCGGTCACCGGTAACGTCTTGCCGATAGCCACCACTGCTGGACAGCGAAAATACCCGCTCATCCGGCAAACCACGCGTGTTAATTTTGACGCTACCACCGGTGGTACTGCCCAATAAGTCAGCACTGTAACTCTTCTGGATTTCAATGCCAGACAGGATATTCGACGGAAACAAATCCAGCTGTACGTCGCGACGCAGCGGATCGGTACTCGGCATGAGCAAACCATTCAATGTACTGGAGATGTAGCGCCCGTCCAGTCCGCGTACGTTGGCGTATTTGCCGTCAGTCACTGTTACGCCAACAATTCGGTTCAATGCAGCGGCTACATCGCCATCACCCAGCCGCGCTAATTGGGCAAAATCCAGAGCATCGGTTACGGTAGTTGCAAAGCGTTCGAGGTCAGACGCATTTTGCGATGGATTAAAAGTGCCCAGAATGACCACCTCTTCGAGAGAAGGGTCTTGTGGCAGCGCTGGCGCCTGGATACCTGTTTGCTGTGAATACAGGGTAACAGCTGCTTGCACACCCACTCCGGAGTACAGCCTGATAGCGCTGATTTCGCTGTCTGCATAATCCGGGTGTTCAATAGAAATGCGATAAGAGCCGCGCGGCATTTCCAGTAAGTAGCTACCGTCAGCTGAGCTTTCGGCCGAATACTGGCCACCTTGGGCATTAATAGAAGCGCCCATTACCGGCAGACCGTCGCCGTCCAGAATGGTGCCGGTCAAATACCCAGGCTCGCCACCAGACTCACCCGAACGAAACCGACGGATATTAATGTCAGCTTCTTCGTCACCTTCATTGACTACAACCTGAACCTCAATTTCGTCGCCATCGTTGGCAGCCAAGTCAACAGTGGCCAGCAGCGAGTCTTCATCACCGAGCTTTAGTACATGGTCACCAGAGTCAAGATACAGCTCGTAAGCGCCTCGTCGATCGGTCACACCCACCAGATCATCATCAACGAATACACCTACGCCTTGTACAGGTGCTTCCTTATGGAATACATGCAGAAAAAGATCCGCTGCGCTGGCGGCCGGCGAAAAGAACAGGCTTACGCACGTCAATAACAGCGTCGCGTAGCGAACAGTTCGTGCAAATAAATTCATTAAAGTCGAGCCCCAATTCATAGAGATCGCTACTTTACTGGCCGTTTGTTACAACTCTCCTTCGTAATTATGAAATTTTGATGACAGCCAATAATTGAGCAGGAAGCACTTCTAGCCCGAACAGATCGCCGCCTGAAAGGACTGCTAGCACTTTCGCTCTGGTGTTCACGAATTTGAAACACAGCGCGGATAACATCAATACATCTCGAACAACGCCCGCCGCGACGAATAGTGTACTGATGAACTACAAATACCCGCTGATAACTGCCTTGCTCACATTGCCCTTGATGGGCGCAGAGCTTCTGCCTGATCACGCTAAAAGCTCAGCCGAAAAGCCGTATCATGAACAAATACTGGCAGCGCTATTAACGCAGAAGTCGCCTAAAACCGTGGTATTGCCTGATTTGCACCCAAAGCGGACCACCTTCAATGCTGAAGCACCGATTCCGCCACAGTGTTACACCCGAACCGAAGGCCAGTTCAACCCCTGCTACGTATGCCATCAGAATCAGCGAGCCGGTGGTGAGAACACCATGAATGACGGTGGCTTGCAATTGGCCTACGCCTTCAGCGACGTGGGCATGACCAACCACTGGGCCAATTTGTTTGAAGACCGCAGCAAAGAAGTGAACGAAATCACCGACGCGGAGATTGACCAATGGGTGAGCACCGACAACTATACGGAGCTGGCAGCCAGACTCAAAGAAACCGGCTTTGAAGGTTGGATTCCAGACCTCAAGAATCTGCATTTGGGCGCGGCCGCATTTGATGAATTTGGATTTGCCAGAGACGGCAGCCACTGGGTGGCATTTAACTACAAACCGCTACCCAGCACCTTTTGGCCCACTAATGGCTCAACCGATGACGTTATGATTCGCCTCGATTCTGCCTTCAGGCAAACGGCAGAAGGCGAATACTCAGCCGACATATACCGAGCAAATCTTGCCATTTTAGAAGCGCGCATAAAAGGTACAGACACAATTGCCACATTACCCGTCAATGAACAAGTGATTCAGAAGGATCTCAATGGCGATGGGGTGCTGGGGGTTATTACCACCATCTCGGATGCCACCCAGTATGTGGGTGGTGCAGGGAAGCGATACGTAAATCAAGAAATTTACCCCATGGGCACAGAATTTCTGCATACGGTTCGATACGTAGGCATTGGAGAGGACGATTCCATTGGGCCATCCACGCGCATGAAAGAGGTACGTTATATGCGAAAGTGGAAAGAGTATGGGCAACAAACCTACGAAAGGCGATATGAACTGGAGAACTTTGGTAAGGAGCAAGGCCGCTTACCTCGCTATCTATTGCTCGGCGACAAAGGCCTGGACAATGGCTTTGGCTGGTCTATAGCCGGGTTCATTGAAGGGGCCAATGGGCAACTGAGAACGCTCACTTATGAAGAGAACCTGGCGTGCATGGGTTGCCACAGCTCGGTGGGTGCCACCATCGATAAGACCTTCAGTTTTCCGCGCAAAGTAGATGGCGCGAATGGTTGGAAGTACATTGACTTAAAAGGCATGCCCGATGCGCCTAATAAAGGAGAGCGTGAGGGTGAGATTGCTACCTATCTGCGCCGCGTGGGTGGCGGCGGAGAGTTTCGCAACAACGCCGAGATGTTTGAAAAATGGTTTGACAGCAATGGTGCCGTGAGTGGCGAAAAACTGGCGCGCGCCAAGGATGTATACGATCTCATCACCCCGTCGGTACCGCGCGCTCGGCAGTTAAATAAGGCGTATCGAACCATTGTGGCAAATCAAGACTTTATCTATGGCCGCGACGCTATGGTCAAGCCGCCACAGAATGTCTTCGAGCACATAGATAACGAAACAGCACCAACGCTGCCGGCTCAGTTTTTCTATACCTGGGACATTCGACTTGACTGGGCTGCCGCAAAATAAAAAGTCTGGATTCTCAAAAACCGAACCATCATCACCCATTGGGTCTGCGCGCACGACCCACCAACTCTGGCACCTACATAGCGACAATTTCTACACATTTGTGTCAATAGTCATTGTTTGGTAACACCAACCACTTATATCCGCCACTAATAGTTCATCACAATATAAAAAACACTTCATCGGCCTGAAACGCCTGCTTGCCATCATGGTTTGGTGCTGCTGCTTTCGCTGAGCATTTTCAGCGCAGTACGGCACATTCGATTAAAAATATTACCCATTGATCAGCACTATTCTTCAGGAGAATACCGAATGATGTTAAACCCCAAAATAACCGTTAGCGCACTAGCGCTGGCTGTGTCGCAAGCAGCACTGGCGGGCACTGAACCTTACTTTAATCCACTAACCCAGTCCGCTGCGGTTGCTTCACCAAATCATATCAATGAATTGAATTCGCCCTGGCAAGCCCCGGCGGGTGTTTCTCAGAAAAGCCTGACGAGTATGGCGGAGGTGGAAGCCGATAGCTTTCAATCGATCCAGCGCGTTGATTTCGATGGACTTGGCAATCCGGCGGGAAGTAGTGCCTCCATGTTTGACATGCTTGCTTACAGCCCAGGAGGCCGATACATATTCATCCCACATGAATCACCCGTAGGCGCTGGCATTACTCGTTATGATCGCAGAAATGATTTTGCCGAACTAATATTCGCCGGTGATGAGAACGGTGATCGCAGCGATCCAAACGGTCCTACATGGGATTATGATTACGGCGCTTTCGACCCGGCACGCATGACACCGAATGGAACCGTTATTGCCGGCGAAGAATGGTCTGGACGTGGTCGAATTGTTGAGGTCATGAATCCTCTGGGCCCGGCACCAGCTGACCCGACAGCAGGCAGCGCCACTATGGAATACGGAGTTGATTACCGTGAACTGCACAGCATCGCCAGAGTGTCGCACGAAGGGATCAATTTCAGTATCGAGCAGAAAAATGAAGTAATTTACTACGTGGACGAAGATCGCTCTGGTTCGGTTTATAAGCTTGTATTGGCCACTAAAGGCGACTATGCCACTGGTGGCCAGACCTTCGTATTGGCAACCGATGGCTATATGGGAACAGTCGATGAACGCTGGGATGGCAGCGGCAGTGATGACTCGGTAGTAAACCAAAGCGAGGAAGTGCAAGCATCGCGTTTTGGCATGGCTACGTGGGTTCCTCTAACCGATGAAACAGGCACTCCATTGGAAGGAATTCGCAGCCCGTTTGAAAGTGGTGAAGACGGTTCGACGCGACCGGGCCGGGATGCGGCAGACGATGCAGGTGGAACACCATTTGGTCGCCCTGAAGATATGACTATTGGCTACAGTGCTGATGGCAATGAAATGCTTTATGTAGCAACGACTTCAGAGAATGCCGTTATATCAATTGAAGAACTGGGCGATGGTAAGGCAATGGTTAGGCAATTTGCCAGTACCGCCACAGCCAGAAACGCAGGTTTTCCGGCTACTACCGGCGTACTGAACGCCCCTGACAATCTGGCTCAGGACGCATTGGGCAATATTTTCATCATAGAAGATTCGCCCAACAGCTCAGATGTGGGCGGTGACATTTGGTTCGCTCGCGACACCGATGGTGACGGCATCGCCGAGTCTTTGGACCACTTCCTGAGTTTGCAAGTAGATGGTTCCGAGGCAACTGGTATGATTTTTCACCCGCGTAAGCCCGGCCGATTTGTAGTGGCTGTGCAACACCCGGACAGCACTAATCTTGCCGAAGTGCCAGAGGGTTTTGGCGATGCCATCTGGGAATTCAATCTGCGTGGGGTAGTCCCTCCAGTATGTGCGAAGAAGGAAGGCTTTAGTGCTTACCAATACATGTCGTTCGATATGGGCGGTGGCCAGGAAGTTCAGACTTGCACGTACACTGATGACGTGAACTTCAACCGCAAGCTGCGGCAAGCGAACAGGGACCGTAGCCCTTTCCAGCCGTAAATGACTGTCTAAATCTAACTAACAAAATTAGCCCCGCGCAAAGCGGGGCTTTTTTTTGGCGTTTGGTTTCGAATTTTAACTAAGACAGAATACTGCTGGCTTTGTTATGCGGCAGAGGGCGTTCGCATCAGTGATCCCGGTCTATTTTCCGAGTCGATTATTTGCAGTTGCGAGACCAGTCGCCGCGCTATAGTTTTCCAACCGTATCGCATTGCGGCCCGTCGGCAATTCTCATTGTCTATCGTAAGCGCTTTTCTTACCGCTGTGCCCAGGTCTTCACTGAGATAACCGTTGTCATCATTGCGAATAATATCCATAGGACCGGTAACAGGGTATGCAGCAACCGGAGTACCACAAGCCAGTGCTTCCAGCATAACCAAACCGAAGGTATCCGTTTTAGACGGAAACACAAATACGCTGGCAGCGCGATACTCATCCACTAATTCATCGCCGTGCTTATAGCCTACCCATTGTACTTCTGGGTATTGCCGTTGTAGTTGCGCCAATTGAGGGCCATCACCAACAACTCGCTTTTGAACATTCAAATCATCAAGATCCAGGGACAAAAACGCTTCCAGATTTTTCTCAGTGGCAACTCGTCCAACATACAGTGCGGTCTTAGGTGCTATGCGCCTGAGTGCCGGCTTCGGACTGAAGCGCTTGGTATCAACCCCACGGTTCCATACATACAAGTTGCTAAAACCACGCTCAGTGAGCTCACGCTTGTGCGAGTTGGTTGTGCAAAGGGTAACCGCTGCTGCGGAATGAAACCAACGCAGAAAATGATAACCCAGGTCATCTGGCAAACCGATGCGTTGCGAAACGTATTCGGGAAATTTGGTGTGCAGCGAGGTTGTAAACGGGATGCCGTTTCGTGCGCAAAAACGCCTTGCCGCCAAGCCTAGTGGCCCCTCAGTGGCAATGTGTATTGCGTCCGGGTTTTGTTCCTGTATATACGCTTTAATCTGAAACGGTTGTCGGACCAACTCAATCTCGGGGTATCCCGGCATTGGAAACGTTTTGAATAAACTGGGTTGCAAGAAGCACACATTGAAACCCAAGTCCGGCAGCTGCCGGCTTACTTCTTGCAGTGTTGTGACCACACCATTCGTTTGTGGAAGCCACGCATCGGTGACGATTACTAATTTTCTCATCTCATTCTTTCTCTCTTTGTGATCTTATCACTATAGAAATCGAATGTGACTGAGAGGTGACAACTCCGAAAATTATTAATGAAAAGCAGCTACGGCTTAAGCCTTGATTGCTAGCGCTTCTTGCAGCCACCCTTAACGCGTGACAGGTCTCGATTGACTGTAATGGAATACATACTGCTTGTAGCACTTACCTCATTCACAACCAACAACTGATCCTGCGAAGCACCACTTTGCTCCTTGGGCACGAATTGCAAACCCTCCGGGCTAACATCCGATTCGTTGTTCAAACCACCAAGATAGCGTGGGCAGTATGGATTGCTAAGGTCGTAAGCCAGTACAACGCTGTAGCGCTCCAGACCAACGAACGCGATTGGGCGGCCGTCAATATAGCCTATGGTTAGCGCTTCCGGTTCGCCGCCTTTGTCGTCGCTTCGTCCGTCGTCCCAGGCTTCAGGGAAGTCTTCTAACACACGCTTGGCAAACGCATTGCCGCTATCAAATATGCGCTTTCCGTGTTCATCCCAGATGGAAAACGAACGACCGCCGTAGGCGTATATGCGGTCATAATCCCCATCACCGTCGATATCGCCCTGAACCAGAGTTGTCTTCAATCGACCCAGCAATTCGTCTTGCTGCAGGATTTCGGCGTCTGGGAATTTTTCTGGGTCAAGCGTAAGGTCGGCAACCCTGGCTTCCTCACTAAAACCATCGTAATCGCGCGCATCACCTTCATTGGCCGTTACGATGTAGCTCTCTCCTGCCAAACTAAATTGCGCTATGGCGTCAGGCATGTACAAGCTTCTGACCGGCCAACGTTGCAGATTGCCGTTAATGTCATCTCTATTGCTGGCGTCAAAGGCCTGCTGTGCATTGCGGTGGCGCTTGCTACCCAGCGCACGCACGGCAACAATCTCAGCATTAACAAGGTCCACTTCTGCAATTGCATTGTTTTCCTGTAAACCTACCCAAGCGCGCGTCGAGTCATCAGACACGGCGATGTATTCCGGTTCTATATCCTGCCCCACGCTGGCGCTTGGCCCAAAAATTCGCACGCCGCCTTCTATGAGAGCAAATGCGCGATCATTGAAAACAGAGAAACTCAGATGCTGAACAGTAACCGCATCGGCGCCACCGGTGGCATACCCGCTAATGTCAATGATGGTGATGGAACCCTCAGGGTCATTCTCATAAGCATCGTCGGGCTCGCCTTCATTAGCGACCACCACTTTATTGCCGTCTGGCGTAAAGGTGACCATATCCGGCAGTGCACCCGCTTCAACGCTGCCAAGGTAATGGTAGTCAGACACTCGATAAAACCGAACAAAGCCAGGCATTTGTTTGGTGTCACCCTCAACCGCAACGGCGACCACAGGGAACGCACATTCGGTACCGCAATACGACACACTGTTTGGAGATCCCATGACGTCAATTGAGTGGATGAGGTCGCCATTGCCAGCGTCTATCACGTCAACGCTATCGTCTTCAGGGTTGGTGATGAAAACACGCTGCGCACTGGCGGCGTAGGCACCAATTTCGGCACCTGTCGTGCTCGTTGTCCAGTTACGTTCAAAGCTTAGCAGGCTGGCAGTAGCGCTAGGTGCAGCGGCAATCAGGCCTAACGCCGTAGACAGGACAAGAGCGGGTTTCAACATGGGTGTATTCCTTGCATTGAACGTAGTCAAGGAAAGTAGCGCTATTGCGTGACAGTAGTGTTACGTTTTGAAGAAGCTTTTTTGCAGTTTGCAACGACCGCTATACAAAAGTCGCTCGTGGGCGGTAAACGAGAAAATATTCTAGATTTTTTTCAGAGCCAGCATCTGGCTCATAAACTCACTGTGGCAAACAAATACGTGGCATTCGCGCACATCACGTGTGATCACCCGCATGGTGAACCACAGTTTCTGATTTGCAGTGGCTGCCACCGAGTTAACGAGATCAGCTTGGCCAAATCAGCAATGAATGCGCTCAAGCGAAGCGTTGAAGACGCCGGTTTCCACCTTACTAACTCGAAACTGGAAGTCAGTTGTCTGTGTGACGATTGCGCTAATGCCGCTGCCTGATTCAGGCCCGGGCGGTAATCGTTCTGAAGAATTAAGGCATGGATGCTGATTCGCGCTTTTCACGGGTGCTCTGTATACGCCAGTGTCGATTGTTTCGCCAGGTAGGGGCAAAGCTTCGCTGCGACGCTGTCGCAGAGTAAATGAGGTGTATGCTTGCGGAGTTACCAACACTCTAGTGGCAACTTGTTTCCAATATTATCGAGGGTTATGGCCAAACAGCCCACATCGCTGAGCTGAGGTCCCTTGATTGCCCGTGCAACCAGCACAAATCTCGACGCAGCAGGTGCTTGTTCAAACTCGATTCGATAGAGCTGCTCCCCGGATACAGCGCCGCTAGCGGCCAGAACTTGCGAGGCACCACACGGTGTATCATCGCTGTGCAAAAAAGTTCTATTAGCACTGAAGCACTTCTCCAGCCGGGTTTGGTAAAGCAGCAGTTCAGATCGGGCATCAGCGCGATTGCTGTTTCGTATACTGGAGTTGTATGACGGCAACGCGATTGCCGCGAGCAATCCAACAATGGTTATTGCAATCAGTAGCTCGATCAATGACAAGCCGGCATTTTGCGCAGGTTTATTTGTTAGTTTTCGCATTTTGCGTTCACCTATTGAAGTTGTCGCCAGGACTGCCGGCCAACGGCGCCAGCTGCGGGAACGGCTTCTATGGTGCCCAATTCCCCGGTGCTTTTCTGTACTATAACGACACCAGACTCTCTGGAATCCTCTCCGACAATAAGGTTGGAGATATTGAACAGCGTTTCGAATTTTGCATCATCTAATACAAGTAAGTCGTACTCAGGGTAAAGTTCGCCGACACCTGTTATCTCCATTATCCAGCCAGATCCACCAAAGCCACACGGATCTTGAGTAGGTATTACTGTGGAAAATAGTAACCTGTCAAAAATTAGCTGCGCTTTGCTTGTTACTCGTTCACCAGCTTCAGCATCGAAGTCCATAAACCACCCATCGTCACTCGCCCAGTCAATCAATGGGGAATCGGGTGTTGCATGGCCCTGCAGTAAATCGCGCGCCGTATCGGATTGAGACACGATTTTCTTTTGATACAAATCCGACTTGCTGATTGGATACGGTCCTGTTCGATTGTCTGCTATCGCGTAGAAGCTTTGTATTGAGCTATCTGACAGGTCAGATTCAGCAAGGTAACTACCGGTTCCAAAGTACACCATGACTGCCGGCTCACCGGATGAATTTCGTTTCTGTGGGTTCAAACCCAGTACCGGTGAACTGGTGATCGTTTGGTTGGTCGCAAACAATAAATCTATCTTTGGGCTATTGCTGTCAAGTTCACTGAACTTCCATACATTCCCATTTAAATCGCCCGCATAGGCTTCGCTAACTGTGCCGTTCGAATTGACCAGCAATGCGGGCTGTGACAAACCATTGTTTCCCATTGCACCTGTATTTATGTAGTCGAACGTTGCATTGTCACTGACCATCACCAGGCGAGCAGTATCCCCTGCGCCGTTATAGCCATTGGCCATTACAATCTTCCAGTCGTTACCCACGGGCGCCACGATGGGCGAACCGATTATGTTCCCAAGGTTTGGCTGGTCCGACTCATCAACGTCCATCAGCACGTCATTTTCATTGAAGTTGTTGGGATCACTTACATCCAACACAAAGAAACCTCGGCCGCCTGCGCCTTTGGTAGCTACCAGCAGCGTTCGCCATCGTCCCTGCCAATATGCGTCACCCACAAATATCTGCCCATTCAACAAGTATTTGTGTTGGTTTGAGCCGGAACCAAAATTTACCGCCGACCTGTCACGTATTTTTTCGAAGATACCTACATCTTTTGGTAGATACGCAAATTTCTCAGCGCCTGTATTTGCATCCACCGCATGCAGGAAGCCGTCATTGGCCAGGAAATAAACCGTTTCTTGCGACTTGGCATCTGCAAAAGTTGAATAGCTCGCACTTTGCAATGCGACGGGAAGACGACCAAAGCCAAAGTCTCTTGTACCTGAAAACGCCGGTGCTGAGCTGACGATATCGCCAATTAACTGATCATCTTCGCGGTCTCGAAGGCCTGTTATACCCCGTGTTCCTTTAGCCCAATCTAGAACAGCGCGCCCAACCGTCGCATTGCCTAAACCCAGCGCCTGCTGCTGCTGACCAGACAAATCGTTCCACACTAAGCGGATAGCGGCATTGCCGTTATGCGAGTACAGTTTTCGTATACTTGGGGTAGGAACATTGTCTGCGGCCGACCACAATGCACCACCAATTGTGCCGTCGCTATTAAGCTCTATTGCGGTCACGTCGCCTATCCAGCCGTCTACCGCAAAGCTCGCTTGATAGAATTTTCCGCCGGTCGACAAGCGCGTTGAATTTGCCGTTACAGACGCCACCGTACCACCGGTACCTGAAATCGTCTCAAGCGCATCCCCCATCGACTCTTCGAGCTGCTGTGGTTGCGTGGCGAAAAAGTACGTTTCTGGTAACTCGCCGGGTTCAGGATCTTCAGGCACAGTCACTGTTGGGGCCCCTGAATTGCTATCTATCGCAAGGTCAAATCCACCCCACTTGGCGGCGTAATACAGTGGTTGCTCCAATGAGTTTGCGGAGCCATTTCCGATGGAGAAATTCTTTACAGTTGCTGCGGCATTCACCACACAGCGACCTGACGGACAATCTGTTGCGCTTCCATAGGTAAAGTTATTGATCCCCGAATGCACATGAAATCCATCATTGGTGGTACCACTGATGACATAACCAAACCCCATCCTGAAACCGGTTGATTGCGCAATGACATCAGTAGTTATAGTCACCTGTGTGGATGAAACCGAGTAATTCAGGACACCCCACATGTCTTGGTCGAAGTCGCCGCCCTGTTCGCTGTCTTCCCAGTTTACGTAGAGTTTTCCGGTGTTAATGGCGCCAAAGTTTTGCTCTACTATTTTAAAATCGACAATGGCACAGTTGCCATTTATGTTTCCATTGCGACAGGCTGGAAGCAGTGTGATGGTGTCGCTTCTGCCAGGAACCGGTATTTCAACTTTCGGTACAGCTGGCGAAAGCGCAACACCAAAAGTCGTTACTGGCTCTCTGTCGTTAGAGATGCCATTCACATGCGCATGCCGCGCTAAGCCAGCAATTTGATAGGTGCCGTCCAACCTCGGCGCATCAGGACAAGTACCTGACACATTGGATAATGAGCCAACGGCCTTGGGCGTACAAAGGCCATTGTTGTTCGATCCGTTTTTGCCAACAAAGTACTCTCCGCCCGTGGCTTCATTGGCACCGACAATGTCCGTAGAGCTGCTGACGTTAAGGCCATTCAGTCCCGAGGTAGCCAGCTGATCACCGTCGTAGGAGGTGGTGGACGCATTAAACTGGATTATATTCAGCGGGGTGCACGCCTGTCCGGCCCCTAACCTTTGTCCTGCAGGTGCCCAGTCTACCGTTTTAAGATCCGCAATCTTGTTACTGTCATTGGAGTAGTACGCACTGGTCGCTGTTTCGCCGGCCAGATAGCGCAACGATTCCAAGTAGATTTCGGCCTGCGGATTACCCCAGTTACTGCATGATCCGTCGTTAAAGAAGTTTCGTCCCCATGGGCAACCGTCGGTATTGTTGTAGATGCCATTGCTGTAGTCATAGCCGTATATACGCAGCGCGTTAAGAGTTTGTATGATTCCTCCCTCTGTCGGTCCACCCCCGGGACTCACGAAGCTGCCGTTTACGGGATCGATCTCATCGCCAATGCTGCCAATGTTCTTTCTAAGCACTCCGCCCGATTTATTCTTGTTGTATGAGCCCGTTAGCATGCCAAATAGAATCTGGTCATTTTCGCCATATTCTTGTAGCAGCCCTGACGGTTTGATGCTGCCGCCAACATAGCCCTTACATTTTTCATTGTCATTTTCAGTGGCTATGAGGCCACTCACGCACGCGCGTATACGTACTTGAAGATCAATACCTGAACTTGGTGCGCTACTGAAAGCGTTGATTCCCGAAGCCGCAGCGTTATTACCGTTACTGCCGCGGCCGTAGTTGCATTGCCATCTCTCGTTGCTCGCCCATAACGAATAATTCCCTGACACAATGCGCATGATCGGCGGCGCCGTCACATTTTCAGAACGACCACTACCTGCCGTGGTATTGCATATTGTAATTTCGTTGTAGTTATAGGGAGTGAGCTGATTTATGTCACTACCTGCATAGTACTTGGCAAACGAATGCGCATCGGTGGGAAGAAAGGCGCGTTCCAAAATCGTTTCGGATGTGGAGTCAGTTGATCGCTTTCCGCCGTACAGCATTTTTCGGACAACATCCATTCGAGTCATTGTCGTCCAATTTAAAAAATTTCCGCTCCACTGCCCGGATGAGCAGTAATGATTGTTTGTCCACGACACAGGCGTGAAAACATCGCTGATGTAGTCGTAGCACTTATCAAAATCAAAGTAGCCGTAATAGTCGATGTCATTATCGTAGCTGGTTTCGCCCAGACCATCTCCGTCCAGGTCTGAATAATCGTCATAGGCTTTGAAAAAAAGCTGATGGTCACTGGACATGTTTAACATGACAACGGGAGTGACGGGGTTTTTTAAGAATAAGGGTTGGTCGGCTAGCGCAATCGCAAAGCTATATCTGGCGGGCCAAACTAGAAAAACAATGCATGCAGGGACAAGCAGTTTCATACAGCCGCGTACTATAGCCGCACTAAAGCCGCGGTTAGTCGTCTTTCCTTGTCGTGCGCCCCTAGAAGCGAATAACGATGTTTGCATGTTCGCTTGCCTATTTGAACGTCGATTGAAGTACAACAACTGTGGTGTCCGAGCCGCCGGTTGCGCGCGCAGTAACGCGGTACGCAATCTCCGGTTCCGAGTTAAGTACACTCTCCATATCAACAGCGCTACCTGATCCACCCGGCGCGATATACGAAAGTTCTTCAACCACATATCTAGGCGCTGCTGCCAGCCGTGCATAATCAAAATCTGCGACAGCACTGATGTTCCAACCACCGGCTTCCAGCCAATACTTTTTACTTTGATTGAAAGATTCCTGATAGCCGTCTTCAGCGCCTATCGGAATAGAAGCTGAACCTAGTGCGAGTTCGCCTTCAACTTCTCTTAAGGTACTTTCAGCCGCGTCAAACGCCACTTGCATGTCGTTCATATTGCCAATCATCTTTTCCTGCATATGGCTTGATTTAATACTTGCCGTACCGACGAACGAGAGCACAAGAACAATGATCAAAGCGAATATCAACGTTACTCCACGTTGATCACGAGGGTGAGGAGAATTCGAAATTGCCGTGCACGTCTTCATTTAGAAAGTCTTATATCGCTGATTCGTTTATAACAGGCGGTTGCGTATGCCAACGGACGTATTGAAAACGCGCCAGATTGCATGATCACCTGCTGACAATGTCTCACCGCCAAAGGAATAGGTCTCAGGTTCGAAAGAGCCGGAAACGCCCGCGCTCCTCAGCAGCAGCTCAACGGAAACGGCCGCCACGTCGCTCCAGTCGCCCGCACTCATGTTGTCTAAATCTCGAAACGCACCATCAACAACGGAATCATCATCGGTATCCAGACCAAATGTGAGATTAAAATTCTCGACGCCTTCAAGAACAACAAACGGCGCTCTGGAATCGAATTGTTTGTACAGTGCGCGTGCTCCATTGAAATCAGCAACAAAGTAACTGATAGTGCGCACTACAATCACATCGGCACCGGGCTGAAACCATTCTTCCGCCGTACCACTATTACCGCCCCAGTTTGTAATGGAATTTCCCGGCGTGCCACTCCCTCCAAGATGCCGCAGCGCTATGGCGCCGTCGCCAGTGTTGGAAAGGTCTGAAATCTGAAAGACCCTTGCTTTGGAGCAATCGGAAATCATCACAATGTCGTCGGGACAAAAACCGCTTGAACAAGTACCACTGCTTTCATTGGTATCGGTTACAAAAACACGAGTGGCGTCTGAGTTACGATCAGTACTAACGCTATTGCCAACCCCGGCACGAATCACTAATACTTGCGTGTCGGCCGCCGGCGCAATGCCCGTAGAGCCTGGTGGTACGCCGTCATACGCTCTAATAATTGAATCGCCATCAAACACACTATAGAAAGAGCTGGCGTTATTCAGCGTATTGAAAATCCTGGGATTGGTCCTGCTCAAGCAGCCGTAGTAACCCGCTTGACGAAGATCTTTTGAAAATAGCTCGATACCCAGACGTCCAGTTTCTTGCAATCTGGAAATACCTTGCTGCGAGTAGAAGACAGATTTTGACGATACGAAAATTTGCACCATGCCTGCCGTTAAAAACATGCCGATCGCCACCGACACCATAAGCTCAACGAGAGTCACACCCTTTTCTCTGCAGTATCGTTTCATAGTCTTGACGAGTAGCTCACGCTGGCAAGTCCTTCGCCCAATTGATCAGCAGACTCCATGGGTTCCAGCCAGCTTACCGTTAACAAACACTCTCGATTAGCACAATCGAGATCTATTGAGCCGCCAGGAAGATTGGCTGCTTCCAGATCCATTTCAGCCTGAGTGGGTAGGTTGAGGCCTCCAACAAAGGACGATCTGAATCGAATTCTGTCCATCAGTTCATACGCGATGGTATTCGCCTGTGAGCGAAGATACGCACTTGAGCTGAACTTTATCGCACTGCCTTGCATGCCCATCACAGCTAGAATCGCGGTGCCAATAACCAGTGCTGTTACAAGCACCTCAATTAAGGTTGCACCTTGCTGAGGCCTCGAGACTGAGGACACGCATGATCGACTACCACCACAACGCTCAGCAGCCGTGCGGCTCGTTATTTTGCTTAACTTGGACATTGTGCTCTCTGCGTTCTGATCAGGCCTGCAAGCGACACATTGATACCGTACTGATTTCGGCCCGTGCAGCCGTCAACTCTAACGTCAAACTGCATCGGTGTTGGCGGCGTGCTAGAGGTCACACCTGGCGCCATCATTCCTTCTCTGTTGAAGCGAATGAAGTCAGTGGAAATACCCCCGCTAACAGTGACTACAGCGCCATCAACAATGCTGGTCGGCTTAAGTAAGATATCAGCCGCCGGGTCCGCGATTGACACCGTGTTCTGATCATCACTGATTGCAGAATCCACTACCAGCAAGGTTCCTTGTGACCAATCAGTGCCGCAATCGGATGCACCATCATCCGGGCAGAGTGTTACACGTCGACCTCTGGTAACGGCTTCAACTCTGGCCATATTTAAGGCGGCCACAAACTCTTCCGCCAAGGATTGAGACTCGTTGTTAGCAACCATTTGACGGAAGAACGGCGTAGCCACAGACGCCAGAATACTGATGACAGCGATGGCAACTACCAATTCCAGCAGTGTGAAACCGGCTACAGTCCGAATATTTACTGATCGAGTAGTGTACAAATTGCTCACACGAAACCGCCCAAAGCACAAACCACTCTTTATCCCAAAAGCCTTACTTGGATCCGGCTCTTACTCTGTTGAGACGCATAGAATTCGTGCCAACGTACGCAGTTGAATTTCCAATAATAATTTAAGACTAGCAGCAGTTCGGCCGCTGATGTCTCAGGACGGGGGTTTTTTCAAAAAACTCAATTTCTTACGAGAAAAAAAGTCTGAAACGGCCAGAATGAACGTCGTCCGACAGCAGGCTTCAAAGGGAGACCAGAGAGTATGTTCTTGGCACAAGAACATTGTATAGCCGCAGCATAAGCATACTTTGTGTTAAATCGAGCACGCTGCAGCGCACATCTGATTTATTCGAGCGTTGTTGAATCACCTTTTTCCGAACGACTAGAAGACTCTTTCGCTCGACGTTTGTGCCAGTCGCCAAGCTCACTCAGAAAATTGCCGTTTCTTGAGATGCTGAAGAGTATGATGATCAGACCAAGGGAAGCTCCGATTAGCAATCCTACAATTGTCCACAGCTCTGTTTGAGTTTCCATTTTTATTCGAGTTATTCGCCGGTTTGACCGCTTGAATAGCCCTTTATATTGCCACCTGATCGTCTTTTCGCCAAGTAGCTAGGCCACGTCACCGGTATTCCTTCCCATACCCCAACCACGAACGTCATAGCCAAACCACGACAGATAAGAACGCAGCAAAACGGTCGACGTATCCCCCGCGCCGTATCCTGGCAGCACCATCACGGGTTCACCGTTCCCGCGTTTTTGTAACGCCAGTAGTGGTGCACACGCCAGCAGTCTCGGCAGTTCCAAGCCCGACAACCCCTCGCCAAGCGTTAGTCGCAAAGCCGGTGGTATGATCTCAATCATGAATAATCACTCAATTTGATACCTTCTGGCACACCCGTGTGCGTACACAAATCGTTCACTGCATCAATATGCATCTGGCAAGTCCGCCCAGGCCACTGCCGGTACTCTGAAAGCTAAGGTCGGCAATGCGATTTCAGATGTAGTAAATCAATACATACGCGGACAGCAAAATAGCAATCCAGAGCGCGGTAGTACCAATAGGCCAGGACCGCGCAAATAAAGCTCGCTCTTCCCTATCCGCCGTCTGCGGTTGCCCAAGGTAATGAGAGGTCAAATAGCGCAGCACGTTACGACTGGTTGAATCCAGGCGTAGTGCCAAGTCTTTAAGCGGTGTGACCACAGCGGCCAGGCGCTTGAACAATCGCGGCCCGCCCACTCGCCATAACCAGTCCACATCGAGGCTGATGGTTTCGGTTCGCTTCATTAATGGCAACAGCAAAAAGAATGCGAGCCCGGAGAACAGCAGCAGCTGCAAGTAAAACACGACTTTGCCCGGCGTATAGGCTTCGTATTCCATGGCGTAAGGCAATAGACCGTATAACCATTCAGGATAAATGCCCAGCAGCAGGCAGATCGCTGAGAAAAGAACCATCGCAAGCACCATATTCCATGGCGCTTCCTTGGGACGCAAACCGGAATCTTTCTGGAAGAATACAAACCAGGGAAACTTGATGCCAGCGTGCAGGAATACGCCCGCTGACGCAGCGGTTAATAGCATGTAGACCCACACAAGTCCGTCGTTAGCTGCGGCCTGCGAAATCAGACTTTTAGTGGTGAAGCCCGACGTCAGCGGAAAGCTGGAAATCGACAGCGCCCCAATGATGCAGCAGATGGTGGTAATTGGCATGGTTCGAAACAAGCCACCTAACTCTGTGCAGCGATTCTTTCCTGTGCGGTAGATCACGGCACCTGCGCTCATAAACAACAGCGCCTTATACACGATGTGAGCAAATGCGTGCGCCGCTGCGCCATTTATGGCCAGCTGTGTACCTATGCCAACCGCGCACACCATAAAACCCACCTGATTAACGACAGAATAGGCCAGAATGCGCCGGATATCGTTCTCAAGCAGGGCGTAGATAATGCCGTACATCACCATAAACAGGCCAACGCCGATCAAAACTTTCTCGCCGGGAAACAGCAGTATCAAGGCCAATACTGCCGTTTTAGTTGTGAACGCCGATAGAAATACCGAACCGGTTGGACTTGATTCCGGATACGCATCAGCCAGCCAGGCCGACAGTGGTGGGGCCGCTGCATTGATCAGAATGCCGCACAGTATCATCCAGCTGCTAAAATCTTCAGCGAGCATGGGGGTAATTTGAATCGAGCCTGTACTGACAACGACGCCTTCAATACCGACTTTCAGCACCACACCACCCAGCAAATGCAAAATGGCGTAGCGTATTCCGGCCGCACGCGACGCCGCAGTTCCACCGCTCCACACCACAACGGTAGAAAATAAAGCCATCAACTCCCAGTATACGAACAGCGAAATAAGGTCACCGGCGAAGCTTACGCCGATTGCGCCAGCGGCATAGAAATAGGCTGCTGCCAATTCAAACCATTTCGCCACACGAAACGCATACAATCCACCGACAAACGCCATCAGTGCGAAGATCGTCGCGAACAATCGCCGCAGCGGGCTGCCTTCAACCGGTTCGATCTGGTAAGACAGAAAACGCACGGTGTCTTGAACGCCGTCTGGAACTTGCCACACGGCCCACAGAGTCAGTAGCGGGGCCAATAGCACGATCGCGGTGCGTAAATGCCCACGCGCCACGCCAATGGCCAAGGCGGCAGCCACCATGATAAGCGCCGGCGAGATCAAATCAGGCATCGTCGTCACTCTCTGAGTAGTAGTCATTGGGACGTTTTAGAAATACCCCAAGACCTTTAGCAAGCAACACCATCAACAAACAGCTAACAAAGCCATACACTGCGCCGAAAGCAAACCAGCCATCAACCGTGAAGTAAGCCTTAACATAGAACAGCAACTGCGCCAGCACTGTTAGGGCCAGCACTATCGAAAACCCCCACCAAAGCTTGCGAATGCTCGCCGGTCGAGTCAGCCAATGGCTGTTATCCTGCTCTTTCATTACAGCGCCTCCTTGAACAACTGCTGCTCAAGCTCAATCACCGGTCCATTGAAGAAGAAAAATCCAAGCGTTAGTGCCGCTGTCAGACACAAGGCGAACACCACCAGGAACGGTGCTTCGCCATGGTGTTTGGCATCACTGGGCTCGTCGGCCAACCAGGCCATAAAAATAATCGGCAGGAAATACGCAGCATTCAGTGCCGTACTGGCAATGATCGTAAAAATCGCCAACAGATTATTGGCTTCAAACGCGCCGGCTAATATGTACCATTTCGAAACGAAGCCGCCTGTGGGTGGCACGCCAATCATACTCAGCGCACCAATAGTGAAGGCGGCCATAGTCCAGGGCATTCGTCTACCAATGCCCCGAAGCTGGTAAAGCTCGGTTTTCTTGGAAGCCGTATAGATTGCGCCCGCGGCAAAAAACAAAGTGATTTTGCCAAAGGCATGCGCCACTATGTGAATGGCGGCGCCAATCTCTGCCAATGGCTTCAACACAGCCGCGGCCATGACCACATACGACAGTTGAGCTACGGTTGAGTACGCCAGTAAACGTTTCAAGTTGGTCTGGCGTAAGGCCACCAGACTAGCCGAAATAATGGTGAAAGCCGCCACATAGACCAGCCAGCCCGCACTGTCTGAACCGAACAGAAAGTCTACGCCAAACACATAGACAATGATTTTAGTGACCGCAAACACACCGGCTTTAACAACGGCAACCGCGTGCAGCAACGCACTGACTGGCGTAGGCGCCACCATAGCCGCCGGAAGCCAGCGATGCACAGGCATAACCGCAGCCTTGCCAACGCCGAATAAAAACAGCGCTAATAACAGACCTACATCAGCACCTTCAATCTTGCCTTCCAGGATGCCGCCTAAGGTGAAATCTCCGGTACCGGCAATGTGGTAGGTCCAAATGATGGCAGGCAGCAGCAAACCGATCGACGTGCACAGCAAAATACCGAGATACACACGAGCAGAACGCACAGTGGCCGCATCCCCTTTGTGCGACACCAATGGAAAGGTTGACAGGGTTAGCATTTCGTAAAACAAGAACAAGGTAAATAAATTACCCGCAAAGGCAACCCCAATGGTTGCTGCCAGCGCCAGTGCGAAACAGGTGTAAAAACGGGTCTGCTTCTTTTCGCTATTCCCGCGCATGTAACCAATGCTGTATATCGAATTGATAATCCATAAGCCGGAAGCAAGTGCTGCGAACAACATGCCCAGAGGTTCCACTTCGAAGGCGATAGCAATACCCGGCAGCAACTCGACCGCGGTCCACTGAGGACGGTCACCACTGAATAAATCCGGCAGCATGCCCCAGACCACCCAGGCCAGCGACGAGGCACCTATCAGTGTCACCGCTTCCCGAAGGTTGTCGGACACGCGGCCCGCCAGCTGTATTCCTGCCGCTGTCATGAGTGGCAGGCAAAGCGCCAGTGCAATAGCGTTATCGGCAATCACAAGGTGTGACTCAACAGCAGCTCAGCGGCTTGACCGGCAAGCGCTAAGGGAAAGGATGGAAACAGACCGAAAACAATATTGGCCAATGCAAGCAAGACCGTCACCAACAGTATTTGCAATGGCGCCTCGCCTGGCGCCTGGGATACCACCGCCGGCTTGAAATACAAGGTCTCTATGATTCGGCCAACGTAAGCCAGCGCCATTAAAGAACTGACAAGGATAATGGCCACCAGTAACCAGGCATGCCCGCCATTGTCGAAGACCGCTTCAATTAACAGCCATTTGCTGATAAAACCCGCCGTACCCGGCACGCCCACCAGACTCAAACCGCACACAACAATGGCTGCAGCAGTCCACGGCATGGTCTTGGCAGCACCTGCCAGTTGATCCAAACGCAAGTCACGATAGTGATAGGCAAGCCCGGCAATGGCCAGGAACAAACCGCCTTTTGCCAGAGCATGATTGAACAGGTGCACAGACGACGCCGTCAGCCCCGCCGTCGTTACAAAACTCGCACCTAATATAATGTAGCCAATTTGCGCTACGGAAGACATGGCCAACAGGCGTTTTATGTGGCCCTCAAACATCGCTACTGCAGACGCAACCAAAATACCAAACAGCGCGAGCGGCATCAGAAAGGTCGAGAACTGCACATCATGTTTGTCCAGATTGGCCTGGAAAACAAAGAAGTCGAAGCGAATAAGCACATAAATCGCGACCTTAGTCGCACAAGCGGCAAGAAATACGGTCACTATGTGCGGCGCCTGGGCATACGCGTTCGGCAACCATACGTGCAACGGAAACACCGCGGCTTTTAGCGCCAAACCAATGGTGATGAAACCGGCAGCAACCAGTATGGGATTAATGTCTGTTACGTCGCCAATACGTGCTTCCATGTCGGCCAGGTTGAGCGTGCCCGTCATCATGTAAACCATGCCAACGCCAATCAGGTAAAAGGTGGCACCAATCGTACCCATGGTCAGGTACTTAAACACTGCAGGTAAGGCACGCCGGTCTGGGCCACCGGCAATCAGCACATAGCTGGCCAACGACGATATTTCCATAAACACAAAAATATTGAACGCGTCCGCCGAAACGGCAATACCGACCAAACCTGCCAAAGCCAGCAAGAACGCTGCGTAAAACAGTGGCTGGCGCTCTAATTCAATTTGCTGATCAATACTGGGGCGCGCGGCAAGCAGGGCGATAGCGGCGGCACCAGTGATAATCAGTATGACCAGTGCGCTGAATGCGTCTACTGACAAAGCAATACCGTACGGTGCTTGCCAGCCACCCATTTCGTAGGTGAATTGCCCGCCATCGGCAACCGCCACAGCCATGTTCAGGGCAATGACAAAGCTGAACACGGCCACAATACACGCACCGGCCCACGCCAAGCCGCGAGGTTTCAGCAACAGTATCAGTGGCGAGCTGAGCATCGGCACGATGACCTGCAGCGCGGGTAAATGTGGCGTCAAATCCATTGAGGTCAGTCTGCGTCTAGTATTTCGTCTTCTTCTATGGTGTCGTACTCTTCATAGATTCGGACAACGATGGCAAGCCCTAACGCAAGCGTTGATACCCCAACCACGATCGCGGTGAGAATCAACACTTGCGGCAGCGGATTTGAATAGATCTGATCTTCCACGCCTTTTTGAATAATAGGTGCGGTACCACCTTCCACCTTGTCCATGGTGATGTACATCAGAAACACTGCAGACTGGAAAATCGATAAGCCAATCAGCTTTTTCACGAGATTTTTCTTTGCAATCACCGTGTATAAACCCACCGACAAAACAATGGCAAACACCCAATAATTAAAAGAACCAAGCAATTCAAGCGGGCTCATAATTTCACCGGCCTGGACGCAAACGCGTGGAAGATGGTGAGCAGTGCTCCGCACACACACATTCCCACGCCGGCCTCAATCAGAATAATGCCTGTTTGTTGTGCGGTCACCGCATTGCTCAGTAGCACGGAGTATTCAAGAAAATTGCCGCCCATCAGCATGCACACAACACCAACGGCGCCGTACAAAGTGGCGCCACCGATCACCAACCCCATCAGCACCGACTGCGGCAAGGCGCGTAACGCCGCGGCTTCCCCTTCAAGCATGGCATAAAGAATAATGCCGGAGGCAATCAGTGCACCGGCCTGGAAGCCACCACCAGGCCCGTACTCGCCGTGAAATTGCACATAAAGACCGAACAGAACAATAAAGGGAATCAGTAAGCGCCCAACCACCTGCGGGATAAGATGATGGCGCAAGCCGGAAGCGCCCGGGTCATACATGCGACCCGACGAGGGTTTCACACCCAGAATGAATAAAACGCCAATACAGGCCGCAAACACCACAAAGACTTCACCCAGTGTGTCATAGCCGCGAAAGCTGCTCAGAATGGCCGTCACAACATTTGGGAAGTCCATATAAACAGGCGTGTTCTCCAAATACCACGGTGCCACGTGCTGGTGCACAGGCGCTTGCGGATCACCCAAACGGGGCTTGTCGAAGGTTGCGTAGATGATCAAGCTGGCCAACACAGCCACAACCACCATCGCCAGGCGTTGACCAGATTGCACCGACTTTTCCCGCTGAGTGGTCAATGCCAGCGCAGACAGAAAAATAACGGTAGTGATACCGGCACCCACCGCCGCCTCAGTTAAAGCAACGTCTGCCGCGTCCAACAGAAAAAAGTTGGTCGACATCAGCAAGCTAAAGATAGACGTTAACATCACCGCGACAAACAAGTTTTCCGTACGCACAATGGCCACAGCGGATACCACCAAAAGCGACAGTAGAAATATTGCGAACAAAGTAATCATGAATCACCGCCCTGTTTTTGCTGCGCGTCAGGCCGCATGCCCGATTGCAAAGCGGCATTGGCCAAGGCATAGCTGGCCGTGGGTGCGGTGAGCAGCAAAAACACCATGATTGCCAGCAGCTTTAGCGCTGCCAAGGTCATTCCGGCCTGAAGAATCATGCCAGCAAAGATCAAAATAGTGGCCATTGTTTCGGTCAGACTGGCAGCGTGCAAACGCGTGTAAAAATTAGGCAAACGAAGTGCACCTATGCCACCGATCAGCACGAACAACCCGCCCAGGCAGAGCAGAATCCAGCTGATAACATCAAGAGCTGTTTCAATCATACTCGTTGGCCTCACCCGATTTGCCGGCGTTCATTTGCACAAACTGCAAAACGGCAAGCACGCCGACTAGATTAATCAGCGCATACGCAAGCGCTAGGTCAAGAAAATCTGGACGGTTAAAAAGAAACGAGATAACTGACAACAGCAAAGCGGTTTTAGTGCCAAACAGATTAACCGCCAGCACCCTGTCGTAGATAGAAGGGCCTTGCAGCGCCCTGACCAGCGCCAGAACCATCGTCATCAGAATGGCCAGAGAAACAACTACATACATAGCTAGCGAATTCCCAACTGGGCCACGCGGTGGTCTACTTCCCGACTTCGTAAAGAGGCGGCGCTACTGGCGGTCAGGCAGTGCACTAATAAACGGTCTTCATGCACATCTATGGTCACAGTGCCAGGCGACAAAGTGATGGAATTGCCAAGTATCACTTTGCCCGAATCCGTTTGTTCTGTGCTGCTAAGCTCTACCAATTCTGGTTGGATAGGCAGACTTGGCGACAGCACAATCTTTGCCACCTCAATACTGGAAACAACCACTTCTTTTAACAACCACCACCACAAAGCAGGTAAACGAAGATAGGCGCGAAGTTCGAGCGTGTGACGAAAAAACCCGGTTCGTCGCGCTACCCATAAACTGAGTAGGCAAGAGAAAATTCCCAGACCAATTAACAGTGGCTTATAAAGGCCGGACCACAAAAGCCAAACAATCATCAAAATGATGATGGTGCTCAGCAACTGTACTGGTGTTGAGGAATATGGCGTCCCTGTGTGCTTAGCGGTCATGCGCTGTAGTCCACCTTTTCAACATATTGCTCATGTAAAGCTCTCCGGGCTCTCGCGAGAGGATTGTTCGTGCAAGTCGCCGAGCGCACCATAAGATGAAGTGGTTGCGAACTTTGTTCAGCCCGAACAATACTA
The DNA here is from genome assembly GCA_964352475.1 of uncultured Pseudomonadales bacterium. Classification (GTDB taxonomy): domain Bacteria; phylum Pseudomonadota; class Gammaproteobacteria; order Pseudomonadales; family JAUIET01; genus JAUIET01. Next base: position 22,765 of record CAYGSL010000020.1, on the reverse strand, counting down.
TACCTCAATGCGCGCCAATTTTTCGCTAAACACTTAAAGGAAAATTACACGAAGAACACAGCACATCAACAATACGAACTTACTTTGTGATTGGCTCACGCTGATAGCGCTAGTTGCCGATTCTGCGCTATCAAAACACTAAGCATCGATTTATGATCCTAAAGGGTTTTAATGTCGTCTACATCATACAACGCAAAAAATGAGCAAATTCGTGCGGAAAAACCGAACTAAAAATTCAATCACTAAGCTTAAAGCGAACTATCTGCCGACGTTTGTGTTTTTTCTCGCCTGCAACAGCGTAGCGATCGCGCAAGAGCGCACCGCGACTGTGGTAACGACACCGGCGCGCGAAGCACCGCTGTATAGAAATCTACCCCTTGCCGGAACAATAACTTCTGCTGAGGTAGCGAACATTTCTGTTGCAACCAGCGGTCTTGTCGAGTCAGTCCTGGTTGAGGACGGAGACTTCGTTAGCAGCGACCAACTAATACTGCAACTTGACGTGGGTCTGGTGCAACAGTCCGTGAACAGTGCAGCCGCCCAAGTGCGCCAGGCCGAGAGTGCCTATCGCGATGCCCAAAGAAGGCTCTCGGAAGCGCGCTCACTAGTAGAGAATAAAAACATTTCGCAAAGTATGTTGCGCTCGATCGAAGCCGAGGTCGAGCAAGACAAGGCAACTATGCAGCAGTTGCAAGCGGACGCCAGGTATCAACGCGAGCTATTGAAGCGGCACAGTGTCAAAGCGCCTTTCGAGGGTGTCGTAAGCAATAAATCATCGGAGAAAGGCGAATGGGTGCAAGCCGGGCAGAGTGTGTTAACCCTGGTTAATAAACGCAAGCTTCGAATCGATTTTTCCGTTAGCGAGGAGTATCTGTCCACGGTCAAACGCAGCCCTACCATTCGCTATACGGTAAGTTCTATGCCCAACGAGGAATTTGAAAGTAAAACCATCACGATAGTTCCGGTGGCAGACCCATCCTCCAGAACATTCTTGATGCGAGTGCCAATTAAAAGTGAATCCAAGTCGCTAGCAACAGGTATGTCGGTAAGCGCGACACTAAAGGTTCCTGCAGATCGGACAGGAGTGGTGGTGCCCCGCGACGCGGTACAACGCTATCCTGATGGACGCATGATCGTGTGGACTGTAGACGACAAAGGCGATCATCCGATTGCCATTGAGAACATCATTCAGGCTGGAATGTCATTTGATGGCCAGATAGAAGTTATTGAAGGCATCAACGAATCACAATCCGTTATTGTAAGAGGTAATGAAGCTTTGCGGCCAAATCAGCGCGTAAGCATACAGCCAGCGCTATAAGGGCTTAAAAATATGCGCCAAAGGCAGGAGCCTTCATATGCTTGAGAAAACTGTGCACCACGGAACCTTGGTTGCAGTCGCCACACTGATTGTCTGTGTGCTGGGGTTATTGGCCGCCACCACAATACCGGTACAGATGATTCCTGATCTGGATGTTAGAACGATCAGCGTTCGTACGGTGTGGCCTGGAGCCACTCCGCAGGACGTTGAAAAAGAGATTCTGATTGAGCAGGAAGAGTATCTTAAAACGCTGCCCAATCTTTCTAAGATTGAAACCACTGCAAGAAGCGGTCGTGCCGAAGTCGAGCTTGATTTTCCTTTCGGTACCGACGTAACCGACATGTTGATTCGGGTTAACAATGCCCTGAGTCAGGTGCCCTCCTACCCCGAAAATGTTGACGAGCCACGTATATTTGCAAATTCGTTTTCCAGTAACTCATTCATGTTTTTCTCTATCACGCCATTACCGGAGAACCCTAGAAAAATTGACATCGATCTAATGCTGGATTTCGTTGAGGACAATGTTAAGCCTCAAATATCCAAGGTACCCGGCATCTCGGAAGTCAGTATTTGGGGCGGCACTGAACGGCAAATTCAAATATTGGTAGACCCTAAGCGCCTCGCGCAAAGAGACCTGTCGCTGCTGGACGTCAGAGAGGCGATCCGAATACGCAATCGAGATCAGTCTGGCGGCGAAATCAATTCCGGCAAACGGCAATATTTGCTACGAACCATCGGCCGTTTTGATGACATAGATGAATTGTCAGATCTAATCATTGCGCGCAACAATAATGCGATAACACGCCTCAAAGACGTGGCCACTGTGCGTATGGATCACGCAGAAAAACGCGCAAGCTCATCGACTAATGGTGAATCGAATATCTCCATGGCCCTGAGACGAGAACCCGGCTCAAACGTTATCGACATCAAACGGGCAGTCATGAAGGAGATGGAAACCGTCAACAATGATGTGTTGGCACCTATTGGATTGCAGCTCTTGCATTTGAGTGACGACGTAAAATATGTCGAAGAATCCATCGCTAATGTATGGCAAAACCTGGCGTTGGGTGCAATGCTTGCCACCATCATCATGTATTTGTTCATGCGTTCCGCAAGAACAACAGCTATCGCGGTGATGGGCATTCCTATCTGTGTGATCATGGCTTTCCTTGGTTTGTTGATGGCCGGTAGAACAATCAACGTAATCTCCCTAGCCGGCATTGCGTTTGCTATTGGCATGACATTGGACAACAGTATTGTTGTGCTGGAGAGTATTGCTCTTGAGCGACGTAAAAACAGAGACCGTTTTAAGGCAGCGGTAGCCGGTGTAAGTCAGGTTTGGCCGGCTGTTCTTGCATCTACGCTGACAACTGTGCTGGTGTTTCTGCCGGTTGCCTTTGTTGAACAGGAAGCCGGACAACTTTACTCCGACGTAGCAATCGCCATCTCGGCCGCTATCCTGGCGTCCATGTTCATCGCAATGACAGTGCTACCCGCCGCCGCGGCAAGAATCCAGCCGGCAAACATTCCTGTGACGACTGATCTGCAGTCAACAGAACCTTCGCCAGAGCATCCATTGCGAGAAACCATACTGGCGTGGATAAATCGAATGCTAGCTAGGCCTACACGGCGATTACTTGTGATTGCCGGTACTGTAATAACAAGTTTGTTGATTATCGTGTTTCTCACACCACCCGCGGAGTATTTACCAGAGGGTGAAGAGCCCAAGGTATTTGCTTCCATGAACGCTCCACCGGGTTACAACCTGAAAGAGATGGAGCGAATTGCGGAAGACGTTAATGAGTATGTTTTGCCGGCGGTCAACGCTGATCCAAATATTTTTCGATCAGGCGGCAGCTCGATACCAGCCGTGGCTTATATCAATATGCGAATTGCGCCTGATGGTTTGCGTATTATCACAGAGCCCATTGTCGCTTCTGATATTGATGCACTCATGAAAGCGATTACTGACAAATATCTTGAATACCCTGGCATGCGCGCATTTGCCGCGAGGGGCTCAATCATTACCAGTAATGATGGCGGGACTCGCAGCGTCAATCTGGATATCAGCGGCCCCGATTTAGCCGCCGTGTACGCCGTCGCGCTCAAAGCCTATCGCCAATCGCAAGAAGTGTTCGATCGCCCAAGGATTCAGACTTCACCGACCTCACTAACACTGGCGCAGCCGATGATCGAAGTGAAACCGGACTGGGAGCGCTTGGCAGAAATACAGCTATCGGCTGAGTCGCTGGGCTTTATGGTGTCGGCATTAACCGATGGTAGTTACGTAGATGAATTTTTTCTTAATGACGACAAAATCGACATTTACCTGTATAGCAAGGCTGGTCAATCTGCATCACTTGAAAATCTGGACAAGCTCATTATTTTCACACCAACCACTGGCCCCATACCGCTGTCGTCATTAGGGAATTTTGTAGAGACTGTAGACACCAGTATGATAAGGCGTGTAAATGGGCGCAGAACAGTTACCCTTAACATTATTCCACCGCGTGACATAGCGCTTGAAAGCGGCGTTGAAATGGTGCGAGACAAAGTGGTCAAGCATTTAGTGGAGACCGGCAACGTGCCGCAAGACGTCAGCATATCGATCTCGGGCGCTGCTGACCAACTTGACGCAACCCAGGCAGCGCTTGCAAGCAACTACATAGTGGCTCTACTCATTATCTATTTGCTGCTCGTCGCGATCCTGAATCATTGGGCGTATCCAATACTTATTATGGTCTCGATACCGCTGGGTATTTCAGCGGGTATGGTCGGCTTGTGGCTACTTAATGGGGTTGGCTCCTTATTGCCTTTGTTAGGCTTCGGAGCCATCATCCAACCCTTCGATATGATCTCCATGCTGGGGTTTCTAATTTTGATGGGGACTGTTGTTAACAACCCGATTCTTATTGTGCATAGAGCGGTGCATAACTTCGAGCATGACTACATGCCGGCGTTAAGCGCTGTGCAGGAGGCGATTGCCGCGCGCTTACGACCAATCGCGATATCAACGCTGACCACCGTTGTCGGGCTGGCACCGCTGGTACTAATACCCGGGGCTGGTACTGAACTTTATCGAGGAGTTGGGATAATTGTGATGTTTGGAATTCTGGGGGCGGCCTTTGTCACTTTAACCTTGCTTCCGGCGTTGCTCATCTACGTATTGGAGTTTAAGGCGAGCAAGCTTTCCAGGTGAACATGTCTGTGCTTGCTACACCGGCTTGCTGGACTACTTCAACCGTGGCCCGGGAGCCCGTGCCATGGCTTTTGCCATTAATTACGCTGCACTGATCGCTGGTTTCGAAAGCACTGTGAAGGCTATGAAATCACAGAATGATGCTGTTAAAGAATTTGCCATCCTTAGTCGACCAAAGTAATACCTAAACTCTCCAATAGCGAAGTTGCTTCCAAACGCGAGAAGATTGCGCCATCGACATTGTTCTTTTGAATGTCGATCGTATAGTTGTACGCGCCGGCAAAGTTTGCGGTTGCCAAATTGGTATTGCTGAAAGCACTGCTTGCCATGTCGCACTCCGCAAAATTCGAACCGTTTAGATCAGCTTCACGAAAATCGGCATCGTGTACGCGGCACTCTACCATCTCGAGCTCATTCAGCGTTAAACCGTAAAACGTCGAATTACTCAGCTGGCAGCGATGGAAACTTAATATTGCGCGCGGTACGAAAGACGGCCAGGAAACATGCGTCCAGTTCAGCGCCAATAGCTTGCACTCCTCAAAACTAATTTCCGAGAAGCGGCTGTAACCGAGCTTAGCCAGACTAAGATCACAGTTGATAAACCGGCAGTCCAGAAATGTGCAGCGATTAAAAAAAGTCTCTCTGAAGTTACAATTCTTGAACACACAAAATTCGAATTCCAGGCTGGCAAGCTCCTGCTCTTCGCAATCCAGGCCTTCGAATTGACTGCCTTCGTACAGTTGTATTGACGGGTCTAGAGTATCCATTTGCTTGGTTTATTCTTTGATTGAGCACATGGTACCACCCTGCGATAGCATACTTCTTGGTTTGCTAGAAGATCCGGGATTTTAGGCAGATTGCGTCACTAGTAGCATCCAGGCGATGGCCGGGTACGCACGCCACAAGAGCGGGTCGATGAGTGAGACTTATAGTTCGATCAAATGATCGGGCAATTCATTCGCCGCGTTTGACCCGCCGGGAAAGTGCTCCTTCAGCAGAGCACCACATCGCTCCACGGCGCGTTGGTAGCCTGCCGCCGTGTTTCCACGCCTGACCTCAACAATAAATTCGTCGACGATATCTTGCCACACACCCTGATCAATTTTTTCAGCAATACCGTGGTCAGCGATTATTTCGACATAGCGTTCGGCCAAGGAGACAAAAATCATCACTCCAGAGCGATTCTCGGTGATGTGCAGGCCTTCAATAAAAAACAATTCATGTGCATGCAGGCTGGCTCTGCGGAACTGCACATTTTTTGGAACAACTCGAAATTTAAGCGCTGGCCAACTAAGCAACAAGGCAAACACAAGGAAGACGACAATTTGTAGCATATATGTGTCGCCTACATTTAACGGCAAATCCAGAAGCGAAATAAGACCGGGTAACAACAGAGCAGTGAGTGCGGCCCATAACACGGGAATGTAATGATACTCATCGCTCTGACGAGCAATCACGGTAACCAGCTCAGCATTGCAGCTGGATTCAATGGCACGAATCTGCTCGCACAGTGCTTGCTTGTTTTGTTCGCTAAGATGCTGCATTACCAACCTCCGGATGCACCGCCACCGCCGAAGGAACCGCCACCGCCTCCGAAACCTCCACCGCCGAAGCCACCGCCTCCACCAAAACCACCTGGGTAATAGCCGCCACTGCGCCGGCCTTTACCACCACCGCCGCTACCGCCGCCAAAAACCAGAAATAACACGGCTGCTATCACGCCAACGACCGCGCCGGTAAGCAATACCTTGGTGATAATCAATGCCACGCTGCCTGCACCCACGCCCACAATGCCACTGGCCAAACCTTTGCGCTTCATTCTTCCCAGAAGCGCACTGCCTAGCATGAAACTAAAGAACACAATGGGCACCATCTCGCCTGCGTCAGTGACTTTACCGGGTGTGTCTTCCGGTGCAGCGTACTCGCCTTTTATCGCTCGAATGATGGCGTTGCTACCAAGCAAAACACCTTCATCGAATTTTCCTGCGCGAAACGCTGGCGTAATTTCGCGTTGAATTATTGTTCTGCTAAGGCCATCGGTTAATGCGCCTTCCAGACCGTAGCCCACTTCAATACGCATCTTGCGTTCATTGGGCGCTATGATCAGCAACACACCGTTATTATTGTCTGCCGAGCCAATAGCCCAATGCCGGCCAAGCTGATAGCCGTAGTCGGCAATGTCATACCCTTGCAGGTCGGCAACTGTGACTACCACAAATTGATTACTGGTTTCCGATTCATGCGCACTTAGCATGCCGTCCAACTGAGTGCGCACCGGCTCCGACAAAATAGCGGCTTGATCAACCACCCTACCCGTCAGGGCAGGAAATTCAGGAGCAGCAACGGTAACGCTTGATAAACAGAACAGCACTGCACTGACCAACAGGACCAGTGCCTGCGCAATGACAGGTGATCGCAAGTACACCGTCAATTGCCTAGTCTGACGTTAAAACTCAACAGAGGGTACTTGCTCCATTTCCTTGGGTATCGAAAATGTTTCTCTCGGTTCCTGCTCGGAATACAAAATGCCATGCCAGATTCGACCGGGGAAGGTCCGCAGTTCAGTGTTATAGGTTTTCACCGCCTGGATGTAATCTCTGCGCGCCACCGATATCCGATTTTCGGTACCTTCCAACTGGTTTTGCAGCGCCAGAAAGTTCTCATTCGACTTTAACTCAGGGTATCTTTCAACCACTACCATTAACTTGGACAGCGCTCCACTCAATTGATCTTGCGCGGCCTGAAACTGCTGGAACGCCTCTGGGTTGCTGAGCATGTCGTTTGGTAATTGCACGCTGGTTGCCTTGGCCCGGGCTTCAACAACACTGGTTAACACATCTTTCTCTTGCTCTGCGAAGCCTTTCACTGTTTTTACCAGGTTAGGGATTAGCTCGGCGCGGCGCTGGTACTGGTTTTGCACCTGACTCCACGCGGCATCCACGGCCTCATCGTACGTTGGAATATTATTGATACCACAGCCGGTCAACATCATGCTTGTTAAGCTAATCAGCAGCAGCGATTTGAATGCAGGTAGTTTCATAGCCGAATCTTTATTAGTTTGTTCAAGCTCTATTATGCCAGACAGACGCGACTAGCTTGCAGATAGTATGGGCTTCAATCGTTGAATTCAGTAAACTGGGTGTTCATCAGGTATACAAGAGTCCGTCATGAGCAGTACTAACACCCGCTACACCAACCCGATCGAGCGTTTACAGTGGCTCAATGCCAACATGCCCGACGAATCGTGGATGCATGAACAAGTTAATGGCGAATGGATTACGCTGAACTGCAAAGAAGCGATAGACAGGGCGCTTAGAATCGGTAACGCCTTACGTTCGCTTGGAATGAAGCCTGGCGACAAAGTGGCCATACTGGCAAAGAACAGCCCACAATGGATGATCAGTGATTTCGCGCTGATGATGGCCGGCATGATCAGCGTGCCTATTTACACCACGGCCGGTGAGAAGACCATTTCCTATGTACTAGAGCACAGCGGAGCGAAGGCTGTTTTTCTGGGCAAACTGGAAGGCACGGCAGCAGCAGAAGCTACGTTGCACAATATCAAGGTGATCGCCTACCCTGAATCAAATAGCGCAGCTGACATAGTCGATCATCAATGGAGTGATTTGCTGACCGCAGACCCATTACAAGACATTGCCTCGCCAGATATGTCAGACATGGCCACACTGGTCTATACCTCCGGCAGCACAGGCAACCCTAAAGGCGTGGTGCTGAGTTTTGAAAATCTGGCCGCGGCGGCGCAAGGTGTCATCGAAGCGCAGCCGGCACAAGAAAAACACCGAGTGCTCTCTTACCTGCCCATGGCGCACATCACCGAGCGGTCTGTGGTCAGCATGGTGTCACTGTATGAGCTTGGCGATATCTATTTCTCCGGTGGTCTGGACACCTTTATGGCCGATTTACAGCACGCCAAGCCCACCAACTTTGTATCGGTGCCCAGATTATGGGCTAAGTTTCAAGCGCAGGTATTGGCCGTGATTCCTGACAATGACTTGCAGGCCCTGCTGGCCTCCGATCAAGGCGAGGAAATTGCCGCCGGAATTCGGGAGAAACTGGGTTTACAACACGTCAAACAGTACGCAAGCGGTTCCGCACCGATACCACCCGGATTGCTGCAGTGGTTTCTGGGTATTGGCATGCCAATCTCTGAAGGCTGGGGTATGACGGAAACAGCCGGTGCTTCCTGTACCAACATGCCATTCAATCCAGATCATATTGGTACCCTGGGTACACCATTGAGTTGTGTTGAGATGTGCTTGTCGGACGAAGACGAAATCTTGATTCGCGGCCCAGCGATTTTCAAAGAGTATTACAACAATCCCGGGGCCACTGCTGATGCGTTTATTGATGGCTGGTTTCGAACCGGAGACAAAGCTGAGTTGCGCGATGACGGCGCCTACCGAATTATCGGTCGGGTAAAAGAGCAGTTCAAAACGGCGAAGGGAAAATACGTCGCACCCGTGCCCATTGAAAGCGTATTGGGAGCGTTACCGTATGTGGAGCAAGTCTGCGTGCTGGGTATCGGTCGGGCACAACCGATGGCAATTGTTGTGCCTATCGAGCAAGAAGGACAAACTAAGGAGCAATTAGCCGAACGAATGGAAGCGGATATGAATGCGGCGAATGAGAATATGGAGCCGCATTGCAAACTGAATTGCATAATTCTAAGTGCTGCGCCCATGTCAATAGAAAACGGCATGCTCACACCAACGCTTAAATTAAAGCGCGATGTGATTGAAGCCCATTACGCAGACTATCTTGGCGATGAAAACACGCTGCGCACTGGCGGCGTAGGCACCAATTTCGGCACCTGTCGTGCTCGTTGTCCAGTTACGTTCAAAGCTTAGCAGGCTGGCAGTAGCGCTAGGTGCAGCGGCAATCAGGCCTAACGCCGTAGACAGGACAAGAGCGGGTTTCAACATGGGTGTATTCCTTGCAGTGAACGTATGCAAGGAAAGTAGCGTTATTAAGTGACAATGCAGTTACGTTTTAAAGAAGTTTTTTGTACGTAGCACCGGTTTTTCAACACTGGTCGTCGGTTACTGCTGTAGCGCGCTCTATGCCAAGGGCACGACCAAACTAATCTACAGCTTCGAAGAAAATAGGATATTGAGACCTGCCTACAAGTTAATCAGACCACAGGGTGGGGTAGCAGCTCAAACAATTTCTACGAAGATGGCCACTTCGCAGAAATCATCAATACATTGCGATAGAACGCCTTATTATTTTGTGCAAATCACCTCGTTATTCGTATACTGGTAACAGTTAGCGCAACAGCACGCCCAAATGCCTAAAGACACCCGAATACCCGCCGTGCAAATACACAGCGGTGATAAATTTACCAACGAGCTTGGTATTACTGCGATCAAGGACGGTATTAAAACCAGTTCTACTGAGCAACTGCGCCTGAAAAAGCCGGACTGGCTGCGCATGCGAATTAAAGGCGGCCAGGCGTTCGAGAATGTACGTAGCATTGTCAAGGAACACCGCCTTGCCACTGTGTGCGAGGAAGCGAAATGCCCAAATATGAGCGAATGCTGGAGTGCGGGCACAGCAACGATCATGTTAATGGGCGATACTTGCACTCGCGCCTGTCGCTTCTGCTCAGTGAATACTGGCAACCCTCGAGCGTGGCTTGATGAGGAAGAGCCAGACAACGCTGCTCGATCAGTGCAACTGATGGATCTTAAGTACGTGGTGTTAACCTCGGTTAACCGTGACGATTTACCGGATGGTGGCGCAGGTCATTACGCGGCATGCGTGCGTAAAATCATTGAGGTAAATCCTGAAACCGCGGTTGAAGCATTAACGCCTGATTTTCTTGGCGTGCTGGCTGATGTAGAAACTGTGGTTGATTCAGGTATTGTCGTGTTTGCGCAAAATGTAGAGACCGTGCGCCGGCTTACCCACCCTGTGCGTGACCCACGAGCTACATACCAACAGACACTGGACGTACTCGCTCATGCCAAAGCACACAAACCGGAGGTGTTGACCAAGACCAGTCTGATGCTCGGCCTTGGTGAAACCGACGAGGAAATTCTGCAGTGCATGGATGACTTGCGTGAAGCCAAGGTTGATATTGTCACCTTCGGTCAATACCTGCAGCCCACGCTCAACCACCACCCTATCGATCGATATGTCACACCGGAGCAGTTTGAGCAATATCGTCTATGGGGGCTGGAGAAAGGCTTTCTGGAAGTTGTTTCTGGCGTGTTTGTTCGTTCCAGTTATCGCGCTGAGCAGGTTCTGAATAAAAACAACGTTGGTTTGTGAGCCCCAGCGCTACTGCCGCCGCACCTGTTAGACCGTCGCAGTACCTGCAGTAGCAACCATAAGCAATTCGCTTTATGATGGAAAAAACATCATAAACGGAGCTCACCGTGGCAACTGCAAGCATTTACACAGACGACACGCCTTTAGATCAGATTAATCCTTCCAACCCAAGCCTCTACGAAAATGAGGCCCAGTGGCCGATGTTTAAACGTTTGCGCGAGGAAGATCCGGTGCATTACTGCGCAAACAGCGATTTTGGGCCGTTTTGGTCGATCACGCGGTACGACGATATTATGGAGATAGAGAAAAACCCTGAAGTGTTTTCGTCTTTTCCTGCCATCGTATTGGGCGATCAAGATCCCGACTTTACCGTGGAACAGTTCATTGCGATGGATGACCCCAAGCATGACAATCAGCGCAAGGTAGTTACACCCGCAGTATCACCGCAAAGCCTGACGATGATGGAGCCGCTGATCAGGGAGCGAATCGGCCATATCATGGATGAGTTGCCGATTGGAGAGCCCTTCAATTGGGTAGATCGCGTTTCCATAGAGCTCACCACACAGATGCTCGCCACACTGTTTGATTTCCCCTTTGAAGATCGCCGCAAGCTTACCTATTGGTCTGACATGGCCACCGCTTCGCCCGAAATTGCTGGCGACGATAGCGTGACTAAAGAGCAACGTGAGGAAGCCT
>CAYGSL010000020.1:0-11158 GCA_964352475.1 uncultured Pseudomonadales bacterium | reverse complement strand
TCGCCCGAAATTGCTGGCGACGATAGCGTGACTAAAGAGCAACGTGAGGAAGCCTTGATTGAGTGTTTGACTGTGTTCACAGGCATCTGGAACGAGCGCGCACAGCAATCCCCTGAGGGTAAGTACGACTTCATCACTTTGATGGCGCACTCTGAGGTGTTTAAAGAAATGGACCCCATGGAGTTTCTTGGCAATCTAATACTGTTGATTGTGGGTGGCAATGACACAACTCGTAATTCCATCTCCGGTGGTGTTGTGATGCTCAACGAGAACCCCGCTGAATACGCGAAGCTAAAAGCAGACCCCGGTTTGGTACCAAACATGGTGTCTGAGATTATCCGCTTTCAAACGCCGCTAATGCACATGCGCAGAACTGCCACGCAGGACTTCGAATTTCGTGGCAAACAAATTAAAGAAGGCGATAAAGTGGCATTGTGGTACGTGTCGGGCAATCGTGACGAGACAAAAATAGAACGCCCTGACGAATTTCTGATAGACCGCAAGCGCGCCCGCCAGCACATCTCGTTTGGCTTCGGTGTTCATCGTTGCATGGGCAACCGTCTGGCAGAGATGCAGCTCAGGCTGGTGTGGGAAGAAATACTCAAACGATTCGACCGAGTGGAAGTCGTTGGCGAGGTACAACGACTTAAATCGAATTTTGTTCGTGGAATTACTGACTTACCGGTTTTACTTCACGCCAAGAAATAAGCCTGTTGAGGTGGGAGTGCCTCTAGCCTCTAGCCTCTACTTTTTCACCTGCTTGGCCATTTCCTTAAGACCGACATGGCGAACATCTTTGCCTTTCACCAGGTAGATGACATGTTCTGCAATATTTCGGGCATGGTCACCAACGCGTTCTAGTGAGCGCAGCGCCCACATAATATTCAGTACGCGCGAAATGCTGCGCGGGTCTTCCATCATCAAGGTTAATACCACACGCATAGCCGAGCCGTAGTAACGGTCCACTTCTTTGTCTTGCTCAGCTACTTTGAGCGCCAGCGTTTCATCCATACGTGCAAACGAGTCCAGTGCATCGTGCAGCATACCTCTCACACTGGTGCCCATGTGTTGAACTTCGGTATAGCCGCCAGGTGAGCGACCGGCTTCGGCCAGTTCGATGGTTTGCGTCGCGATTTTCCCCGCTTCATCGCCTATCCGTTCCAGGTCCGTAGAAGCACGCATTATGGCCAGAACCAGTCTCAGATCGCTGGCTGCAGGCTGGCGTCGCGCTAATATGCGCGCACATTCCTCATCAATATCCGACTCCTTGGCGTTAACCGGTTTGTCGTTCTCGCGGACCATTTCTGCAATCGCACTGTCGCCGTCGATAATACTGGTGATGGCATCAGCAACCAGCTTTTCAACCTGGCCACCCATTTCCAACATGCTCTTCTTAACGTCTTCCAGCTCTTCATTGTATTGCTGTGAAATGTGCTGTGAATATCCGCTCTTGTCCATTTCCTCGCTCCGCTTAACCGTATCGGCCGGTTATGTAGTCTTCGGTTTGCTTCTCGTTGGGGTTAGTAAATATACGGTTGGTGTCGCCAAACTCAATGAGTTCACCGAGATACATAAACGCGGTAAATTCCGACACCCGTGCTGCTTGCTGCATATTATGCGTCACAATAATGATGGTGTACTTTGACTTTAAATCATTAATCAGTTCTTCGATCTTTAAGGTCGATATGGGGTCAAGCGCAGATGCGGGTTCGTCCAGCAACAGTACTTCTGGCTCTATCGCAATAGTACGCGCAATCACCAATCTTTGCTGTTGACCACCAGACAGGCCAAGCGCAGAGTCATGCAATCGGTCTTTCACTTCGTCCCACAAGGCCGCATCACGCAGCGACTTTTCAACAATTTCGTCCAGCACGCGCTTTTTATTCACGCCCTGAATTCGCAGACCATACGCTACATTTTCGTAAATTGTTTTTGGAAACGGATTGGGTTTTTGAAACACCATGCCAATGCGTTGCCTAAGGCGAGACGCATCCACTTTGCTGTCATAAATGTTGGTGCCATCGAGTAATATCTCCCCTTCCACGCGACAGCCATCCACCAGATCATTCATGCGATTAAAACAACGCAGCAAGCTGGATTTACCGCAACCACTAGGCCCGATAAATGCCGTAACGCGTTGCTGCATAATGTACATATCAATGTCTTTCAAAGCCTGCTTGTCGTTGTCATAAAACAACTGCAAACCTTTTACTTCCAGACATACATTTTCTTTAGGTTCAGTCACTTTGTATCAATGCTCCAGGGCTTTGTATTTTTCGCGCAGTCGATTGCGAATACTCACTGCCGAAAAGTTAAGTACTGCAATCACCACCACCAACAGCAGCGCTGTGGCGTACACCAAAGGTCGCGCGGCTTCCACATTCGGGCTTTGAAAACCAACGTCATAAATGTGAAAACCAAGATGCATAAATTTCTGATCAAGATGTAAAAACGGAAAGTTACCATCCAGAGGCAGCGCAGGCGCCAGTTTTACCACACCCACCAACATCAATGGTGCCACCTCACCCGCCGCACGCGCTACCGCTAAAATAACACCGGTCATCATTGCCGGGCTGGCCATGGGCAGCACAACTCGCCACAAAGTTTCCGCTTTGGTTGCCCCTAATGCCAGGCTGCCTTCACGAACAGCACGCGGTATGCGCGCCAAACCCTCTTCAGTGGCCACGATAACAACCGGCACAGTTAGAATAGCCAAGGTTAATGAGGCCCAAAGCAATCCCGGCGTGCCAAAGGTAGGCGCTGGCAAGGCTGCTTCGAAAAATAAATGATCGATCTGCTCGCCCACACCGTACACGAAAAAGCCCAGACCAAATACGCCGTAGACAATCGACGGAACGCCTGCGAGATTGTTAACAGCAATACGTATAGTACGTGTGATAACACCTTGTTTGGCGTATTCACGCAAATACACCGCCGCCACGACACCAAACGGCGTGACCATGATAGACATCAGCAGCACCATGAGTACCGTACCAAATATCGCAGGGTACACGCCGCCTTCTGTATTTGCCTCACGTGGGTCTTCGGAAAGAAACTCTGCAAGTTTTGCGAACCACGCCAGTACTTTCTCAAATACTGACATTTGATTGGGCAGTAAGGCATGAACAACTTTGGCAAAGGTCAACTCTACTTGCTGGCCAGTGCCTGTGACTGCCGTAAACGAATCGCGCTCAATTTGTTGGTGCAAATCGTTCAAGGTCTCTTGCAAGACTTCGTACTTTACGGCTATTTCCGCTCGCGCCTCAGCAATGCGAGCCATTTCTACTTGTCTGAGCTTGTCGTCCAGATCTTTCTGCAGTTCAAGGCTGCGTTCATCCAGGCGAAGCTGCTCGAGGCGATAATTTAACGCGCGAGTGTCGTTTTTTTCAATGTCCTGAATCGTGTCGTTCAGCTCAAGTGCGCGTTGCAGGCGCGATTGGAACTCTTGCCACACCGATGCGGAAAACTCTTGGTCTGAATTTTCCGTTACGGTAGTGCCGGCTTCTTTCACGGCCAGCAAATAGCCATAAAAATTGCCCCACTCACGACGCTCAATCACCATCAAGCCTTCGGGCTGGCGGATATTGCTCATGCGCTCGTACAGATACCAACGAAAATCCGCACCGGTTAGATCGCGATTACCCGTTTTTATAAGGTCACGGCGACGTATTTCACCAAGGCTGGCATCCAGTTCAAGACCCGAAGAGTTGAGTTGCTCCAGGCTCACCTGCTCGCTATCCGCTAACTGCCCAGCCACTATCATCTGCTCGCCACTGCGAGCGTCTACATAGTCAAACTCAACAACGTCTGAAGGCCAGAAATGGCCCAGACCGCGAACAGCCAGTATGAATAGCAAACCCACCACGGCGATCACGCTTACCGCCACGGCCGAGCCAGTCATCCAAATCCAGGGCTCGCCGCTTTTGAACCAACTGCCTATGGTCTGATTTTGCGATCGATACAGCGAATTGGCTTGCACGTCAGAGTGATCCATAACGCTCCCTCAGACGCTGGCGCACAAGTTCAGCGACGGTATTTACGATAAAGGTAAACATAAACAGCACAAACGCGGCCAGGAACAGCACTCTGAAATGCGTACTGTCCACCTCCGCTTCTGGCACTTCAACCGCAATATTGGCCGCCAGCGTACGCATGCCTTCAAAAATATTTGCGTCCATGATGGGTGTGTTGCCAGTGGCCATCAGTACAATCATGGTTTCGCCCACGGCGCGACCCAAACCAATCATCAGCGCTGAAAATATACCAGGGCTTGCTGTTGGCATAACCACTCTTAACAAGGTTTGCCAAGGGGTTGCGCCCAGGGCTAATGAGCCATTTGACAGATGCTTGGGTACCGCGAAGATGGCGTCTTCAGTGATACTGAAAATGGTTGGAATTACCGCGAAACCCATCGCAACACCCACTACAAGAGCATTGCGCTGATCAAACGAAACACCCAGGTCATTGGTTAACCACGCGCGCGCATCGCCGCCAAAGAACAACAGTTCCATGGGTTGGCTGGCAGCGATGCATAGATAGGCCAAAATCAACACCACTGGAATCAACACCGCTGCGTGAAACCCCTCCGGCATTGATTCGCGAAAGCGAATGGGTAACTTGCTCCACCCAAAGGCCACCAGAATAATAGCCGGCGGTAAGAAAAGTAGCATGGAGAAAATGGCCGGGAGATGTTTCTCAACAAATGGTGCTAGCCAAAGGCCTGCCAGAAATCCGAGAATGACGGTAGGCAATGCCTCCATTAATTCAACCAGCGGTTTTATCTTGCGCCTAAGAGCGGGCGCCATGAAAAAGGCGGTATAAATAGCACCACAGATCGCTAAGGGTGCGGCCAGCATCATCGAATAGAACGCGGCTTTTAAAGTACCAAACGCAAGTGGCGAGAAGCTGTACTTTGGTTCAAAGTCATTGTTTGATGCGGAAGACTGCCAGACGTATTCCGGTTCGCTGTAGCTTTCGTACCAGACTTCGTCCCACAACGCGCCAAACGACGTTTCAGGGTGTTCGTTATCAATGTCCCAAACACGAATTGTTCCCTGGCCGTCTTCCAACAATAAGAGGTTTGCTCTAGGTGATATCGCCGCCTGGCTAACAGAGCCGCTGAATTCAATATTTTCTTCAAATGCAATACGTGACGAGGTGGTGTACGCCAATTGCAATAAACCACTGTGACTGATCACGGCCACACCTTTCCGTCGCTGTTCGGTGAGTACCGTAGCCTTACCTTCTACACCAGGGAACGTACGTACTTTCTCCAGACGGCGCTGGCCATCAAATGATTGCCAGAACCACTGCGTTAACTGGCCGCTGCTGTCATGCACCAGCAGGGAAATGCCGCCCAACAAAAAGCGCATATCATTCACGGTATTGCCTGGGCTTAAACTGTACTGCCCTACCAGCGAATCAATACCGCCTTGACGCACCTTGCTTAAATCATAGACTTTCAAATCGTCTGATTGACTAAGTACAAACAGGTAGCGCTGATCTTCTGAAACAATTAGCTTGCGAACGTCACTACCAACGTCCTCTACATCAAATAGCTGTTCGCTAAACTCCCATTCTTCACTGAGAAAATTTTGTTCTTTCTCAATCACCATCAAATGCAGCGTCTCGTCTGAGTCCATGGCTGCGATGGTTGCCTGATTTTCACCGTCTCTTACGGCCAATAATGTAATTGGATTACTAGAGTCCGCAAGCACCCGCGCATTCTCACCTAAGGGGTATACGATCTCTGGCACGATCTCCCTGACATCGCCGCGGTAGACCGAGCGATAATCATGCTTAAGCACTTTAACCGTACCATTGGAGAGGCCTAGCGCAAACACACGGCTTTCATTACTTGCGGTAGCGAAGCTTTTTATTGATTCCGAAGGGTCTAACAGGGTCACCACGTTGCGTAGCGCGCCCGATGAAACCTCGCGAAATTCCGCGAGACCTTCATCGCTGAGACGCAGAAACAACTCGCCTTGCTCTTCCACAGCTACATGCAAGGCTTGAGTGTCGCCACTAATTTGATAGCTGTGTTTTTCTTCTACTGAGGCTGACTGAAAGAGGGGGGCAATCTCGTAGACCAGATACAGAAATATAAGAAGAATCGCACCGATAACCGCCAGCCCACCACCGGCTATGGCGTGGCGGGCGAAGCGATCTTTAAACCGGCGTTTGCGCTGAAAAAAACTGTCTTTTTCCAGCAGCAGTGATTCACTGGCTTGCGTCACTTGAGGCCAAGCTTAGTCAGTGTGCGGTCAACCACGGCAGCCGGCAGAGGAATGTAGCCGTCCTTCAATACCACTTCCTGGCCTGACTTTGACAAAACCAGCTTAATAAACTCACCTTCAAGCGGCGTCAGGTCTTTGCTGGGGTGCTTATTCACATAGGTGTAAAGAAAGCGCGACAGTGGGTATTTACCGGCAACCGCCATGGCAGGCGACGCCTCGACCAGATCACCACCGTCTTTCTTTGACAGTGGTAATGCGCGTACGCTGGAAGTTCGGTAACCAATACCTGAATAGCCTATGCCATTAATAGACGTAGATACTGACTGCACCACCGAAGCAGAACCAGGTTGCTCATTCACGGTATCCTTAAAGTCGCCCTTACACAGAGCTACTTTCTTGAAGTAGCCATAAGTACCGGATACAGAATTGCGGCCGAACAATTGAATGTCGCGGTTTTGCCATGGTCCACTAAGGCCAGTGCCACCCCAGTTTGAAATGTCGGTGCTACCACCGCATGTTCGGTTTGACGAGAAGATGGCGTCGACTTGCGGTAATGACAAACCTGCCAAAGGATTGTCTTTGTGTACGTATACGGCCAGCGCGTCGATAGCGACAGGCACTGCTGTCGGCTTATAGCCGTGCTTGTTTTCGAATGCCTCTAACTCATTGTCTTTCATCTTTCGGCTCATTGGGCCAAGATTAGATGTGCCCTCACTGAGCGCGGGTGGTGCCGTAGACGATCCCGCTGCCTGGATTTGTATATTGACGCTGGGGTATTCGCGCTTGAATTCTTCAGCCCATAGTGTCATCAAGTTAGCCAACGTATCCGAGCCAACGCTGGAAAGATTGCCAGCAATACCACTGACTTTCTGATAATCAGGCAGGTTTTCATCAAGGCCATCAGCGTGCGCCATAGCGCTGCCGAGCATGAGCATGGAGCTTGCGGTGGCGCTAGCAATAAATCGCTTAATCATTTATCAGTCCTCAGTATTGATGATGCCAGCAAGTTAACAAGAAAAAATGACACTAATGTGACAGCAATGAAAAAAACCGTCAGATAATTCTAATTAGCGCTCCGAGGCTGGCCGTACCACGCGGTCTTCAGGAAACAGGCAGGTAAACGTGCTGCCTTGCCCGGGTTTACTCTCAATTTTGAGCGCCGCCTGATGACGAAGCAGCACGTGTTTTACAATGGCAAGGCCGAGGCCTGTTCCCCCGGTAGAACGGTGCCGACCTGGATCAGCACGATAAAAGCGCTCGGTTAATCTGGGCAGGTGGTGCGCCTCTATGCCCACGCCATCGTCGCTCACAGTAAGACTGGCACCGGTTGCATCCAGCTTCCAGGTCACCACAATTTTGCCGTGTTCACCACTGTACTTGCTGGCGTTGTTAATCAGGTTAGAGAATGCGCTGTACAGTTCTTCTCTATTGCCCAGTAATTGAGCATCCGTTTTTTGCTTGATTTCGAGTTTTTGTTCCGGCCTCTGAACGCTGACGCCATCGAACATCATGCCTATCATGGTTTTGATATCCAGCACATCATGCTGCGACCGTTCTACAACGCTCTCAAGCTTGTTCAGCTGCGTGAGATCTGTGAGCAGTGATTCCATGCGCTCCGCCTGGCTGCCCATTTGCTGCAGCGCGGCATGCCACTCTGACTCGCTGTCTTGCATCGTTTCCAGATAGCCGCTGATAACAGTGAGCGGTGTACGTAACTCGTGAGAAACATTCGCAATAAAGTCGGTTCTGATCTGTTCAAGACGTCTGACTTCAGTGACATCGCGAACGAAAACCATGCGATTGCCTGCACCGAACCAGGTGATACTCACTTCCAGTTGGCCCACTTTTGACATGGGCGCTGCAAGTGACAGTGGCTGCTCATAGTCACCGTCATCGAAGTAGCTCAAAAATTCAGGCGCACGAATCAATGTGGCTAATGCGCGCCCCTGGTCATCCGGAAACTGCAGTCCAAACAGGCGCTTGGCGGCCTGGTTAGACCAGTCTATTTCGCCGGCAGCGTTTAACAGGATTACCGCCTCATCCAATGATGCGAAAGAGTTCTGCAAATGCACAATTCGCTGTTCGGCACGCTCTGCCTGATAGAGGGATGTCGTCCGCATACGATGTAACTCGTCCAGCACGTCACCATATTCACCAAAGCTGTCTGGTGGTTCAGAATCGGTGTCGTGTTTCAGCCAGCGATACACTCTGCGCAGGCGAACAATACAGCTAACAGCATAGCCACCAGCACCTGATGCCAAACCGGCAAACGTAACTTGCCAAGAAACTCCAAACACTAACCACAGCACAGCAGTGCATAGCAGCAAACCCAGGATCAACAGCGAGAGTTCGGACTTCTTCAAAATCAGGGCACTGAAAAACGGTAGCCAGTGCCACGAACGGTTTGCAGATAGTGGCTAAGGTCTGCCAAGCCTTCTGCCTTGAGAGCCTTCCTTAGCCGCCTGACGTGCACGTCAACGGTTCGCTCTTCAAGGTAGGCGGTATTGCCCCACACATTGTCCAGAATCTGTGAGCGACTGAATACTTTGTCGCGGTAGGTCAGAAAAAATCGCAGCAAACGAAACTCGGTGGGACCAATTTCAATAGCCGATCCATCGATAGATACAATGTGACTTTCAAGGTCCATGCCCAGCTGCCCACACTGCAACTTGACCGACTCAACTTCTGGCACGGTACGGCGCAGCAAAGCCTTGATTCTGGCCAGCAGCTCTCGGGGCGAGAACGGCTTGGTCATGTAATCATCGGCGCCGGCTTCCAGCCCATCGATTTTATTGTCTTCTTCAGTGCGGGCGGTCAGCATAATCACAGGAATACCGCTGGTTGCCGGTTGTCTTTTAAGGCGTCGAATCAGCTCCAGGCCGCTGGAGCCGGGTAACATCCAATCCAGCAATATCAGATCCGGTCGCTGATCAACTATCTGCGCATGGGCATTGTGTATATCACCTGCTTCCAGCGTGCTATAGCCTGCATTGCCAAGCGCCATACGCAGCATATCTCGGATAGGTATTTCATCTTCAACGATAAGTATGGTCTTGGCAGCCATAGGCAGGCGTAGTTTCTCCTAGAACGCGAATTGTAACCGCGCCACAATCGCATCGCCATCGTCTTCACCGTTGATTGGCTGATCGGTTTCAGAGCTTACGTAATTAAGCGATAGCTTGGCATTGCTGTTGATGTACCAATTGGCGCCCAACGTGAAGATATCCGCGTCGCCACCATCAACTGTAATCGATGCGTCAGTCTCGGTGCCGCTAACGTCGAGAACGTCGTAACGCGCGAACAATTCCCAGGCACCGCCTGGGCCAGAGGGTTTGATCTTGTCAAAAACGCCAGCGCCGTTCTTGTACACCCGGTTTTCACCCGTCAGTACCCACCCGAACTGAAGGTAATAGCCATCCACTTCCAGATCGGGAGCGGCCGCCCCGCTCACCTCTGAGGCGAAGTATTCGGCCTGCACATGAGCCTGGCCGTAAGTAGCTGCCGCCTCCAGATTGACGCTTTGTTGCTCATCACCTGACAGACCACCTGCATAACGAACGCGACTGCGATTGGCCGTTCTGTCCTCACCACCACGAACACCTAAACGTGCGCCAAGCGAGTCAAACTCGCCATCGCGCAGGCTAAATCCAGCACCCAGGTGCACCAGCAGATCGTCATTGGCGATGGGTCTGAATACGAATCGACCGGTGAAAGCGCTATCCAGCGAATTATCATCTGCATCAATCGCTTCTTTATAAGCACCCACAGAGTAGCTGATCACCTCATTACCACCGTGCAACTTGATGCCCAGATTGTTTCCCGTATCAAATGCATCGGAAGCCAGCGAGCGTTCTATGCCTGTGATCCACTTTGAGCTACCCGTGTCATCCAGACCAAAATCTTCCTTTTGTTGGCCCATGGTCAAGGCCGCCAGTTTGCCGAAACCATTGTAGCTGGCGTGTAACTGATCAATTGAGCCACTGCCTGTCAGGTTGTACGACATAAGATAGGACCAATCTTTGGCCTTGCCCTTAATTTCCAGCCGCGCGCGTCTAAACCACAGATCACTGCCCGTTTCGCCTTCAGCTGTGTTAATGACGCCGTCATAGGCGTTGTAGTCGAGCATGATTCGACCACCTACCTTGAAACTGTAATCGCCATCTGCGGTTTTAACTTCAAAACCACCCTTGGTTTTCAAGACAAGATCCGCGCCGTCAGACGTCACGGTACCTGCTACCGCTGGCGACGTTAGCAGTATCGCTAACAAGCCTCTGCTCAAAGCCGCAAACACGCTTCGCATCGTAAAGTTCCTCTGTGTTGTTATAAAGACAGTTTGATGTCAGTTGTGTGACGCGTGCATTTTGGTTGCAAAATATGACACTAAGATGACAATTAGTCTTATAAAGCGTTTTTTTTATCTGCCGTGATCAACCAGCACTGATGGGCCGGTGCGGCGCGACGAAAATCGGCATCCAGCGTTTGCTTGGTGATGTTTTGCACACTAATGTCGGCCAATGCCGCGCTATCAAGGCGAAATTTTCGCTTATTGGTCGAGAATACCAGTTCACCGCCCGGTGCCAGTAGAGCAACGCTTTGTTCAATCAACTGCACATGATCGCGCTGCACATCCAGCACATTGTCCATCCGTTTAGAGTTTGAAAATGACGGTGGGTCCAGAAGAATCAGGTCAAAAAGCTGATCACATTCGTTCAACCAGGCCAGGCAATCAGCTTGCACCAGGGTATGGTCATAGACATTTAGCTTGTTCAACAACAGGTTTTTTCGCGCCCAGGCGATGTAGGGGGCCGACATATCCACGCTGATACTGGACGCGGCACCACCCAGTGCCGCGTGCACGGTGGCTGCAGCCGTGTAGCAAAACAAATTCAGAAACCGTTTCCCACGTGCTCGTTGCGCCAATA
>CAYGSL010000019.1:64773-78240 GCA_964352475.1 uncultured Pseudomonadales bacterium | reverse complement strand
ACGGCCCAAGCCCGGTCGGTATTGTGCACATGATGCTTGAGGTCACCAGCATCGACGAAGTGGGCGCCTGTCTAGATAGAGTTAATCAGGCTGGTTTGCCGCTGCTGTCTTCCCTGGGACGCCACTGCAACGACAACATGCTGAGCTTCTACGTGTTTGGGCCAGGCGGTATTGCAGTGGAATATGGCTACGATGGATTGCAGCTGGATTGGAACGAATTTACGCCTACCGTATCAACGGAGGGTGATTTCTGGGGGCATGCCTACCAAATGCCTGGCTAGAGGGCGAAAAGCATAGGCCGTACGATGCGGCTTATGTGAACCGCGTCACAGTTTCACCAAGTTTACCGTTCATCACCGGTTCGACGGATAGCTGACATTGCTGCTGAGCTGCTGCCTGAGTACATTGCAGGTTCAGGGCAAGAACCAAGCTTTCCTGACTCGACCCGCATAGCGCTCGTAAGCGCTGATTATTCCTTACCGAATAATCAGCGCTAAAAGGATTGCACAAATATTATCAGGATCACGAGTGGGCATACGTACTTGATGTAGGCCGGCCAAATTCGCCAAAAGGTGCTGGCCTCTATGTCGGGCGAGCCTTTTTGTAGTTGTTGCAACACCTCCCCACGATTCCATACCCAGGCGACATAGATGCAAATCAACATGCCCAGCAATGGCTGAGAATAGCGAGTTGTAAATGCTATTACTGCGCCAAACAGCTGTTCGAAGTTCATGATAATCGTAACGCTAATCAACAGAATCGCTCCGCCCACTGCATAAGACGCCACATTACGTTGCAGCGAGCTCTTCTCCACGGCTGTAGCAACGGGCACTTCGAGCATTGATATAGACGACGTAAGTGCGGCAATGCTCATTAACAGGAAGAAAAACGTTCCTACCACGGCTCCGGCAATGCCAATTTTGTCAAATAGCGCTGGCAGCACGGTAAAGATCAGAGTGTCTTCGGATATCAGCGAACCATTATCCGAGAAAATTTCTACGCCATTGTGAAGCGCTACATACATTGCCGGCAGAATCAGGAAACCGGCCAGCACCGCAATACTGATATCAATGATGGTTACCTGAGTTCCAAGCTTGGGCAAACTTTCACTGTCATCAATGTACGAGCCGTAAATCAACATTGTGCCTACGCCCAACGATAGGGAAAAGAAAGCACTGCCCAAAGCCTTGATGATGAGCGACGGCGACAATGCCATGGAAAAATCCGGAATCAGATACACCCGTAAGCCTTCCATCGCACCTTCCATGGTGAGTACATACAGTGTCAGCAACACCAGCATGGTCAGCAATAAAGGCATTAAACGAGTAGACCATCGTTCAATACCACTCTCCACACCTTGCGAAATAATGCGAATGGTCAACAGCATAAACACAGCGGTGAACAGCAAGCTTCGGCTGAGCGAGAAGGTTTCCAACCAAGCGGCCGCGCCCGTCATACCGAACAAACCGAACAACTCCGCGAGGAAATGCGCCATCATCCAGCCACCCACAATGCAGTAAAAACTGAGGATAAGACTGGCCACCACCACACCAAAACCGCCAATGACTGGCGCCAACAGTCGACTTAAGGCGTTGCCGGAGACCGCAGTTAATGCAGTAATGGGGTTGCCGCGTGCGTGCCTGCCAATCACCAGCTCTGTCATTAGCACCGGATATGCCAGACAAAAAGCCAGAGCCAGATACACCAACAGAAAGGCTGCACCACCATTGCTGGCCGCCTGAGTTGGGAAACCCCATATGTTGCCTAAACCCACTGCGCTGCCAGCAGCGGCCAACACAAAACCAATACGAGAAGAAAATCTGCCGCGAGTTTGTTGCATTGTTATTTCCTCATAATCGACACGGCAATAATAACCGCAAAAGTTTGGTAATACAGCCATTTGAATCCTATGGAAAAATGGCGCACACTTGCGCCCAGCGCGCTGTGTGATGCACTGTCTGGCTTTCTGTTGTATCGAGTAGTCGTGCGCGAATAAAACTAAACCATTAACACTGACTACTTTCGCATAGAGGACCTACAATGGCACAACGAAAGAAAACCACCGCTAAGAAATCCACCACTCGCAAGAAAACAACAGCGAAGAAGAAAACAACGGCTAAAAAGGCGGCTACTCGCAAGAAGGCCACTACCACTCGCAAGAAAACAACTGCGAAGAAGGCGGTAGCCAAGAAGAAGCCGGCAGCGAAGAAGAAAGCGGCTACCAAAAAGAAGGTAGCAGCTAAGAAAAAGACCACTGCCAAGAAAAAGCCAGCGGCTAAGAAAAAGGTAGCGGCTAAGAAGAAAACGACGGCTAAAAAGAAAGCGCCCGCCAAGAAAAAGGCACCTGCTAAGAAAAAAGCAGCTGCCAAGAAAAAGCCGGCGGCCAAAAAAGTAGCCAAGAAGAAGCCGGCTGCTAAGAAAAAGCCAGCAGCGAAGAAAAAACCTGCTGCCAAGAAGAAAGCAGCTAAAAAAAAATAGCTAAACCTTCGCAAAGTGCGAGCATTGAACAGTTATCTGGCAATGCTCGCCGTGTGATGCTGGCCAATCTTGGTTTGTACGCTCGAGTATTCGAGGAAGTACAAGACCAGTTGCAAGACGCCAGAAAAGCAATTGAAAAGGCACGCAAGGACGCACCGTCTACTCAGAAGTCACTGGTAAAACGGGGTGAAAAGCTGCTTGATCAAATTGAGAAAGTAGTTAAAAAAGCCGATGTTCCTACTTCCAAAGATTTTGAGAAGCAGGCAAAACGGCTGCGTAAGGCTATAAAAGACCTTGCGAAGCGCATTCGCGACTAAGCGAACGGCACCAATTCGACTATTGGAGAATTGGTGCCCCTCTTTTTCTTCCGAGTTCATCGCAAAGATGATCTGCAGCTAATTCTCAAGTACACTGCCGGCTCTTTTGACCATGGTAGTGATTCAAATGGCTGGACTTAGACCCGATATAGACCCCAATGGCTTACTAGAGTATTCGGTGGTGTATACCGACCGC
The DNA here is from genome assembly GCA_964352475.1 of uncultured Pseudomonadales bacterium. Taxonomy (GTDB): domain Bacteria; phylum Pseudomonadota; class Gammaproteobacteria; order Pseudomonadales; family JAUIET01; genus JAUIET01. The sequence continues at coordinate 75,249 of CAYGSL010000019.1, read as the reverse complement.
TCGCTAAACCATATGTCGCAGTCGTTTCAATCCGTCATGCGCGACATATCAAGCACCTTGAAGCAGGTATATTCAGCCGTGGCCGTGGTCATAGTGCCCGGTAGCGGCACGTTTGGAATGGAAGCCGTTGCCCGCCAATTCGCCCGTGACCAACACTGTCTTGTGATTAGAAACGGATGGTTCAGCTTCCGCTGGACACAAATTCTCGACACCGGAAATATCGCCAAATCACATACCGTGATGAAAGCCAGCCAAGCGTCCGGCGACGCACAAGCGCCCTTCTCACCCGCACCAATTGACGAAGTCTGTGCTGCTATTCGTTCTGAAAAGCCTACCGTGGTTTTTGCCCCGCACGTTGAAACCTCATCCGGCATGATGTTACCAGACGATTACATCAAAGCACTGAGTGAGGCCACTCATGAAGTGGGCGGCCTGTTAGTTATAGACTGCATTGCATCCGGCACGTTATGGCTGGATATGGCTGATCTGGGCATTGATGCGCTGATCAGCGCACCACAAAAAGGCTGGAGCGGATCTCCTTGTTGTGGGCTGGTTATGCTAGGCGAACGTGGCCTTGCGCGATTGGCTGAGACTGACAGCGATAGTTTTGCCTGCGACCTCAAAAAATGGCACAGCATTATGCAAGCCTATGAAAACGGCGGTCACGCGTATCACGCAACAATGCCCACCGATGGTTTGCGCGCCTTTCACGCTGTGATGCAGGAAACGGAGGAGCTGGGTTTTGATCAAGTCAAAACGTGGCAAATTGAGCTTGGGCAAAAGATTCGCGCGGTTTTGGAGTCGAATGGAATCAACAGCGTAGCCGCCGATGGCTTCAAGGCACCAGGCGTTGTGGTTAGCTATACCGAAGACGGCGGCATTCAAAACGGCAGTAAATTCGCCGCTCAAGGCATGCAAATAGCGGCTGGTGTGCCATTACAGTGCGATGAACGTGAGGATTTTAAAACCTTCAGGTTAGGCTTGTTTGGGCTGGACAAACTGCAGAACGTTGACCGTACTGTTGCGTCGTTTGAGACAGTACTTAAGGAATTGACCGAAGGCTGAGTATTTAAGGGCAACCAGGCGTACCGTACCCACTTGGGGCAGATACGCCTGGCAACCAAGTATCGCCGTGCAGCGCGGCGTCAGTCTACCGCCGTCACACGCTCAACAATGGTGCCATTCGCCGTACCACCACCTTCACATATGGCCAGCAAGCCGTAGCGCTTACCAGTGCGGTGAAGCTCATGCACCAAGGTAGTCATAAGCTTCGCACCTGTACCACCCAATGGATGACCCAGCGCCTGCGCTCCACCGTTAACGTTCAATTTATCCAGGTCTGCATCAAGCGCTTTTGCCCACGATAAAGGTACGGAACCAAACGCCTCGTTCACTTCAAACAAATCGATGTCGTCCATGCTCATGCCGGCTCTTTCCAGCACTTTCTTAGTCGCCGGAATTGGACCTTCTAGCATGATGACTGGATCGGAACCGATCACGCTCATGGCCACAATCTTGGCCAATGGCGTCAAGCCCAGACGTTTGCAGGCATCACCGCTGGCAATCATCACAGCGGCCGCGCCATCGCAAATCTGCGATGCATTAGCAGCGGTCAATACACCATCTTCGGCCATAGGCTGCAGGCCTGAAATGGCGCCAATCGTAGCGTCCATTCGAATGCCTTCATCCTGTGTATGCATTTCCAACGAACCGTCTTCCAACTCAACCTCAATGGGTATGATTTCCCCTTCGAAGCGACCTTCTTCCACCGCCTGCTTGGCCTTAAGATGGCTGGCCAATGCAAATTCGTTCAGCTCTTCGCTGGTCAGTTCGTATTTTTTCACCAGCATTTCAGCACCGGCAAATTGATTAAATTGAACACCGGGATAGCGCTCAGAAATAGCCTTGCCATACGGAACGCCATGGTCGGCCTTAGCGCCATCAATAATGCTGGCACCGATTGGCACCTGGCTCATATTCTCAACGCCGCCCGCAATTACCACGTCTTGCGTGCCAGACATAACGGCTTGCGCCGCGAAATGGATGGCTTGCTGACCCGAACCGCACTGGCGATCCACCGTTGTACCTGGAACTTGCTCACCCAACACCGACGACAAACACACGCCACGACCAATATTGCTGGATTGTGCGCCTACCTGTGAGACACAACCAAAAATCAAGTCGTCGATTTCACTGACGGCCACACCGCTTTTCTCAACCAAGCCATCGACAACTTTTGCACCAAGATCCAGCGGGTGAACTTTCGATAGCCGGCCATTTTTACGGCCGCCAGCACTGCGAACCGCAGCAACAATATAGGCTTGTGACATGAGTGATTTTCCTTTGGTTGAACAAACATTTAATAGCGAAATTAAGGCAGCGTTCACGCAACGCAATGCCTGGTGAGCGAAGTAGCCGGTATTGTATCGCCTTTCACTTAAATCGAATACTCGGCATCAATGACCGCGACAATTCAAAAGGACTGCAAGCTGCGTTGCTGGTATCCTGAATCGCAAATACTCTTGCAGCAGCCATGTAAAGCATATGAATTTTGACATCCCCGAAGACATCGCCAACTTTCTCCAGGAAGTGGATGGTTTTATTGAGGAAAAAATCAAGCCACTGGAACAAACTAACGACAATATTCGTTTCTTTGATCACCGCCGCGAAGATGCCCGCACCGACTGGGATCGGCAAGGCCTGCCCAATGAAGAGTGGGAAGCACTGCTGGCAACCGCCAAACAGCTGGCCATAGAAGCCGGTATTTTCAGCTATCCATTCCCAGAAGAACATGGCGGGCGCAATGGTAGCAATCTGGGCATGGCGATTATTCGGGAGCACCTCGCCGTTAAAGGACTTGGCTTACACAACGACCTGCAGAATGAACACTCCGTAGTAGGCAATAACATCGGCCTGTTGCTAATGCTGGAATACGGCACCGAGCAACAAAAAGCCGAGTGGGTAGATGGCTTAAAGAACGCCCAAAAGGGCTTTGCATTTGGCATTACTGAACCACAGCACGGCTCTGATGCCACCCATATGGAAACTGGCGCGATTAAAGACGGCGATCATTGGATTATCAACGGCGAGAAAACCTGGAATACGGGCGTGCACGCCGCAGACTGTGACATGGTGATGGCACGAACCTCTGGCGAACCTGGCGACGCACAGGGAATCACTGCTTTTCTGGTGCCAATGGATGCACCCGGCGTAAACGTTGAAGAGTATTTATGGACGTTTAATATGCCAACCGATCACGCGCATGTCAGCTTTAAAAATGTAAGGGTTCCGGATTCGGCAATCTTTGCAGGCGAGGGTCGTGGTCTACAAGTCGTTCAGCACTTCTTCAATGAAAACCGCATTCGACAAGCCGCATCCAGCTTGGGTGCTGCTCAGTATTGCGTTAATGAGGCAGTGAAATACGCCCGTGAGCGCAAGCCGTTCGGCAAGCCGCTTTCCAGCAACCAGGGTATTCAGTTCCCGCTGGTTGACCTGCAAGCGCGTTGCGAAATGCTACGCGCGCTGATTCACAAAACGGCCTGGCTGATGGATAAGGACGGCGCGTTTTCTGTGTCAGACAAAGTGTCAATGTGTAACTACCAGGCCAATCGGCTCTGCTGTGAAGCAGCGGACACAGCCATGCAGGTGCACGGCGGCATGGGTTACTCACGATACAAAGCGTTTGAACATATTTATCGCCATCACCGTCGCTACCGCATAACAGAAGGTGCGGATGAAATTCAAATGCGCCGGGTAGCCGGTTATATGTTTGGCTACATGAGTCAGCAAAAACCCAAAGGCGTTAGTTAATGCCCGATCACTCCGAGATGCAACAACAACTGGAAATTGTTCTCCAACGGGAAATCGCTGGGTTCAAATCCTTGCTTGAATGCCGGCAACTCACTGCCGGTGCCAGCCAGGAAACGTTTCGTGTTCGCATTGATTCCGAGACTGGTGAAAGCCAGCTCGCCTTGCGACGTTGCCCGATCACCATTGCAGGTGCCTCCATTCCCGGTCAGGTGGGCTTAGATGTTGAAGCCCGTCTTTTGCAACTCGCCAAGCAAGCTGATATTCCGGTGCCCGGTCTGGTGTATGAGCTGACACCTGAAGACAACTTGGGAGACGGCTATTTGATGGAGTGGCTGGACGGGGAAACGCTGGGTCAAAGGATTGTTCGCGTTGATGCCCTGGCGGACGTGCGCCCCCGCCTGGCGCGACAGTGCGGAGAAGTTCTAGCACGATTGCATGCAATTGAAGTAGACGATTCTCTACTGAAAATACTGCCTACGGTGGCGCCAGAAGAACTGATTCGAGAAACCTGGGATTCGTATAAAGCGCTTGAAATACCGGAACCCATGATTGATTTCACGGCCCGCTGGTTGCTGCAAAATTTGCCCGCCAATTCGCGAGAGACACTGGTACACGGCGATTTTCGCAACGGCAATCTGATGATAGACAGCAACGGCATTCGCGCGGTTCTTGATTGGGAATTGGCTCAAATCGGCGACCCGATTCGTGATCTGGGTTGGCTATGCGTTAATTCCTGGCGGTTTGGGCAGTCCGATTTGCCCGTTGGCGGTTTTGGTTCCATAGATGAATTGTTAGATGGTTATTACTCTGTATCGGGGCTGCGTATTGATCGCTCTGATATCACCTTCTGGCAGGTATTTGGTTCTTTCTGGTGGTCAATATCCACACTCAATATGGCAGCTACCTGGCGCACGGGTGAAACACCAAGCCTCGAGCGCCCCGTTATTGGCCGACGATCTTCAGAAGCGCAAATGGATTGCGTAAATCTTATCATTCCCGGCGACTACCAGCGTCCGGAGAAAACGACTTTGGACCACGGTTACCAACTGCCTATGCCGGCGGAACTTATTGAAGGTGTGCGTAAATTTCTAAAAGACGATGTTGCAAAAATGCAGGCGGCGAATAATGACAGCCATGCGGCTTTTCTGGCAAAGGTGGCGGCCAATTCGCTGGGCATTGCGCAACGGGAGTTTCAATATGGCCCAGCATTGGCTCAACAAGAACACTTACGCCTGCAAGCGCTGTTAGGGCATGGCGAATTGGAGGATTTGCGCTGGAATTTGGTTAACGCTTTACGAGGCAACCTGGAGCTAACCACACCCGGTCTCAACCTTCACCTACGACAAACCGTTGCCGGGCAATTAGCAATAGACCAACCACATTATTCTGCTCTGGGCTGAGTGCTCGCAATTCCGATTTTAAGACTACGCCTGCATATCAATCACGAATCGATACTTAACATCACTACTCTGCACCCTCTTCCAGGAATTTTGAATTTCGCCTGGTGTGATCAATTCGATGTCGGCGGTGATGTTATGTTCACCACAGAACGCCAGCATGTCGCGAGTCTCCTTGATCGAACCAATCGATGAACCCGTAATTTTCTTCCTGCGCATCGCCACTCTTCCCGAATGGAAATCCAGGGGTTCCAAAGCACCCACCAGGCAAAGCGTGCCATCACGTTTTAACAGGCGTAGGTAGTCATCAATATCGTGATGCACCGGCACGGTGTCGAGAATAAAATCAAAACTTTCCTTGGCCTCTCGCATGGCATCCAGATCTTTGGATATCAACACATCGGCCGCACCCAGCCGTCTGGCATCTTCGGCTTTCTCACGAGACGTGGAAATCATGACCGTGTGTGCGCCCAAAGCGGCAGAAAATTTCAAGGCCATATGACCGAGACCGCCCAACCCAATAACGCCCACTCGCATGCCTTCTTTAACACCCCACTCGCGCAGCGGCGACCAAGTGGTAATGCCTGCACACAGCAGCGGTGCAGCACCTGCTGGGTCCAGGTTTTCAGGCACAGCCATAACAAAGTCTTGGTCGACCACAATGTGCTTGGAATAACCGCCATAGGTGAGCGTGTTTTGGTGGCGATGGTCATAACTGTTGTACGTCAGTACCAATCCACTGTCACAGTATTGCTCCAGACCCTCGTCACAACTTTCACAGTGCCTGCAGGAATCAACCATGCAGCCTACGGCCACACGCGCACCGACACTAAACTCAGAGACATCACTTCCAACCGCAGCTACCCTGCCAACAATTTCATGGCCCGGCACCAATGGGTATTGGGTTGCCCCCCAATCGTTATGGGCAAAATGAATATCTGAATGGCACACACCGCAGTACTCAATGTCTATTGCGATATCTTTGCTACCTGGCAGGCGGCGCGCAATGTCCATTTGACTAAGGTCTGCGGTACTTGATGTTACCCCGTAGGCCTGTGTGGCCTTAGTCTCCTGAGTGTCCTGGCGTGCTGCGTCTGACACCTTGCCAGGCTTCCCAATCAACCCAAGCAATGCCAAATCATTCAAACACTTATGGATAAAACCTGCATTTAATTGTAACTCTGAGGGCGCAATATCCAGCCTTGATATCAGGGCCTGAAAATTGCCGGATTCGCCTCTAAAAGGCACGAAGGAATGCGGGCGTTCAAACGCCTTGAGCAAGGCCAGCGCGCTCTGCTTTTTCTCCGCGTCGGGCAAGGCAGTCAATCGACGCTTGAAACGAGAAAACCAATCTTCATGCGCTTCCAGACGCTGAATGTCATACCCCGCGGCAATAATCCAATCAACAAATGCATCCAGCGAATTTTCCAAATCGGTGTAAGGGTTATCAATGCAGAACACTGTCGCGCCTTCCACATAATAGTTACCGGCACTCACCACCGATGCGGCCACAATATTCACGGGCGTGCCGTCATAGTGCACTCGCGCCCGACTGCCGTCCGGGTTTGCTTCATAAAACGACTTTGGCGCCACACCCGTTTTGATCACGCTGTACAGTAAGCGGGTGAACATATCGTCGGTGTTGATCTGGCCGGGCATTTCGCTGTGCGCAAGCATCATGTCACCACGGAATATTCGCACCGGTAAGCCAAAGCTTTGCTGCGCTTCGCCTAGCAAGACTTCACCAGCCCATTTGCTGGCACCGTAACCATTCGCGTAGCGATCGTTTAGTTTTGCTGAGACTGCTAATTTTGCCGTCTCGGTACCGCCGGTATTAAACTGCAAATGCGGTGTGACAGCCGTGCTGGACACGAAATCGATGGATTTCTTTTTTCCGCTCAACGCAAGTCTGATTATTTCGGCAACACCTGCCACATTGGGCGCAAACAGCGACTGATAATCCATCACATGATTTACCAGTGCACCTGCGTGGCTAATAAGGTCTACTTCTTCCGCCAGTGCGTCAAATTTTTCCGGCGTTAAGCCCAGTAAGGGCTGGCCAAAGTCGCCGGCGACCACTTCGAGCTGAGACCTCAGGCTGGTAAACAACACCGACATTTCACTGCCGGCTGAATCAAAAGCATCGCTCAGCCGTTGTTGTGCAGCCTGATCGTCTGCGGCTCGCACCAGACAAATTAGCTTCCCGCCACTGGCCGAGAGTCGCTTCAGCCATTCCAGACACACCACTCGCCCAAGAAACCCATTAGCACCGGTGAGAAAAACAGTCTGGCGCACGCCTGCAATGACTGCAGGCAAGGATGTAGCGTTTACGAGGAGCTCAGATGGCAAGAATTTGCCCAAGGTCAAATCATTAGCAAATACCTCATCCTTGCGCTCGCCATGTATATCGTCGAATCTAGCAAGCTGCTTGCCAGATTCGCCACTGAGAATTTTCGCCCAGGTGTTCACATTACCAGCCGGGCTTAAAATGTCGTTAGACGGTATCTCTGCGCCAAATACATTTTCTATCGCCATAGCCAGGGTGACAGAACCCAAAGAGTCCCCGCCATGCTCAAGATATGACCTGTCGTTATCGACATCGTCTTCTTCTATGCCGATATTACTCGCTAAAAGGATACGTAGCTTCTCGACGGCGGATAGCGTTGAGTCCGGGTCTTTTAAGCGCTTAAGCTGTTCGGTTTTCAGTTGTTCTCCAGACTCATACAAGGCTTCAAGCTGCGCACCGTATTTTTCTTTCAGCGCCGGGCGTTTTTTCTTGAGCACGCTGGTGAGCAATCCATTCTCGGCAGTAAACGGCTCGGTTTCGATGATAAATTCCCGCGGCACCTCAAACGATTTCAGATCAGAGCTGCGCGCAATTCGTTGGAAATCTTCACGAATCACAGACTGCATGGCCTGAAGTTCGGGAGTATCGCCCAGCACAGACTTTAGCGCGTCCATGTCAGGTACAACGGTTGCAACCAGAAAAGACCTCAGGGAATTTCCATACACATAGATCTGTTGAATCAGATCACTTTCCGCTTCAAAAATGGTGCCCAGGCGGCCGACAGCTACGTATTCGCCCTGGGATAGTTTAAGTACGTCGTTACAACGATCAATTACTACCACGTGATCTGGCCCACGTTCTTCAACGATATCGCCAGTCATGTAAAACCCATCTTCATCCACCAACTTTGCGGTGGCTTCGGGGTTTTTGTAATAACCAAGAATCTGAGTGTGCGTTTTAATACCGAACTCGCCACGCGGATATGGCTTGTCTGTTGTCAGGTAACCCAGTTCGGGGGTATCCCTAAGCTTGTAATCGGTCACCGAATCCCGGTTTATTCGGTTGTTGAAGGTCACCAGGCCAGTGCCCGACTCAGTGTTCCCATAGCCGTCCATCAACGGAATATTGAAACAAGACATCATAAACTGGCGCATCTCAGCAGTGGTTGGCGCACTACCAACACTGCCACCCAGCAAGCGATCCCCTAGATAAACGCCCCTAAACTCATTCAAAACATCTTCCCTGGCCTGCTCCTCTGACACAGCAAGTTCGTTAACCTTGCGCGACACCTGATTCAGGTAATCCTGATAGATCATGTCTACAATGCGCGGAACTAACGCAATATTTATGGGGCGCGTAGCGCGTATGTCTTCAATCAACGTTGACATGTCTTCCGCGAGCGTAAAGTTTGCCAAGCCGCCAATACCTAATGCGCCTTGAATGCTCACTCGTCCTAACAAATGATTTAGCGGCGCAAGCCCGAGGGTGATAGAGGGAGCTGTTGGCGGCCTGCTATACCATGCGGCGGCCAGTGCGCGTTCGGGTAACATAGCGCCCTTGGGTGTTCCGGTGCTTCCGGATGAGTGCACTATGGCCGCAAGACGTTCCGTGCCCTCCTTGTGCGGCGGCAACATTGCCCAGTCATCCGCATTGCCTAGCTCAGTTAATTCAGCCAGTGGTAAACAAGCTAGGCGTGGACAACTTGCCGCCAATGCCTCCTTTGATGCTTGCCAGGCTGATAGGTTACCGCTGTCTGCTGGGTCATAATCAAAGACAAGCAGGCTTCTGATGCTGGGAATAGCCTCCACAAGCCGAACCGCCATTTCCAGGTCGACCACACTTGTGGTCATAACGGCTGGCTCAATAATCTCCAGCATGCCTTTGAGAGCCTCAAAGCCGTAATTAGCTTGTATCGGAACCGTAACCGTTTGTGCATACAGGCATGCCGTATCCAGTGCCAGATAATCAATACCTGCGAAACCCATGATGACTACAAATTCGTCTGGATTGACTTTAAAACGATCTTGCGCATTCCACGCCAATGCGATCGATCGCACACGGTTTCTAAATTCGGCGTAGGAGACATTTGCAAACCCAGGACCATAGCGCCGAGTAAGCTGGCCACTTCCGTCAACATCCTCAACCGTGTATTCACGCTCTCCTAGAGCAGGCCTATCGCCATAACCTTCGAGCAAGTGATCAATACTGTTGGCCAGCGGTACACTGTCGTCGTTTAAGCCCTCCCACAATTCTGCAATCGGCATGTGGCTGGCCACCTGCGCGTCATTTTTTGCGAGCGCTTGTACTCGCTCGGCGAATTTTGGGTATTTCTTTTTGGTCATTCGTAGCATATCTCTTGGGCGGCCAACTTTATCATAGCGGCGCACAAGCACGTACTTCAATGAATCCAACCGAACTATCTAAATCAAACTCTTCTGCCGCTGAAAAAACTTGAGGACAATAGAACTGCAACCCAATGGTGTGGTAGCAGAAATGCTAGCCCACTTGAGTTTAGCCCCAGAGCAAGACTCAGAGGCTTATCACCAAAATACCTTTATTCAAATGCATTGTTGGCAATGGCTTAAGCTGGCAAGCCTGACCAGTAAGGTTTGCCCCGGTTTGAACATCAAACTTGTAGCCATGCCACGGGCAACTCACTATCCCGTCAACAACGTCCCCTTCATCCAGTGGGCCTAGCTGATGGGGGCAAAGCCTCGGATAAATAACCCAGTCAGCAAAAGAAGCGCGCTTCGAATCGATTCTTGGTAATCCATCGGCGGCGGCTGCGATCCAGTTTGAACTCTAGCTCGCTCACCTGCCCATTACTGTCGATTACGTTCGCGCGCCAACCCCAAGGTCCGGCGTCCAAACAATTAATCTCAGCAAAACTGCTGTTGTGCAGATGCGGCAGGTGCTCCCAATCTAAGGCGTTCTCAAACATGCGTTCAAGACTGACCGACAAGCGCCGCCGATACGAGCCCA
>CAYGSL010000019.1:62419-64673 GCA_964352475.1 uncultured Pseudomonadales bacterium | reverse complement strand
GCGTTCTCAAACATGCGTTCAAGACTGACCGACAAGCGCCGCCGATACGAGCCCACATGGCTGGTACTTGAGTCGCCATCCGTCGCTAGGAAATCATGATCAGGCATGAATCGTTCTTCTGACCAATTGTTGCGACAATTCAGCGATGGATAATCATCCCACCATCAACCGCTATTACTTCGCCGGTCATGTAGCTAGAAGCATCGCTTGCCAAAAATAACGCGGGCCCTATAATCTCGGCGGGCTCGCCGGCGCGTTGCATCGAAATTAGCCCGTTTAATGCGTCCTTAACTTCTGGTGACCAAGCATCGCTAATATCGGTAAGGAAGGCGCCAGGCATAATGCAGTTCACCCGAACCACTGGAGCAAACATTTGCGCAAAACTCTTGGTCATATTATTTAGCGCAGCTTTTGCGCCAGCATACGGCAGCTCGTTAGCGCCACCCATATACCCCGCGGTGCTGGAAATATTTATGATGGAGCCACTGCCCTGATCCTTCATCGCGTGGCCAAGCAATGACGATAGCCGGAACGGACCCTTTTGATTAACACCAATAACCTTGTCCCACAAATCTTCGCTGACATTGCGAACGTCGTCATACAGTGGCGACATACCCGCATTGTTTACCAACACATCGACCTTACCGAATTCATCCAGGCAGCGTTCAGCCAAGGCATCACTGTCAGACCAATTTGCGGCATGGTAGGCAACTGCCAAAGCGCGTTGACCTGTTTCATTGTGTACCTGCTTAGCCAACTCTTCACAACTTTCCAACTTACGGCTGGCAATTACCACATCGGCACCTACTCGCGCATAGGCCATCACCATTTCTTTGCCCATTCCACGGCTACCGCCGGTAACGACGGCTACTTTGCCATCCAGGCGAAATTGACTAAGTGGATCTGTTGACATAAGTGATGTTCTCCGCGATTCGAGTCTAATGCAGGCCGGCTATAAAAACGCTATTTTGCATTTAAGCAGGCTATAATACTTCAACTACCGCTCAGGATCATGCCCTCTCTGTGAATGATCGTCAGGATAAGATTATGGCTTTTAAACCCTTCGACCTTAGCGGCAAAGTAGCTCTGGTCACCGGCGGCAATGGCGGTATTGGCTTGGGCATGGCGGACGGGCTGGCGCAAGCCGGTGCAGACGTGGTGATCTGGGGCACCAACGCAGCGAAAAACGATATTGCCAGCGCTCAACTCAGTGAGCATGGAACTAACGTTAGTGCTAATGTTGTTGATGTACGCGATGAAGACGCGGTGAATACAGCCATGAGTGCATTGCTAGAGTCACATGGTCGCCTCGACGCTTGTTTTGCCAATGCTGGAATTGATGCCGAGGTTGCTCCCTTTCATGAAATTTCCTCAGATGCCTGGCGCAAGGTTATGGCCGTTAATCTGGAAGGGAAGTTCTTTACCTTAAGAGCCGCTGCGAAGCATATGGTCGCCCGCTCCAAAGAAGGTGATATGGGCGGTTCGCTGGTCGGTATTTCTTCCACATCCACCATCATGGGGGCATCCCATAACGAACATTATGGCGCAGCTAATGGCGGCGTCATTCCTATGATGAAAGGCTTGGCGGTGGAGTATGGTCGTTACAACATCAGGGCAAATTCCCTAATACCTGGCTGGACCCTGACAGATTTAGCCAGGCCAGTTTTGGAGAGCGATGCTTTTCAAAAAAAGGTTCTGCCCCGCCAACCGGGCCGCCGTTGGGGCACTCCAGAAGATTTTGCAGGCATAGCGGTTTATCTGGCCAGCGAAGCTTCCAGCTTTCACACAGGGCAGGAAATTACTATCTGCGGTGGGTATACAGTATTCTGAGCGAAAAGAATTGCGCGCTTTGTTTTCGTATTGCAGAAGCACATTATTAGGTAACAAGGCTAGGCAACAAAGTTAACGGCAGCGTCAAGGTCAACCCGATCGGTTCTAGCCTTGTTAATATCAGCATCAGGATCAGGGTAGCCAAACGACATTCCGAACAAGATGCCCTCGTTGTCTGGAAGATCCACAAGCTCTTTAACCGGACCGGTATACTGGCTTAACGCGCCCTGCATGCACGAGCCAATGCCATGCTTGGTCAGCAGTAAGGCCAAGGTTTGAGCATAGATGCCAACGTCAACCGCGCCCATGATGTTGAGATATTTATCCATACTGAAATACACCGCGTGGGGTGCGCCGAAAAACTGCCAATTCTTCAGCATCGCCTCAGCGCGACCTTGCTTGTCATCGCGCCCGATCCCCAGCG
>CAYGSL010000019.1:0-62319 GCA_964352475.1 uncultured Pseudomonadales bacterium | reverse complement strand
TGAGGCGAGCCAAGGAATAAAGACATTTCCCAGATTATAATTCGTAGCTCTCTAGTCTTTGTTCGTATTTCCGTGCTCTGTCAATCACAGGGAAGACCGTGCTCAATCCAGCGCTGAGCGCGTGCCAGAAGTATGAGCGTGATTGCATGCATGCCGTTGCCCAGCTCTTTGTTGGCTTTACCCGCGCACGCTCGCGCGTAAGTGCCCTCGAGAAGCAGGCCCAGCTTGTAGCACGCCAAAACGGCATACCATTGCAGTGACGACAGATCTCTATTGGAGTGTAGTGCGTAATGCTTACCCATTGTGGCAATGCTTAAAAAACCGCCCCATGGCTGCACGCCTATGGCATTGAACCCATCACCGTCATCAGCGGTGGCCATTACCCAACCAAGGTCTAGCAGAGGGTCGCCAATGGTGGTCATTTCCCAATCTATAAGTGCTGCTAATTCACCATCAGTGTGACTGAACATGGTATTGGCCATATTGCAGTCGCCATGGATAATGCCGGGCTGAAAGTCACTTGGAATATTGTCTTCCAGCCATTGATAAACCTCCGCTTCGTGCGGCAATTCGCTTCTGTCGTAACCGTCTAATTCGGAGAAGCTCTCAAACTCACCACGCCAGCGGCCAGGCTGGCGTTGCAGATAACCTTCAGGCTTACCAAAATCCCCCAGCCCCAGCGCCAGGTAGTCCAGCGAACCAAGGCGAGCCAAGGCTTCAATATGAGTTTCAGTCATCCGCCTGCGAATAGCAGCATCACTTCGATGCGGTTCAGGCAAACCGTTAGCGGGGTTAAAGCCATCCACAGGCTCCATCAGCAGAAACACAGCGCCCAGCAAGGATTCGTCTTCACAATGGGCTATATACCCTGGGTGCGGTACGCCACTGCCGCTCAGAACCTGGAGCATTCGCGCCTCGCGAAGCATAACCTTGTTGCTATTAGCGCGTAGATGTTTTGGTGGCCTACGTAACACAAAGGCGCGGCCGCCTCGCTCGAAATACAAAAGAATATTCTGGCTGCCACCGGTTAACAGGCGCTGGTTATCAAACGTTCCGGAGGGCAAGCCCTGTGCTTGCATCCAATCACCGAGTTTGTTCAGGTTCACCAACTCTGAGTCCACAAGTTCGGTCATGTTAATCCTCCGTCACAGCTTGTTAGAGTTTGGGGTTTTTAATTCGATTGTTCTACGACAATTACAACCAGCATCAGAAAGGCCCACTGTTAATCAGCTCCTCAATCAGGCGCTGCTTACGCGCGTCGACCCCAGCTTCTTTCGCAAAATTCTTCCAATCTGCTACCGCTGATTTGGTTTTCGCTATAAGTCGTTTGGCCGAATAGGTATTGAGACCCTGTCGCTTCGCAACGGCAAGCAAGTCTTCAGTTGTGATGCTGCCTCTCTTTCGATTAACACTCATCTGGTGCCGACTGGTGAATTCGCCATTGGGGTTATAGGCGTAAGTCACATCGTACGCCGGGCTTAATCGCCACTGCCCTCGCTTATCCATCAAGAAGGAAATTTGCTTGGTATGGTCGTCGCGGTTGTACGCGAATACATTGAATACCATGCGCAAAAACAATTGCTCTTTGTCTGCCATGCCCAAACCGAGTTGACGGCACATTAGAAAAGCCTGTTCGTAGGATGTTTCACCGGGCGTATTAAAATCATGATGGCCAAGTGCGCATAAGGTTTGCATATGCATCTTCTGACCTTCATCACTGCGATCGAAACGTTTCGTCATAAAATGCGCGCGATTATTTTCCTCCATCAAGCGGCACTGGGTCATTTCAATACCGGCCTCTACGGCCATTAAGTGGTAGGCATATTCAATGCGACCGTAACCTTTGGGGTCGTTCAGCTCTTTGTCTTTGTTATTGGATACGCCGTCAAATTTTATTAACCAATAACTGTAACCGTCACCGGCTTCGATCTGACCTGAGCGCACATGATTGGTTTGTTGGTTCCAGGCGATAATGGCTTTCGCTCGCGCACCTCCCGCGGATGTGCCCACTGCCAACACTTTGCTTAAGCCTTCTACACTCTCATTATCGAAGTTAAAACCCAGCTCAAATTGCTGCCGCTCTTTCAGTGCCAAAACTCTTGAAGACAGCTCTACCAGCTCTTGAATATTAAGCGACATCGCGTCCAAAGTGGCTTTGTCCAGAGCAGGATGGTATTCCAGTGCACCCATGCCGCGCGTTCCAACGTAGCACAAACGCTCAACGGGATTAAAAGACGATGGTGTGCGACCGGTCTCTGCAAGCCACTGGTCTATCACGGCATTGCCGAATCTATCGGGCAAAGAATCGGCTAACAGCCCAGGTAAGCCCTTGTAGGTGTTTTTGTTTAGAGAAGGAAACGCAAATATCTCATCACCAAGTGGCATTTGCATTGGTGCTATCTGTATGCCGGTTTGTTTGAACGCAGGGTCATACTCAAAGACTGCGCATTCGCGATCTGCATCCCACACTACATAGCCAACGGTCGCACCCCAGAGTTTGACCTTAGCCGGCGTCACTTTTGGTCTTCCGGCCATACAATGTCACTCGGCGAGTTCGCCGATGTGGGTATGCGTTGGCCTTGCTCTGCTGTACTGTGCTTCGAGGTTCTTACACGCGCTCGTTGTGACTTTCGTTCCTTGATCTCACCACGACCTTCCTGAATACCGTATTTCTCACGCCGCTCACGCCTCCGAGCCAACTCATAGGGCGAAAGTTGCGGAACATCGATGGCAGCAAGTAACTCATCGAGCTTGCCAAGATAGGCGACGATCTTTAGCAAGCCATCAGACTTAACAACCTCACCTGCCTCCATACGCTGCAAGGTGCGTTCGGAAATGCCCGCTTCATAAGCCAATTCAGATTGCTTAAGGTTTTTTGCAATGCGTAGCCGGGTGATTATGCTGCCGAGTTTGCTCAGCTCACTCTCAATCATATAATATGCCAGTTAAGGCGTTTTAATCGCTAATAGGCGATTAAAACGTTATAAGTGATACATTATGAAGCAGCTCATTACAAAAAGCAAAAATATTCCGTACACAGCCGCAATTTACGACGGGTTGTATCGAATTAAACCTTTAATACGTCATATATGGCGGATATATAACGAACCACTATAGACGAACAACAACCTTACCTTCCACTTTACCGGATGCTATCTGCACAATGGCCGAACGCGCATCGTCAAAACCGAACACCTGGCTGTTAGCCACGTTCAGTTCTCCCCGCCGCCAGTGCTGCAGCAAGTCTTCATGAGCCGCCAACACCTGGTCCGCGGAATAGCCAACCGGCATCGCGCCAACCAGAGAGATGTTTTTCATCAGAGTTTCCGGCAAGGCGATATGCGCCCATTCACCGCTGGCGTAGCCAATCACAATGAATTTACCCTCGAATGCCGTTGCCTTGAACGCGGCTCGCCCGGCTTTACCGCCAACGGGGTCGAACACCATAGACACGCCTTTGCCGTCGGTGAGTTCCAAAGCGGCTTCGGTGACATCTTGCGCTTTCCTGTCGATGACCTCATCAGCGCCGATACTTTTACAAAAAGCCGCTTTTTCAGGGCCCCCTGCTATCGCTATGACTCTCGCCCCCTTGGCTTTCGCCAATTGCACGGCAGCGCACCCAGAGCTGCCCGAAGCCCCTAGCACCAGCAAAGTATCGTCCGCAGTTATCTGAGCACGGCGCACCAACGCCACCCACGCGGTTTGATAAGGTATAAAAAATCCAGCTGCTTCTACTCCGCTCATTTCGTCAGGAATGGGGAGCGTACCGCTCAGAGCGCCTTCACCTCGGCCTGAAGCCTGCATTAGGCATTCCTCAGCCAAGCCGCCAAACTGCGCCTGAAAAAGAGTAGGACCAAGCACTCGCGTGCCCAGCATATCGCTATCAACTCCCTCGCCTACAGCTACTACTTCGCCGGCCGCTTCCTGGGATGGGGTAAATGGTAAGGGTGGTGTCAGCGGGTAATTGTCATGACACATCAACACATCGGGTAGGCCGAGGCCTGCCGCCTCTACTTTGACTTTGACCTGACCAGGACCGGGCTCAATGGTTTCAGCATTCTCCTCCAGACGCCAAACATCTTTTGGCTCACCAAATGATTCCACTGTCCATTTACGCATGGTTTTTTACTCCGCTTATGATGTTTATCAGCCTACTGCTGCAACTCGTTCAGGTTTTGATACAAACTCAATGCCGCTGGGTTTGCCAAAGCATCTGTATTCTTAACCGGTCTGCCATGCACCACGTTGCGCACAGCCAACTCAACAATTTTCCCACTCAGGGTACGTGGAATATCAGCCACCGCAATGATCTTCTCGGGCACATGCCTGGGTGTGGTGTTTTTGCGAATGACTAGCCGTATTTCGTCTTGCAAAGACTCATCAAGCACAAGACCTTCGCGCAACACTATAAATAGCACCACGCGAACGTCGTCGCCCCATTCCTGGCCAATTACGATACTCTCTACAATCTGGTCCAGCTTTTCCACCTGGCGGTAGATTTCGGCCGTGCCTATGCGCACGCCACCTGGATTTAATACGGCATCTGAGCGGCCATGAATGATAACGCCTCCGTGTTGTGTCAGTTCGCCGTAGTCACCGTGGCACCAGATATCGTCATACTGATCAAAGTAGGCATCGTGATACTTGCTGCCGTCTTCATCATTCCAGAATCCGATCGGCATACAGGGAAAGGGTTTAACACACACCAGCTCACCCTTGCCCTGTGTTAATGCATTGCCGTCTTCGTCCCAAAATTCAACCGCCATCCCTAGGCCCCTGCATTGAATCTCGCCGGTATACACGGGAAGCGTTGGGCAGCCCCCTACAAAGCACGAGACAATATCCGTGCCTCCTGCGATGGATGACAGACAGAGTTCAGATTTGAAGTCACGATAAACGTATTCAAAGCTCTCGTGAGACAATGGCGACCCGGTAGACAAGATGGCCTTCAAACTGCCAAGGTCGTGACTATCTTTCGGCTTGATGCCTTCTTTCTCAAGTGCGGCGATAAATTTGGCGCTGGTACCGAATACTGAAATTTGCTCGCGATCGATCGCATCCAGTAGCAGCTGCCCTTTTTCTGCAAACGGCGAGCCATCATAGAGTACCAGAGTAGCGCCGCTGGCCAGACCCGACACCAGCCAATTCCACATCATCCAGCCACAAGTGGTGAAATAGAAAAACACGTCGGCTGGGCCTATATCACAGTGCAAACGATGTTCTTTCAAATGTTGCAGTAAGGTGCCCCCGGCGCCATGCACAATGCACTTTGGTACGCCTGTGGTGCCTGAGGAATACATAATGTACAGAGGGTGATCAAACGGCAGCTGGGTAAACTCCACCTCTTTGTATTCGGGGTACTGGTTCAAGAGTTCTGAATAATTGACGGCATGACTGATGTCACTTAAATCGGGTGACCCAGCCAGCACTGGTACTACGATCACTTGTGCCAGGCTGGTGATGCTGGCCGAAATCTCGCTCACTTTCGCAAGCGTATTGTGCGACTTGCCGTTGTAGTAATAGCCATCGGTTGCAAACAACACTTTCGGCTGGGCCTGGCCAAAGCGATCCATAACCCCTTGAAAGCCGAAATCCGGCGAGCAGGAAGTCCACACCGCACCCAAGCTCGCGGATGCCAGCATCGCCACAATGGTTTCCGAGATATTGGGCATAAAGCCTGCCACTCTATCGCCCGGTTGAACACCTGTTTCCCGCAGCGCTGCCGCTAGCTGCGCTACCTGCTGGTACAGCAGGGCATAGCTCAGTGTTGAGCGTGAGCCATTTTCCAGCAAGGACACCAGCGCCGTGGCGTCGTCACGCCTTTGCAGCAGGTTTTCAGCAAAGTTGAGCCTTGCTTGCGGAAACCACTGGGCTCCGGGCATCTTGCCGCCGTTAAGCAGCACCTCCTTGCTTCTAACAGAGGATTTCACCTCGCAAAAATCCCACACGGCCTGCCAGAACAACGCGGGGGCAGTAATCGACCATTGGTACAGAGCCTCATAATCCGAGAGCGCTAATTCCGGGTGGTGTGCTTCCACATAACGGGCAAAGCGTGTGATTTGCGCCGATTCAATGCGTTCTTTTGATGGTTCCCAAAGGAGTGACATAAATAGTCTCTTAGTTAAGCGGTGCTTGCCGGTGGCAAAGCGCCGTGCCTTCGACGCGACCTATTGGGCAGCTTGCGTCCTATAGTCCCTCGCCCAAGTCTAATTTTGCCATTTGTTACAACTGAATTGGAGGAGTAATAAGAGAGCGCCGCAGTACACTAGCACTTTACCAGACGGACTGAAGGTGAAGTAGACCTGGTGTCTCTGGGGAAATTTATTGTTGGGTATTGAGAATAAATGGTGGAGCCTAGCGGGATCGAACCGCTGACCTCAACACTGCCAGTGTTGCGCTCTCCCAGCTGAGCTAAGGCCCCATATTTGAGGCGAGGGATTCTACGGAGCACAGCTCTGCCTGTCAATTTCGACAGCTTATATTGTTCGTGAATAGAACCAGTGGCAATGATGCACCCGTGTGCACCATCGGGTTCTTTTGGTGCGAGCACTTCCCTATTTTGGCGCATCCACTGCGCAAAAACGCTTGTGTAAAGCACGAAACCACACCACCAAACCGCGCTAAACCCTCGTTGTAGCAGGCATTTTCATTGTTGGCACAGATGCTGCTATTCCTAGGCAAACAAACATCACGGCTTGCCGTTTTCGGAGATTTGAATGGAAAACCATATTTACGAGTTGCAGTACGCAATGGACACTTTCTACTTCCTGGTGTGTGGGGCACTGGTCATGTGGATGGCCGCGGGCTTTGCGATGCTGGAGGCGGGTTTGGTGCGAACCAAAAACACCACCGAAATTTTAACCAAAAACGTGGCCTTGTTTTCAATATCCTGCCTTATGTACATGATATGCGGTTACGCGATTATGTACGGCGGTGATTACTTTCTAAGTGGCATCGCCGGCGGCGACACCTTGGTAGAAGACGCCCTGGCCTCCTCGGCTGAGGAAGGCTTCGGTGGCGGTGCCGTGTATTCAAGCGCGTCAGACTTCTTCTTCCAGGTGGTCTTCGTTGCCACGGCCATGTCGATTGTATCCGGTGCGGTTGCCGAGCGGATGAAGCTTTGGGCATTCCTGGTGTTTGCGGTGTTTATGACCGGTATCATCTATCCACTGGAAGGTAGCTGGACCTGGGGTGGAAACGCGGTATTTGGCTTATACACTCTTGGTGACCTCGGCTTCTCAGACTTTGCGGGTTCGGGCATTGTTCATATGGCCGGTGCGGCCGCGGCGCTGGCTGGCGTGATTTTGCTGGGTGCTCGCAAAGGCAAATACGGCCCCAATGGCGAGGTGCAGCCTATTCCTGGTGCCAACATGCCATTAGCAACGCTGGGTATGTTCATTTTGTGGATGGGCTGGTTTGGTTTCAACGGTGGTTCGGTGCTCAAATTGGGTGATATCGCCAACGCCAACTCGGTTGCCATGGTATTCCTGAATACCAACACGGCAGCTGCCGGTGGCCTTATAGCTGCTTTGTTGGTTGCCAGAATCATGTTCGGTAAGGCCGATCTGACAATGGCATTGAACGGTGCGCTGGCTGGGCTGGTTGCAATTACCGCAGAACCTTCAACACCCTCGCCCCTGGCAGCCACTATGATCGGTGCAGTGGGTGGTGTGATTGTGGTGTTTTCCATTCTCATGTTCGACAAGCTGCGTATAGACGACCCGGTTGGCGCTATCTCGGTGCACGGCACGGTGGGCTTGTGGGGCTTACTCGCAGTGCCTTTAACCAATGGGGACGTTAGCTTCAGCGGTCAGTTGATTGGTGCAGCCACAATCTTTGTCTGGGTATTTGGTGCCAGCTTTGCGGTGTGGTTCATTATCAAAACGATTATGGGCATTCGCGTTAGCGAAGAGGAAGAATACACTGGGGTTGATCTTGCTGAATGTGGCATCGAAGCCTATCCCGAATTTGTCAATTAAGCTCACAACCTAACCCTCTCTGACCTTGCCCGTCGTTTTACGACGGGCTTCTTTTTTCAGGCCAAACTCTTTCGCACCTCTTCTTCCAGTCTTATTAGTGCAGAGTTACGCTCATTGCGTTTATACAAAATACTCACGCTAATCGACCCAAGATCTGGCAATGCCGTATTGCTTAGAACGGGCAAGCCCGGCGGTACGGTACTTCTTGCTAAGGCAGTAATTCCAATGCGTTCTTCAATGGCGGTTTTGATGCCGCTTACATCAGGATTGGTATACACAATATTCCAGGTGTGCTCCCTATGGTCCAACGCCCTGGCAATGCGCTTGCGATAAATGCACCCTTTCGGTGCCACCACTAGTGGAATGGCGGTTTGCTCATCCAGCACATCAGAGTAACCCACCCATACCAGCTCATCATCGTACACATGCGCAGAAAGCGGAGCACGACTTGAACCGGGTTCATCGTGTAGGGCAAGAATCATATCGAACTCTTGCTGGCGATAACCACGCAGTAAGTTTTGACTAAGGTCTGACGTAACTTCCAGCGTTACTTCGGGATAAACACGGCGAAAGCGACCTATAAGGCGTGGCAGAATTGAGCTGGCGAATTCGCTGGGAATACCAAAGCGAACCGTTCCGCCTATTCTGGGTGACAAAAAATGACCAAGCACCTCGTCGTTCAATGCCAGCAAACGGAGTGCGTAATCAAGAAACACACGCCCGTCTTCATTCAGCCGAAGCTGTTTGTTGTCGCGCACAAACAGACTTCTGTCCAATAACGATTCCAATTTCTTTAGTTGCAGGCTAATCGCCGGTTGCGAGCGACCGAGCCGCTCACCTGCAGCGGTAACACTGCCGGTCTCGGCAACGTGCACAAATGACCTTACGGCGTCTAAAGGCAAATTTGGCGCAATCACTTTGAATCCATATTTATCATCTATAAGAATTATAAATGATTTCATTGAAACTATAAATTTCTCAAATTCATAATCCAGGCGTATAATTTGGCTTTCAACTCGGTGTATTGCTCATGTCTGAACACCAACACCCTGGCGGCGCAGAATCTCTGCGCACTCCCCTCTACAATCTGCATATTGAACTAGGCGCCAAAATGGTGCCGTTTGCTGGTTACGACATGCCGGTGCAATTCCCCGCGGGCATCATGCAGGAACACAGGCATACGCGTGATGCGGCCGGCTTGTTTGACGTCTCTCATATGGGTCAATTTGTGTTGCGCGGGCCATCCGCCGTGAGCATTCTTGAGCAGTTACTACCGATCGATGCTGAAGCGTTAGCGATTGGCCAGCAAACTTACACCCAGTTCACCAATATGCAAGGCGGTATCGACGACGACTTAATCGTTTGCCGATGGGCAGCAGACAGTTTTTTTCTGGTTGTGAATGCGGCCTGCAAGCAGCAGGACTTTGAGCATGTGCAACAACATGTACCCGGCGATTGTGAGCTGGTGGAACTGGGCAGTCACGCTTTGCTGGCCTTGCAAGGACCGCAGGCCGCGCACGTATTGGCAACGCTTGCGCCTGAGGTTTTGGAGCTTTCTTTTATGCATGGCTGTTGGGCCAAGCTTGGCCAACACGATTGCTTTATTACTCGCTCTGGTTACACCGGCGAAGATGGTTTCGAAATCTCAATTGCTAATGAAGCGGCTGACTCGCTGGCGCGGCGGCTGCTAGCCAATGAGGCGGTAGAGGCGATTGGCCTGGGCGCGCGTGATTCACTGCGCCTGGAAGCAGGATTGTGTTTGTATGGCCATGACTTAAATGCAAGCACCAGCCCTGTTTCAGCCGGGCTTACCTGGTCTATCAGTAAAAGCCGCAGATCAGGTGGCGAAAAAGAAGGTGGCTTCCCGGGCGCAGATATTATTTTGCAGCAAATAGCACAGGGTACTGAACAGAAAAGAGTGGGCTTAAATGTTATTGGCAGAGCACCGGTACGCGAAGGTGCGTCCATATTTACAGCAGATGACCATGCTTGTGGCCACATCACCAGCGGCGGTTTCGGACCGAGTGTCAATCACCCCATTGCCATGGGCTATGTTGATGCGGAATTTAAAGCCGCCGGCACCGAGTTATTTGCGCAGGTTCGTAATAAGCGAATTCCCATTCAAGTCACAACATTACCGTTTTCCCCACACAGATACCATCGACCATAAACTTCTATAAGGATATTTATGAACAGCGCACAGCCCGCAACGCCGGTTTTAAAGGCGTTTGATGAAGAGTTTGCCAACCGACACATAGGCCCCACTGAGAACGAGCGGGCCGCAATGCTGAGTGTTCTTGGTTTCGAATCGATGAACGAACTCATCGCGCATATTGTGCCGGCTTCGATACGCAGTGAAAGACCGCTGGATTTGCCTGAGCCGCTGACAGAACAGGCGGCACTGAGCAAACTGAAAACGTATGCTGAACAAAATACCGTAATGCATTCCTTGATAGGCCAGGGCTATTACAATTGCCACACACCGGGTGTGATTCTGAGAAACGTGCTGGAAAACCCGGCCTGGTATACCTCGTACACACCTTACCAGCCGGAGATCTCGCAAGGGCGACTTGAGGCCCTGCTTAATTTCCAAACCATGGTCTGCGATTTGACCGGTATGGGCATTGCTAACGCCTCCTTGCTGGATGAAGCAACGGCCGCTGCAGAAGCAATGACCTTGGCCAAGCGGGTTAGCAAAAGCAAGAGTGCGAATTTCTTCATAGACCAACAATGCCTGCCGCAAACCATCGCCGTTCTAAAAACGCGCGCAGAACACCTGGGTATTGAGCTCATCATTGGTGACCCCGACAAAGACAGTCTTGATCAGGAATTTTTTGGCGTGCTCTTGCAATACCCTGGGGCTGATGGGGGAATACGGCAATTTAAAGACTGCATCGAAGCAGCCCATGCGCAGAAAGCTGTGGTGGTGATGGCTGCCGATATTTTAAGTTTGACGCTACTAAAATCCCCTGCGGAACTGGGTGCAGACATAGCGGTTGGCAACACTCAGCGCTTTGGTGTGCCGCTTGGTTTTGGTGGACCACACGCAGCGTATATGGCCTGCAGCGAACAACACAAGCGTTCACTCCCGGGCCGCATCGTAGGTGTGTCGGTTGACCAGCACGGAAACAAAGCGTATCGACTGGCCTTACAAACCCGTGAGCAACACATACGCCGCGAGAAAGCCACCAGCAACATCTGCACCGCGCAAGCACTGCTGGCGATCATGGCTTCTTGTTTTGCGGTGTACCACGGTGCGGACGGTCTGCGCCGAATTGCGCACCGTACGCATTATCTTACTCAGGTGCTGCTAGCAGGTTTGGGTAACGCCGTTACACGCACGAGCTCGGAGCCTTTCTTCGATACTATCAGTGTGACGTGTACCGAAAACGCGGCCGAGATTCATCAGCGCGCGATAGCGCTTGGTATTAATTTGCGTCATATTGATGAGCACTGCATTGGTGTGTCACTGGACGAAACCTGCGGCACGGAGCAAGTTGAAGCGGTATGGCGTGCGTTTGGAGTGAGCGACGCAACTTTTGATACAGTTGCCGAGAGCGTGGCTCTCGCATTGCCGGAAGAATTTTTACGCAGCGACGAGATACTGACTCACCCGGTATTCAAGCAGCACCAGACTGAAACAGAAATGCTGCGCTACCTGCGCACTCTGGCAGACAAAGACATCGCGCTTGACCGCGCCATGATTCCCCTCGGCTCTTGCACAATGAAGCTGAATGCCAGCAGCGAAATGTTTCCGATCAGCTGGCCTGAGTTTGCCAGCATCCATCCATTTGCTCCCGGCGAGCAAACAATTGGATACCGAAAAATGATTGACGAGCTTGAGAAACAGCTGTGCACCGTTACGGGTTACGACGCGGTGTCACTGCAGCCTAACGCTGGCTCTCAGGGCGAATACGCGGGTTTGCTGGCTATCAAAGCCTACCATGAGAGCAATGGCGAACCGCAGCGCTCGGTCTGTCTGATCCCCGGTTCCGCACACGGTACCAACCCGGCCTCCGCACAAATGTGCGGCATGAGTATTCAGGTGGTGAAATGCGATGAGCAAGGTAATGTTGATCTTGCGGATCTGAAAGAAAAAGCACAGGCAAACGCCAATACCCTAGCGGCAATAATGATCACCTACCCGTCCACACACGGTGTATTCGAAGCGCATGTGCGCGAAGTGTGCGAGGTAGTGCACCAGTACGGCGGTCAAGTCTACATAGATGGCGCAAACCTGAACGCCATGGTTGGTGTGTGTTACCCCGGAGAGTTTGGTGGCGATGTTTCTCATCTAAACTTGCATAAAACATTTTGCATACCACACGGCGGTGGTGGCCCTGGCGTTGGTCCGGTCGCGGTACGCTCACATCTTGCTCCACATCTGCCCGGCCACGCAGATTTGGCTGAAGACTATTCCAATACAGGGCCAGTCTCTGCAGCGGCATGGGGCAGCGCCGGCATTCTTCCCATCAGTTGGATGTACGTGACAATGATGGGTGCGACCGGCCTGCGGCAAGCCACAGAAGTAGCCATGCTCAGTGCAAACTATATTGCTAAGCGTTTACAAGAGCATTATCCGATATTGTATGTTGGTGAACACGGTCTGGTAGCGCATGAGTGCATTCTTGATTTGCGCCCGCTGAAAGAGCGTTCGGGTATTGACGTGGAAGACGTGGCAAAACGCTTGATTGACTACGGTTTTCACGCACCGACAATGTCGTTTCCTGTGGCCGGCACATTGATGGTTGAACCCACAGAAAGTGAATCATTAGCTGAACTGGATCGCTTCTGCGATGCAATGATCAGTATTCGTGAAGAAATTCGTGCTATCGAAAACGATCAAGCGGATGCAATCGATAATGTTTTGGTAAACGCACCGCACAGCGCCGAGCATTTGCTCAGCGCAGATTGGCTACATCCTTACACTCGCGAACAGGCGGCGTATCCTTTAGACTCGCTGCGCAGCAATAAGTATTTTTCGCCGGTTGGACGAGTAGACAATGTGTTTGGAGACAGAAATTTGGTGTGTAGTTGCCCCCCCATCAGCGCATACCAGGACTAGCATGCTGTTTCAACAGGATGCTAGAACTTCATGAAACTCTCAGCATTCGGTGAGAAATTTGCCGCCAGCTCCGGAATTGTTGAGTTGATGGACGATTTGGGCGTTGCACTGAATGAAAACCCGGATGCCATATTTATGGGTGGTGGAAACCCAGCGCGAATTCCGCATGTGGAAAACTGCTATCAGCAAACCTTGCAGGAAATTCTGGATGACCCCAACCTTAGTCATAACATGCTGGGTATTTACCAAAGCCCACAGGGCGACCTGGAATTTCGTACCGAGATAGCGCACTACCTGAATTCGCAATTTAACTGGCCATTATCGGCACGCAATATTTCAGTGTGCAATGGCAGTCAGTCGGCGTTTTTTCTAATCTTTAATATGTTGGCCGGCGCCATGCCTGATGGCAGCCAGCGTCAGATTCATCTGCCATTGGCCCCCGAATACTTAGGCTATGCAGATTCCGGGCTTAGCGAGAATTTTTTCAGCGCCACAAAGCCCAGTATCGAATTATTGGACGAACATTTATTTAAGTACCACATAGATTTTGAGCAACTGACGTTGAATGAGCGCACGGCCGCGCTGTGTGTGTCGCGACCTACCAATCCCACCGGTAACGTATTGACCGACCAGGAGATTGGCAAGCTCGATGCGCTTGCCTTGCAGCACGATATTCCATTGATCATTGATGGGGCGTACGGTCTTCCCTTCCCTAATATTTTATTCAGTGAGGCAACTCCGCACTGGAATGAGAATACAATTCTGTTATTAAGCTTGTCCAAGCTGGGCTTACCCGGTGCGCGCACCGGAATAATTGTGGCAAGCGAAGAGTTTTCTCGCGCGCTGAGCAATGCCAATACTATATCCAGCCTGGCGAGTGGCACATTGGGCCCGGCGATCGGCAAGCGACTGCTGGCCAACAAGTCGCTGGGGCCACTGTGTAAGGAGCACATCCAGCCCTTTTATGCAGAACGGGCACAGCGGTATCTTGATATGTTCAGGGGCTTAATGAACTCTGAACTGCCTTATCGCGTTCACAAGCCCGAAGGTGCTTTCTTTTTGTGGTTATGGCTAGACCAGCTACCCATTTCATCGCATGAGTTGTATCAGCGACTAAAAGCCCGCAATGTATTGGTAGTGCCTGGCGAGCCGTTCTTCATTGGCCTGGATTCAAACTGGCCACACGCACACCAATGCCTGCGAATCTCTTACGCGCAAGACGAAGACAGCGTACGCAGAGGATTTGAAATTATCGCTGACGAAGTGGAACGCGCGTATCAGCAATAGCCAATCTTAAACAAAAATAATGCGCGGTAATGACCCCCGCTTTGTATAGTGTGGTCATGAGCATACTGAAAACCCCGCCAGACAGATTTACCGACTTGCCTGGTTTTCCCTACCCTGCCAATTACCTTGAAATTCCAGATCCGGAATACGGAACTCTGGCAATGCATTATGTTGATGAGGGCCCGACAGATGGCCCGGTTGTGTTGATGCTACACGGTGAGCCCAGTTGGAGCTTTGCCTGGCGAGACGTAATCGATGCAGTAACTACCGCAGGCTTTCGCGCGATCGCACCTGATCATATCGGGTTTGGTCGCTCTGACAAGTTGCCTGCTCGCAGTGATTACAGCTACGCTCGCTTTCTTGATTGGATGGATCATTTTGTTAACGCGCTTGATCTGCAGAATATATGCCTGGCCTGCCAGGACTGGGGTGGGCCAATTGGACTGTCAACGCTTGCCCGAAACCCGCAGCGGTTTAACGCTGTTGTTGCTGCCAATACTTTATTGCCAAACAATCAGCCGCCTCCGCTAGGCGTAGCTGACTGGCCTGGAGACATCGTAGTCAACTGGGTCAATACGGTATCGGAGCTTTCTGACCTGCCCGTTGCCGATATTGTTGACAGTGTATGCAACACGCCGCTTTCTGAAGGGATAAAAGCCGCCTATGATGCACCTTTCCCAACACCCGAGTACAAGGCTGCAGCACTGGTTTTTCCGGCTCTTATTCCAATCAATCACACCATGCCTGGTTCCGAAGAAAATCGCGCCGTGTGGGCTTTTCTTGAGCAGTGGCAGAAACCATTTGTGACTGCGTTTAGCGACGCAGACCCCAGTACCGCCGCTTGGGAGTCCGTCTTTCGCAGGCGAATTCCTGGCGCGAGCAACGATTTGCATTGCACTATCAAGAACGCGGGGCATTTTGTTCAGGAAGAACAAGGTGCCGCGCTGGCCGAAGTGATTATTGCAGCTACCCGAAAAGGAATGTCTTAATGAGCGATACCTTGACACCTCTTCCCCTACCTATCAGAGCAATGAACCGGGTTGGTCATATGCTGGATGGCATAGGTATATCGCCGATTAAGCTCAAGGGGGATGACTTACTGAACAAGGCAATTAAAGAAACCGGTTTACGTGATTTCGGTGACGACTCTTTCCGAGAACCAATGGAGTTGTTGCTCAGTTCACTTCGAGAGGAAGGCCAGCTGAACTTGATGGGGCGCCTGATCGCCAAGAATGACCTGTTGCGCTTGCTGAAAACCCGTCTGGAAATCATTGATACCCTGAAACGCAATCCCGACATTCTGGAACAGGAAATTGCACCACCTCTGATCGTTATTGGGCCACCCCGTACAGGCACCACTGTGTTCCACGACCTGCTCGCTTGTGACCCGGACAATCGCGTGCCCTTAAGCTGGGAAACTTCGCGCCCTTGCCCACCGCCTGAAGCTGCCAGCTACCGAAGCGATGCACGAATTGCGCAAAATCAGGCTGAGCTGGATAAAGTGGACAAACTGGTACCCGATTTTAAGAAAATGCATCCTATGGGTGCCGAGCGCGCTCAAGAATGCGTGGCCTTTACGTCACTGCAATTCACATCAATGATTTTCGATGTGCAATACAGAGTTCCACGCTACGAAGAGTGGACCAACACGGCTGATGTTACCGAGATGTTCAAGTTTCACCGGCAGTTTTTACAGCTGCTGCAATGGAAGCATCCAGGCAAGCGCTGGGCACTGAAATCGCCGCAGCATCTGTGGCATCTTGAAGCCTTACTGAAGGAGTATCCGGACGCTCTCATAGTGCAAACCCACAGAGACCCGGTGAGAGTTCTGGTTTCCATTGCCAGCTTGATCGCAACACTTAGGCGTTTAGGCTCAGATCAAATCGATCTCAATGATATTGCCACGCATTACGCAGATTGGTTAGCCAACGCGTTTGAGCACACAATATCCGTACGAGAGAGAGGCTTGCTCGCGCCCAAGCAAGTTATTGATATTCAATTTCAGGAATTTGTGAGCGATCAAGTGGGCTGCGTACAGCGTGCTTATCAGCATTTCGATTTACCACTGAGCGCAGAGATCAGTGCCGCAATGCAATCGTTTATTGACGACAACCCCGCCGACAAACATGGCAAGCATCTGTATCAATTTTCTGACGTGGGGCTGGATCTTGCTGAGGTGCGTGAACGATTCCGCGCATACGAAGAGTATTTTTCAATTCAGCGCGAGATCAGCTAGCGTTTGTCCGAGAGTGAGGTTTTAAACCAACAACCAATTTTCTGGAAGCACCCGGTCTTCTATCATGGCCAGCTGAATTTTTGCTGCTAGCGTTGACAATGCCGCATCGTCAAGCACGCCATCGCGATGCTGCGCATACATTAGCCGCGAATCGACACAGCGTTCAAGTTTGGTGAACCCAAATGTCGGTTTCAGATAGTAGCTAACGTAACGGCAGTCACGACAATACACTGTCATTTGACGCCGGCCATTTCTATCGGCTGCCCCGTAAGCGAGTAACAAGCGGCTGAACTCGTCACTTAAATCTTCAAGCTTGCGTTTAATACCACAATGCGCGCACTTAACTTTCATCCAACTGTCTCTAAGCAAATCATGCTGGCCATTTTAAATCTTCGTGATGAAAGTCTCATTACATAAGCGGGCTGTTGCGCATTAACGGGCGAAAACTGCGACGGCCATCACAGTTTTCTGGAATTGAAATCAGCGTTTGGGAATAAGCGGTGGGAATCAAAGAACGAATGGGAGATAGAGATTTATGGTCAGCGTAAATCGGTAAGACAAACTAGCGATAAACGGCAGGTTTCACAGCACAGGTGCACTTGCCAGAAGTTGCTTCGTGTATTCGCTTGCTGGCGCTCGCCAAACATCCTCCACACTGCCAGATTCAACAATACTGGCCTGGCGCATAACAAGCACCCGGTCACAGAGATAGCGCACTACAGACAGATCATGCGAGATAAACAACATACTCAAATTGCGTTTGGCAACAAGTTCCAACAGCAGCTCGAGTATTTGTTTTTGCACGGTCACATCAAGCGCTGAAACCGGCTCATCGGCTACGATAAATTCAGGCCCGGTGGCAAGCGCACGCGCTATCGCAATTCGCTGGCGTTGCCCGCCGGAAAATTCATGCGGGTATTTACGCACAAAGCGTCGCTCCAGGCCTACATCATCCATTAACTGCAGTACCGCTTTGTGCACAGACTGCCGGTTTTCAACACCGTGATACAACAAGGGCTCTGCAAGCGCGTCGTAGATCGTCATTCGGGGGTTTAAGGAAGCGAACGGATCCTGGAAGATCATTTGCATGCGTTGCCTGTATGGCATGAGTTTTTCATGATTTAGATCAAGCAATTCCACGCCATCGTATTCGACAGAACCCGTGTGCGGGTTTAGCAAGCGCAGAATGCTGCGACCCAATGTGGATTTACCGGAACCAGACTCACCCACAAGCCCAAGTATCTCGCCACGATACAGTTCAAAGCTCACATCATTAACCGCTGTTACCTGTGCATCTTTGCTGGTGCTGTAGTCAATAAAACGTGTGCTAAGCGATTTCACAGTCAGTAAGCGATCGGCGCTCACAGTGTTGGTAACACTAGCCCTCTTGGCGCCTCGTGGTGTGGATGCCACCAGGGTTTGCGTGTACAACTGCTCAGGCTGATGAAGTACCCTCTCCCCCGGTCCCTGCTCTACTATCTCACCTTTGTTCATTACCAGCACATGATCAGCCAGCTGATTAACCACAGCCAGGTCATGGCTGATGAAGATCACACCGATGTTTCTACGTGCCTGTAAGTTGGCAATCAGTTTTAGTATTTGTGCCTGTATGGTGACGTCCAGCGCAGTTGTGGGTTCATCTGCAATCAACAATTCCGGCTCCGTGATCAATGCCATGGCAATCATCACTCGTTGGCGCATGCCACCCGAAAATTCATGCGGAAAGCTGTCAAATTTTCGCTCCGCTTCAGCAATACCGACTTCCTCAAGCAATTGCAGTGCTCGACAACGGGCCTCGCTGCGACTGCAATCCCGGTGGTATACCAGAGGCTCAAGCAATTGCTCACCGATGGTCAGAAACGGATTGAGGCTGGTCATTGGGTCCTGGAAAATCATGGCAATTCGATCGCCACGCACTTCGCGCTGCCTGGCGACCGACATGCTCAGCAAATCTTCCCCTTTGAACAGTGCGGTGCCGCCGTCAATTCGACCTGGCGGTTGTGGTATCAAACCCAGCAAGCTGTAACAACTCACTGACTTGCCGCTGCCGGACTCGCCAACGATACCGAGTATCTGACCTTGATCTACGCGGTAACTGACATTTTTGACCGCCGCTTGAACGCCGTTTCGGGTCGCAAAGCTAACACTTAGATTTTGCACCTCGAGTAACATGGCTAGTCCTTTGACGCTCTGGGATCAAGCGCATCACGCAGACCATCGCCGAGGAAGTTCAGCGCAAATAATGTGGCCGCCAATGCAAGCCCTGGAAACACCAATAGCCATGGATACTCTTCCATGCTTTCAGCACCGTATGAAATCAACAGACCCCAGGATGATTGCGGTGGCTGAATACCCAGGCCAAGAAAGCTAAGGAACGCTTCCAACAACATGACTTGTGGAATGGTCAATGTGGCATAGACAATCACCGGCCCTAAAGTATTAGGTACCACGTGCCGCCACAGAATACGCCACACCGGCAGTCCCATGGCGATCGCCGCCTCAATATATTCTTGCTGGCGAATACCCTGCACCTGGCCGCGCACAATACGTGCCATGGTGAGCCATTCAACCGCACCTATTGCCATAAACAACAGCAATACACTGCGGCCAAACACAACCATCAGCAAAATAATGAAAATAATAAACGGCAGTGCGTACAGAATATCGACCAGGCGCATCATCAGCATATCTACCCGCCCGCCCAGGTAACCTGCAACTGTGCCCCACAACACACCTATAAATAAAGCGACCGCGGTCGCGATAAAACCCACCATCAAGGACACGCGGCCGCCATAAAGAAGACGGGTGAGCAAGTCGCGCCCAAACACATCGGTGCCCAACCAATGGGCTAAAGACGGAGGTGTGGCACCCAGCTCAAGGTTTTGCTGTTCATAGCCATACGGTGCCAACCATGGAGTAAGCAAACACAGCACGATTAACGATAACAGAAAGATCAGACTGCCAAGCGCCAGCCTGTTACGTTTCAGGCGCTGCCAGGCATCGGCCCACAATGAGCTGCCTTGCTCTTCATTGGCAATGATCTCGGCGCTGGCATCAAGTGTTTCGCTCATTGCGAGCCACCGCGCAGACCATCTCTTAATCGTGGGTTCATCCAGGTGGCGATAACATCACTGAGCAGATTAAACAGTACGATCAGCGTTGAAAGAAATATGGTTGTGCCAAGAATCATGGTGTAGTCGCGATTAAACGCGGCTTGCACATAGAATCTGCCAAGCCCCGGTATCTGAAATATGGTTTCAACAACAAATGAACCTGATAGCAAGCCAGCAAACGCCGGCCCTAGATAGGCAACCACAGGCACCAGGCCGCCGCGCAAAGCGTGTTTGAACACCACCACATGCTCCGGCAAGCCTTTCGCGCGGGCCGTTCGAATATAGTCTTGTGACATCACCTCCAGCATACCGCCACGTGATAGGCGAGCGATATACGCGGCATACGCAGCACCCAAGGTAATAGAGGGTAATACCTTGTCACCCGGTAAATCACCCCAACCGGAAATTGGCAACCACTCCAGCCAGATACCAAACACCAGTACTAATAACGGACCCAACAAAAAGGTGGGCATACAAATTCCGATCATTGCTACTGACATCGGAATGTAGTCTTGTCGAGTGTTGGGTTTTAAGGATGCCAGCACGCCTGCAGAAGTACCTATTAGCAAAGCAATCAACAGCGCGTAAATTCCAAGCTCCGCCGTGACCGGAAAACCCGATGCAATCAAGTCCTGCACAGCCCAACCTGGGTACTTAAATGACGGCCCCATGTCTCCCTGCACCAGGTCACCCATGTACGACAGATATTGTTGAAACTGACTTTGATCCAGATTGTATTTGGCTTCCAGCGCACGTTTCACCGCCGGGATAACCGGTTTCTCTGCGTCGAATGGACCGCCAGGCGCCTGGCGCACCAGAAAAAAGGTGGCACTGATTACTACGAACAACACTGGAATTGCCTGCAGTAAGCGAAAGCCGATAAAGCGAAGCATTAGTTCGGCTTCTCCAAATTGGTTTCAGGCTCGATACTAACGTAGCGGAAGTTGTAGTAATCCATATAGTTTGAATACAGCCCTTTCACACTGGGGTGTACAAGATGTTTACTCGAGTAGGTATACAGTGGCACCACCGGCATATGCTCCAAAAACAGGCGCTCGGCCTGTTGGAAAATACCCAGGCGGGCGTCATGGTCTTTTGCGTTCGGCGCTTTCTGCAAGACCAGCTCATCAAATTCCTCGTTTGCAAACCCCGTTCTGTTAACGCCACTGGCCGCCGTCCAGATATCCATAAATGTATTTGGATCCACATAGTCGCCAATCCAGCCACCTCGTGAGGCATCAAAGTTACCCGTTGTTTCATCATCCAGATACACTTTCCAGTCTTTGTTCTGTAACCTAACCTCGATGCCCAGCTCTTCGCGCCACATTTGCTGAATGGCGATGGCAATTTTTCGATGTTGTTCATGGGTGTTGTATTGAATTTCCAGGCCAGGGTAACCTTTGCCACCAGGGTAACCCGCATCGCTCAGTAATTTTCGCGCTTTATCCGGGTCATAGGTAAAAACACTGGGAGGCTGGTAGCCCAGAAGGCCGGGGGGTACCACGGAATATGCCGGTGTAAACAATCCGTTCAATACCGTGTCTATTAACCTGCGCCTGTCAACGCTCATGGACAAGGCCTGGCGTACTCTTACATCGGCCAGATGAGGTTTTTTGGTGTTAAGTCGGTACAAGTAAGTACCAATGTAAGGCGCTATTTTTAAAAGCTCAGGGTGATTTTCTCTATACCAGGGAATTCGATCTATCGGCACCTCTTCGGTGCGGTGTAATTGACCCGCTCTGAACATTCGCTCTTCGGTGGTTTGCTTGTCGATTGGATAAAAGCGTATTGCCTTAAGTTTTACTTGGTCGGCGCCCCAATAGTTCGGATTCTTTTTTACCGACAAGTATTTGAATAATCGCCACTCATCCAACAGGAACGGGCCATTACTAATAATATTATTTGGTCTGGTCCAGCGAGTGTACGACTCATCAGGTGCACCAAATTTCTCAATTGTAGGTCTGTGCACTGGGAACAATGAGTAGTGATCCAGCAATTGCAAAAAGTATGGCGCGGGTGCCGCCAGCTCAACACGAAATGTTTTTTTATCGATCGCTTTGATGCCTACTTCGGAGAAATCAGTCAGTTCCTGATTAAAATAGGCTTCGGCGTTTTTAATGGGGAAATACATAAACACATACGAGCTTGCCAATGCCGGTTGCAGCGCTCGCCACCAGGACCACTCAAAGTCCATCGCCGTTAACTTGTCGCCGTTGGACCAAACGGCATTGTCACGTATGGTAAACGTGTACACGCGGCCGTCATCTGACACCGTCCAGCTCTCAGCAACGCCGGGCTCAATGGCAAGACTTTTAGGATTTTTGAGTACAAGGCCTTCGAACAAGGCACCAATAATATGGTGCTCTGGAACACCGGTTACTACATGAGGATCCAGGCCTTGCGGCTCACCATAGTTGCCAAAGTGCAGTACGCCATCGCGATTGCCTTGAGCAACATTGGTTTCAGCATTGATACAGCCAAGCAAGGATGCGCCAAGAAGTAGAGAAATTATTATTCGGTGTGCCATTCCAATGAATGCTATCACAGCCAGGGCAAAACACCCCAAAGATCAACGCGTGGTTTTCGCCCTGCAGATAAGCAGTGCACAAAAAACTTAAGTGCCGTTCGGCGGTCAAAGTGTGCACCTGGTCGCATTTTGAGCGTAATTACTAGAGTCATGCAGGTCTGTTGACTACCTTTTGGTGTGGAAATCACAGTTGTTGGCACAAGCCATTGGGATTTAACATGATTAACTCAGCTATTCAGGCTGGTACTGCAGGCATTCGCCAGGGCG
This sequence comes from uncultured Pseudomonadales bacterium, assembly GCA_964352475.1. Lineage (GTDB taxonomy): Bacteria > Pseudomonadota > Gammaproteobacteria > Pseudomonadales > JAUIET01 > JAUIET01. Next base: position 39,845 of record CAYGSL010000019.1, on the reverse strand, counting down.
TGGAAAGCACGCATCAGGCCGCGAATGACATAGTAAAAATCACGACGGCCAGTAACGACGCCGAAGAAAAAGGCTTGCCCGACGCCGTTGTTGCGCTAAAACAAGGCAGCCGCCAGGTAGAAGCTTCTGCGGCCGTCATCAAAACTGCAGATGAAACGCTGGGCACTTTGATCGACACTTTCACCTAGGCAAACCATCTCCCCGGCATGAACGTTTCTCCTGCCTCAAGCCCTAGCACTCATTCGCATAGTGAACGCGCGCACGCGGAGGTTAAATCGCCTTCGTCTGTTAGCAAAGAGCCACACTCCTCAGACAGCAAAGAACCAGAGCACAACAAGCTTTCTGCAGATAAGCGTTTAAGCGACGAAGAAACGAAAAAGATCAACGAGCTTGCTGCCAGAGATCGCGAAGTGCGGGCTCATGAGCAAGCCCACGCAGCCGTAGGCGGCGTTCACGCTGGAGCGCCCACTTACACCTTCGAAACCGGACCCAACGGCAAGAAATATGCCGTTGGCGGCGAAGTTTCCATCTCAACCAGCCCGGTTGCCGGAGACGCGGAAGCCACCATCAGAAAAGCCGACCAGGTAAAACGCGCCGCACTTGCACCTGCACAACCTTCTGCACAAGATCGCGCGGTAGCAGCACAGGCCACGCAAATGAAAATCGACGCCCAGATCGAACTTCGTGAGCAGAAGGCGGCTGAATTAGACGAGCAGCTGTCGCAAAGCGACGCTGCTGCTGAAGACTCCGCGGCCCCCCGGCCCAGTGCATCAGCTGACAAATCAGCTGATCAACCGGCGGCAAAGCAATCCATTGCTGATCAATTGATTACCGCTGAATTCGCCGCTCAGGCAAACGCCGAGGATACCTTCCAGGCCGTGGCCTGAGGCAAGGCATCACCGCTGCAGGCCTGAGTTTACAGGTCGTCAGGCAATTCTAGTCACACCGCTCCATTCGCTGTAAGCTTCGCTCTGACGTTTTGAAGAACAATACAGTGACCACTGCCAAACTAATTCCTGTCGGCGATTCTGCTCTGCTAATCGAGTTTGAGAACCGTATTGACCCTGAGATCAATGCACAGCTTTTACGCTTGAGGCAACGCATTGAGGCTGCAAAAATGCCGGGCATTATTGAGCTTGTACCTTCGTACAGATCACTGTTGATTCAATACAGTTGCATCACCACATCTCTTGCGCAACTCAGCGACTCAGTCAGATCAATAATCGACGACGCAGACACTACCACGGGTGATTCCCGCTGTTGGCGCGTTCCGGTACTTTACGGTGGTGAGGCAGGATGTGACCTCGATGAGGTTGCTCGTATGCACGATATGAGCACGGAGGATGTGATTCGCCTACACAGCGAGGCTGTGTTCAGAGTGTACATGCTGGGTTTCGCACCAGGCTGGTGTTACCTGGGCGGACTTCCAGAAGCGTTGCATACGCCGCGCTTAAGCTCACCCCGTCTGCAGGTTCCCAAGGGCTGTATCTCAATTGGCGGACAGCAAGGCATGATAGGCGCCTTGGCCATGCCCAGTGGCTGGCGACTGCTGGGGCAAACACCCGTCAGAAGCTACGACCCACACCGGCAGCCTCCTTTTATTATTGAGGCTGGTGACGAGGTACAGTTTTACGCTATCGAGGCGGTTGAATATCAGCGTCTTGAGCAAGCAGCTGAAAAAGGGGAAGCTCTAATTGAAGCGGTTGACCGGGGTGAAAGTCAATGAGCGACTCTGGCCTGCGAATAATTCAGCTTACTCCCTTGTGCCAACTGCAAGACCTTGGACGCCTGGGTTTCCAATCTCACGGTGTGACCCGCAGTGGTGCTGCAGACCCCTTCAACTTCAAAGTTGCGAACGTATTGCTGGGCAATCCCGTCAACACACCGTGCCTGGAATTCGCCTTGACTGGAGGTGAATTCGAAGTTGTTGCTGACAGAATTCGCATTGCGTTTGCCGGGCACTTTGAATTGTTTGTGAACGACACGGCGGTTGAAAGCTTTTGCACACACTCGCTAAGCCGCGGCGATCATTTGCGGGTAGGTACTCCATTTAACGGCGTGCGTGGCTATCTTGCCGTTCAGGATGGGTTTGAGTGCACTCCGGAATTAAATAGCTGCGCCACGCACTTGCGATCCGGTTTAGGCGGTTTTTCTAACGGTATGGCTATTGGCACAATACTACCTACCCGACGGCATTGGGTGGCAGCTACGCGTGACTACTCGCTCAGGAAAAGTTTACAACGCGCAAATCATTCCAACATACGCCTGGTTGCGGGACCGCAGCAAGACCATTTCACCCAGCGCGGTTTAAGTGATTTTTACGCGTCCGAGTTCTCTGTGCAAGCGGATTCCGATCGCATGGGCATTCGCCTGCAGGGTAAAACCATTGAGCATGCGGGCGACGGCAACATTATTTCCGACCCTGTTTTGCCAGGCAGCGTGCAAGTACCGGCCTCTGGCGACCCGATCATACTAATGGTTGACGGCCCCACGACCGGCGGTTACCCGAAAATTGGAACGGTCGCCACTGTGGATATTGGCGTACTGGGCCAGCTGGGAGCCGGGGAAACTATCCGCTTCGAAGACATCAGCGTTGATGACGCACAGCAACTGCTGCGTGAGGAACACGCCTTTTTTGCCTCACTATCACACAGGCTGGATAGCTACTAGGTACTGCGATAGGTGCTATCTGCGCGGCCATCGTTGTCAGGCAAGTAAGTTTGAAACATCTCGCCCAGCTCCCCATCGTTGTGTTTCGGAATTCGATACCAGGTGCGAATGACTAAAGAACCGTCTGGCTCGAATCGGAAAGATTCTATAGACGGTTCTACGAATACTTCGCCATTCTTGGTCACGTGATTATTCATCACCCAACACACTTCGTTAGCCAGAACAAACAGTGTTTCCTTGGGAATATGGAATTTAACATTCGGCTGAAACAAATCCCAACTGTCTTCGCAACAGTGTTTGAAGCCAAACTTCTCAGGCGTGCCTACCGGGTCCAGCATTCGGATCGCATCACCTTGTACCACTGTGCGGTAGGAATCGATCCAGCCCTGTTTGTCACCCGCTGTCCATAGTTTGTCATAGTTGTTTGCCCAGGCTTTCAAAGCCTCTCGCGTTGGTGTTTTAGACGCCATGTTATCTCCTCTCAGGAATTTAGGTTTACGGCCAGGGGAACTGTGGGTGATACGAATATAGGCGATGACCAGGCCCGCTCTTCCAGCGGTGCCAGGCAATCATCGTCAGCGGCGGTTCGTGGTCCTGCATAGCAAGGGTTTACTTTCACGCAGTTGCCATCGGCATCGAACTCGCAGCGCAAACCGCCGCCATTAATCGCATCACTGGCTTCTTGAATGGCACGCACGTAGTAAACCGCTTCGCGCTGCAATTCAAGAAATTGTTCATCACTAAACTCAACGTTACAAACGACAGATGCGGAGTCGCACTGAAATGTTTTCCACGGGTCCTGAATCAGGCTGCTTACGTCTTCCTCCGGCGTTTGCTGCGGCAAAATCCGGACAACTTCAATACGCTTCATGGTCTTTCGCTTGTCGGAAGGGTTATAACACTCTCCGCTGCACAATGTTTGCAGCTGTTCAATACCCAAGGCTTGTTCCGCATGGTCGGGGCACCCTGGCAATTGCTCAAACGCACCAACAGCCGACACCTTGAATGTTGGATTGCCACTTCGCTTAAGTTCCGACCCCATTGGCTCAGTCGCTGTTGCATCACTGACCTCATCGAACCATAGCAAAGTACGATCACCGGATGTGGCATAGACGTTTTTACTTCTCAAGCCATCCCAGATCGACTGTCTGCTGCGCCCGGTGCTGTGCACGGCGACCAGTCCACCAGTCATCCAGAACGAAGCCTGGCGCTCCATATTGCGCTGTTTATTCAAACTGACATCGGCCACCTCATTGAGCGGGATGGATTGCGCAATCGCTTCTCTGGAATCACGCATCATGTTGTTGGCCATGCGCTCTCGGGTAGGCGACAAGCCGTCGGTAAATTGTCGGCGAGCAAATTCCTTGTAGCCAGTTCCAGGGGCAGCACCGTGATTATCGCTGGAACCAATAAAACCGAATCGGTAACGAAGCGGCTGTTCCGGGTCATCGAAATTGCTAATCGCCAAGGCATACTGCGCTGTTGTTTTTGGACGGTGGTCCATGCCTTCGGCAAAACAGTCTTCGCATTGACCACAGTTAAGCCAGTCACTGACCTGCTGACCCGGCACGGTTAAGTGACCGGATATTCCAGCGTCAACAAAATTCTGCCGTGCTTGCGCTGCTCTCTTTGAACACTCAAGCTCGTCATCGCCTTGTGCAGCGCAACGCTGAGCAATAATATTGCCGGCCTGCCAACAGCATGGAAGGTAGTCATCGGAGGGTGCCGGACAACTGCTGTTGCCTAGCTCATCAACAATACTCGCTGCCCAGGGCCGAAATTCTTCTGAATTGCCGTGACCCGAATATACTTCAAACAAGGTCTGCAATCGCGCATCATGCTGTGCGCTGGTCAATTGTTTGTTAAAGCTGGTTGCAGGTGGAGTATTCAAGCCCCAGGCGTTGCCGTGCGGGATAACCAGGGCGTCAAAGTTCCATTGGTTCAATTTTTGAAAAAGATCCGCGGGCGTATCGGCAACTTCCAGACAATCCTTGGGTAGGTCCCGCGTATCCACGCCTTGCTCACATATCGGCGTGTCTGCAATCTCGCTGTAATAGGTATCGATACCAAAGTAATAATCGCGATTTTCGAAGTCGCCCAATGCCATCATCCATTGCGCCAGTCGACCCATGGGTGCCGTATTCAATTTTTCGCGTGGCGAGGCAATGGCCCGCGCTGGTACCTTTTCGTCTTCGGTATTGAGAAATACAACGTTCTTATGGCCGAAGTGTTTTGCCGGATCGGTGTTTACCTGACTCCATTCCCAGCCGAGAAAGGCCACAATATCCGGGTTCTCCGGGTCACCGGCCACGGCATTGCATTGACGAACCACATCTTTGGTGTCTTGCCAGCGCTGAGGTGTAACGCCTTCCGCATGATCATTGATAGACCAGAAATCCAGCGCAGAACAATAGCGGGCAAAATCGCACGCGGTGGCCGGCGGAGTGAGCCCACGGCCGCCCGCAACTGGCAGAGCCGTGATAAAAGCGTCTGGCGAAAACGTGGTGTGTACATGCAAATCGCCAAATAATATTTGTTTTCTGGGCTGTGGCTGAACGGCTAACTGGCGCTGCGCACGTTCATCAATAGCCACTTGGGCCACAGCCGGTGCAGCCACTTCGCCACCACTCTGTCGCTCTGCGCACCCTGCAATCACCATAGCGGCAATCAACAAAACAACACGATACAAAACCTTCATAGGCTAATCACTTCGGGCACGATTTATACTTCTGACGGAACACCGTAGTACTCCTGGTAGCGCTTGAAGAATGGTCGCTCAGACACATCCGATGTGTAATTGTGTGCGCCAAATTTGCCCTGCGGCTTATCGGCAAGATACTGCGCCATGCGTGAGGCCGCAGTATCACCCAATTGCATGTCGAAGTGAGCGTAGATTTTCTGCACGTTAGCGATCGGGTCTTCTAACAAATCGTAATAGTGCGAATCGCAGATGCTGGTATCTGGAATGATACCGTTCGCGCGCTGCTCCATTACCTGTTCAAGGCGTTTGGCGGTAGGTTCCCCCATTAATATATTGTCAAAAGCCACCGCATCAAACGGCCGGTCGCTACGCATCTTGTAAATACAGGCCATCAAGTTGGTGGTTGACGCCATACATTTGATCGGGTCGCGATGGGTTTGAACTATTCGCGCATCGGGATAGGTTTCCAACAGTATGTCCAGGTAGTTCTGGTGTGCGGGCGCTTTCAACAGCCAACGCTTGCGCGGATTTTTCCATTGCAGAACCTGCAACACAAGTTTGTGCCATTCATAGGCCGGTCTTACATTAGCTGTAGCGTGCCAAGCCCCATAGTTATCAGCCATTTGCATACTGGCAATCTGATCACTGATGAAACTGCTGCACATCAACATGCCGCATTCGGCTGGAATCTGGCCGCCCATCTCGTGGATACTGGCAAACTCCGGAACCAACCTTTCCCATTGCGTGTACATACGGTGGGCGCGTTGAATGCGTGGGTCGGAATCATAGTTGGCCGCTTCTGGCGGCGGATACGGGAACATACTCTCCCAGGTTAATGGAACCCCCACGTCGGGATCTTGCGCCAACACCTCAAATAAAATACTGGTGCCGGAGCGCGGCAAGCCGACGATGAACATGGGCGCCGCAATTTCCTGCTCAGTAATCTCAGGGTGCTGTTTGACAAGCTCTAGAATATTGAGCCGGTTTTCCAGCCAGATCAAAAGGTCTGAGCGCGCCGCTATGCGACCAAACAAGGTGAGCTCGGCAACGCTGTCCAGGTCTTTGCACAAAATTTGCAAAGGCTCTTGCCAATAGTCTTCTCCGAAATCATCCAAGCCGGTTGATACTCGCGCTTGATGCACAAGCGATTCATAATCCAGGGGCAACACCGCCTGCAAATTTAAAAAATCAGCTTCGGAGTTTGCCTTGTTCAGCCATTCTGGCGTCTTGGCTTGTGTCATGGAAAATCTGCAACTATCTAGGGTGTGCAGCCATGTTAGTACACAACGCGCTATTTGAGGATTACTAGAAGTTATCCTGCCCGGTTAGGTAATCTTCAATGCTATCAGCACTTTGAGCAACTGCCGTAAGCACGGTCTGCAAAGTAGGCGCGTCCACATCCGCTGACAGGTGCGCGTTGTACGCAGCAAAGTACTCTCCACCTGACTCCATAAGTTGCCAGGCGCCTACGGTTGAACTCTGATTGATGCCAAGCAGTAGATTTGCGACCTTCTGCGACAGCGGTTTGCGGCTCTGATAACCTACAGAATACAGCTTGCGAATTTCCAGCTCGCCTAGCCGTTTGGTTTCCGATTTAATCACCAATTGCTGATAACGCCCATTCATGATTTCAAGCATTACCTGAAAATCACCATCAGCGTCTGTCTCATAGTCGATATCAAGCTCTTTCAGCAACGCAGCAACGCGCCCATCCGTGAGTGATTTACTGCCTAACATACAGGTTTCCTTTTACACAATGTTATTATGAGAGCATGGAGACTACTGGAAATAATAGCGACGAACAACGTCGATTAACCGAAAAACTTAACCTGGAAACGGCCAAGCTGCCCTGGCAGGATCTGCAGACTTTTTTTGCCAGCGGTGCCGTGATCTGGGTGGACAATTCGCTGGATTTGCTGCGTGTTGGCGAGCAAATAGCCGCTGATAACAGCGAGTTGGTCAAACAATGGATGCACGATGGCGTTGTTGCACAAGTCAGTGATCAGCAAGCTCAGGAGTGGCATGCTGGCGATCGTTCGTTGTGGACAATGGTGATAAAGCCCTGGGTGCTGGTTCAAACTATCAAGCCTTAGGGGCTTGTGAACGCATATCGTAACCTTAATAAGCCCGCGAGCAGCTAATTCCGGAATATACTAGACCCCACAATTCCATACAGACAAGCAATTATCTGCCACTGCTGGGCAGGCCTGCGAGGATAAGACCATGAATGCACCAGAAACACTGAATGTTGACCAGGACGCCATCACCGATGAGTTGATGAAAGTGATGGAAGCCCAGCGGGCGGACTACCTTGCCGAAGGCCATGTTAGTGCGGAAACGCGCATAGACCGCATGCGGCGTGGTATGAACTCTGTTGCCAAATTCCAGGATCAGCTGGTTGACGCGCTCAACACTGACTTTACCTGCCGCTCTCGTGAAGTGACCATGCTAACCGATGTGTCAGCCAGTATCGGCCCTTTCAAAAGCGGTATTAAAGAAGTTCGAAAATGGATGAAGCCTGAAAAACGCAAGTCCATGTTTCCACTTGGACTCCTCGGCGCTCGCTCCTGGATAGAGTATCAGCCAATGGGCGTGGTAGGTGTGATCAGCCCCTGGAATTTCCCGGCGAACCTGACCTTCGCACCACTGGCAGATATTCTTGCTGCTGGTAATCGTGTGATGATCAAGCCCTCTGAGTTTACACCCGCCACCTCGCAAGTGATGGCCGATATTGTGGCTGATGCCTGGTCGCCTAATGAAGTATCCATTTTTGCTGGTGGGCCTGAGGTTGGTTCTGCGTTCAGTAGCCTGCCATTCGATCATCTGCTATTTACTGGTGCTACTTCTATCGCGAAACACATCATGGCAGCCGCAGCCAAAAACCTGGTACCCGTGACTTTGGAACTGGGTGGCAAGTCGCCGGTAATGATCAGCCGCACGGCAGACCTTGAACAAGCAATTGGCCGTATCATGATGGGCAAAACCCTGAATGCGGGCCAGATTTGTCTAGCGCCAGACTACTTGATGGTTCCGGAAGAGAAACTTGACGACGTTGTTGCTGAAATTCAGAAGGCTGTGGCGGCGATGTACCCCAAACTGCTGGACAATAACGAATACACATCCGTTATCAATGATCGACACTACCAGCGCCTGCAGGCCAACTTGCAAGACGCCAGGGACAAAGGCGCTGAGCTGGTTGAGTGTAATCCCGCTAACGAAGACTTTTCTGCACAAGCTGGCTACAAAATCCCGCCAACTGTTATCAAAAACCCCAGCGACGACATGCGAGTATTGGAAGAGGAAATATTCGGCCCGCTACTGCCTATTCGCACCTATAAAGAGTTTGACGAGTGTATTGATTATGTAAATGCGCGCCCGCGCCCTCTGGCCGCCTACTACTTCGGTAATGACAGCAAGGAAGAGCGCACTGTGCTGGACAGAACAACCTCGGGTGGTGTGTGTTTGAATGATGTGATCATGCACATCATGCAGGAAGACCTGCCGTTTGGTGGTGTAGGTCCTGCAGGCATGGGTTCATATCATGGCTATGACGGTTTCAAAACCTTCAGTCACGCGAAAGCAATTTTCAAGCAAGCCAAGGTGAACGTGGCGAAGCTCGGGGGCATGCTGCCGCCTTACAATGAAACCACGCAAAAAACGATTAAGATGCAAACCAAGGTGTGACGCCTGGTTTGTTCGTCTTATGCGCTTAGTTGACGGCGGCCCTACCCTGATCTATTGCCGCTTCGATTAGCGGAATTAACTCCGTTAGCGTCAATACAATTGGTGCCGCAGAATCAACGCGTGTGTAATCGTCAACGGCGAGATAACCCGCATACTCGCGCTCTGTATCCAACCATGAAATTGCACCGAAAGCGCCGGGATCACGAAATAGCGTAGGCGCGCTGCCATCTTCAGGGTTAGTAATCCACCATCCCATTCCGTACGGAGTACCTAACGACCCACCTCTATCTTCCCGCATCATGGCCAGTGATTCTTCGCTTAATACTTGAGTGCTGTCGCAGCGGCCACCATCCAGCATCATTTGCAGTATTTTCGCGTAATCGCGCATATTGCTGATGCCACCGCCTTCAATATTCGGGTTATCTTGAGAAATCAAACTGTCCGGGCTGCCATTCCATGAGCCAACGTTAGACCATGGGTTACCAAAGCGAAACACCTCCAGTTGACAAGGCTCGGCAATGTACTGGTTAAACAACTGCGCCCAGCTAGCCCCACCCACTACTTCAGCAACTGCACCGGCCAGCTGCCATTGGCTGCCACCGTAGCTAAAGCGTGTTCCGGGGTCGACTGAGTTGGGTAACTCAGTGCTGTAGATGGTTTCTGCGCAAGTAAGCAAATCGGGGGCTGGCAAATACTGGCATATGTGGGCCCCGTAGTTTCCCAAACCTTCCAAACCAGGAATACCAGACGTATTGCTGAGTAACTGCGCCGTGCTTGCGTCACCGTACACGCCCATCCAGGGCAAGTAGGTGCCAATAGGTTCATTTATATCAAAATCAAGACTGGGATCTTCGTGCAAGGCCATTAGCAGAAGCGTAACCGGCACTTTGCTGGTCGACGCCAGCAATACAACAATATCCAGCTCATGGTCTCCAAAGGCCGCCTCATGCAGAGTACCCTGCTGCTTGTCTACCAACGTATAAGAGACGCCTTCAAACACTGCATTTTCTGCAACAAATTCGTCAAGTCGCTGGTCAACCGCACTGAAATCATAGCTGGGTAGCGGCGGAATTTCAGCAAACTGCCCCCCAGCTGAATTGCTATTGGAATCGCAACCCAGCAGTGCCAGGGAGAACACAGAACACATTAAAAACGACGACTTTTTCATTCACACAACCTAAGACAATTTCGAGTACAGTTTATGCTGGCGGCGAGCATTGTATCAGCATGAACGCCGCATTAGATTACTTGAGGCTTAGGTTATCTAAATCGTTATAAGTCTGTGATCGTAGGTGAGTCGTGTGATGGAACGATTAATGGGTATGTTGCTGGTGATCATGACCACCCAGTTATTGCTCAATGGCATTGGAGACTTCGTTCAGGGCCTTTGACGCTGTTTGATTAAAACACCAACTATTACCAGAGCGATCAGCTAGCGCTAACAGCGCAGAGTTCGCTCTCGCTATACTTGAGCGTTGTCCATCACGTTGCAATTCTCTGTGCCAAATACACTCCTGAAGAGCTTACTCATTGCGTCATTCTTGCTGCCGTTGCCGGCGCTTGCAAACACAGCGGCTGAAACTCAGTGTTTTGATGCAATTCGTACGCAGGCCAGTAACGCTGGGGTGCGTTTAGAAACGATTGAACGTGTTCTTGAACACGCCAAAATAGAACAGAAGATTATTGAACTAGACCGAAAGCAACCTGAATTTAGCACCACGTTTGCTGATTACCTGGGAAAGCGCGTGAATCAAAAGCGCATTGATACTGGCCGCGCCTTACTAAAGTCGCACTCCGAGCTGCTTGCACGCCTGACCCGACAATACGGCGTGCCGGGTCGATACCTGGTTGCTTTCTGGGGGCTGGAAACCAATTTCGGTGGCTATATGGGCAAGAAGAATGCGATCTCTGCATTGGCCACTCTTGCTTGTGACCAGCGTCGCGCCAAATTCTTTACATCGGAACTGGTAACGACCATGCGGCTGGTTGAACGCTTTAACTTGAATCCGGCAAAAATGGAGAGTTCCTGGGCAGGTGCGATGGGCCAGACTCAATTTATGCCTTCTACGTTTGCGCGCTACGCGGTAGACGGTGACGCCGATGGCAAAATAGATTTGTGGAAAAGCACCGCGGATGCGCTCGCCTCCGGTGCCAATTACCTGCAGGCATTGGGCTGGGAAAAAGAACGTAGGTGGGGACGCGAGGTATTGCTGCCCGCGGGCTTTGATTGGACGCAGACCGGGCGGCAAATCAGGAAATCCTTAGCGCAATGGCGTTCGCTGAACGTGCGCACCGCCAGCGGCCAGCTGTTGCCGGATATTGATGACATGCAAGCCGCCATCATCGTGCCCGCCGGACACAAGGGGCCGGCGTTCATTGTGTACGAAAATTTCAAAGTGATCATGGGTTGGAATCGCTCGGAATACTATGCCTTGTCAGTTGGTTTGCTGGCTGACCGCCTTGCTGGCGCTGGTGATTTGCGGCGCCCGGCACCTGCGGGGAAAGGTTTACGGCGCAGCGACATCAAACGTATTCAACAAGCCCTGAATAGTGCGGGATTTAACTCCGGAAAACCTGATGGCATCGTGGGTTCCGCAACTCGCAAGGCTGTTCGGGCTTATCAATCGCAGCAGGGTTTGATTGCCGATGGCTTTCCGGACTCTGAGGTGTTGCGGCGATTGCAGAACCCGCCGAACAGCTAATTTGATATGATCCGGGTATGGACCTGATCAAGTTCTTCCCACTGCTGGTATTCAGTACACTTCTAATCGCCGAACTATTCACTGGGCACTTGTCACGCCAGCGTGGTAATCACGCTGAGAAATTACTTGCCTGGGGTTCCTATTTGCAGCAGGCAGCCGTTGTGCGCCCTGTCATTGCATTTGTGCTGGCGGCAATGGCCACACTGCTGGTTCCTGGTTCCGCCGACAGCTTGAATCACCTGCCTTTTTGGCCTGTGTTTTTTGCCTATCTACTGTCACGGGAACTCATGCAGTACTGGTACCACCGCTTCTCGCACCAATGGCCGTGGCTGTGGAAATTGCACCGAACCCACCACTCGGCGCGGCAAATGAATGTATTGGTGACCAGTCGGGGTAACCTGGGTTGGTTTCTGCTGATGCCTACGCTGTATTTTGAAGCATGGATGATTTATGCCGGTTTAACAGGACCGTATCTATTAGCCTACGCCGTGTTGGCATTTGTTTCGATCAGCTCACACAGTGGATTGCGCTGGGATCTACCCTTGTTCAAACATCCGATTACAGCACCTGTAATGCAGCGCCTGCAGTATGTGATCACGCTACCTGATACCCATCATGCTCACCACGGCATGGGGCCGAACGCCAACCCAAATGGAAATTACGCCCCCTTATTCTTCTTCTACGACGTTCTTTTCAAAACCGCGAAAAACCCAGTAGCCCGCCAGTCTGAAGTGGGTATTGATGACGCAGAAACCGCCCCCTGGTGGCGACAATTGTGGTCACCAAGGGGTTAGTTGGCAAGCTCCGCTGCCACCTCATCAACAGCCACTACCCGACAGCGCGGCTGTTCAATATCACCCTCTGACATCAAATAGCGAAAGTACAGGCTTCCAACCATGTGGCCTTCGGTGTCAATCCAGTTCGGCGTACCTGGGTCCTGATGGGCAAGAACAAACGTAAAACTGCCGTCGGCATTGAGTTTCATTTGCTTGCGGTTCAAAGACCCTTGTCGATAGCGATAGTCAATTGCCTGTTGGTAACGGTTCCAGAAGCACACATTCGCATACACACACTCAGGCCAGCGTCCGTCCACAATGAGCGCCTGATCGGGTGCAAGTATGGTCAAACCGGCACAGTACGCGTTATCTATTGCACCGGCGCCACCACCTTCGCTTGGCACCCAGCGCTCCGGCTTGGGCAATTCATTGGGCACCATAGAGAACCAGCTGGGCGATTCCGCCTGGCCCGGTAATGGCCGATCCAGCGTCTGGCCACGAATGAAGGTCTCGGCTGCCTTCAGCTTATCGGCCAGAGCGGCGGGTGCCAGCGGCCTGGGGAAACCTGGCTCTGTCAGACATTCGATATCCAGTTCTGCTACACACTCCGGTTTGGTGAGCGCGGTAACTTCCTCTTCCCAGTAGTGTCGAGCAATCACACAATTGGGTTTACCGGCTTCCATATGCAAGGCACCGGCGGTTGCTTGCGGCTCAATATAAATTTCATAGTTACCGTTTTCATCAACTTCAAATTCGGTGTGATTCAACGCTGAAATAACACCGTCATTCCAGTCGCCTTCGCGCTTGCCTGTGTACACCGTGTAGCTGATGTAGACCTCTTTATTCATTCGCCCGGTGATTCGATAGCGACGCGTGGGGTCCAGCGGCGCACAATGCGAGGGGTTATCCGGACCCTCTCCTCCCCACTTCATAACCGGTGATGCTTGCATCGCAAAGCGAGGCCGGCTGGCGTCATTGTCCACCCATGCATCCAGTCCAACTTTTAGCAAATGCAATAACATATGCTGACCTTCGGCAATATCGGCTGGATCGGTCACCATGCGGGATTCGCTGAGGAACTCCTTGTCAACAGTAGAGACGAATTCTAGAAAATCCTGAAAAGCCCTTCTATCCTGGCTACTTACACTCATTTCATCACCTTGTTTCTCAAATGCGTACTGCGTGTTACGGCCATCGTCGCACGAGAGGCCAGACCAATCGAGTTACCAGCCTTACATCTAGGCTTGCCATTGGCGCGTTATACTTTCGCCCCCGGAAAACAGTAGAGGGTGTGCCTTGAGCAACTCGGCATCAGGCAGCGATACGCCAACAACACACAGCTATTTATTGGCGCTGAATGAAGCGGCAGGGCACGCTGTGGGCGGCAAAGCTCATGGGCTGGCGGAACTCATCAATATGGGGCTTAGGGTTCCAGATGGCTTTGTTATCGTCAATGCTCAGTTTGAGTACTTACCCGACGACTTGCAAAATCGTTTTGAGCGTTTGACAGGGCCGGTTGCGGTTCGCTCTTCTGCACTCGCTGAAGACGGCGACAGCGAATCATTTGCCGGTCAGTTTGATACCTATTTAAATATCGACAGTTTCAGTGATCTGAAGACTGCGATTCAGAACTGCGTAGAGTCGCTGAACACATCTCGTGCAAAAGCGTACCAGGCCAGAGGCGGCGAGCAGGAAACCACTATGAACATTGTGGTGCAATCAATGGTTGATGCGCGTGCGGCCGGTGTAGTGTTTACAGCCGACCCGGTGTCTGGTCGTCACAATCGTTTGCTTGTTGACTCGGTCAATGGTTTGGGAGAGGCCTTGGTTAGTGGCGAGGCCACACCCGACCACTTTGTATTGACACCAGGCAATGAGGTGCTGGAGCGTGCTCTGGTGTCTGATGATGCCAGTATCAATGATATCGAGCTGTTTAGCATTGCCGATGACGCGAGAAAAGCTGCAGCGAATCTGGGCTGCCCCCTGGATCTGGAATGGGCGCTAGACCACAGTGGCGAATTGTACTGGCTGCAAGCACGCCCCATTACCACGCTGGGTGTTGACCTGAACGATGGCCACACACCTATCCCTGCAGACCAGGTGATAACCCGTTGCAACGTTGGAGAGATGATGCCTGGGCCTGTGTGCCCACTCACGTTTTCTGTGCAAGGCCGCGCGATTGAACACGGTATGCAATACATGCACACACAATACGCTGGCCGCCCGGCAATCACTGAGGAATGGACCCAGATTAATCTGTTTTACGGGCATATGTTTATCAATCTAAGCGGCAGCCTGGATGCCGGACGCAACGTCTCTTTCAACACTGCGGAAAACACCGCCGCCGGCGTTTGCGGTCGTGCCATCCCAGAACTTAAAAACCCGGAGAATCGGCGCCCGCTGCCATTGCGCTGGCTGGGCTCTCTAAAGTTTTTCCGGTTTTGCCTGAAAGCCGCCAGGTTCACCGCGGAATTTGATTCGCGGTTTCGCCACTTCCATATCGCCTACACCGATAACTCGGAAACAATGATGATGGAAATGGAAGCCAAGTTTCCCTGGCTCTGTGAGATGAACGAGGTTCACCTTCGTACATCGGCCTACTCTGGCGTTATGGAAGCGGTCATACAATCGATAGTCACTGGCAAGTCCAAAGAAGCTAATCCTGAAAAAATGGCCGAGCTACAAGCCGAGGCGGCAAGACTGTTGGCCGGTGCCAGTAACGTTGAAAGTGCAGTAATGGTAGAGCAGCTCGACGGCATTCTGGACCTGCTTGCACAAGACAAACTTGCTGCACAGAACTTTAGCGATGCCTCCAGCGCGATGGCGCTGGCCTGGCTAAACAAGCCGCAGTCAGCGGCGGTTGGTCAGCGGTTCAGAGAGTTTTTGCAACGTCACGGCCACCGTGGCTATCGTGAGCTGTGCGTGCGCTCTCCAGCATGGGTAGACGAGCCTGAGCGCCTGGTGGAAAGTATGCAAGCGTCTATTGCTTCGCGTTTAAGCGCAGGGTACACACCCAAACGTGTTGAAAGCGTCGACATGGGCTCATTGCCGGCGGCACTCAGGTTCTTGTTGCCCAAAGCACACGATGCCATCAGACTGCGGGAACAAACCAAATCGGCCTTAGTGCTGTGCACTCATAAACTGCAGTGCGGTTATCGCCACCTTGGCGAGCTGTTGCAGCAGGAGAACAAACTGCCCGATCCAGATCTGGTGTTCTTTATGTCCAGGCAAGAGCTTTCATCATTTTGCCGTAACCACGATGAAGACATGATTGCGCTTTGCCAGAAGCGCCGCACAGCACTGGAATTTCAAAACTTGCTGGAATTTGATGATGTTTATGTTGGCGGCGCCGAACCGCGTGAGCAAGCCACGTTTGAGAGCACTGAACACGGCGAACTGATCGGGCGCCCTGTTAGTCGCGGCGTGGTAGAAGGTCGCGCCAGAGTCGCCACCACTCTGGCTGAAGCAGCAAAGCTGAAGCATGGCGAGATTCTGGTGTCGAAAATCACTGATATAGGTTGGACACCGTACTTCAGTTTAATCGCAGGGCTTGCCACTGATGTTGGCAGCGCTGTATCTCATGGCGCGGTAATCGCCAGGGAGTACGGACTGCCAGCTATTGTCAACCTGCAGGTGGCCACCAGGGTGGTGAAAACTGGTGATCTTATCCAACTCGATGCGGACCGCGGTATACTGAGAATTCTTGATGATCAGAGCAGTGAATTACATGACTAAACATGCCCTACTTTTGTCAATTCTTCTGTGTACCGCCTGCGCACAGCCACTGTCAATTGCTGAATCAGAATCCAGTGAAACGTCGCTTCCGGAACTTCTGCGGAATTTTTCCCTGAGTGATAAACCGGTACGTGAGGTGGAAGGTTGGCAAAGACCGAGCCGCATATTAGTGGCTTTTGGCGGCGCTGGCCTGATCACCGGTGAGGAAGATTTTCTCGAAGGCATTGAAGTGGTCAGTATTCCAGGTGCTGTTCCTACGGAAAAACTCAATGGTCAATTCGACGCGATTTTTACCATGTGCGCAGCACCTCAAATTCTCTCTGCCATTAACGATACTTTGTGGGTACACAGCTACAGCGCTGGGGTAGAGGGCTGTTTGGCGCACCAACAAATGCAGGACGCACCTGAGATTCTGCTGACTAATAGCCGGGGGGCCGCGGCCGAGGTTATCGCCGAGCACGCAATTGCAATGATGCTAAGCCTTGGTCGGCAATTGCATCTGTTTAGAGATGCCATGGCCGATGGCAAGTGGGATAGAAACGCAGCTATGCGGCAGAATTTTCAGACCGTAAAAGGCCAAACCATGTTGGTTCTGGGGCTTGGCAGTATTGGTCTGGAAACTGCGAAACGGGCACATGGTCTGGGTATGAACGTGATTGCCACACGCAACAGCAGTCGCGAAGGTCCTGACTATGTTAGCTACGTAGGGTTGAGTGCTGAAGCCATGGAATTGGCCGCGAAGGCCGATGTGGTCGTGAACGCCCTGCCTTTAACAGAGAAAACAAGACACCTAATCAATGAAGATTTTCTGAATGCCATGCCTAAGCACTCAATGCTCATAAATGTTGGTCGTGGTGGTTCTGTAGACACCGATGCGCTTATAAAAGCCTTGCAAGATGGCCGCATTGGCGCAGCTGGTCTGGATGTTACAGAGCCGGAGCCCCTGCCTCCATCAAGCCCGCTGTGGTCTATGCCTAATGTGCTGATCACCCCTCACATCGCCGCCAGCTCACGTCAGGCTATGAATCTGACCAGGCTGATTGCCCGGGAAAACCTGAAACGTTACATTGCCGGTGAAAAACTAATCAACCCGGTCAATCGAACGCGCGCCTACTAGCAAGCGTGGAAACGCCAGGCCGGCTATTTCGCGCTCAGACTCGCATAGAATGCAGCGATGTCAGCAATATCGGCATCAGACAGGCCACTGACCATAGGCGTCATCAATGCGGCCATTCCACCGCTGCGAGAACCGTCTTTGTAAGCTTTTATTGAAGAAACCAGATACGCTTCTTTTTGGCCGGCCAGGTTTGGGTACATATCAACAATACCAATTCCATCAGCGCCATGGCATGTGAAACACGTTCCTGCCTTGGCTTTACCGGCCGCCGGATCAGCGGCGGATGCTGAAAGCGTAATAGTCAGTAAAACAGCCGCTACTACGGATCCAAAATACTTCATTGCGTCTCTCCTTGGGCAAACAACTAAGGTTCAATTATATCAGCTCCTTGAACGCTAACGGGCGCTTAAACTAAATAGTCGATCAACAATTGTGAACTGATCACAAATAGTCGAAAATAAAACACCCACTAAGGAACACCCATGAGTTCATCGATTGAAACCGGTATAGAAAAAACAATGTATCGGGCACGCTGGATTTTAGCGCCTATTTATCTGGGCTTGTCTATTGCCTTACTGGCACTGCTTTTGAAATTTTTCGAAGAGTGTTACCACCTGCTGGTGCACATTTTTGCACTGTCAGAAGCTGAAATGGTGTTGAAAGTGCTGTCTATGATCGACATGGCCATGGTTGGCGGCTTGATCGTGATGGTGATGATGAGTGGCTATGAGAATTTTGTCTCGCAGCTGGATGTTGGTGAAGACGAGGAGAAGCTCAGTTGGCTAGGCAAAATGGATTCGTCATCATTGAAAGCAAAAATCGCCGCCAGCATTGTGGCCATTTCCAGCATTCACTTGCTGCAAATTTTTATGAATACGGCAAATACGGAAGACAACAAGATATTCTGGTACATAATGCTGCACCTGACATTTGTCGCTTCTGCATTTGCCATGGGTCTGCTTGATCACATCACGAAGAAGAGCTCTTGAGCCCGTCAATTAATTTCGACAATAGCTACGCCAGATTACCCCAGGCCTTTTACGCACTGCAAGAGCCCACATCGGTAGCAAACCCGGAGCTTATTCGAGTCAACAAGGGGCTAGCCGAGTTGTTGGGCATAGACGAAGAATGGCTCAGCTCCGCACAAGGCGTTCAGGTACTCGCGGGTAATAGCGTGCCCGAAGGTGCCCAACCTTTGTCTGCTGCCTATGCGGGGCATCAATTTGGCGGCTGGAATCCGCAGCTTGGTGACGGCCGCGCCGTGTTACTGGGTGAAGTGATGGCCAGCGACAGTCAGCGCTATGACATTCAGCTGAAAGGCGCGGGTCGCACGCCCTGGTCACGCGGTGGCGATGGTCGCTCCCCGCTAGGCCCTGTTCTGCGAGAGTATATTGTCAGTGAAGCAATGCATGCGCTTGAGGTGCCTACCAGTCGCAGCCTTGCTGCCGTGTTCAGCGGCGAACAGGTTTTTCGCGAAGAGGTACTGCCTGGTGCCATTTTGTGCCGAGTGGCACGCAGCCACATTCGCATTGGCACCTTTCAGTATTTTGCGGCACGTAAAGATATCGATTCGCTTGAGCAATTAACAAAGCACGTGATCGATCGACATTATCCCGAGGCAGGTGCTAGCGACAACCCAGCGCTGGCTTTATTGCAAGCAGTTATTGATGCGCAGGTTACTCTGGTTGCAAAGTGGCAATTACTAGGTTTCATTCACGGTGTGATGAACACCGACAATATGCTGTTAAGCGGCGAAACAATTGATTATGGTCCTTGCGCGTTTCTTGATGAGTATCAGGCCGACAAAGTATTTAGCTCTATCGATACTGGTGGTCGATACGCGTATCAGAACCAACCAGGCATCGCGCACTGGAACCTGATGCAACTGGCGCAATGCCTGCTCAACCTGATACGCCTGCAGTTCGATGATGATGAGGCGGCCGTTGAGGCAACTCAATCGGTTCTGGATAAATTTCCGGCCTTGTATACTAATGAATATCGCAGGCTTGCGAATCCAAAGTTTGGTTTGTCAGAGCTGCACGAAGGTGATGACGTATTGCTAAAGGATTGGTTTGAACTGCTTGGCACGAACAAACTGGATTTCACCTTAAGTTTCAGGCGCCTGTATGAGCTTGCCGAACCCACTATTTACACCAACAGCAGCGTTGCTCACGTCTTTGATTTTCCAGAGGCAATGGCCCCATGGATTCAGCGCTGGCGGGCCAGATTCGATCAGGAAAGCGCTACTAGCGATCGTGTTGAAAAAATGCGCTGCAGCAACCCGGCCATCATTGCCCGTAATCACCTGATCGAGATAGCCATCACTGAGGCCAGCAAACAACAAGACCTTGTGTTGTTTAACGAGTTGGCAACGGCGCTTGAGACGCCGTTTGACTACTGTCGCAACGACATCCCTGACCGCTTGTTAAGCCCACCATCAACGACTGAAGTGGTGCACAGAACATTTTGTGGCACCTAGCCGCCAAACAAGTCTTTCATATTCGGCATCGCCGGCATATCTTCAACAGGCTCTGTTATTTCGCTTACTGCACCCGAGGTACCGTACTCCAACAACACCGCGTTATGCGTTGAGGTTTTACCGTTGGTTGTACTTTCCCCATCAACCTTGGCAATTCCGAAAGGTATCTTTTTCGAGTAGTACGAAGTACTTGTACTACTGACCGTAATCTTTTTAAACATCACTTTCATTTCGGTAGAACCAGTACCTCGTAACACCAGGGTATCAAATTCACCCGCAGGTACTGAGACCGTTTGGCTGCCCTGCTCCTGGAAATCATATTTAATTTCCGCGCCCATGCCTTGCAACATGCCCTGGGCAAAACCGCCAGCACCTTGCATGCGCATGGGCTTGTTTTTACCACTCTTGATAATCACTTCCTCGCCGAAGCCACGCAAATTTTGCATCGCATTGGCCGGATCTCCGGCAAGCATACTTTCTGCCACCAGCGACTTTATGATCATGCGGTCCCCGGTCTTCTTACGCTTGCCTTTTTTGAGCTTATAGCTGTCAACCGCCATTTCCATCCAGAAGTAGGCCTGGTCGTTGCGCTGCTCTTTTTCCAGCATGGATGTTTTGGTCACAGTGACTGTTTGCCGTCCTTTATGGTCTGTGGTGGTTTCCTCGCGCAAAGACCAACTGCCTGGCGGCGTTGAGGACAGAATATCCAGATCAACCGCTGAAGTGACAGGTGCGAGCAGCAGAAGGCTGGTAAACAGCAACGACAGTAAAGAACGGATCAACATATTAATAAACTCCTGTTAGGCAACTTCCAAAGAAGCTTCAGATTATCGCCTATTTTCGCTCGCGTAAAGCCCATCACCAGATTGTAAAAAAGCACTCCGATAATCCAGGCCAGTGGGGTTTTGGAACAAGCGCAGGTCAAAAGAAGGCACAACCGCGAGCACGTGGTCAAATATGTCGCCCTGAATGCTCTCATATTCAACCCAACGGGTATCGTTGCAGAAAACGTAGATCTCTATCGGCACGCCCGTCTCTCCGGGGGGAAGCTGTCGCACAAGAAACGTCAAATCCTTACTTATTTTTGGATGGTCTTTAAGATACGCCTGTACATAAGCCCTGAAGGTGCCAATGTTTGTCAGGCGTCGGCCATTCGCCTGCACCTCAGCGTCAATGTTTTTGGCCGCGTTGAATTCCGTCAATTCCTGTTTTTTATCGGCAATATACTGGCTGATGTACTGAATTCGAGAGAATCTCTGCAGCGTCTCATCGTCGCAGAATTTAATGCTGTTCATATCAATATGTACAGCGCGTTTGATTCTTCGACCGCCAGAACGCTGCATTCCAGCCCAGTTCTTGAAGGAATCATTGATCAGCGCCTGCGTTGGCACTGTGGTTATCGTATTGTCAAAGTTTTTGACTTTTACAGTGGTCAAGGCAATTTCCAAAACATCGCCGTCAACACCGTGCTGTGGAATTTCGATCCAGTCACCAATAGCGACCATGCGATTGGAACTAAGCTGTAAACCCGCGACAAAGCCCAGAATAGGGTCTTTGAAAACCAGCATTAAAACCGCTGTCATTGCGCCCAAACCAGCTATCAACTGCAGTGGTGATTTACCCAACAGCAGCGAGATAAGCGTAACGATAGCAATGAAATAGGCAATCAGCTTGAATGCCTGGATAAAGCTCTTGATGGGGAAGTGCTTTGAGATTTCAAATGTGCGATAAATTTCAAGCAACACGTTCAGCAAGGCATCAACGAACAGCACAATCATTACCACCATGTACAACATGGCCGCGGTGCGAATAGCGTTTGCCAGCACCTCATGATCTGGCAACAGAGGATTTGCCAAACCGTATATAGCCACTGCCGGGATAATGTGTATCAAACGGCGAAACACATGGCGGCTAACCAGCAGATCGTCGCGCTGATTATGTCGCGCCGTCAGCAAGGCCTCTACACCGCGCAAGATCACCAGCCTAGCCAAAAAATGCACGGTGATGGCAATTGCGACAATAAGCAGTAAGCCGATTACAGGGCGGAGTATTTGGTTTTGTTGAAAGGCTACCGGCAGGTAGCCCAAAAGGGTATCGAGTAACTTTTCCATGCCGTTATGTTACAGCATGGAAGCGGGTTTGTTACATCCAGAACCTCAGGCCCAGAGCAATACGCCCGTTACTGAAATCTCTATATTCAATAAAGTTGCCTGATTCAACCCTACCGGTACTACCGTCGGTATCATAATCAGACTGAACGTATTCCAGCTCAAATTCTATGGCTTCATTGAGCTGCCATGCAACACCCAAACCAATGTTCCACGTTGAACCACTGGAATTGCTTGGCTCATAGACTTCACTAGGCAGCGCAAAAATCTCAAAGCGTGGCTGCTCGGAATAATTAGTGGTGACGTCAACCTCTGCGTAGCCGTAGCCAACCCTTACGAAAGGTGTCCAACGGCTGCTGGTTTGATAGTGGTAGGCAAGGTTAAGCGCGACATTGTGAATTTCAGCTTCGCCTGTATAGATAAAATCCTCAGTGGTCGCACCTTCAAGAAAGGGTTCCCATTCCGGTCGCACCGCTATGCTTTGTGGCGCATCATCGGTTGTGAAGCTCATCGTTGTGTACTCGAGCTCAAGAGCTAAACCGTTCTCAAGACGGTAACCGATTGCAAGACCCCAACTCACATCCGAGTCAAACTCGGTACCGGGTTCTATGGCCGCCGTTGCATTTGCCTGCGCTCCGGCAACTTGAACTTCACCGTCTGAACTGGTTTGTGCGACTTCTCCAGATAGATAGGTACCGCGAGATTGCGCGTTTGCAACGCTTGCAATCAGGGTCAGAGAGCACAAAGTTAGAATGGCTTTGCTTCGCATTGTTATATTCCTCGCCAGTATCGTTCTGAGTATAGTCAGAATCTGACGAGCTGCATTGTTAGATCGAAGTGATAGGGATCGCTTAACAGCGGAGAGTCTCTAGATGGGCAATCGCTGAACAATTGATCGCGTTTTAATCGCCAGCATTTGAGCCGGCAGCGCGTGCGTCTATCCAAATTGGCGATGTCCATGCACGCTCCTGTAAAACAGGTGAATAAAACGGTTGCACTTTTGGATCCAGACAGCATTTGCCGTAGACATCGCCTATTGCGCCGCGCCCAACCGCCTTTTCTGTGGCCCTGTCGGCTTGCTCCTTACACTGCTGCGAAAACGGATTAACACCTGCAGCCTGGCATTGAAGTGTACTCCATCGACAGCTGGGGTTTTCCAGAACTCTTGCGTAGTAAAAGGAGTTCTGTGCCGGGTCGAATTCATCATCGCGCCACACGGTACATAAGTTAGATGCGCCGGCACCAGTCGGACGGCAGGAGTTCGGGTCTACAGAAGCGCCATTGGCAGGGTTACCCGCCACGTCAACAACACGTTCGTGTGTTTTACCCTCGCTGTCTACCCAACCCTTTACAATCTGAATTCGTTGTAAATCTGTACCGGGGTTGCCCTCACTACCGCTGTCTTTCTGCGCTGATAACAAAAAACTGGGCACCAGGGTCTGGCCAGCCGGTTTCAGATTACCTCCCATAGGTACACCGCCAGCGTAGGCTTGCTCAATCATGTCTTCTGCCTGACACAGGTTTTCTTCATAGTTCCAGCCCGCAAAAAATCGAACAATCGGACGTGTGCCACTGGTGGCGTAAGTTTCCTTGCGTCGCATTCCGGAAAAAATTGCATCGCGCGAATTTTCTTCTGCCCAAACAACAGCGTGACCACCAGGGTTATCAAAAAAGTGATCCTGCACATTGCGGTAACCAGAATCTCTGCGACCGAGATGGCCAACATAATTGTTTTCCTCAGCGCCGCCGGGGGTTGCACTGTGCGTGTCCGTAGAACCTATGAAACCAAACTTGAAAGGATTAAGGCCGTCTCGCTGACCAATCGCCAGGCCATCTTTCAAGGCATTGCGCGCCATATTTCTGGGTGCAAAATTTTCTAACTCAACCGCTGCAGCACGGTCGGTAGCCACCTCGCCATGCAGTGTTCCCAGCATACCCAGGTTATCTGCCACGGCTTGTTCGAAATCGCAAAGCTCATCCTCCGTGTCCAGACCAATACCGCGCAGGCGGTCAAATCGACACTCCGAGCTTGCTTTGTGCTGGGTAAGTTCTATTACCGGCTCAAAAAACGCTCGATTTGTAGCTTCTAAAGGCGTTTGCGGGTCGCGGAACATAAGACCGCCAGAAAGATTAGGATTGTGAGGAATCGCCAACACATCACAGCCTTCTATGCCGTCGATGCACTGCTCGCGCAGCTGCTCCCATAAATTCGGAAAATTGTATGAGCCTGTGTCATACGTTGATATCGCCGTTTTGGTAACGTGCTCATTGCGAAATATCACGTTGCGATGCATGTTCTTGTGGTCTGGAGCATCGGTGTATTCATAACCAACAAACGTAGTGAATTCACACGCCGAGCTGCGATCATAATGATCTTCCGCGGCCTGTTGAATGTTATTCCAGTAGCTAATGTGGCCGCTGTCGCAATCAGACAATGTGCACGCAAAACTCTGGGCACCACCCGGCGAAGTCACTGCCCTGCTCGCCCACCAATTGGCGGCGACGAGTTGCACAATGTATATGCTTGAGCGCGACATAACGCAGTGTGGCCACCAATAACCCATTGACCAGGGGTCTTCAGTGCAAACGTTGATAGGGCCTAGCAATTCGGAATGATCAGTGACGGCAGTAAAGTCCAGCGGCCGCTGCAACTGCGCCGTGACCGTTTGCTTGCCGTCCTCATCTGGCAAAGTGATTGCTTCGCCTTTTGCGTAGCGATAGGCGTCCCATGGGTCGTTGCGCTGGCTGGACACATAAGAATCGAATGAGTAGCGGGTGTGAACATGAAGATCACCGAACAGCGGTTTTTTCAAGGCATGGAAATCGGCACAGCGCTCACGCTGTTCACTGCGTTCGAATTCGGCACTTGCCAACATAGACGCCGGCAACAAGGATAGTGACGCAAGCAAAGCTGCAATGAATTGAATCTTAGCTTTGCGAGTAACTTGTAAGTACTCTTGGAGCAAGGACTGCTCATTGATGATCGGCACGCGACTGCTCTCTGATTGGCAGAATATGTGCATATAGTACCAGCCTAACGAGCTGGCGAATGGCAAGCCAAGTTACGGTGTGATCAGCTTGCCTGGTTGAAATTCATATGGCCCTGGATAGAGCGGTCTACTCAGACGATGAGGTTGCAAGGAATCTATTGTCAATCTGGCGCCGATTTTACCGTTATATTTGACAGATTCGGCGTCGATAAATCGATGTCTTCTTCAATAGACGCTCGATACACCAGTTCATTGACTCTATAGATAGTGCCAAGATAATGCTTTCGAATGGTCGCGGTTATCTTAGTACTGGGAATACGGTCCAGATATATCCATAAAGTATATTGAAGCGCGTAATCGCCCGCCTCTGTAAGTGCCCACTCAAATGCCTTGCTGCGATTTACCTTTACCGTGTCGTCCTCACAAGCTCTCTGAAACGCTTTTTCAAACATATCATTGATGTTTTTAGTCTGGGCATCCGCGATTGCGATACGCGCTTCCCTGTCAGCGATGGGTAGCTCGGGGTAGCCAATGTTGTACTGCAAGGCCTGGCGGATTCCATCACTACTGGCTATTCGACTTAAGTTGTCAATCTTGCCCTGCATCATGCGGTTGTTGCGAATCAGGGTTCGGTTGTTATTTCGAATATCGAAAATAATGGTGTAAATGAACGACACTTTGCTGATGATGTACTCATCATCGTAGCCATCAATTTTTATCAAATCGCCATCTTCCAGCGTTTGTGAATTGAGAATAACCAGGCCACTCAACACATCCGGCGCCCAGTTGGCGCTCGTAAATGCCAGAAAGGCAAAGATGATACCGAATATGCCAGTTGTCTCCAGCATACTGTCAGCACCCCAGATCTTGATAACAACATACAATGCGACTATCCCGATCAACACAATCAGTACAATATTCATCAAGCGACTACTGTAGGTCTCTACGTAGACAGTGCGGCTATCAACCTCTTTGAGCCGACCAAAGCGCTTTAAGGAATAGTACGAACTAAGCTGGAAAACGAACAGACTGAGGTAGACCGCCATCAATGAATACACAAAGCGCATAAACACTTCGCTAACATCAGGAGCGATACTCAGAACGATAACATCTGCAATGATCAGCACACATATAAAAGCGCTGATGGTGCGCGATATTTGAATACGATCACTGTGATCGTGATCGCCTTGTGTGCGACGAATAATCGCACCTGCGCCAACGAAAAACGCCAGGTTTAGCAGCAGCAGCAAACCGTGCCGTAGCCATTCCACAGCGCTCAGATCAATGTACACGCTTTCCATATAATTTCCGCTTGGTAGTCGAAACCAAATGGTAACAGACCTTGCGGGTCTACATTGCGTAAACCCGTTTCGAGGTGTGGGTAACGCTACGGTGCTTCACCTATTGCACGAAGCATCCAGGCAGTCTTTTCATGCACTCGCATCCGGTCACCCACCAACGCAGCCGTTGATTCATCGCCTGCATTCTGTGCCAGCGAAAGTACAGCCCGGCAGCTGCGTACCACAGTTTCATGCCCATTGTTCAGTATGCTGATCATCTCGGCGGCCGCCGGCACGCCCTGTACTTCTGAAATTTGGCTAAGTCTGGCAAACTCCGAATAAGTACCGGGTGCGGCAACACCTAGCGTGCGAATCCTCTCAGCTATATCATCAACTGCAATTGCCAGCTCTGTGTAGTGCTCTTCAAACATCAGATGCAATTCGCGAAACTGCGGACCCGTCACGTTCCAGTGAAAATTATGCGTTTGCAAATACAGGGTGTAGGAATCAGCGAGTAACACCTTGAGCGCTTCCGCAATCGCCTCGCGGTCTTCCGTTTTGATTCCAATATCGATGGTGTTCATGTGCTCTGCCCTCATATCAATGTGTACGCAATCAATATAGGGTGTTTTTATAAGAATATAAAATATCTTATTTCTATCTTTTTGATATATTTTATATATTATTTGATTTGCAACTCCCGAAGTCT
This sequence comes from uncultured Pseudomonadales bacterium, assembly GCA_964352475.1. Taxonomy (GTDB): domain Bacteria; phylum Pseudomonadota; class Gammaproteobacteria; order Pseudomonadales; family JAUIET01; genus JAUIET01. The sequence continues at coordinate 12,894 of CAYGSL010000019.1, read as the reverse complement.
CCTGTATTTGATATACACCTCCCTGGCGCCCAGTCGGCTGATCTGCCAACCGGCCCAGCCATCGCGCCAGCCTTGGCGCAGCACCAGCGTGCTGAAAAATCGAAACATTGCAGATACTGCAGGCCTAAGGCTTGAAACACGTTTACCCCTCGCATGCATCTGTTGCGCAGACAACTCAGCATAGCGCTGCAGGCGTTGCACATGCTCTTCAACGCTGTAATACGAAAAGTGCAGCAATTTGCCCGGCAATTTTTGTTGCGTAAAGGTGCTGGGTATTGCCAGCGCTTCATGCACATAGTCGCCTTGCCAGGCAATTTCGCGCCGATCAAACAAGCGCGCCTTCCACTCCGGATACCAGCCACTGAAACGCACCCAATGTCCGCAGTAGTTGGTGAATCGGTCCAGTTGATATACGGTATTTGGCCGCGGTTGAAGTATTGAAATGCTCTCTGCCAATTCTTTACTGAGACGTTCATCAGCGTCAATAGATAACACCCAGTCATTCGCTGCAAGGCTATTGGCATGGTTTTTTGATGCCGTGTAACCCAGCCATTCAATACTCTCTACTCGAGCACCGCATCGTTTGGCAATCTCGCAGGTTTTGTCTTTGCTACCAGTATCCAGCACCACGATATCATCACAGACTGACGCCAGTGATTGCAGGCAATCCTCAATGTTGCGTTCTTCGTCTTTGGTGATGATGACAGCGGATATTTTCACTAGCCGCTAGTGCTCCTGGCTACTGGCCTGCTGCTGAACTGTCAACGCGTACATCACCACCAGTGTAAAGCCGTAGAGAATCGAAAATCGCCCACTCATGAGCAATGCCTCGCTAAGCCCGCACAACACTACCATGGCAATGGCAATAAGCGACGAGACAGGCAATGATACATCTGCGCTAACAGTAGACTTGAAGGAACGCCGCCTAAAAAAGCGGCCTGGTACCCAGTACAAGAGCAAGATGGCCAGCAAGCCCAGCAAGCCTTTCATCGACATCGCGTTTAACAATTCATTATGAGCGGAGCGCTTGCCATCCACATCAACGTAGTGGCTAATCTCGCCACTGTCTATAAGTTCCTGTTTGATGTCCGCTCGCTGCTGGTAGCTCGCGCCATAAATCGGATGCCGACTAAAAGTGATCACAGCAGCTTGCCAAAGGTCCAGGCGCAACCCCAGCGAATTTTCTTCTTCCAGCTCTTCACCTGTCACATAGGCCTCTACATTCCAGACAGCAGCATCCACTCTTTCCCTGACCATCTCGGATACAAAATAGCTTGCAAATAATAAAGTGGTAATTGCAATACTGGCTGCTAACGCCAGCCGAATGTTGCGCTGCGGCACAAGAAGGCCAGCGATTAATGGTGCCGCAACCAAGGCCAGCCACGTGCCACGAGTACCGGTCATTATTGCAATGTACAAAACGCACAGTAGACCCATAGCGCCCAATAGCACCCACATAATATGCCCCCGATCACGATAGATTTGAGCCACTATGAACGGGCTATAAAACACCGCCGCAAACGCGGAATCCAATACGCCCAGACCAAAATCAACACGAATTTGATCCGCTGTCAGATGGCGAGATTCTGGACCCATACCGAAAATCGACACTAGCACCACGGCGATAACAGTACTGGCACTTAACCCTCTCAGGAACACGTCCGCTCGCAGCGCAAAGGCCGGCAATACAGCCATTAGTAGCAGTAGTAAACTGTATCGCAACGGAGCATCAACAGGCCGCATGGAATCGCTAGTCACTGCCATCGGCAGAGCGGCCAATACAACAAACACAAATGCAAACAGCCAATCACGCGGCACATACCATTTATACTGCAACTGCGGATTGCTTTTGCGGGAACGAACATGCAAAACGATGGCAACGATGATCGCCAGCAAAATGGCTGCCTGACTGATGTATTGATTTATTATTGAGCTGCAAGCGGCGACCAACAGCAGTACTTGCAACACTCTGGACTGTATGCTTGCCAGCCCATTGCTATGAGGATACACGCTGACCATGGACTGCTCGGTTGGAAAACCCTATGGTAATAGAGAGTCAAGCGCTATTCTACTGAGCAAAATCCCAAGATTACCGCTGCTTCATTAGTTCACAGTTAGCCTATATCATGCGCGCTGCCAATCCAGAAACCCAATCGATCAGCGCTTGCAAACCATGAAACTATCTGTACTAGACCAATCTCTCGCTCGCAGTGCCGATGATGCGCCAAACGCGTTGCAAGAGACCTTGCAGATGGCCCAGTGGGTTGAACATCTTGGTTACGAGCGCCTTTGGGTGTCTGAACACCACGCTTTCCCATCGGTTGCCGGCAGCGCTCCTGAGGTGTTGCTCGCAGCGATTGGGGCAGCAACAAATACCATACGTATTGGCTCTGGCGGCATTATGCTGCCCCATTACAGCGCCTATAAAATTGCCGAGGTTTTTTCCCTGCTCGCCAACCTGTACCCGGACCGAGTAGATCTGGGAGTTGGGCGCGCGCCAGGTGCGGATATGGCGACGGCGGTAGCACTTGCCACTGATCGCCGACCCAAATTCGAGCGATTTCCCGAATTGGTCGCCGACTTAAGTACCTATCTATGGGAGCCTGAGGCCAAACCGGTGGTAAGTCCTGCACCGCCAAGAAACCTTCCACTATGGATGCTAGGGTCCAGTCCCGATAGCGCGGTACTCGCTGCACACCGCGGCCTGCCCTACAATCTCGGCCTGTTCATCAACCCTCAGGCCAGCCCGCAGCTGATAGCGCACTATAAGCAACATTTTCAAGCCAGTGAGTTACAGCCAGAGCCCTATGCCATTTTAACGCTCAGCGTATTTTGTGCTGACGATGAGGAAAAGGCGCGCGCACTGCAACTCACTTACGACTTAAACCTGTTTCGATTTTTTACCGGGCAGTCAGACGGTCGCTCTTTAACACCACAAGAAGCGCAAAGCTGGGCGCTTGGCCCGCAAGAGCAGGCCTTTATTCAAAGTCGCGCCAGTAGTCGTGCAGTGGGCACTCCTGATCAGGTGCGCGATCAGCTTGAACAATTCGCTGCACAGCATGAGGCCGATGAGATTATGGCTGTAACCAATATGTATTACTTCGAAGATCGCAAACGGTCGTTTGAGTTGCTGATGCAGGCAGTAGGTTAAGCTAGCTACGACGATACGCCTTCATACCCAAACCGAACGACGCAATCAAATCGCGCATCACTTCGGCAACGCCACCGCCGAAGGTATTGATCTGGCAGCGTTGATACTCACCCTCAAGCGCGCCCTGCAGCAACGCACCCGGGCTGCCGCGCCTTAGCATACCTTGCGAGCCCATAATGTCATTCAGCTGACGCACTGCATCGATTACAACCTCGGTGCTGTACACTTTCATTGCGGAGGCAAATGCCGGGTCAGGCTCTGAGCGATCAGTTTGCCAGGCCGCTTGCGCATTTAGAATCCGCATTGCTTCCAGCTGATTATGCACGCGTGCCAGGGTCATCTGCACCCAGGGTGTATCAATTGGCCGGCCTGCGTGGCCATTATTCTCACGCGACCAATCCAAAACATCTCGGTACAAAGTAAGTGCGTTGATGCCCGCAGCAGCAAGCCCAATGCGTTCATGATTGAGCTGCGAAGTAATCAACTTCCAGCCCCCGTTTAGCTCACCTGCAATCATTGACTCCGGGCAGCGAACATCATCGTAATAACTGGCGTTAGTGCGCACACCGCCGCCGGTTATTATTGGCGAATAGCTAAACCCCGGTTGATCCGTATTAACCATGAAGATGGTGATGCCATTGTGCGGCCTGGACGCCTCCGGATCGGTACGTGCGGCCAGCCATATATAGTCAGCGGCCTCGGCACCTGAGGTAAATACCTTATTGCCGTTAATTACGTATTCGTCGTTTTGCTTTACGGCCACAGTACGTAGTGACGCCAGATCAGTTCCCGAGTTGGGCTCGGTGTAGCCAATCGCAAAATGAAGTTCGCCCGCCGCAATTTTTGGCAGAAAATACTGCTTGTGCTGCTCCGAACCGTGCGCAATGAGCGCCGGGCCAACAGTGTTTACCGTTACAAACGGAAACGGTGCACCGGATACACGGGTTTCTTCAAAGAAAATAAGCTGTTCCAGAGCGCCAAAGCCTTTGCCGCCATACTCTTCCGGCCAGCCAACGGTAAGCCAACCATCCTTTCCAATCTGGCGGATAATGTTTTTATAGGCATCACCCGATTCACGGTGATAAACCGCTTCCTTGCGTTCCGGTGTCATCAACTCGCTAAAGTAATCACGAATTTCTTTACGCAGGGCAATTTGCTGTTCTGTGTATTGGATTTGCATTTGAGGCTCCTGTCTATCCCTTAGCCGGCAATTGCACGGTGACATCTGCGGATACGTGTTGCCCTAGTTTATTGCTGCCAACAATTTTCAGTTCTATCAATTGTTCAGTCTCATCCCTTGCGGTTACTTCACCTGAAAAAACCATGGTGTCGCCAGGATAATTGGGCGCACCAAGGCGAATACCAACTTTTTTTAGCACCCCCTCAGAACCCGTCCAGTCGCTAACATAGCGACCCACTAATCCATTCGTTGTCAGAATATTCATAAAAATATCTGGTGACCCTAGGGCTCTGGCTGCGTCTTGATCCCTATGCACGTCCTGATAGTCACGAGTCGCAATAGCCGCGCCCGTGATGAGTTTGGTAGTGATATCAATACTCAATGGTGGCAGTTGATCGCCCACTTGCACTTGTGAAATTTGCAGACTCATACAACAATCCCCGTTTCATCATGTTCAGCCAGCAGTCGGCCCAGACTGGCCAGTTGCTCTTGCGCACCACCCAAAGCGTATTCCAATTGTTTGGTCCAGCGAAAGAATCGGTGAATAGGGTAATCAATGTCTGAACCAATACCACCGTGCAAATGCTGCGCCGTATGGCCGATGCGGTGCCCTGCTTCGCAAGCCCACCACTTCGCTGTACGCGCCTCGGTTCGCGCGTCTTCATCCGCCGACAATTTCCAGGCTGCCAATAACACACTGGCGCGCAATGCTGCACAATCAACATAGCCATCGGCCGCCCTGTGACTCACCGATTGAAAACTGGCAATCGCTTTGCCAAACTGCTGCCTCTCTATGGTGTATTCAGCCGTTCTTTTCAGTACTTGCTCCACCACACCAAGTTGCACTGCAGCCAGTGCCGTCAACGAAGCTTGTAAAACGGTGTCTACCTGTTCGCCTGTACAAATGATTCTCTGAGGGTCGATATCGAGTTGATCCATGCTGATTTGATAATGCGCATGTCTGTAGCTGGTGTGCTGTTGTTGAAACTGAAGTGCGTCCAGTTCCGGCTGTAGCAAATACAGCGCCGGCTGATCATTGATAAGCACGCCAATCAGAATCGCTGCTGCGTGTTGCGCCCAGGCCACATCGTTAATGCTTCCGCTCAGTATTTTGCCGTCACTGGTCAGGGCTGACCCCATTTGCTCACGACATAAGTCACCCAGTCCCAGTGCGAGGTGCTGATTGCCCGCATATACATCAGGCAGCAAGGTTTTGCACAAGGATTCCTGCGCAAACTTCTCCAATGCTTGTGCTACCACAGCGCTTTGCCATAGCGGCACCCCTGCCAATACGCTACCCTGGGCTTCCAGTACTGAACACAGTTCCATGAAGCCGAAGCCAACGCCTCCATACTGCTCAGCACCGGCAACACCAATCAAGCCCGCTTCACCCAGTGTTTGCCATAATCCGGCGTCAAACTCAGGCTGGTCATCGGGCCAGTTTTTCAGATAATCGTCATCCACCTGGCCATGAAATACCTGTGCAGCCAGAGTTTCCACGGCGACGTGCGCTTCGGATTTTGTAAAGTCCATTAACCGGCCTCCGCCGCGGTACGATCGTGCGGTTTGTATTTGAGAATGCGAAATCGCATTTCACCCACTTTCTCATCCCGTTGATTACGGTATTGCATTAATTGTGTGACGAAATAACCCACGCCAAGCGCGGTGGTTTTTTGCTCAGAGATCGACTCGATACTGGAGTAGCTTTTGATATCGTCACCTTCCGCAATCGCTTGAAAATACTCTTGCTCGCAATTGGTAGCCACCACGGCCTGATAACCAGCCGTGTCCAGCACATCCAGTGCAGGCACCGGATGACGCTCATCCGAGCCCGGCGGATGTGTGCCCCCATAGCCAACCATTGTCCAGGCTTGCAACATGGTGGGCGGAGCCAACACGCCACTGCCATCGCCACCTATTGCGGCTGCAGCCTGCGGATCCGTATACACCGGATTGCTGTCACCCATCGCGTCGCACCAATGTCTGATCATGGCCTTATTGCACGCATCCCAGCCAAGATACGGCCCACGCTCCACACCTACGCTGTCTTGCAGCTGCTGTTCGAATTCCTGTTGATTCAATACTTTGTTCTCTTTGTAAATCCCAGTCGCTAGTGTGCAAGCTCTGCGGTGGCTTACCAGTTAAGAATACGTAAACGTTGTGTTGCAGGATTAGCCGGCCTGTCAATGCCTGATCAAGTGCTGGCGCAAGTAAGTCTGTAGCGGCACAATAGCCAACTTTAAGCCCATACCGGAGTACAAGGTGCGCCCAATTTCCCATTTTTTACTGTCGACAGGTTTTGTAGCCATTATTTCATTGTTGATGACTCCGCAGTATGGTGTGGCAGCTGATGCGGTTCTCAATGAAAGAGATGCGCAGATGTTGCAGTCATTAAAACACCAGGCATTAAACTCGGATCTGTCGTATGAAATTCTCGAGTCCTTAACAACCGAAGTGGGTGCACGCCTGGCAGGAACTGCGGCCGATCAGCAAGCCATTCGCTGGGCTGTGGACAAAATGCAATCGCTTGGTTTCGACAAAGTCTGGACCGAAGACGTTGAAATTCCGGCCTGGGACAGAGGTACTCTGCAGGTGCAAATCACTCAGCCTTACCAACACACACTGACAGGCCTGAGTCTGGGTGGCAGTGTAGGCACCAACGGGCAGGCACTGAATGCTGAGCTGATAGAATTTGCAGATCTGGCCGCACTACAAGCTGCTGAGGTGGACAGTCTGAAGGGTAAGATCGCCTATATCTCAAACCGTATGATCAGGCATAAGGAAGGCCGTGGTTACGGTGTGGCGGTGCCTGCCCGGGGCGCAGGCGCCAGTATTGCGGCATCGAAAGGCGCGAAGGCATTAGTTATTCGATCGATTGGTACCGACGACCATCGTTTTGCGCACACCGGTGGCATGAACTACGCCGATGATGTGGCCAGAATTCCGGCCATTGCGATCAGTAATCCGGACGCAGACTTACTCAGTAGAGTGTTAAGTCGCGGTAGCGCCAGTGTGACTTTGACGTCAACCGCCAAGCGTAATGACGACAGGGTTCGTAATACCGCAAATGTAATTGGTGAAATCAGGGGCAGCGAATCGCCTGAGGAAATTGTGGCGATTGGTGCGCATCTGGACAGCTGGGATGTTGGCACAGGCGCCATGGACGACGGGCTGGGTGTAGCAATCACAATGGCCGCCGCTGCGATGATTGGCAACTCAAAGGTGAAACCAAAGCGAACCATTCGCGTCATTTTATATGGCGCAGAGGAAATTGGTTTTTACGGCACTAAACAGTACATGATTGATCACGCCGATCACGTTGATCGGCATATGATTGGCGCTGAATGGGATTTTGGTTTGGGCCGAATATATGAGCTGCGACCCGGTGTTGGTGAAACCGCGCTAGCGGCTATCCAAGCGCTTGGCGCTCAACTGCTGGACCTGGGCGTACTTATGGGCAAAGGGAATGACGCGCAAGCGCAATCCGACATGAGTTTGCTAAGCAAAGCAGGCATGCCGGCGGTTAACTTCATGCCTGATGGCAGCCGCTACTTTGACTACCATCACACCGAAAACGACACGCTGGATAAAATAGACCCCCAAGACCTGAAGCAAAACACGGCGGTGTACACCGTGTTTGCCTGGTTTGCTGCGCAATGTGGCGTGGATTTTCGGCGCTAAGCGCCTGATTAACAATCAGAAGCTAAAGCGAAAATCGATACCTGCGGTGCGTTCTGAATACTTGGGTACACTTTGTACGTAGGCATTTGGAAAGAAGAACGTGGGCAAGGTGCCTATGCCACTGACATAAAATTCGTCGAAGACATTCTTCACATAGAGATTAGCGCTCCAGCGCTTGTCTTGTGACAGCAATTTTACAGCGATATCGACGATCTCATAGGCGTCTATTCGAGCATTCACATCCTGCGCCAGGCTGAACAACACATCGTCTTGAGCCTTGACGGTGGCCTGCAACACGACATCCGCGAAACCGTCGGTTTCAATCGTGTATTGCGCGTTGACGCTCGCTTTCCAATCGGGAGAAAAAGGCATTTCACCGCCAGACAAGTCCTGATCCCCATTGGGACACTCGCCCCTGCCTTCCTGACCGAAGCTGCAGTTGGCACCTGGATAATCAACGATTTCGGCATCTACGAACGCTATACCACCAGAAATGCGAAGATTGGCGGTTGGCATGGCGACGAAATCAATTTCGATACCTTCTGTTTGCACTTCTCCGGCATTAACCAGCGCAAAGCTTCCTGGCTCATCCGTAGGGTCACACCCCGGATTATCGTCCGGGCAATCCGGGGTGCCATCTGGATCAAAAAACGCCTGGCCTTGATAGTCTTCATAGGAAGAGTGGAATAAGGCAACGTTCAATTGCAAGCGTCGGTCAAACAACACAGACTTAAAACCCAGCTCCCAGGCGTCAGAGGTTTCCGGATTGACTGGCTGCAACGTGGTAGGGTCGGTACCAAAAGTGACGTCAAATGCTGGCCCTTTGTAGCCCTGAGTAAAGTTGAGGTACAAAAGGCCATCTTCGAAAGGTGTCCATTCAAGCGATAACTTGCCGGACAAGTCATCTTCATCCGTGGCGCCGGGTGTTGGGGGAACAGGCGCTGGGATGCCAACCGGAAAACCTTCCCTGGTGCGCTCGAACACGAAATCCAGTTGGTCATCGGTAAACCGTAAACCGGCAACCACCCGCCAATCATCGTTTATGTTGTAGGTGGCCTGACCGAACGCTGCCCAGTTGGTGGTGTCGACCGAAAATGTGCTAACACCGATGCCGGCAGGCAGTCCCGGAAATTCAAATTGCCGACGAAACTGCCGCGAGACAGTTTGGTCGAAATAAAACAACCCGACCATGTAGTTAAATCGGTTCTCTAATGGCGACGCAATTCTCAACTCCTGGGTAAACTGCTCTTGATCTGTTGAACCAATTTGAAAAAAGCCCAGCGGATCGGTAGGCCGACCATCGGTGTCGCCCAGCGCAGTTATGGATGACTCGCGGTACGCGGTGACGGAAGTAAGGCTATAACCATCTCCGAAAGACCAGTTTGTGGTCAGTGCATGCCCCCACATCTCCTGATCATTGTATGTCTCGCCGTTGAGATTCACTGAGGTATTTTCCGGGCCGGGTACGACTGGCCCAACTTCATCCAAAGCAGCCTGCAATCCGGCCGCATTGATGGCTGGGTGAAAATTCGCGCTACGCAAGGTCGAGGCTGTGCAATTGCAATCAAGGCGCGTAAAGTCACTGCTCCAAAGCAATTCCAGATCATCTGAGGGTCGCCAGCGAAACTTAGCCCGGCCACTCCACTCGTCATGGTTGTTAAGCTCTTCGCCGTTCGCTACGTTGTCAATCCAACCGTCGCTGGTATTGCCAAACGCCGACACGCGAAACCCAAGCTCGTCAGTGATAGGACCCGATACGTTAAAGCCGGCGCGGTATGCCTGGCCTTCTTCCACGCCGAGCAAAGTGTCGATGGTCAACTCATCAGAAGGGTTTTCTGTGATCAGATGCACAACCCCTGCGGTTGAGTTTTTGCCAAACAAAGTGCCTTGCGGGCCGCGCAACACTTCCACGCGTTGCAAATCCATTAGCTGCATAAACGAGCCTAAAGATCGACCTATCACCACACCGTCAATCATGGTTGACACACTGGGCTCAACCGCCGTACTAAAACTCTGGGTTCCAATGCCGCGTATGTTGAACGACGTTTGCCGATTGTTGGAACCCTTTTGCACCGTCAATGATGGCACCATCGCGGCCAGGTCTTCAGAAGTATGGATTTGATTCGCCAATAGATCGTCCGCAGAGATCGCAGTCACGGCAATCGAAACATCCTGCAAACTTTGCTCGCGTTTGGTCGCCGTAACAATCACCTCTTCAAGATATCCTTCTTGTGCCACCACATGGGTGCTGACAGGAACAAGGGCGATAGCGAGACCTAAATTCAATATTGTTCTTTTTTGCATGATGATACTCACTTTATGGAACCAAACTGGTCGAAATGGTGCGTTAATGGCGTTATTTATGCAAGCTTAATGACAGGATCAACACATTGGCAAAGCGCGCAAAGCAGAACAACACTGAAGATCAATGACTTTGGATAACAGCAGTCAGAGTGGCTCAAATCGATTTTGTGCACGATTTTTTCGCACATGCAGCGCATCAAATACACGACCATTCATTGCTATCCATACACCATTTTCAGCGGACTGCAATGCACCTATCGCACAACCTATATTAAAAATCGCGTCTGTACTCTTGAATGCGGCGGGTTGCAATGCACCCGTTAAGACAATGCATTTGCCTTGAATTTCTTGCAAGCGCTGGGCGGTGTTCACCATAGTGTCAGTACCGTGGGTAATCAAAACATGCGCACCAGCAGAGGCGCTCACCGCGGCGAAAATTTTATCGCGATCCTGGTCGGTAATTTCCAGACTGTCTTTGCGCATCAACGGCAGCACTTCGTAATCAAAACCTACGTTCATCACGCGAAGCAGTTCATCAATGACCGGGTCACCAATTTTATAATCACTGAGCGCGTCAAAATAGATTTTGTCTATGGTGCCGCCGGTGGTAATTATTTGAAGTTTATCTAGCATTACTGCCTGCCATTGTCAGCGGCATAGTCCAGAGGCCGGGTTATTTTTACCTGCAGAGAAGGGTTTCCATTTTTATCCAATGGCGCGATGCGAATTGCCTCCCCTTTTGCAAAACGATACGCTTCGTCCGGACCGGCGTGCGCGTCGAAAGTATACGCATGCATTGAGAAACCAGTATGAACCTGCAGGTCGCCAAACAGCGCTTGTTTATTCTCGGCAAAATTGGCACAACGCTCGCTTGCAACGCCGATTGCGCTCATTTGCAATGAGCAGATAACTAAAACTATTCCTATTATTCGCATGCAGAATCTCTAGTTCGTTAAGCCGGCAAATTCCTTTTCATACTTCTTGTTTTGTTTCTTGGATACACCACCCAAAACATCTATGGCCTGGCGGGTTCGCGCTCGACTAATGTCTGGGCCCAGTAAAGACAATGCGTCCATCACCGAAAACGTGGATGTCGAACCGGATATGGCCACGAACAATGGTGCCAGGAACAGCTGTAATTTGATGTCCATGGCCGCCGCGAGGCTTTTCAACGTTTCAAACAAGGCATCGCGGCTCCAATCAGTTTGCTTCTCCAAAGACCAGAGCACATACTGGAGCACTTTGACCTGATCAGAGCGCTCCAGCTTAAGCGATTCGAAATCGTTTTCACCCAGGTCGAGCAGGCCAGAATACAAATGGCCAATTGCCGGCGCCACATCCGAGAGCTTTTCGATACGAGGTTGAATCAATGGCAATGCAGCTCTCAGACGTGGTTCGTTGAACGACCAATCTTTAAGGCGTTGCAGTAAATCTTCTTCACTCAGATCGTCTCGTATCCATTGTCCGTTGAGCCAATCGAGCTTTTCAACATCAAATATCGGCCCACCCAGCGAGACCCGATTTAGATCGAATTCCGCCTGCATCTCTTGCAGGCTGAATTTCTCGCGCTCATCAGGCATAGACCAGCCCATTCGCCCTAAATAGTTCGTTAAGGCTTCAGGTAAATACCCCATGCGCTCATAGTATTGAATACTGGTCGGGTTTTTGCGTTTGCTCAGTTTGCTTTTGTCGGGGTTGCGCAGCAATGGCAGATGGCAGAGCTGTGGCATGGTCCAACCAAAATACTCGTAAAGTAATTGGTGCTTGGGGGCAGAGTTGATCCACTCTTCACCACGTATTACGTGGGTGATTTCCATCAAATGATCATCAACGACGTTGGCCAAATGATAGGTGGGTAATCCATCTGCCTTAAGTAGCACTTGCATGTCGACTTGCTGCCACTCAATGTCTATCTCACCCCTTAGCATATCTTGTACCTGGCAACTGCCCTGCTCAGGTATTTTCATTCGTATGACGTGTTCGTCGCCAGCGGCAAGGCGACTCTGCACTTCTTCAGGCTCAAGTGCCAGGCCGCGCCCGTCGTATTTTACGGGCAATCCAGCCGCCATTTGCTCGCGGCGCATTTCATCGAGTTCTTCGGCGCTGGCAAAACAGTAAAAGGCATTGCCTTGCTCTACCAGCTGAGTTGCGTAGCCCGCATAAATCTCGGATCGCTCGCTTTGTCTATAAGGGCCAAACTCGCCGCCAACGTCAGGACCTTCATCCCAATCAAGCCCCAGCCAGCGCAGCGAATCGAAAATGGCCTGCTCCGATGCGGCGGTGCTGCGCGCGGCATCAGTATCTTCTATGCGCAGAATAAAGCGGCCGCCGTGCTGCTTGGCAAAACACAGGTTAAACAACGCGATATAAGCTGTGCCAACGTGCGGATCGCCGGTAGGAGATGGGGCTATTCGGGTTCTGACGGACATAAATGCAGGGTCTGATGTGAACAAGGAAGGGATTATAGTGGTTTTCTCCACCGCGCGCGCCGCCCGGCTTTTACGGTATTCTAGAGCAGTAAGTGAGAGTAGTTGTTATGTACCACCCCAATCGTTTTTCAGTCGCCCCGATGATGGAT
>CAYGSL010000018.1:49543-80226 GCA_964352475.1 uncultured Pseudomonadales bacterium | reverse complement strand
TTCTCGCCGGTCTTGACCCAACAAAACATGTCCGACAAAAAACACCCCTTCTCATTAGGAATCAAAACGAAACCTTAACCGCTCGAAAACAACAGAGCGAATCAATCCAAGCCGCTCCTTGAACCTCAAACACCGCGCAAAAAAAGAATCATCCTGCGGCAAAGAAATCCACAAACGAAGAAGATGACGTTTCTGCTCCTCATCATCATGATCAACATAATCCGTTCGACTGTGCAGCACCGTATGATTGGACACTAACTGAATATCCCCAGGCTCAAGCGTCATATCAATGTAGAACTCGGGCGATTCGCTAATTTCATCATAAAGCGCTAAAGCCTCAATCTGACGCTCAGTTAAGTTAATATGAGGATAGCGCTGCGCCGTTCGAAAGTAATGGCTATGACCAAAGGTACGAAGCTCTCCGTTATAAAACCGACATGGTTTGATCGGCAGGCTAAAGGTTCCGCCCTCCTGGTGCGAATCCAATGGAAAAACACCGAACATTACCTTCGCAAGCTCCGGGTCTCTGCGTTGCATTTCATTGAAAACAGTCACTGAGCTGACCAATCGACTATCGCCACCCTGCTTTGCAGTTTTCAGACATAACAGCCCAACCACATCAGCCGCATCACAATGAAAAGGAATCGCTGAGTTTGTACGGTATTGTCTAACCGATGGGTCGTCTACATCCGAACCATCGTCTCTGACATGGCCCAATAACTCATCATGCCGGTTTTGCGCGCCAGCCACACCAAGTTGTTGGCCAAAACACCAGTAGAACAAATATTGCTGCTCAGTGTTCCAATTTTCAATTGGAACACCGCGTATTCTCTGCACACCCAAACCCGATTTTAGCTTCTCTCGCCATTGTTCTATGAGCGGCTGCAGGCCTGGCAGCGGCAAATCCATGGCTTGTCGCTGGTGCAGGCTTTTATGGTCTTTGCTCGCTCTAGATACCGCTACTTCAATCTCTGAGCGCTGCTGATCATTCAGCGTGTAACTCCAGTGGCGCTCATCGCGCATGTCTTCAGCGCGCCACGCCGCGATGCTCTCAACCGGAGATTTCGGCACACCGCTGTGAGGACGGCTGAAATAGTGCAGCGTTTGAGCCTGGAAGGTTTTGTACATGCCTATTTCGAACTTTTACCCTGTGTTTGCGTTAAAATACCACAGTGCGAAATAAGCGGGGAAAGCAGACACTATGTACGACCTGAAAATTTGCGGCGGCCGGATAATCGACGGCACCGGAACTGAGCCTTTTCAAGCCAATATCGCTGTCAAAGATGGCGTTATTGTGGACATTGGCGAATGCGCAGGTGATGCAGCAGAAATTCTTGATGCCGGAGGTGCTATCGTCACGCCGGGGTTTGTGGATGTGCACACCCATTACGACGGCCAAATTAGCTGGGACGAGGAGTTAAGGCCATCAGTAAACCACGGTGTTACCACGGCCGTTCTGGGCAACTGCGGCGTAGGCTTCGCGCCTTGTCGCAGTGAAGACCGCGACAAATTGATTCGCTTGATGGAAGGCGTGGAAGACATTCCAGGTACAGCATTGCATGAAGGTATTCAATGGAACTGGGAGAGTTTCCCTGAATACATGGACGCTATTGATGCCCTGCCCCACAGTATCGACTTTGCGGTGCTGGTCCCCCATGACCCTGTGCGCGTTTACGCAATGGGTGACAGAGCGGTGTATGACGAGCCCTCCAACGAACAAGACGTGGCCAAAATGCGCGAGATTCTGCGCGAGGCCCTGGAAGCGGGTGCGGTAGGTTTTAGTACCGGCCGCAGCGACCTGCACAAATCTGCTGATGGCGAGTGGACCCCAGCCAGCGAAGCTGGTAAAGCGGAATTAGCGGGCATTGCTGAAGCGTTCCAGGGTTTGAACCACGGGGTTCTGCAGGCGGTCAACGATTTCGACATGGTTCGCCCGCAAGACAATTTCGATTACGAGTTTGAGTTGATGGAGGCCTATTTTAGAAATTCCGGCGGCAGGCCCGGCTCCATGTCATTGATGCAGCGTGATTTCGCTCCCGACGACTGGCGCAAGATTATTGATCGCGTAGAAAAACTAAATGACGAAGGCATGGACATTCGGCTGCAGGTTGCACCCAGGGCGATCGGCGTGTTTCTGGGGCTTGAGTGTACCTTCCACCCGGTAATGGCTTTTCCCAGTTATATTGCCATCAAAGACAAGCCGCTTAATGAGCGCGTTGCGATCATGCGCGACCCCGAGTTCAAGAAGCAGATGCTGTCTGAAACGCCAGTCAAGCTGGCCGGACCCGGTTCCCCAATCCCTGAGATCACAGACTTATTGATCGAAGCCTATGAATCACTTGCCGAGAAACATTTCAAGTTGGAACGCGATGGTGTTGTTGATTACGAACAAGGCAGCGACACTTCAGTAGCGGGAATGGCGCGGGCTGATGGTGTTACGGTGTGGGAGAAGAGTTATGACTTGCTGCTGGAAGAAGATGGTAAATCATTGCTGTATTTCCCAGTGTATAACTACACGGAAATGAACTACGACAACGTTTACACCATGTTGAAGCACCCCGCCGCGTTACCGGGCCTGTCCGATGGTGGTGCGCATGTAGGTACGATTTGCGATGCCAGCTTCCCTACCTACCTGTTATCGCATTGGACGCGTGATCGTATTCGACAGGGCGGCGAAGGCATAGAACTTAGTCGTGCCATTCAAATGTTGACCAGTGACGGCGCAGACTATTTGGGAATGAAGGATAGAGGTCGCCTTCAGCTTGGTCTTAAAGCTGACATTAATGTGATTGACTATGACGACCTGAAGCTGGGTGTGCCTGAAATGGTCAAGGATTTACCTGCAGGAGGCCAACGTCTGTTGCAGCCGGTCTCTGGTTATCGCGCCACCTTCGTCAGCGGTGAGCAAGTGGTTAACAGGGACAAGGTTACTAAGGCGAGACCTGGCCGATTAGTTAGAGCAAGTTCGTGATGAGCAACGCCGTAGAAGCGGTCAGCGAGCTGATTGACAAAGCTCGTGCTGCACAAGCCGTGTTCAATGGGTACAACCAGGCTCAAGTAGACGAAGTGGTTACTGCTGCTGCATGGGCGTTGATGAAACCAGAAAATAATCAACGCCTTTCTCAGCTAGCCGTAGAAGAAACAGGCCTTGGCGACGTCAATGACAAGATCACCAAGAACCATCGAAAGACTCTGGGCTTATTGCGTGATCTGCAAGAAGCCCAGACGGTGGGTGTTATCAATGAAGACCCGGAACGAGGCCTGATTGAAATTGCCAGGCCAGTGGGCGTAGTAGGTGTGATCGTACCGTCTACCAATCCGGTGGCAACGCCAATGAACAACATTCTCAATGCGCTGAAATGCCGAAACGCAATTGTTTTGTCACCCTCACCCAAGGGTCAGCCTTCCTGTACGCGCTTGCTAGAACTTGTGCACACAGAGCTAGAGCGCGTTGGAGCACCGGCTGATCTTGTTCAGCAGCTACCGACTCCAGTCAATAAGGAGTTGAGCCAGGAGTTGCTTCGCCAGGTCGACTTAATTGTTGCGACCGGTTCGCAGAATAATGTGCGCTCTGCGTACACCAGCGGCACACCTGCTTTTGGTGTGGGTGCGGGCAACGTCACGGTGATCGTTGATGAGACAGCCGACCTCGCCGACGCCGCTGAAAAAATCAGCGCTTCCAAAACATTCGATAATGCCACCAGCTGCTCCTCTGAAAACTGCCTGATAATTGTTGATAGCGTGTATGAAGACATGCTGGGTAAGTTAAAAACCTGCGGCGCGGATATGCTCAACGCTGAGGAAAAACAGATCTTGCAAGACGCCATGTGGGTGGAGGGCCGACTAAACCCGGCGATTCTGGCTAAGCCCTGTAGCAGTGTTGCCGAAACAGCAGGCCTGACCAGACAGGCCTGCACAGACGCAACCTTCCTGATGGTGGAGGAATGTGAGTCGGGGCCAGATGCGCCTTTCTCCGGTGAAAAAATGTCACTGGTTCTTACTGTCTATCGAGCCACTGACTTCGATGATGCAAAACGTATAGCTACCAACATCTTGAGTTATCAGGGGGCCGGTCATTCATTGGGACTGCACACCCAACAGGAACAACGCGCTACAGAACTGGGTCTGGAATTACCGGTTAGCCGGGTTATTGTTAACCAGGCACATTGCTTTGCCACTGGCGGCAGTTTTGACAATGGTTTGCCATTCTCTTTATCCATGGGCTGCGGTACCTGGGGCGGAAACGTCACTGATGAAAACGTGCACTACAAACACTATATGAACATAAGCCGCGTGGCGCGCACGATTCCGCCACGGGAGATTTCCGCTGATGATTATTTCAGTGAATATCTAAGTAAGTATCAGCTGCAATAGTATTGCACTAAAATATAGGTCACGAATAACAAGGAAAAACAGTGGACGAACTCATCAACTCAGCGGTACAACCAATCACCGCGTTTGTTTCCAGCATTATCTTTTTCAAAGTGCATTTGTTTGGCGCTGATTTGCCGCTGGTAGTACTTTGGCTGGTTATCGGAGCGCTGTTCTTTACTGTCTACTTTGCCTTTGTTCCCATTCGTGGGTTCCGGCATGCGATTCGATTAGTGCGCGGCGATTACTCGCATCCAGACCATAAAGGCGAAGTATCTCACTTCCAGGCGTTGGCAACGGCCGTATCAGGTACGGTAGGTATTGGCAATATTGGCGGTGTTGCGGTTGCCATATCCATGGGCGGCCCGGGTGCAACTTTCTGGATGATTCTCGCAGGCTTACTCGGCATGTCGACCAAGTTTGTAGAGTGCGCGCTGGGCACTATCTACCGGCGCGAGAACCCCGACGGCTCTATCTCTGGTGGCCCAATGTATTATTTGGAGCATGGTCTGGCAGAACGTGGAATGAGTAAGCTAGGCAAAGGCATGGCAAAGTTCTACGCACTTGGCATCGTGATCGGCTGTATGGGCATTGGCAATATGTTCCAATCCAACCAGGCGTACGTACAATTTGTAAATGTCACGGGTGGTGTTGACGGCAGCTGGTTTAGTGATAAGGGTTGGTTGTTTGGCATCATCATAGCGAGCATGGTTGCAGCCGTTATTATCGGCGGCATTAAAAGCATCGCCAGAGTTACCGGCAAAATCGTACCCTTCATGGCTGTTTTTTACTGCACATGTGCATTGGTGATTATTGCGATGAACTACGAAGCCTTACCTTTTGCATTCTCTGCGATAATGCAAGGTGCGTTTAGCCCGGAAGGCGTTAGCGGTGGTGCGCTGGGTGTCATGATTATCGGCTTTCAACGCGCTGTGTTTTCTAATGAAGCAGGTATCGGCTCCGCGGCAATAGCTCACTCTGCGGTGCGTACCAGCGAACCCATGACTGAAGGCTATGTAGCCCTGTTAGAGCCGTTTATCGACACCGTTGTAATTTGCACGATAACCGCACTGGTGATCGTAACCACGTTTTATTATGAGCCGAATTTTACCGAAGGACTTGATGGCATAGCCATGACCTCAGCCGCCTTCGAACGAAACATTTCATGGTCGCCTTACACAATTGCCATCGCCGGCATACTCTTTGCGTTTTCAACCATGATCGCCTGGGCGTATTATGGTTTAAAGGGTTGGACTTATTTGGTCGGAGAAAGTCGCGCCGCAGACCTCAGCTTTAAAGCGGTATTCTGTTTGTTCATCGTTCTGGGTGCTTCAATCCAACTGGGCGCTGTGCTGGATTTTTCCGATGCAATGGTGTTTGTAATCTGCGTACCCAACATTCTGGGGCTTTATTTACTGACACCTGTTCTGCGCAAAAAAATGGCGGGTTACACACAACGACTGGAATCTGGTGAGATCGCCAATTACCGAAAGGCACCTTAGAGCCCTAGGCAAATAGATTTTTGAGATAGCTAACATGCGTTGCGAAGATGTAGTTAATAAACTCTTATACCCCATTGATCAGCCTGGTGACCCTCGCTATTGTGCTCTAATCGAGCAAGTGAAAGCAGACTTGAGCACCGATGGTTGTGCCGTAATACCCGGATTTCTGAGCCAGAGTGGCTTGGACGCCCTGCTCAACGAAGCCAAGGCCAGGGCCGACAAGGCTTATTACGCACCGAAAAAAGAATGCAATGTCTATTTGGGTGAACGTAATCCCGATCAGCCGGCCGATCATCCGCAAAATATTTTCCTGGAGCGCAGCAATGGTTTTGTCACAGCCGACTTATATGGGCCGGAAACTGTTTCCCGTAGCTTCTACTACTGGCCTCCTTTAAAGGAATTTCTTGGCCAATGCCTGGGTAAGGAGGAACTGCACATCTACGAAGATCCGGTTTCCAATATGATTGTTAATTTGGGTAAACCGCAGCAACAGTTCAATTGGCATTTCGATACCAATGAATTTACGATAACGATGCTGTTGCAAAGTGCCGAACAAGGAGGAATTTTCGAATACGTTCCTGATTTGAGAACGGCCGAAGACGAGTGTTACGACGACGTTAAATCGGTGCTGCAAGGCGATCGCAGTCGAGTAAAACAGTTGGAGTTAAATGCAGGAGACATGCAGCTGTTTCTAGGGCGTTACTCATTGCATCAAGTCACACCTAACACCGGCAGCCGCAATAGACTGCTGCTTATTATGTCGTTCGCTGATCAGCCAGGTATGGTGGGTAGCGCCTACAGAGTGAAAGATTTGTACGGCAAGGTGACCGAGGTGCACAACATGCGTTCCAGAACTGACTCACTGCTCGACTGAATACAGCTCGGGAAGAAAGTCGGCCAGGTAGCCCATCTCCTGGATAGCGTGTGTCATTAAGTCTACCGCCAGTTTCTTGTCTACCAAAAACATTCGAACCAGAGCTGTGTTTCCCAGAAAGCTTTCGAGGTTCAGCCCCGGGCAGCGACGGGCAGCGACGGGCAGCGACGGTGAGCAATATCACCAGGAAGATCGGTGGTCTTATTTTCTTTCTAATGATCGGCGCCTGGATCTGATCTTAACGAGAGCATTGATAGTGATGTGCTAACGAGGCAGAAGTTCCCGCACTCCACTGTGAAATAGCACTTCAAGATTTTCAATAAGTTCAACAATCAGTTGCTCAAAATTAGCGACGCTATCAGAACGAAAACGTGCAATAGCAAGACAGCTTTCCACTCGGCTAGCGATGGGCTCGGCACTGCTGCGCAGGGACAACATTTGATCAGCTTCCGGGTCATCAATAGTCAAATCGGTAGAGAGCACAAAGAAACACCACAGACTCAGGGCCTTAGCCAGTAAGCCAGTGCCGTTGTTCGTGGCAAAACCAGGCAACCATCGCTGTGAAATTTTTTCGCTGCTATCCATCGCAATTTGTGCGCAACGATGTTTAAGATGCGGGTTTTGAAAACGTCGCAATATCTGATCTCTGTACTCATGCAGATTGAAGCCATCTGGTGCGTCGATTGCCGGTATCAGCTCAGTATCAATCAGCCTGGTGATAAAGCCTCCCAGCTGATCATCAGCCATCACTTGATCAACGGTGTTGAGCCCGGCCAACAAACCGGTGAATGCGATGGCCGAGTGGCTGGCATTTAGCACTCGCAGCTTCATATTTTCGAACGGCAAAATATCGCCAACGAATTCAACGCCCACTTGCTCCCATGCAGGACGGTCGGCGGCAAACTTATCTTCGATCAGCCATTGTTTAAAGCATTCGGTACTGATGGCTGCGTCGTCTTGTACTCCTAGCAATTGCGATTGCATAACTTTCTGCTCATTAGTGGCACCGGGTACGATGCGATCAACCATCGAACAGGGAAACGAAACGCTTTTGTCTAACCAGGGAATTACTTCAGCAAAGCTTACTTGTAGATACTCTGTGAGCACGCCTCTTAAACGTTGACTATTCTCCGACAGGTTGTCACAACTCAGCAGCGTGATTGGTTTACCGCCATTCGCCATTCGCTTTCGTAAACCATATGCTATCAGGCCAATAGCCGACGCGGGCGAGTAAGGGTTTTTTAAATCACTCTCGATCAACTCGTTACCGTGGTCAAGAGAGAAGCCATCGGCCGCCAGGCAGTAGCCTTTTTCAGTAATGGTTAATGTCACGAGGTGCGTACTGAAATTGGCAATCGCATCCGCCACTCGGTCAGGATTTTCAGGGGCATACAACACATCAAGTACTGAGCCAATCACGCGAAGCTCAGTGTCTGTGGCATCCCGGCTTAGAACCGAGTACAGGCCGGCTTGTGGTGTTAACTGCGCGGCTACTGTGTCACTGCGCAATGACACACCTACAATCCCCCAATCGCCACCACTGTGTGCGATGGCGTCTTCTGTATAAACGGCCTGATGCGCACGGTGAAATGCACCAATCCCCATATGCACTATGCCAGCTTGCAAGGCCTTTCGATCATACGCTGGCGTTGAAACATCTGCGTTGAGCAAATGCAAGTTATCAGGGTGCAGCCGATGTTTCATGACTTACAACTTATACGCTTGCTTGGCTAGAGAATAACTCAGCGCATGCGCTAAATCCTGAGCATCATTCATTTGCAGGCGATGCTCAGCAACCCATTGCGCCAGAAACCTGCAATCGATTCGCCGAGCAACGTCATGACGGGCGGGAATTGATAGAAACGCCCGCGTGTCATCATTGAAGCCGACTGTATTGTAAAACCCGGCCGTTTCGCTCACCTGTTGTCGGTAACGTAGCATGCCTTCCGGGCTGTCGTGAAACCACCATGCAGGACCAAGCTTTACCGCCGGGTAGTGACCAGCTAGCGGCGCCAATTCGCGAGAATAAGTAGTCTCGTCAAGTGTAAACAGGATCAGGGTAAAGTCGGGGTTGTTGCCTACCCTGTCTAATAGCGGTTTCAGATTGCGCACAAACTCACAAGGTAAAGGAATGTCAGCGCCCTTATCGCGGCCGTAATGCTGAAACAAGCTGGGGTTGTGATTTCGATACACGCCTGGGTGTATCTGCATCACCAAGCCATCATCCAGACTCATTAACGCCATTTCCAGTAGCATCTGCCCTCGAAACAGCTCCGCATCCCCTGCAGACAACTTTCCAGCTAATGCACCTTGATACAAACGCTCGCAAAGTGCTGCATCAAGATCTGCGGTAAATGCGCTGGGGTGTCCGTGGTCGCTGGATGTAGCGCCCATCTCAATAAAGTACTGTCTACGTTCTCTTAGCGCAGCCAGGTAACCGGCATAGTCATCGCAGGCAATACCGCTCAGTTCTGCCAGACCATCAATATTATTGGCAAAACCTTCATACTCCGGGTCTATCACCGGGTCAGGTCTGAACGCCGTAATCACCCTGCCCTGCCATGCATCACCGGCCAGCTTTCGATGTGACTCCAGTGGGTCCAGTGGTGACTCGGTTGTTGCTATAACTTCTATGTTAAAGCGTTCAAACAATGCGCGGGGTGCAAACTCTGGCGTTGCCAACAAGCGATTGATCTCGGCGTAAACATCCGCCGCTGTCTGTTCATTCAACACAGTATGGATATCAAACACTTCCGCAAAAACATGATCCATCCAGAGTTGCGTTGGCGTGCCACGAAACAGAAAATAATTGGCCGCGAATGTGTTCCAAACCTGTTCAGGATCTACGTTTGACGCATTGCCGTCTGATCGGGGAACGCCTAGATCATCCATACTAATGCCCTGGCTGAACAGCATGCGTAACAGG
Source organism: uncultured Pseudomonadales bacterium (assembly GCA_964352475.1). GTDB lineage: Bacteria > Pseudomonadota > Gammaproteobacteria > Pseudomonadales > JAUIET01 > JAUIET01. The sequence continues at coordinate 70,553 of CAYGSL010000018.1, read as the reverse complement.
TAATGATCCGGCTGTATCAGTAGCTGAGTTGCATTCTCAAAAGGTTTGTTGTCTGCAAACCAGATTGGATCTGTATGCCCATGGGGACTAATAATGGGAAGATCACAAACAGACTGATACAACTCGCGGGCAATCGAACGTTGGGTCTGACAAGAAGAGAACAATCTGTCAGTATGCAGTAAGGAGCTCATTTATTTATCGATACAGGCTGAAATGGCAAGCTAAAATACCATATTGCTGAGATTGGTAAACGAGGTTCTGGCAGTGCTCATAGGCTCTGGCGGATTGTCACGTTCGACAAAGAAATAGCGCGCCCCACTTTGTTTCGCTACTTGAACAAACTCTGGAAAATCTATCTCCCCCTCGCCTACATCTGCCATAGCGCCAGCCTTGTCGATGTCTTTAAGATGACAGCTTGAAAATCGGCCTGGGTAGCGACGCAGCGTCTCAATCAAATTCACGCCGGCTTTAACCACCCAATAAGAGTCCAGTTGATACGCCACCGTGTTCGCATCGGTATTCTCAAGCATCAACTCATAGGGAACCACTTTCTTGCCTTGTGAGTCTGTGACCGGCGTGAATTCCCAATTATGATTGTGATACCCAAACAGCACACCTTGTGCCGCGCATATTTCGCCGGCTTGATTCAGCAGGTCTATGTTTCGCATTACGCCATCTATGTCAGCAAAGCTATTGGGCACCATTGCTGGAAGGTTCAGGTACTTCTGTTGGAAAATTTCAGCCAGCTCTAGCGAGTAACGAATATTATCAAGAAAGCGTTCAGGCGCGCTTAGTTGCATGAAAGCCGCACGCATTTCTTCTTGTGACTGCTTGAAAAACTCAGCCGGCAACGGCGGTGAAACACGACCAACAGGAGCGCTTAACTGCCTGGCGTCCAGCATCTCTTTGACACGGGCAGGGTCGTTACCCATTAAACCCATTGCGGAAAATTCGACCTGCCTGTAACCAATATCAGCAACGGCCGCCAAAGTGGCTTCGAAATCCTGGGCAAATAGAGTATTCAATGTGGACAGCTGCAAACCGAACTGTAAGGGCTCATCTGTCTTATGCGCTTTGCCAGGCGCAGCCGTTTGACAAGCCGTCAACGCACCGGGCAAGATCATAGCCTGGGAAATGAAACGAACCAGCTCTCGTCGTCGCATATTCAACACCTCGAAAACAGGGCAACAGCACACCAAGGTAGTTTTCTAAGTGATGCGCAGACACTATTGTTATTTAGTTAACTCTGAGCGAGCAAGCAGTAGGTTTGACGTTATCAAGCACACTATATCAAGTCAATTGATATGTCTGCGACTGCGAAGCCGCGGCTATGGGTTTTCTTCAGTAGCCGGTGGACATTCGGTGAACACTCGCTTGGTACAGGTCGCACAAATCGATTGATCCAAGGCCGGAACGATTGATGCGATTGCATCTCCTTTGTTTGAAAATACGTTCTTGTGCCCTATAGCAGTCACCACACCAAAGCGGCGGTATTTATCACTGACCTGACGCTGCCGCATCGTGACAAACAATCGACCACCACGCTCCCTGCGCCGTACCGACTCCTCAATAAGCAATTGCGATCCTGCCATATCGATATCCGAAAGATGCTTCATCAGCATAAGCAGGTTTTTCTGCTGTGGGCGTTCTCTTTCGAGTTCCCTCAGCTGCCGGCGAACATCATCCACTGAACCGAAATAAAGCTGACCATCCAGACGACCACACACCATTTGCGGGCATTCCTGTAAATCGAAAGCACGTGCATTGCGAAAGAAACGGCGCCTATCCGCGCTCGGGTCTGGCGCTGTAATGGCCAGATACGCCGTGGAGGATCTTCGCAAGAACAAACTAAGCGAAACGAATACGCCGATAATGATTGAGAACTCAAGACCCACCAGCAAGGTAGCCAGAAACGTTATCACCATCACAGCACTTGAACCGCGGCTTGTTGAAAACACTCGCTTGATTTGGCGCAAGGACACCAGTCGTATCGCTACCAGCAAGATAATGCCAGCTACAGCGGCGACTGGAATCATTGAAATCCACTTTCCAAACAGCAGCACAATGATGAGCAGAATCAGTGAGGCAAACACGGCCGCCAGTGGTGTTCTTGCGCCTGAGTCCAGATTGGCTGCGGAGCGTGTAAACGATCCGGATCCCATGTACGCCGAGAAGAAACTACCAATGATGTTAGATAAGCCCTGGCCGGCAAATTCCTGACTGATATCCACTTCATGATCAGACTTGATTGCCAATGCTCTGGAAATGGCCGTAGCCTCAAGCAATCCCACCAAAGCAACCGCAAAGGCGGCTGGGGCCAAAATGCGAAAGTCTTGCAGAGACATTTCCGGTAATTCCATCGGCGGAAACTGTAAGGGAATGCTGGCCACAAAGGTGATGTCAGCGCCCTGGCCGCTTAGCAGAGTGGCTAGTCCGGTTGCAAACAACAGCGCCAAAAGATAGTTAGGCCAGCCAGGTGCAAGCCATAGCAACATTGCCGCAATCAACAACGCCGCAAAACCGATGATGGACTCAAACAGTTGCAGCTCGGAAATGTGTAAGCCAATTTCCTGTATCACTCCGGCCGTTGTGGTGCTGACTTCCAGCTCAATGCCAAGTGCGTGCGGCAGTTGGCTGATAAAAATAATGACAGCGGCACCTGTGGTAAAACCAATCATGACCGAAGGGGATACAAAACTTGCAAGACTGCCCATGCGCATAAAACCCAAAGCCAGCTGAAATACACCAGCCATCAGCGTCAGTAGTATCGCCGCTTGCACATACTCCGCGCTGCCGGGCTGATAAGTAGCCCCCAAACTGGCAAACACCAAAACAGAAATAGCGGTGGTTGGACCAGATATCATGTGTCTGGATGATCCAAACAAGGCGGCAATAATCGGTGTGACAATTGCTGTGTACAGACCGTGCTCGATGGGCATTCCGGCAATTGCGGCGAACGCAATTGATTGAGGCAATACGAGAATCGCCGCGGTAAGCGCGGCGATCAAATCAGCCTTCAGGCTGTCCTTACTGAGTTCTGAACTCCAGCCCCTGGCTGGGAATAAATCAATGCTGTTCGCCATAGAACCTGCGAACCACATGTTTCGCTTCAATGAAGAATAGCCAGCGTTCCAGCAGCAGGCCCAGGTAACAGCATGACACGGCTACAATCGCCAAACTCAGGCTGCTGTTTTCTTTGGAAAATTGCAGAGCGCTTAAAATGAGAGGAACTATAAAAGCCAGGGTTAACGCTACTTTGCGAGCAAGTGCCTGGGTTTTTGGGCCAACTATATACGCAAACTCTTTCTGTAGAAAATTCTCCGCGCTGTGCCCGGTGTCAAACAAACGAACAGTGGCTTCTGTAAATGTTGTTGCGGTGTTTATGGTTGTTTTAGACGGTTCACCGACGAAGGAGAAATACCTCAGTTTGAATACCAGGCCTATCACCGCTAACACGCAGGCTGCAATCCAGACCGCAGACAATGGGCTGCCTCCAGCTGAAACCACCGCAAGCGCATAAGCCAGTACGCCGCTGTACACAAAGAACAGGGAAAAACCAAACGGCACTCGGCGTGTGTGCCATTGAGGAATGGTTTTAAGACTGGCGTAAATCATCGCAGTGCAATGCGTCAATACAAATCCCAGCACAATACATACCGCGCCCAAGGTATAAGCAGCCACGGTGGTTTGCCATTCGTTTAACCAGAGCGCGGCAACATAGGACAGCGCGATTGGATAGTACAATAAAGCCAACACGCCTTCGCGCGATAACCAGGAAGTGCGAAAACGATTAAACGCTCGCCATGCGTTCTTGGGGTTTGCCAGATGAAACGTAGAAGAAAGCAGGCCAACCGACATCAAAACAAAAGCCACAAAAAATGCGATCAGGTAAGCATTGGCATTAGTGAACGGCGAACCGCCAAGTAATTGCGAAACAATAAGCAAGGTCATCAGACCATAACCAAACCCGGAGGTTACCGTGAAAACTAGTATGGAAAGTGCAGGATGCATTTTTCTGAAACCTACCGCGCGATCATCTTATTGACCCAACCCTTCAGAGAAAAGCCATTATCTGATGAATCCACCTCAAACATTTCCACCGTCACTTTCTCTCTGGGTGGTAAGTACTTATTGGTTGGCTGATAGCCCAACTCTGGCATCAAATCACGACCACCGCGCTCTCTGGATTTAATGCTCACTTCCGATTCAGGATCGTCAAAGTCGCCGAATAAACGCGAACTGGTGGGACAGGTTAATACACAGGCCGGCTGGCGTTCTTCTTCGGGCAAATTTTGATCATAGATACGATCAACACACAGCGTGCATTTTTTCATAACGCCTTGATCGCGATCAAGCTCTCGCGCGCCGTAAGGACAGGCCCATGCGCAAAGATTACAACCCATGCACTTGTCTTGATCCACCAGCACAATACCATCTTCTTCGCGCTTATAACTGGCACCTGTGGGACATACCGTTACACAATCTGCATTTTCACAATGCAGGCATGACATTGGGAAGTGAACTGTTTTACTGTCTGGTGCATCTCCTACTTCATAAGTGCGAATGCGATTCAGCCAGGCGCCGTCCGGGTCTTTGCCATACGGATTGGAATCTGACAATGGCCCAATTGTGCCAGAGGTATTCCATTGCTTACACGCGGTAGCACAGCCGTGACAACCAACGCAGGTATCTAAATCAATCAGCAAACCCAGTTTCATTTTGAACCTCCGCGAGTCAGAATATCGCGATTAGAGCGGTTCAAATTAACGTTGCTGTGCGTTGCGTAGCTAACAGTGTCCGGTGGGCTTTGCTGTTGCGGCAGAGCTTTGACTTCATCAAACTCTGGCCAACTGCCCTGCTCTTCGGCAGGTGCTGGGTGTATATTCACTTTCAAATCATACCAGGCGGCCTGACCAGTGATTGGATCCGAATTGGTAATAGACTTCTGCTGCGGCAAAGACTCTGAGATTAAATGATTCATCAAAAAGCCTTGCTGCGATTCGTTAGCGTCTTTGGATAAGCCCCAGGCGCCCGCCTGCTTACCTATCGCGTTCCAGGTCCATACCGTATTTTTCTCAACCGCCTCCATGTATTTCACCTGCACGCGAATTCTTCCGTTATGCGATTCCACCCAGGCCCAACCCAGATCATCAATGCCGAGACTAATCGCCTGTTCACGATTCATATACATGTAGTTGTGCGAGGTAATTTGTCTAAGCCAGGCGTTTTGCGAATCCCAGGAGTGGTACATATGCATGGGGCGCTGATTGATCGCATAAAACGGGTATTGGCTTTCGTCTTGTTGTTGCTGTTCCAGCGGCTTATAGAAGAAAGGCAGCGGATCAAAGTATTTTGCCAATCGCTCAGCTTGCTCTTCGGTTTTCGGTGTAGGACCGTCGTACAAACCTTCTCCCGCCAGGCGAAAAGTTTGTAAGGTTTCTGAGTACAGCTCAATCACAATCTGATCGGTAGAACCCACCCAGCCAGCGTTTTTAGCAAACTCTAGATAGTCTTGATTAGAATGGCGCAAAAAGCGCTGATTGTCTTCAAGCTTAAGCTCAAAGAAACTTTCATTCTCAATGTACGCTTCCCACTGTTTGGGGTTCGGCGCACCCACCAGATGCTGGTCGCCATTTTCCCCGCGCCAGCCAGCGAGAAAACCTATCCCAGGTGTCTTTTCATAGTTAATAATAAAATCTTTATAGTCCTTGTAGCGTCGCCCACCATTCTCATCAATAAACAGTGGCAGTTCCAGACGGCCTCCAAGTTCAATCAGAACCTCCTGCCACGACCGCACATCCCTATCGGTTTTTAGAATCGGGTGACGAATAGCATCGCAGGCTGCATGTGGCTCAGAGATGGGCCGGTCCAGCATGGATATGGTGTCGTAACGCTCTAAATAAGTGGTATCGGGTATCACCAGGTCGGAAAAGTTGACCGTCTCTGAGTGAAATGCGTCGCAACATACTATGAACGGTATTTTGTATTCGCCGGTGTCATCTTTTTCACGAAGCATGTTCATGGTTTCAGCCGTATTCATGCTGGAGTTCCAGGCCATGTTCGCCATAAACAGCATAAGCGTATCGATTGAATACGGATCGGCTTTCACTGCATTACGAATTACCATATGCATCATGCCGTGACTGGCGATAGGCGCATCCCAGCTGTAAGCCTTGTCTATGCGCAATGGATCGCCATGCTCATCAATCAGCAAATCCTCCGGGCAGGTCGGGAAGCCCAGAGGTGGTGATTCCAGCGGAGTGTTGGGAGCACAGGTGCGCGCTGGTTTGATATGGGGCGGAATGTGTTTCGGGTACGGCGGTTTCGCCAGGTGACCACCTGGGCAATCAATAGTGCCAAGCAAGGCTTGCAGCAAATGCAGGGCGCGGCATGTTTGAAAACCATTCGAGTGCGCCGATATTCCACGCATGGCATGCATGGAGACTGGTCTACCAATAAAGTGGTCGTGTTTTCGGCCAGCCCAATCGGTCCACTCGGTATCTATTCGAATGGTTTCCTTAAACGCTACCTGCGCCATTTCCAGCGCAAATCGCTCAATGTCTTCGGCGGCAATACCACATTGTTCGGCCACGTTTTCAGGCGCGTACTGAAGGTCTGAATATTTTTCCAGAATCAGCGCCATGGCTGTTTTGACGGAGCGACCATCCGGTGTCTGGTACTCACCAACCAGAGCTGGCGAAACATTTGGGTCACAGGCTGAGGCGTAGTTTTCGCTGACCTGATCCCAGACCGCCGGTTCGCCTTGATCTGTGCGCAAAATCAGACCGTGTTCCGAACTGCCTGGTGCGTGAATGATGAGTTGCGGCGCATTCGTATAGCGCACCAGAAACTCCTCATCTATCAGACGGTGCTTAAGCAATACGTGCACCATGGCAAGTGCAAACAGACCGTCTGTACCCGGTTTGATTGCAACCCACTCATCGGCGATGGCCTGGTAACCGGTTCGCACCGGGTTTACCGCAACAAACTTCGCACCCCGGCGTTTAATCTTTTCAAGGCCAATCTTGATGGGGTTTGACGCGTGGTCTTCTGCCACCCCCCACATCATGAAGTACTTGGTATTGTCCCAGTCGGGTTCGCCGAATTCCCAGAATGAATGGCCCGTGGTGTAAAGACCCGCTGCGGCCATATTGACCGAACAAAAGCCACCGTGCGCGGCCCAGTTATAGGTCCCAAACTGACTGGCCCACAAACCAGTGAGCGCCTGCATTTGATCGCGGCCGGTAAAAAAAGCCAGTTTGCGGGGCTCAGTTGCTCTAATATGGCCAAGCCGTTTACTCAGCATATCCAGAGCCTGGTCCCAGGAGATCTCTTCAAACTCACCGCTTCCTCGTTCGCTGCCAGGCTTTCGTAGCAGCGGTTTGCTGAGCTTGGCAGGCGAATTCTGCTTCATTATGCCGGCATTGCCCTTGCCGCACAGCACGCCTTTATTCACCGGGTGATTGGGATTTCCTTGTATAAAACGAACTTGCTCGTTTTCAACAGTCACTTTAATGCCACAGCGACAGGCGCACATGTAGCAAGTGGTGTATTTAATTTCCTGTTCGGAATGATTCTCGAATGCCGGCAAATCGCTGGCAATACGCGCTGACTCCGTCATCATTCGTTTCTCGTTAGGTGTTGGAGGCTGCCGAAGAATACCCGCAGCGTGGTAAGCATTATAACCGTTGGTTCTATGCTAATTCCATACTGTTATTATAGGCGATCTGGCGAAGTTTGTTATTGGGTAATTTTGGCGGCGCGCAAATTGAAATATAGTGTCACACAAGAGAATGCAACAGAGAAATAGCATGACAGATAAGCAGTCAATGGCGCAAAAGCGACCAATAGAGAATTATGACGCCGTGATCATCGGCGCCGGTGTCAGCGGTATGTATGCCTTGCACCATCTGCGCGAAATGGGCATGTCGGTACGGGTTTACGACGGCGCTACTGATATAGGGGGTACCTGGTGGTACAACCGCTATCCCGGTGCTCGGGTTGATGGGCCAGGCAGCCCCTATTATTGCTTCACCTTCTCCGAAGAGTTGATGCACGAATGGGATTGGGCCGAAACCCAGTCCACTCAGCACGATGTTCTGGAATATCTGGCGCACGTGGCAGATAAATTCGACTTCCGCAAAGACATTCAATTTGAAAGCTGGGTGGAAGACGCTCGCTTTGACGAGGCCACGCGACGCTGGACTGTAGACACCAGCACGGGTATCTCTGCCTCCGCACCCTACCTTATTTGCGCTGTTGGTGCCTTATCAACCACTAATATGCCTAATATTCCAGGCATTAACGACTTTAGCGGCGAGTGTTACCACACCGGGCGTTGGCCGCACGAGCCGGTATCATTCGCTGGTAAACGGGTGGCCGTGATTGGTACAGGTTCATCAGGAGTGCAGTCTATTCCCGAGATTGCCAAGGAAGCAGAACATCTAACGGTATTACAACGCACAGCGCAGTTCACCTTCCCTGCGAATAATCGTGCGCTTACCGATGAAGACCGCAGCATTCCAAGAGACGATTTTGCAGGCATGATTGAGAAGATGCATGCCAACGAAGGAGGCTTTCCTGTGGGCCCCTTCCCGCAAGGGTCAGCACTGGATCTATCCCCTGAAGAACTTAACGCGCACTACGAAGCGTTATGGCAGAAAGGCAGCTTTGGCTTCTTCAACAACTTGTTTGGCGACATTGCCATTAGTGAGGAAGCTAACAAGACCCTGGCCGATTTTGTACGCAATAAAATTCGTGAAGCGGTGAATGATCCAGAGATCGCGGAAAAATTGCTGCCCGACCATTTCGTGATTACCAAGAGACCGATTCTTGATGATGGTTACTACGCAACTTACAACCGTGACAACGTCACCCTGGTTGACCTGCGTGAAGACCCTATCGAACGGTTTACCGAATCGAGTGTAATAACCAGGTCCGGTGAACATCCAATTGATATGCTTGTACTCGCAACCGGCTACGACGCCATCAGTGGCTCAATGCTGCGGCTCAACCCTAAAGGTCGGGGTGGCGTTAGCCTGAAAGAGAAATGGCAAGATCGCTTCCACAGTTACCTTGGCATGACAATCAACGGGTTTCCAAACCTGTTCATGATTCATGGCCCGGGTTCCCCTGGCGTGTTCTACAACATGCCACTGGGTGCCGAGCGCCAAATGGCCTGGATTGGCGAATGTATACAACACCTTCAGGAAAATGAACTTAGCACCGTTGAAGCGTCTGAACCTTCGGAGGCAGCCTGGGGTGAGGAAGTCAGTGCAATTGCCGACTTTACGCTATTCCCACGCACTGATTCCTGGTGGACTGGCGCCAATGTAGAGGGCAAGCCGCGCTACTTCACGGCTTACCTGGGCGGCGGTATGTATTATCAGCGCATTGCCGACGTGGCGGCTGCGAGCTATGAAGGTTTTGAGTTTGAACCAGCCGTTTAGCGCTTTTTAACTGGGTTGATGGCTGCTTGCAAAGAAAACCCGACAATGTGGGGCATCAGTCGGGCGAAGAAGTAAAGCTCCGGAGGTTTTAAAACGTGTTGCGCAGCAGCGCTCTAGCCGGCTATTCCTGAAAAGTCGTAGTTGGCAGCTTGCTTAGGTGCTTTTTGACCGGGAACCGCCAAACGAATCACTTTTGCCGGGGCAGGTTTGCGACAGGTATTAGCAGGCATCACGTCTCTGCCACGCGTTTTTTCACGCTGAGAAGTTTGTTTTGCTTGCATATCAATCACCTCGCATTCAGGTCAATTCCCAAACTGAGCTTCAGTCTACGACAGCGAAATGTGTTTGTATTGGAATATAAAGTGCTATCTATATTCCAGACCGATATATAACAACGATCTGAAAAAATATGTTTTAAAACAGCATCTTACGAATGCGGCCACGATCATGTACGCATCACTTTGCTCAATAATCCAGCAATATCAAACAAGGTCTCGTTGGTAATCTCTCGCGATGTGTCCAGGTAGTAGTGGTGTCGGAAATTGCTGCTTAAGTCTAAGCCTACACCCAGAGCACAAACAGCCACCTCACCCTGTGCATCGGTTGATCGCACAAGCGACCTCAGGTGCTTATCCAGATAATCCTCTCCATTAACAAGGTTAGTGCTGGTATCCATAGGCGAACCATCCGACACGAGCATGACTATTTTGCGTTGTTCACGCTTGTCGTTGAGGCGCGCAATAGCCCAGGCCAGCGCCTCCCCGTCCAACCCTTCGCGGTAATTCTCGGTTTGCAGTAAGGCCGCAATACCCGGGCGCGCTCGTCTCCATTGTTGTGTCGCTGATTTAAACACGATGTGCCTGCGCTCATTCAGTCTGCCTGGTGACGCAGGCTTACCCGCCGTTCGCCACTGTTTGAAGGGTCGACCCCCATTCCAGCTGCGTGTTGTAAAGCCCAACACCTCGGTAGCAACACCTGCTTGCCCCAGTATTCGATTAAGCTGGTCACACAACACAGCAAGCGTTTTTGCGTGCTGTTTCATAGATCCGGAGCAATCGAGTAATAAGGTGAGATGGCAATCAGTTTGGCGCCACAGGCGCTCCTGGCGAAACACTTTGTGCTCGGCAGGGTGAGTGACCAAGCTGTTCAGGCGAGTTGGGTCAAGGTAGCCAAACTCTTCGGCATTGTTCCAACGACCCAAGTGTTCAACCGCAAGCAATTGTCTAAAAACGTGTGCGCATCGCGCAGCATTAACGCCGGATTGCCGCACAAGCTCATCGAGTTCCCTGCGAAGCAGAATTAGTTTCTCCGCTCGGACCAGGTTGGCAGCACCTACTTCCTCATCGAACTCATGGGTATATACCTTGTATTGATGTTCGCTCTTTATACCGGCCCTGCTGTGCGCACCCGAATCTGCGGCCAGCATTTGCTCCGAGGATTGGGCGTCACTGTCAAATAAAACGAGACCAAGATTTTGCAACGTTGTCCGCGTTTGCTCCTCATTTGCCGCTTCATTCTGTTCACCTTGCAGCATACCCGCTACACCCGCAGCAATCTCAAGAGCGTGTTGCGCGAACTGCTCCTGATCATGCTTACACCTGGGCAATTTCTGCAATGCAGCACCCACCTCAACGCCAATCGCATGGCGGGTTGCTTCTATCAGACCGTCGATTTCAATTGGCACATCCAATTCATTGAGTCGTGTCCAACACGCAACTGCGAGAGTAAAAATCAATATGCCCGCATGACTGTCAGTAAAACCACTGGCTTGCGAGTCGTCTATCCAATCAGCGAAGCGCTGTTGTAAATTACTGCGCATGCCATGGTACGCAGGCACAGATTCCAAACGCAATTGCTCAAGCATGTTAAACAGCAAACGCTCAATGTCGGATTCGGGCTGAACCGCCAGATGCATTGCCTCATCATGCGAGGTGAAACGTACGGCATACGCATCAGCCAATGCGCGTTGTTGCGTGGCGTCTACACAATCTTTATCAATTGGCGTATGCAGCGCGGGTACATTGATTAGCCGCTTGCCGCTGTGGAGCTGATTGGCTTGAAAGAAGGCGTCTGGCCGATGGCCTAAAGCACGAATGCTGGCAGCGCAAAGCTCTCTGTAGTGTTGCAGCAGCGCTTGATTTTCAGCGCTCTCAGAGACTTCCATCTAGCTCTTTGTCAAAGCAACGCTGGTAAAGTTCAGCGAGCAATGCCAGTTCTGAAGGATCACATTTGTTCAGGTAGGAATAGCGCAGCGCACTATCGATACGCTCAAATACGGCCAGATTTTCTGCCCACGCGATGACCGTTCTTGGCGACATTAAGGTAGATAAATCACCCGCTTCGAAACCGTTTCGCGTCAGACCGGCAAATGCCACCATGGCCTTAACCATCTCTCTGCCTTGCACTGAAGCCATTTCCGGCACTCGCGAACAAACAATCTCCGATTCAACACCGGGCTCAAGATAATCCAGCAAAGCCACGACATTCCAGCGATCAATTTGCGCCTGATTCCCCAACTGACTGCCATGGTAAAGACCATTCAGATTTCCCAGCCCTATTGTATTTGATGTGGCTAACAATCTAAAATAGGGGTGCGGGGTAATCACTCTGTTTTGATCCAGCAAAGTGAATTTGCCTTCTCTTTCGAGCACCCTTTGGATTACAAACATGACTTCCGGGCGCGCCGCATCCAGCTCATCAAACACCAGGGCGACCGGGCGTTGCAATGACCAGGGCACAATACCTTCCTGGAATTCAGTGATTTGCTGTCCGCTTTTCAGCGTTATGGTGTCTTTGCCCACCAAATCAAAGCGACTGATATGACCGTCAAGGTTTACCCGCAGGCAGGGCCAGTTCAAGCGCGCAGCTATCTGCTCAATATGACTGGACTTTCCGGTGCCATGCAAACCTGCAACAAGCACTCGCCGATTATGGGTAAAACCTGACAACACCGCGAGCGTAACCTCGCGATTAAAGACATAGGCCGGATCAATATCCGGCACGTAGTCGTTACGTTCGCTAAAGGCGTCTACCTGAAGCGTTGACTCAAAACCAAATGTATCGGCAACCGAAACCTGTTGGTCAGGTGTCGATTGAAAAGATTCGGTCATACGTAGTCTTTGTATTTTTCAAGGTGACGAACCGGCTTGCTCAAGGCATCACGTCGGAACGGATCACCCAGTTCACGAGTACACATCACTTCGATAACCGTTGTTTTGCCGCCATTCATTTGCCTATCTACCGCGGTTTCCAACGCACTACCCACTTGTTCAATGTCGTCAACAACAATGCCTTCAGCACCCATGGCCTGGCCGATGCTGGCAAAGCTTGGGTTATCCAGCAAACCACCGACAAAGCGACGGCCGTAGAACTCAACCTGGTTCTTCTGCTCGGCACCCCATTGACGGTTATGGAACACAACCGCCGTGACTGGCAGGTCTTCGCGAACCGCAGTCATGATTTCACCCATGCTCATTCCCCAGGCACCGTCACCGGCGTAGGCGATGGCCGGTCTTTCGGGTGCTGCCGCCTTGGCACCAATCATAGTGGGCAATGCGTAACCGCAGTTACCAAAGCTCATAGGCGCGAAAAAGCTGCGTGGTCGCTCGAAGCGCAAGTAGCTGTGTGCTACTGAATTAATGTTGCCGATGTCGGTAGAAACCATTACATCTTTTGGCATCGCTTTTTCAAGCTCACGCAATACCATGCGCGGATGTAACCAGTTACCTTCTTCTCCCGCTTGCTCGGCAATCATATCCAGACTGTAATCGTCTTTCTCATGAGTCCAGGCGTCCAGTTCTTTTTCCCAGTCGGCTTTTTCCTGTGCCATTTCAGCAGCTCTGGCGTCTTTAGTTGCGTCACAGCTGAGTTCCATCTGCGCCAAGCGCGCGCTAAGAGCGAGCGAGGAGGCTTTCGCATCGCCGCAGATGCCAACGGAAATCTTCTTAACCAGGCCCAGCATTTTGTGGTCTGCGTCAATTTGAATGATCTGCGCATTTTCAGGCCAGTACTCAAGACCGTGTTGTGGCAGCGTGCCAAATGGCCCAAGCCGTGAACCCACAACTAAAACAACATCGGCACGCGAGATCAGCTTCATGCCCGCCTTGGAGCCCTGGTAACCCAGAGAACCGCACCACTGCGGATGGCTTGCGGGGAAGGAATCATTATGCTGATAACTGTTCACCACCGGTGCACCAAGGCGCTCCGCCAGCGCAATCACTTCCGCAACGGCATCAGACATAATCACGCCGCCGCCGGAAACAATCACCGGGTTTTTTGCCTTGGCCAGTAACTCTGCCGCCGCATTCAAGGACTGCTCACCACCAGGGCCACGGTCCAGGCGCTGCGGTTGTGGAATCTCTACGTCAATGTCGCCATAGAAATGATCACGTGGAATATTCAGCTGGGTTGGCCCAATTTCCGACATCGCGCGATCAAAGCAGCGAGCAGTGAATTCCGCCATACGCTTTGGATTGGCTACGTGTGCCTGGTACTTAACAAACTCCTGGAACATGGGCAACTGGTTAGCTTCCTGAAAACCACCCAAACCCATGTTCATGGTGCCCGCTTCCGGAGTAATCATAACCACTGGACTGTGTGCCCAATAAGCGGCGGCAATCGCCGTTACGCAGTTACTGATACCTGGGCCGTTTTGACCAATCACCACACCATGGCGACCGCTAGCGCGTGCATAACCATCGGCCATGTGCGCCGCACCCTGCTCGTGTACAACGGGAATCAGGCGTATTCCGGCTGGAGGGAAAATATCCATGGCGTCCATAAAAGCGGAGCCCATAATGCCGAAAATATCGGTCACACCATGAGCCACCATGGTTTCAACAAAGGCTTCACTAGGGGTCATTCTTGGCATGGTTTCGTCTCTGTATTAATTGAAGATGTCAGTAGCGCCAGCGACAGCGCGAAATCAGCCGCATAGAGTAGCGTCTAATCGCACCGCTCGATAGGTCCAATTATCATTCGCACATGGCACCAGGTATTAGTGCTGCAAGCCCTTGAATTCCTTCGGCAATTTTTGAGTCAGCCACCGAGGAAAAACCCAATCTGAAGAAATTCCGTGGTGGCTCATCCTGAATGAAATGCACGGCCCCGGGCTCTATTATTATACCCTCAGCCATGGCCGCCATTTTGAGCTTATCGGCATCCAATCCTTCAGGGCCACGCACCCATATACTCGAGCCGCCAAAACCAGGCATATGGGCGGCCACAGACAGCTCCTGATCAAGTGCTTCAACCATGGTGCTGCAACGCTGCCGGTAGGTTTTTACCAGCTGACGGGTCAATGTGTCTTGATAGCCACGGGCCAGAAACAGCGCCACTGCGCGCTGATTATTGCTGGCTGGATGGCGCACCATCAGGCGTCGCAACGCTCGCAACTCGGTAATGACCGAAGCGGGTGCGACCACATAACCCATGCGTAGTCCTGGTGCCAAGGTTTTAGACAAGCTACCGATATAGATCACTCGCTCGCTTTGATCCAGGCTTTTCAGCGCAGGCGTAGGATTGGCCGAAAAATTAATCTCGCTCTCGTAGTCATCTTCGATAATCACCACGTCCTTTTCAACAGCTCGCTGCAGCAACTCATAGCGCCGTTGTATTGGCATGGTCACAGTAGTTGGTGACTGGTGACTGGGCGTTGTGTAAATACAATCGCAGCCATCCATTCCCGAATCCACAATCATGCCTTCGTTATCTACCGGCAGTGCTTTGACAGCCGCACGATTCAGCAATGCAATGTTACGAACATCTACATAGCCCGGGTTTTCCAGACCTATCACACCAGAATCATCCAGCAGCAAGCGCAGCAGCATGTATAGAGCTTGCTGCGCCCCAACCGTTATAAGAATCTCATTTGGCTGCGCCCAAATGCCGCGTCGCGGAAGCAGGCGCGTTTGAATTTGTTCAATCAACAGCGAGTCATCATGATCCAACTGATCGTTAGACCACTCTTTAATGGCTGCAACACTCAAAGCGTCTTTACAACATTCCCGCCAGTTGTTGGTTGGGAACAAGTCGTAGTCCAGATGCCCGTAGATAAACGGATAAGGATACTCCTGCCAGTTCTTGGGTTTGTTGATATTGCGATATTGCGATGCCCGCGACTTTAAACGCTGAGCCCAATCTGGTTCGCCTCCTTCCGGCAAGCGTAACTGCGGGTCGATCAAGGGGTGTGCCAGGGTGTCAGGGTTGACGAAATAGCCACTGCGCTGGCGACTCAATATATAGCCGTCTTCCAGAAGCCGTTCATACGCCAGCACAACCGTATTACGCGCCACCCCCAGCTGCGAAGCCAAAGCGCGACTGGATGGCAATGCCCGGTCATGCGGTATTTGGCCGTTCTGAATAGCCGTCACAATCTGCGTGCGAATCTGCTTCTGCAGACTCACATCACTACCGGGCGACAGGTGGAATAGCTGGGCGATACTCATGGCTGAAGGCGTCTGTTTTTATTCATCTTTTAACCCACATTCTGGACCGATACCCGGACCCTATCTGGCCCTACCCGGTAGTGCCAATACAGGCCTATATTATCCTGACTGGGGGAATTCCTCCACGCCAGAAGCGACCATATTAGACTGATATAACAGTACGAGACCAGTACCGACATGAACGCCAGCCAACACACCATCCAGCACGATCGCGATCACGTCTGGCACCACCTCACTCAACATAAGACCTTCGAAGAAAAAGACCCCATGGTTATTGTTGAAGGTAAAGGTTTACGTGTGTGGGACAGCACCGGAAAAGAATACCTCGACGCGACATCAGGTGGACTATGGACCGTAAATGTAGGCTACGGTCGCGAGACAATCGCCGATGCAATTGGCGCGCAATTAAAGAAGCTCTGCTACTTCGCGCAAACTGCAGGTAACCCACCCGCCGCAGAATTTGCCGAGCAGCTGATCGACAAAATGCCTGGCATGAGCAGAGTGTACTTCTCTAACTCTGGCAGTGAGGCTAACGAAAAAGCCTACAAGATCATCCGCCAGATTGCCCATAGAAAATACGGCGGTGAAAAACACAAAATTCTGTTTCGCGAACGCGATTATCACGGCACTACCATCAGCGCCTTGAGTTCAACCGGACAGTTTGAACGCAAAAATCAGTACGGGCCATTCACACCCGGCTTTGTTGAAGTACCCCATTGCTGTGAGTATCGATCGCAATACACAGACGCCAATGGCGAACCGCTACAAGGTCGTGAATACGGTATTCGCGCGGCACAAGCAATTGAAGAAGTCATTCTGCGCGAAGGTCCAGACACCGTGGGCGGACTTGTGCTCGAACCAATCACTGCGGGCGGCGGAGTAATCACACCTCCGGAAGCTTACTGGGAAACGGTGCAGGCCATTTGCAAAAAATACGATGTGTTATTGCATATAGACGAAGTTGTCTGCGGCCTCGGACGCACGGGCACCTGGTTCGGCTATCAGCATTACGGCGTGCAACCAGACATCGTAACCATGGCAAAAGGCGTTGCATCCGGTTATGCAGCCATCAGCTGTACGGTGACTACTGACGCCGTCTTTCAAGAGTTTATGGATGAACCTAGTGACCGGATGAATTACTTCCGCGACGTATCCACCTTCGGCGGCTGTACGTCTGGCCCCACAGCTGCACTTGAAAATTTGAGTATTATTGAGCGCGAAGGTCTGCTGGAAAACGTGACCAGCCAGGGCGAGTACTTGCTCGCATGCCTGAACCAACTAAAAGACAAATACTCTTTGATTGGTGATGTGCGAGGCAAGGGCTTGTTCGCCGGCATGGAACTGGTTCATGACCGCGAGACCAAGCAACCGGTTGAAGAAAATCTGGTCATGAAAATTGCGGCGCACTGTCTTGAAAATGGCGTGATGATTGGGCGTACCAATCGAAGCTTCCGTGATCATAATAATACGATTGCGCTAAGCCCTGCTCTAATCTGCACTCGCGACGATATTGATGCGATTGTTGGTAGCCTGGACAAGGCATTCGCCAGTCTGCGAGCGGATTAAATTAACCCTTCACACATCCGGTTAGCACTGAGGCGCAGTATGGCCTACACGCTTTCGGGACCGTGTGAGGGAGGGACCCCGAACACGAGCCTACAGGGATGTATTTACGGCGTGTCCCGAAAGCGTGTAGGCCATACTGCGCCGGAGCTCCATTCAAAATAGCTTAAGTTAAGCAGCACGCTATTTTGCGGTCAGTCGCCATACTCCTGCGATAAGATCACCACATTCTAATCCCGAGAAGCCTATAATTCGCGTATGACACGTGAAGAACTTCTAAGCAATAACACATTCCAGTTCTGGAGCCTGCAAATCGGCGGTTGGGCAGGCTGGGGCTTGTCGTTTTACATAGGCATGATGTTCTGGGGCAAATCCGAACAGTATCATCTGTATTTGCCAATCATCACCACCATCGGCATGTTGCTTTCACTGCTGCTAAGGCAACTGTATCGACGCAACTGGGACCGACCAGGTTGGCAACTTGGGCTTATTGTACTCATAGGCTCCTACGTAGTGTCCTTATTATGGTGGGGCGCAAGATCAACTATTTTTTACCAAATAGTCGCCCCCGAAAAAGCCCATGAGATCAGCACCTTCAAGGACCTGCATTTTTATATTGAAGGCATCACCTCCGCTTACTTCGTTATGCTCTGCTGGAGCGGCCTGTATTTGGGAATAAAGTTTTCCCAGTTGTTACAGGAAGAACGCGAACGGGGCTTAAAAGTATCTGCCATGGCGCATGAAGCGCAACTGAAGATGCTACGCTATCAGCTAAACCCGCATTTCCTGTTCAATACCTTGAACGCCATTTCTACCCTGATTCTTGATAAAGACAACACCCAGGCCAATACCATGGTCACCCGTCTGAGTCACTTTCTGCGTTACTCGCTGGACAATGATCCAATGCAGAAAATTAACCTCAAGGAGGAAATTGAAGCACTGCGCTTGTATTTAAGCATAGAGAAAGTGCGCTTCGAAGAACGCCTGAAACTGGAAATTGATGTTGATAGCGAAGCTGAGTGCGCTCTAATCCCCAGCTTGTTGCTACAGCCCATCGTGGAAAATTCGATTAAGTACGCAATTGCCAACAGCGTAGACGGAGGCTGTATACGCATTGCAGGTCGTGTGTTCGCAGGCGATCTCTTAATAGAAATGAGTGACGATGGACCGGGCGTTGAATTGGGCGGACAGGCACTACCAACAGGATCCGGAGTGGGTTTGGTCAATATTCGCGAACGTCTTCAGGAGCTCTACGGCAGCAATCAATCCTTCAGGCTGGACAACAAGGCCTCAGCTGGCCTAACCATTCATATCCGTATTCCATATGAGAACGAAGTTCAATGAGTGCGTTACGAGCTGTAATTGTTGATGACGAACCATTGGCACGCCGAGGTCTGAAACTACGCCTGGAAAACTCTGACAATATTGAATTGGTAGCTGAATGCTGTAATGGCTACGAAGCCTTGCATGCGGTTGCTGAGCATCGCCCTGATTTGATGTTTCTGGACATTCAGATGCCAGGCTTATCGGGCTTTGACGTTGTTCGAAAAATGCAAGGCGACACTATTCCACTGGTTATTTTTGTAACCGCATTCGGTCAATACGCATTGGATGCTTTTGAGGTGCACGCCATCGACTATTTGCTTAAACCTATTGATGAAGAGCGCTTAAGTGAGGCCGTGATCCGGGCGGTAGAGCAGCAGAGCTTTCGATTTGAGCGTGAGCATAAGCAGCAGTTGTTGGACCTGGTTGCGAATCTGACTGGAGAGTCAGCTGTTGAGATCGATCAGCGATTGCTGGGCGATGACTCGGCGCCGAATGAGCAGTGGCCGGAAAAATTAACGATCAAGGATGGTCAGGAGGTGCATATTCTACCGGTTGAAGATATCGACTGGGTTGATGCGGCCGGCGATTATATGTGCATTCACAGTGATTCTCTAACGCATATTATGAGGGTTACGATGAAGCAGCTGGAGCGAGTGTTAAACCCGACAATTTTTAAGCGGGTGCATAGGTCTACTATTATCAATGTTGATAGAGTTAAGAAGATTCGGGCGGCTGGGAATGGGGAGCATCTATTGACGTTGCAGTGTGGGGCGGAGTTGAAGGTTAGTCGGACTTATCGGCAGGTTGTTGTTGATATTTGTTAGTAGCCATTAACTAGATCGGCATTGCATCAATTGCCATTTTAGTTGACACGCCGTGAACCCATCCATGGGGGCTTGTTGAAAAGGTCCCTCTTTTCAACAGTCAACTAAAATGGCAATTGATGCAATACCTAGTGCCAAGATCAAGCAGGTGCGTTTTACCGCGCGTTAAAGACGCCTTATCTCATCTTCCTTATTTCCTACTTCAATATTGTTAATGTAGTGATGACAGAAATTTCTGACCATCACACATGCAACTAACAGCAAGCTCATTGCGAAACCCAGCCAGCGTCGGCGTTGCCGTTGCGCTGGTGGTTATATTCGGCTTGTACAGTCTGAGCCAGCTGCCAGTACAGTTGTTTCCAGACATTGAAACACCGCAAATCAGTATTCAAACAAATTGGCGGGCAGCATCACCGATGGAGATTGAGTCGGAGATTGTTGAGCCGATTGAGTCAGTGATGCGCGGCTTGCCGGGCATGGAAGAGATGGATTCGCGTGCAAACGCGGGCAATGCGCGTATTACTTTGCAGTTCGGTTTGGAAACCGATATGCAGAAAACCTTGATGGATGTGATTGCGCGATTGAATCGTCTTGATCCATTGCCGCGAGATGCAGATCAGCCAGTGGTGACCATGGGTGGTGGTGGAGACCAGCCGGCGTTGACGTTTTTCTTTTTGCAGGTTCTGCCTGGCAATCCAGAATCCATAGAAGACTATGCGCAGTTCGCAGAGGACATTATCAGACCGGCACTTGAAAGTGTGCCAGGCGTGTCCAGCGTTCAGGCCCGCGATGGTGCGGGCAATGACGAAGAGCTGCAAATCCTGTTCGACCCATACCGGGCCGCCGAGCTTGGGGTGCCCCTTTCCCAGGTGGCGGCTCGGTTGGGACGATCTAACGACATCTCTGGCGGATTTGTTGACGTGGGACGGCGGCAGTACACGCTGCGCTTTGAGGGGCGCTATCAACCGCAGGAGTTGAAAGACCAGGTCATTGAATGGCGCAACGGGCAGCCGGTGCGCCTGGGTGATTTGGCGGAAGTTGTAGTTAGACGTGGTGAGAGCAACGGTATTGCCACTCAAAATGGTAACCCCGCGCTGTCGATTCGGGTTGATAAGCAAAGCAGTGCCAATGCCTTGGAAACGTTGAATCGAGTCAAGGTAGCAGTGGCAGAGCTGAACGAGAATGTGCTCGCCGAAAAGCAATTGGTCATAGCGCAGTCGTTTGATGCTTCCGTATTTATATATCGAGCGATTGGTCTGGTCAGTAGCAATCTTGTGCTCGGTGTAGTGCTGGCAATAGGCGTTCTTTGGTTGTTTTTGCGAAGACTGCGTGCCACATTGATTGTGGCCACGGCCATTCCCATTTCTCTTCTTGCAACATTTGTGGTTCTTCAAGCCACTGG
>CAYGSL010000018.1:0-49443 GCA_964352475.1 uncultured Pseudomonadales bacterium | reverse complement strand
GTGGCCGTTACAGTGCTGCCAGTGGCTGCGAAGCTATGGCTAAGAGAGCACAAACAGAAGGATGTGAATGCGTCACTGTGGCAGCGGATAAGCAATCGTGTAATGCGCCTGTCCAGCACCGTAACCAAACGACGTATGCTGGTCATTGGTTTAATCAGTGGTCCACTGTTGATCAGCGCCCTGCTACTGCCTGAGCTTGATTACTTGCCGCCAGTCAAACGCGATGCAGTGGATGTGTATTTTCGAACGCCGGCGGGTGCCAGCCGGGAAAGTATTCGCGAAGAATATGTGGCGGTACTTGATAAGAGGTTGGCACCTTACATGAGTGGCGAAAAGCAACCGGCGCTAAAAAACTACTACGTGCTGAGTTGGCCTGGTGGTGGCACCCTGGGGATTCGCGCACAAGATCAAGGCCGAGTAGATGAGTTACTTGAAATTGTAAAAAACGACATTCTGATTGGCTTGCCAGATTTCACGGCATTTGCAGCGCAGGGAAACCTCTTCGGTGGATTTGGTGGGGATAGAGAGATCAAACTGCACTTACAAGGAAAGGATCGAGACGCATTGGCACTAAGCGCCGAACAAGGAAAGTCCTTACTGCAACAACACTTACCCACAACGAATGTGCGCATAGAACCTTCTTTACAGCAAACGCAGCCTGAACTTCGATTGGCTCCGCATGACCAGGCATTGGCGGAGCACGGCTGGACGCGTGAAGATTTTGGTTCCATGGTTCGCGCACTTGGGGACGGCTTATATCTTGGTGAGCACTTTGACGGTGAAAAGCGAAAGAACATTATTCTCCGGGCAAAAGACTGGCACAGTCCGGAAGCCTTGGCCGGAATGCCGCTCGCAGACAGCAATGGAAATATTGTTCCGCTGGCAAAGCTGGCCGACGTGCAAAGAACGGTTGGGCCAAGTGAGTTGCGCCGTGTAGATCGTCGTCGCACTGTCACTTTGAGTCTGCGTCCTCCAGACGACGTGAGTCTTGAGCATATTGTTGACGTACTGAAGCAGAGCGTGGAGCCGGCCCTAAAAGAACAGCTGCCAGAAGATGGCAATGTGTTGTACGCGGGCAGCGCTAATGCACTGCAGCAGGCCATTGGTACTATGAGCAGTAATTTTGCAGTGGCAATCCTGATTCTGTTTCTTCTAATGACTGCACTGTTTCGTTCGCTGCTGGACAGCCTGCTTGTCGTGCTAGCGATGCCGCTTGCGATGGTGGGTGGGGTTATTTCCCTGCGGCTACTGAATCTGATTAGCTTTCAACCCTTGGACTTGTTGACCATGATTGGCTTTGTGATTCTGCTTGGATTGGTTGTGAACAACGCAATTTTGCTGGTGCATCAAACCAGATCTACGGAGCGCGAAGGCACCAGCAGACACCACGCTGTTGAGCAAGCCCTGAGCATGCGACTTCGACCTATCTTTATGAGCACGCTGACCAGCATCTTCGGTATGTTGCCATTGTTGCTTATGCCGGGTGCTGGAAGTGTCATCTATCGCGGCCTGGCCGCAGTGATTGTGGGAGGCATGTGTTTTAGCACAGTGTTCACCGTAGTTCTGCTGCCATGCATGCTTCGAATGGGAACAAGCAAGGCCAGTTTAGTCAGCACAGACCATCCACAACCCAAACCGCCAGCTTTGCAATCCGTTGCGTAAGGGGAACTCTATGTTAAATCACATTCTAAAAATGTTAGTTACTATTTGGCTATTGCTCTATGTAGCTACTAGCGCCGCCCAGGTTTTGCCGGTTGTTCAGGTAGCGCCTGCGGAAAAACGCGAAATAGCCAGCACTCTATGGGTACCGGGAACCGTGGTAAGTCGCCAGGACGCCGTACTGTCCGCGGAAACGGAAGGCCAATTGTTGTGGATCGCAGAGCTGGGACAAGAAGTGGCGAAAGGTGATGTGATTGCGCGCATAGACGATCGAACACTTAAGCTGGAACTTCGCCGTAACCTGAGCAGCGCGGCCAGAATAGAGGCGGAGTTGGCGTATCAGAATAGGCAGATAAACAGACTGGAAGAGTTAACCCTGCATAACAACAGCTCGCGTTCGGAGCTGGATCAAGCCAAATCACAAAGCGCGATGCTTGCGCAGGACCTGAAAATGGCGCAGATCGCCATAGAGACGTCGCAATTACTGGTCGAAAAAACCAGTATAAAAGCGCCATTCCCAGGCGTCATTGCCACTCGCGAACTTATGGCCGGCGAGTTTACTGAATCGGGTAGCAATTTACTCAGGCTTGTGAATACAAAGCAACTTGAGCTAAGTGCGCGTGCGCCAATTACTATCGCCCGTTACGCAAAAACCGGTATGCAGCTAACACTGCGCACTGAGAACAATTATGAGAGTGGCGCTTTACGCACACTAATTCCTGTGGGAGACCAGCGAACACGAATGCTTGAAGCCAGGGTGACATTGGCCGACCCTTCTCTATGGGTTATTGGAGAAGCCGTTCAATTGGCCCTCACGAGCAGCGATGTTCAATCCGCTATTGCCGTTCACCGTGATGCTTTAATACTCCGTGACACAGGCGTCAGTGTTTTCAAAGTCGCTGAAAATAACATTGCCAGGCAATTGGAAGTCAAACCAGGCGCATCCAATGGCGATTACATAGCCATTTCTGGCGCAATACAATCAAATGATCGCTTAGTCATTCGCGGTGCAGAAAACCTGAGTGATGGGCAGGAAGTGCAAATTCTGCCAGCTGATGCGCACTCCGGCGAGCTATCGCACGTCGAGGGCGCTTTGTCTCAAAGTTAGCTCCACAACCCAGACTCAGGAATACACTGGCCGCACGAATACACTTCCGCTAATGGGGATTTCACAATGAACATAAAACTTTGCATCTGCTTACTTGCTTTCATGCTTGCAAGCACAGCGCACGGCGAAAACTTCACCGAAGCGAAAGTGAAGAAAGCCCAGCAGATAATTGAACAGGCGATTGACGCGCATGGCGGAAAGGATGCGCTCGATGCAATGCAGTCAATCATAGTTGAGCACGAAACCGAAGGCCGTGCCGTTAATCAAAGCCTGAGACCAAGGAAACCCTGGGACAAAAATTACACCAAAGGCATCAGTGCCGTAGACTTTGGTAACAAGCTGTTTGTCACCAAGAACTTTGGCTACAGCGGCGGTTTTGAGTTCGACAACGCAACAGTCATTAATGGCGAGCAGAGCTTCAATATAGATTACCGCGCGAACACCGCGCAACCGATGCAAGAGCCTGACTTTGACAGCAGCTCTGGACCCTATATACGGGTTACTCCCCCACTTCTGGTCAAGCTGCTAAAAGAACGCTCCCATACCGCTCTATACTTGGGTGACGTAGAGCACAAAGGAAAAACAAATTCAGTAGTGAGTTTCAGCATGGCTGTTGGGCCTTCCATCAGCCTTTATTTCGACAAAAAATCTGGGTTGTTAACGCACAGCGAGCGCTACCTGGCACGCGCTGGCTTAGTGGAGTATGAATTCCTGGACTACGAAATGATAGAGGGCGTCGCTTTCAATAAGCGTTTCGAACTGCACGTAAATGGTGACTTGGATATGCAACGTGAGAATCAGAAAATCACTTTGAATGAAGGTTTTTCTGAGCTGGCGCAGATCGAGTCGACATTAACCAAAACCGAGCCGCTGGGCCCGGATGAAATGCGTTTGGTCGAATTGAGCAAAGGTGTCTATCACGTAGGTGGTAGCGGCACATATGGCTTGTTTGTTGATATGGGCGATCACCTGGTTGCCATTGGTGGAACGGGTGGCGCAGAACAGCGAATCAAAACGCTGAGAGGCAGCGTCGCTGACAAGCCAATACGTTACGCGGTAATGACACACCACCACGCCGACCATATTATGGCGGCAAAAGTGTTTGCCAAAGAAGGTGCGACGCTGCTCACCGCAAAAGATCATAAGAGCGTGGTTAAAGAAGCAACCGAGGGCCTAGATGCAAAAATTAAAACGGTTGGCGCAAGTAAAACGCTAAAGTCCAAGCAGAACAAACTTCAGCTGATTGATATTGGCCCTACCGCGCACAGCGAGCATATCTTGGTAGCGTGGTTACCCAAGCAAGGCATATTATTTTCAGCAGACCACTTTAACGTACCGCGCGCGGGCCCGATTCGCCCGGCAGTAAAGTCAACCCGCACATTCGCAGAGGCGCTAAAACGGCTTAAGCTTTCGCCAACAATACTGGTCTCGGCGCACAGCCCTATGACGGGCACAATGCAAGACTTACAAAAAGCCCTGGATGCGAAAGTGGCTTCCAGGAAACTTGCTAGCGCGAAACGGTATAAATTTTAAAGAGCTGGCCATACTTTGGGGAAAAAGCGATCGTCTGTTGGCGCCTCACCCGGCGCCACAGATACTTCATCAGGGTTCACTGTAGGATCAGCCCCACTGTGGGGGTGCCAGACAGCGTCGTCTCCCAGCCATCGCGTAGATAAAGCAGCGCGGCGACTGGTTTGCGATTGATTCCCGCCAGCCCAATGTAATATCCATGATGAGAACAGCACCACATCGCCAGGCTCCACGTCCCAACCGATAATATCGTAGGCCTCTCGATTTGCCTCAATATCCGGAACCGGCTCCGCCTGTGACTTTCCGGTCCACGCGCTGTTGGGGTGATCATCACGATCGCCAAACACCTGTGCCTGATAGTAGGTATTGTTTTTATGCGAGCCACGGACAAATTCCATCGCGCTGCCGGCAATGGTTGCTGGTGTTAAGGCCAGCCAAATCGAGCAAACCTGTTTACCGAGAAACGGCCAATAGGGAATATCCTGGTGCCAGGGAGTAACACTGCTGGTGCCAGGTTCCTTTACCAACAGATGATCAAAGTAAAAGCGTACTGTCTCACTCTGCATGGCGGCAGCGGCAAGCTCTGCACAAGGCGAGTTAAACACGTAGTCTTTTATGGGTTGTACGGATTGCCACATGTAGCGATCAGTGAACATGCGGTCTCGTTGGGCACCTGGTGAACCATCATTGGCCCATTTCCCCGGCGCTTGCAGTTGTTGATCGGCAACAGCAAGCAGTTTTTCTACCCAGACGGAATCAACTGCATTTCGAACAATGATGACCCCGTCATCTTTATATGCCCTGACGTGTTCTTCGCTGAGTGCAGCCACAATTTAATACCCGCTGTTCCAATCAGGGATGATGACTCCGTTTTCCTTGGCGTATTGTTCCCACATTGCTTTCATCGCAATGAACTGTTCCGGGAACTGATCTGACACATCAAATCGTTCGGCAAGATCAATGCCGAGATAATACATCTGCCAGTCACCAGTGCCCTGCGGTTCAAACATTTCCACCAGCGTCCACTCACCCTGGCGGATACTGCGCTTTCCGAACAGTTCAAGACCCAACACCCTCTCTGAAGTATCAAATGGCTGCCCTTCCAGCACTGGCGTAAAGCTTACCCCGGACATGCGCGCCACTTCTTTACCCTGAAATTCGCCGTCGTGTTGCTTGATGTCGGCAAGCTGCAGCAGCGTTGGCGCAACATCTTTAACACTGAGCAAGGCATTACTGATTGCGTTTTCCGAGAGCGTTAATTTTGGATAGTGCACAAACGCCGGAACTCGTGTGCCACCTTGCGTCACAAACGCTTTATACCCACGGAAAGCCGGTGCTGCGGCCCATCCCCAACCCTGGCCATACATCACGTAGGAACCGGGACCACCCATGGAATCAAAATCAAACTTATGGGAGGCCAGCAACCACTCTCTTGCCTTTGGAAAATGCTCTTCAGGGAACAAACCGTCAATGTCGTGGCCTTCCGAACCGTTATCAGACATGAAAACAATAATGGTATTGTCTAATTCCCCTGTAGATCGCAAATGATCTAACAAGCGGCCAGTGTGGCTATCCACTTCGTCCAACATTGCCGCGTAAATTTCTTTGGCACGTGCCGAAATACGTCGCTGTTCTTCGCTAAGTGTTTCCCATGCAGGCGCGTCATCAGGCCGTTGACTGAGCTTCGCCGACTCAGGAATCAAACCCAGTTCAATCTGACGCGCTAGTCGCCGCTCTGCCGCCTGTTCGTAGCCTTCATCGAACTTGCCTTTATACTTCGCTATCGTTTCCGCAGGTGCTTGTAATGGCCAGTGTGGTGCAGTAAATGATAAGTAAGCAAAGAATGGTTGCTCTTGTTCACCCGTGCCCAGATATTCAAGCATTTGATCAACATAGAATTGGCTTGAGTATTCAAAGTTATCCGGCAACTGGTCCAGAAGTTCACCATCTTTGGAGTACTTTGCCTTACCAAGGCTTCCCGGTTCATTGTGAAACAACGCCGCCATGTCACCGAAATGACCTGCACCACCTTCCAGAGCGGCAAAGGCACGATCAAAACCACGTTCAGTAGGCCCTTGCTCCGGTTCTAAGCCAAGATGCCATTTGCCCGCCATGAAGGTTCGATAACCCGCCTCTTTGAATATCGCAGGCAAAGGCGCAACACGCTCATGCAAGTAGCCTTCGTACCCTGGCTTTCCTTTTTGATTGGGTGCGAGCTCCTCAAACATGTTGCCCAGACCCGCAATGTGGCTATCAACGCCTGATAGCAACATAGAACGAGTTGGCGAGCACGTAGGCGCCGTATGAAAATTGGCGAGTTTGATTCCGCCGTTAGCAAGTGCATCAATATTGGGGGTTGGAATGTCACTGCCAAACGCACCCAGTTCGGCAAAACCGACATCGTCAACAACGATCAGTAAAACATTTGGGCGCTTTGGCTTGGGGATCAGCCCATCAACCGATGAGCATGTCGCCAATACCACACTAAGCAATAGGAGAAAAAACCGGAGGGCCAGAGACCCTCCATAAAATTCTGCGGTTTTACCCACAGGTCGAGGAAAGGTTTAACGTCGCTTTCAACTTCTTAACTAGAAGTTGTAGCCGGCTGTGACTCCCCACCACTGTGGTGGTCCATAAACAGCGGTGCCGCCGAGTATTCCCAGGTCAAGAGCGTATTGCTTGTACTCTTCATCGCCAACATTCTTAACCCACGCACGTACGTATACCTGCTCGGTCGACCAGGCGATACTCGCGTTCGTTACGTTATATGCTTCCTGGAAAGCAGCACCACCGTTGGTGACTTCCAGATACTGGTCGCCGTAATAACTTCCATCAACCTGGAACGCCAGGTTACTGTTGCCAATGTCGAAGTTGTAACGCACCAGGTAGTTGAAACTAATATCCGGTGTGTTCGGCAACTCCATTCCATTTAGGAAATCCACCGGCCAGTCAACAGCAAATCCTACAGGTGTACCTTGCAGTTGAGGTGTTTCAACATTGTCCACGCTGGAATCTTGCAAAGACACACCTAGAATGATGTCCCAGTTCTCGGTAGGCAACAAGGTCAGCTCCACTTCTGCGCCGGAGTTTTCGGCCTGCGCGTTGCTCACACTGGGTGTACCGCCAGAGAACGTGAATGCTTGATAGTCGTCGTAGTCGTAGTAGAAAGCTGTAGCATTCAATCGAGCACGGCCATCCATAAAGTCAGCTTTAACACCAAGTTCAAACGCGTCAAGAACCTCTTCTTCATGACGAATTTGCGCTAGCGTAACGTTTGCCGAAGGTGCGAAGTTACCGCCCTTGATCCCTCGATTATAAGAAGCAAAGAACAAGGTGTTGTCGTTGGCTCTATAATCGATTTGCAGGCGGGCCGCGTAGTCACCGTAGTCCACCTGATTCTGAGGATCACCGCCGGCGGCGGCCACTGCTTGTCCCAGGTTAAGTGTTTCTACAGCAACCGGCGTACCGTCGTTTGCCATGGTAGCCACGTCAGTGATCAAGGCATCCGCCCGGAACGTGGTCCTAAAATCCAGGTCCTTATCATCTTGCGAGTAACGATACCCGGCGATCAAGGTCATAGCATCCGTCAGGTCGTATTCGAATTGACCAAACACAGACCAGTTGCTTGACTCCAACAGATAGTCCTGATCAACCCGAGCGTTGACGGCAAGATTGTTGCCCGCCATATCAAAAAACCCTAGCGCGGCTGCCTCACCGCCAACCGGTGCACCCGCCGTGGTCACGTCTGCATCGGTCTCCATATCGAGGAAATACAAACCTGCGGTCCAGCGAATGCGATCTTTCTCAGATGACAGTCGAATCTCTTGGGAAATTTGCTCAAAGTCTGCAACGGTGGTGAACTCAATAATGGGTGGGGGAATTCCGTCCCCGTCTTCTGTGTAGAACTTATCGGTTGCTGAGTAATTGGTGATTGATACCAGGCTAAGCCCGTCATTCATCTCCCAATCAAATCGTGCAGTGACATTGGTGGTGTCGCGATCCATAAAACCAGCGTAATCCGAATAGTGTTTAAACGGTTCAGGAGAATCGCCAGTAAATGTTGTTCGACCTGCTGTATCAACCGGCGCAAAGCAATTGATTTGATCATTGCAGAAAAAGATCGCTGATGTTGCGCCCGCCGGCGCACCAATCACATCGGTAACAAAGCTGGTGAACTCAGGCGGTACGTAAGCATTTGGATCGGCAGGATCGCTAGGCGCGCCGCTGCCATAAGGTAAAAAGCTATAGCCACCTGTCGGTACATCGCTGTCTTCTGAGTATTTGAGCATTAACTCAAAGGTAACGGCATCCGATAAATCAAACTGGAACGCACCACGTATTGCAAAGCCATCCGACCCCCCAAGGTCCTGACCACTAGCAGGTGGTAGTGCACCTACAGGTACATCGGTTAATGCTTGAGGATACGTTGCAGATTCTATATAGCCGTCAGACTCTTCTGTACGAACCGCAAACCGGTAGCGCGCACTGTCTGAGAAGGAGCCACCAATCGCAGCTTCAATACTGTACTTATTGAAGTCAGAATACGTACCTTCAACATAGCCATTAAACTCTTCATCATCTGCGCTGTTGGTCACGTAATGGATAACACCACCCGTGGCGTTTCTGCCAAACAATGTGCCCTGCGGACCACGCAATACTTCAACTCGCTCTATGTCAAACAACTGACCACTGATTGCGTTCATGCTCGCCACATACGAGTCATCGATATATACGGCAACCGGCGCTTCGTTGTTATCGGTGAAGTTGTTCTGGGATACACCTCGAATATTGAAGGTCACCAGGTTAGGCGAAAAGCTGGTCATTTGCAGACCAGCAATCTGTTCGGTAATTTCGGTTGTATTGGTCACACCCAGCGCTTTCATCTGATCGCCTGAGAAAGCCGTTACTGAAATACCAACGTCTTGCAGGTTCTGCTCACGCTTTTGGGCTGTAACGACTATTTCCTCTAAAACAGACGCATGCACGCTCATTCCTATGCTGGTCGCTGCTACGGCCGCCGCTAATTTCCCGGCCCGAAAAAGACCACTTTTTCGATTGCTGATATTCATAGTATGTCCTCGGTGTTCAACTAGACTTTGATTGTTGTTTATTTGATCAGACAAGCCGCAGCAAAGCACATTTCCTGGCAGCAACACTGCTGATTCTGCACGACTCCCCCAACTTTAAGCAAGTTACCAATAATATGCGCCTCCCGGCTTGGTGCCACGTGCATAGCTGGTTGTCCGAGAGAGAAGCTAATTTCACTGTTCGGACAATTGCTGGCCCGCTCGCTCACCTTCATGAACAGCGCCCTCCCACATCTGCATGCCCATCAATTCGGCATGAGCAAATGCAATTCTGCCATGCCTATCTCGAATAACGTCACTGGGCGCCGGCATGCCATCTTTGCCAAAGAAAAAGCCCGGCGGCGTCGCTGCGTAGGCATGACCCTGGCGATTGACAATGATGCCGGCAATGTCACGCTCCGCGTCAAAACCACCTGCAGAAAACATCTTGGTAAATTGCCGCTTAATGTGTTTTTCAATGTCAGCGTAACTGAGCGAAAACATTTTCATGCGCGCGGCCACTGTTTGCTTATCAATAGGCAAACCTGGCATACAGAACGAGTTATACATGGTCAGCATGGTGGGCTTGGCGGGATCAAGCGGCATGGGTTCTTTGCCATCAAGAATCATCTGCCGCCTAAGCGTGGTGAACCAGCCCATGTCATCGCCAAACCAACGCACCGAGGCCACACCAAGCTTGTCCATAAATTTCCAGTTGGTCAGCGCCACATTCACCATCATCATTGGCGCGTGCATAAACTGGTCCATGGCCTGAGTGTGCGTTTCCGGCAGGTCTGCAACAACACGCTTGTTCAAATGTTGCTGCCCACCCATCATTACATGCTTGGCAGAGACTTTATGCATTTCTCCGCCGTTGTGATAAATCACGTCCACCACCTTGGCGGAATCTGGCGAGCCGCGATGCTGTACGTTAACCACAAGAGAGTTCAAGCGGAAGCGAACTTTCTGATGACGACTATCAAGAAGTTCTCTATCAACCGGATTTGACAGCACATCAGTCAGACTGGGTGAAGCTCCAAATATTCCAGGGATTAACTCCTTTACAATATGCCTGAAGGTACCAGTATTGCCGCCTGGCCATTGCGCCAATATAACATCGTTAGTAGGGTCACCCATATCAAGCTGACGGGCGTATTCTGTCACACCAGGTTGCAGAAAGTTGGCGGCCTGCAACGCGGAAATAATATCGCCGCCCATGCCCATACCCATGGCCGCTCCGAACGGGTTCAGGTACTCATGAATAAGTGGATTATCCAGCCCCATTTCATTGATCAGAAACTCCTTGTACGTCATGGTATCCAGCCAACGATCCCAATCTTCCCTCTCCGGCGGTTGGCGATAGGTTTCCATCCACAGGAAATCGTTTTTGGTTTTCTGATCAATCGGCACATCCCGGAATCGATTTGACCACGGGTTAACAGCCATATCATGACCGTCGTGGTACCAACCCAGGTCTGTTTTCTCCCAGGCCAGATGCATGGGTGTGTAGTTGTCCTGCGGAATTTTCAGATCCGAATTGCTGGCCTGTTGCCATTCAAAATGCTGAGGCAGTTTCAGCTCATCCCAGATTGGCGAGAACATACCAATTTTTTTCGCAGCGGGTAGCGGCCACACAGCACCGGTTGAGCCCTGCGGCGCCCACAGTTTATAGCCGTCTACTTCAACTTCGTTTTGCCTGGCTTCGCCACCAAACATGTCGTGGTTGTCGAGAATAAGTATGCGCGCTTCAGGGTGCTGCTTGCGATAAGTATACGCTGCCGTACAGCCGGCAAAGCCGGCTCCTACCACCACTAAATGATATTCTTCGTCACTGTCTTTTGCGCTTTTCAGGCGATTGGTGAAATCGTCATTGCGAAACGTATGCGCCGCGTTGACCTCGGCGTGCGTATTGCCATTTGCGTTTGCATAGTCGCCAACACCACCAGGGCCGGTCCATTTTTCGTCAAGACCGGTGAGCGGTAATGGCATAGTGTTGCCAAGTTTGAATTTACTGGGTTTAGGTACGGCAGACGAGGCTCCGGGTGCAGCCGTTGACAGCAATGCAGCACCGCTTCCAACCAGCGTACCACCTACAAAGTCGCGCCGGCTAATGGGCTTCTTTATGGTTTTATCCGATTCGTGCTTAGCCATGTTTACGCTCCTTATTCCCTATCAAATTTGCCAATCACATACATCTCACCGTGAGACCACCATTCGCCGTCGATTTTTTCCCACAAAAACACCATCTTGAACGTGAAAGGATTTTCGCCTGACTCGGCCGGTGGTGTTACATGGAAGTTAACCCAGTCCCAGCCGGCATCACCGTTAAGCACTGTTTCAAAAGACTCGATTCTTACTTCGCCACCAATAACTTCCTCATACACCGGCCGTAACTCAGCGCGTCCAATCTTGGTCGTTCCATCTGGCCCAGTCGATATTGCCCGGTCCGAGTAGAATCTGGTCAGAATTGGCTCAACATCATTCGCCGCAAACGCGGCTTCTTTCATGTCGTACTTAACGCGAATAGCTGCTTTGAAGGCGGCAAGCTCATTCTCCGCCGATTGACCGGAAAGCTGGGTTGAAGCACCAGCGCAAGCCACCAACGCCAGGACCAAAGTGAGCAACAGACAATGAGTTCGCATGAGTTTTCTCCTGGGATTATCTGGTCGCTCTGCCTTATGGGTCGAACGACCTATTTTTAGTCAGTCGACAAAATATATCACATACTTTATAGTTACAAGCGATTTTTGTGATTTCCGAGATGTGTTCATGCAGTCACTCGCCAGAAAAGGAACAGCCACTCGCCGCGCAGGAGCCGAAACGGCCGCAAAGCTCATTGCAACGGCGCACGACTTGCTGGAGAACGAGCCGCTGTCACGCTTTAGCATGCGCAATATCGCTGAAAGCGCCGGGGTTAGTCTGGCGAACCTCCAGTACTATTTTCCCAAGCGTGAAGATCTGGTGCACGCCATGTCGATTGACCTTGACCAGCGTTACCGCAAGGCACAATCGAAGGTGTTGGCAGACATCGATATCAATTCCCCACTTGAACGATTTAAAGCGGTTCTTCGCTACCAGTTGGAAGACATTACCTTGAAAGAAACGCGCCAGTTCTTCATTCAGTATTGGGCGCTGATTGGGTCTATGGATAATTTTGAGGGCGAGTATCTTAGGGATCTTTATGCTTTTGATGTGCAGCAAATCAACGAGCACCTCGCCGCTCTGCGGCCCGAACTGTGTGATGCGCGATTGGTGGAAATATCCATGATGATTGCTGCTATGATTGAAGGCTTAATGCTAATGATAGGCGGCAAGAATCAAACCGATAGCATGAAAGCCCAGCTGTTAAACGCCGCGCTGGAGAGTGCAATGGCAATTGCTTTGGCGGAATAAAAACACTATTGAAATTCTCTTTCTGGCAACAGCTTAAGCAACCGTTTCCGCAAAGCAATAGCGGGCGAAAGGCATTGGTTGATAGCGCGGCAACCGCGCTATTTGTTGCTGCGTTTCTGTATTTTCTGCAGCCTTTCGACATGACTCGCTCCGGCATTCCGCCATTTTGGCACAGTCTGGCCTATGGTCTGGTGACCTTTACCGTCAATGTAGCCTACGACACATTCTGTGAAAAAGTGCTAAGGCTACAGACAGATATCGATTCCTGGACGCTTTGGAAATGGATAGTCAGGGTCATAGGGCTAATCATTTGCATTGCTATCGCAAACTTTTTTTACTACAACGTCAGCCATGACTGGAGCTACTTTCATCCGGGTGCTTTAGCTCGCATGCTTCTCAACACATTTGTTGTTGGCCTGTTTCCCACCATAGCGTTTGGACTGATCGTACAGTTGAGGGCGGCAAATTCGAACTCGCACAGTGCCTCAGAAATTGAGTCATCGCCTGGCAGCAAAGCGGTGACGAAGGGCTTAGCACCGATCAGTTCTGAAGCCAGAACCTTGAGCATTGGAGACCCAAGCTCCGATGGCTTGCAGATTGACTCACATTCCGTGCGCTATGTGGAAGCAATGCAAAACTACGTATCGGTTTGCCACGTGAGCAACGGTAAGCTGAATAGACATTTGATACGCCAAACCCTGTTCGCCACACTTGAGCAATGCCAACACAGCGGCATAATCCGATGCCATCGCTCTTTTCTGGTGAATACAGCATGCATTCAAACCGTTGAAGGCAACGCGCAAGGTCTCAAGCTCACTTTACACGAGGTGGGTGATGCTGAAATTCCAGTATCCAGGTCATGCATCGCTGATCTGAAGCAAATTCTCGAATAGCGTTCGGATTACTGGCAACTATCACCTTGCGGTTCGTCCCACAGAGTTCAATTCGTCACACAAACGTGTAATCCGTCCCAAGTTCGTTTTTCTTTTTGGTCTTTCAGGCTAATTTTGTAGCCACAGATGAACGAGGAGAACGTGTAATGAGTGAACTTTTATTCAAAGTATTTCTGGCCGTGCATATAACCGCTGGTTCACTCAGCCTGATCCTGTTCTGGGTACCCGTGCTGGTCAAAAAAGGCGGCCTGAATCACAGGAAGATTGGCTCTATCTACGTAAAGCTGATGTGGTTGGTCGTCATCAGCGCAGCCTTAATGAGTGTGATAAACCTTTTCAGTGGGCGAATCGTTCAGGCAATTTTTCTCGGTTTTCTTGCATTGCTTACCGCTAAGCCTCTATGGCTGGGCATTGCAGTTCTTAAACAGAAAAAGGAACCCAGCCTCGAATTCCAGCGCATCGCACTTGCGTTAAACAGTGTATTACTGGCCTGCGGATTGGCAATGATAGCCTACGGCTTGTCACTGCGTGGTGAAACGGTCGCCTATCTGATGATCGCTTTTGGCGGACTTGGAATGCTGGGGCTGCGCGATATGGTCGCCACAATCAGATCAAAACATGAAAGTTCAGACTGGCTGAGGGGGCATATACGCGACATGATCATTGGTGGCATAGCCGCGCACACCGCCTTCTTTGCCTTTGGTGCCAGTCAATTCACAGAATCAATTTTTACAGACAACTGGGTGACTATTCCCTGGCTGGCACCAACGGTGATTGGTACCGCAGGAATATTTTATGCGACCGCGAAATTTGTTCGAAAACCAGCTAAGGCAGAAGCAGCTCGTTAGCTACCCCACTAACACTGCATATATTCCCTGGCACGATTACAGGCCTTTTCAACAAGCATGGGTGTTAACTCTTTGGCGGTCTGCGTTTCTGAACGTGTGTGCACCCAACCCAAATAGGTGAATCCGCGGGCAAGATAGAACAGCGGTAAGGCATCAATTTGCGAGCGCGGCAGATCGCGGATTTCCTGGTAGCCAGCGATTAATGCGTCGCGCGCCGCCGTAAAGTGATCTTCATCGATATCGAAATAAAGCACCGTGGCAATATCAAATAAATGCCAACCGAAACCGGCATCATCAAAGTCGATCAGGCGCACTTGCTCGCCATCAACCATCACATTTTCGGCGACGCAGTCTGCGTGAATCATGCTGTAACGATCTGCATTTTTGGAGTCGGCCTGGTAAGCAGTAAGGTCCCGGTAAACCACGTCTCGCGCTTCCAATAAAAGCGCTCGTTGTTCGGAGCTAAGCGATTCAAGCTGCCAGAACGGCCCCCAGAAAGGCTGCTCGCCTACCAGTCCGTCCACGTCCCAGGCGTGTCGAGTGAAATCTTCCGGCATCAACCACTCAAGCGCCTGTGTATGCAGTTTTGCCATCAGATTTCCGATGGTGCGATAAGCGCTAATCAGCGCGTCGATATTATCCGTACTCTCTTCTACCGCGCCCAGCTGCTTACCATCTACCCATTCAAAAATATCGATCTGTCTGGGCTCGGGCACGCCACCGGCTTGCAGCACAACAAAAGGTTCACCGGAGGCAGTGGGCACTAAACTGGGTACAAGTATGCCTTCATCATTCAATGCACTCATCCACTGCAACTCAGAACGCAGCTCGGCATCTGTATGATAGGCGTAGCGGTGTATTCGCAGCGCAAAAAGTTCTTGCTCGGATGTAGTGACCTTAAACACAGCATTCTCACGGTATTTAATCAGGCTAAGCGTACTGCCCTGCAAACCCCAGTGTGCCAATGCCGCTGATGCTAACTCACCCATCGCTTCAGCCTGGCCTGCGTCATCCAGTTCATAAAAATCGCTCATAGCACTCGCCTTATTATCAAGAGTCTATTCAAAGTGCAGCAAAGCACTCATCCAGGGTTTCCAATAGCAATTCGGCATTATCTTTAGCGAATGGCATTGGCGGACGCAATTTTAAAATATTATCGTTACTGCCAATTTTACTGATTAATACGCCACGTTCGCACATCATATTGATAAACCGACCTGCAACACCAGCAACAGGTGCTTTTGTGTCGCGGTCCTCAACCAGTTCCAGCGCGAAAAACATTCCTTTATCACGCACATCGCCAATAATGTCGTAGCGACTCTGTAATTCTCTAAGGCCTTTGGCTACGAAGGCGCCTGTTTGTAAAGCATTGTCCAAAAGCTTCTCTTCCTCCAATACCTCTAGAACCGCCATACCTACTGCGCATGAAACCGGATTGCCGCCAAAGGTATTGAAATACATGCTCCATTCGCCAAACGAGTCCAATAAGTCCTCGCTGACGATAACGCCTGCGAGCGGGTGTCCGTTGCCCATTGGTTTACCCAAAGTTACAACATCCGGCACCACATTTTCACCCTGGTGCGACCACCAATGCCGTCCGGTACGCCCAAAGCCGCCTTGAACTTCATCCGCAATAAACAAGCCACCGGCGGCACGTACTTTGGCCACGGCTTTTTCCATAAACCCTTGCGGCACATTGACAAGACCTTCATTGGCAAATTCCGGGCACAACAATAGGCCAGCAATACCAACGCCTTCCTGCTCGAACTCGTCAATAGCCGCTTGCACGCAGTTGGCGTAGTAATCCGCCAGGTCGCCATCAGCAACTCCTTTAACACCTTTGTACGAATCCGGCACTGGAATACCCTTCACCCGCTTTGTGGTCGCAGCATCCGGCATAAATTCTGTGCCCAGTTCCGCCACTGCTTCCGTATTGCCATGGTAGGCACTGTTGGTCACAATAATCCCTTGCTTACCCGTGTGGTGACGAGCCATGCGAAGAGCCTGTTCATTGGCTTCACTGCCAGTGCACATAAACATCGCCGAGGAGAGAGAATCATCGAATAATGCGGTCAATCGCTCTGCGTAGTTAATGATGTTCTCATGCAGATAGCGTGTATGTGTGTTGAGCGTAGAGGCCTGCTGACTCAAAGCCTCTACAATGCGGGGATGGCAGTGACCCACATGAGGTACATTATTGTAGACATCAAGATAGCGCTTACCGTTGGCATCCCATACCCACACTCCCTCCCCTTTTACCAACTGTAAAGGCTCTTCGTAAAAAAGCGGTGAGTGCTTGCCAATCGCTTTGAAACGCCGCTGCAGCAGTTCTTCGTTCATACAAATACCTAATGGTGAGTGTTTTCTCAGGCTGGCCTACACCAGGTCTGGCAGGTGCGTAATATGAATTGTTGAAACGGTATGATAGCCTCAAACCACACGATTTCGGACTAATTTCTTCACGCAGGCAAACGGCATGAAACTGAACCCAAACAATACCTGGCGTCTCGTACAGGAACGCATGGAACGCGAGCGGGACCCAAAAACGCGTCGCAATCTGGAGCTTGTGCTGCAACACATGAAAAGCGAAGCGCAAGGCGATATTGAAGGAGTGGTTGCAACTCTGTGTGAAAAACCCGTATACATTGCACATGATGTGCCAGACGAACCCAGCATGAACCCAAGCGGCGACAAAGACGCCGTACGCGGGTTTTACGATCTGACAATTGTGCAGACCGGCGCACATCAGCTGGAACTGAACTGCGACCGAATCATCGCTGATCATGAAGCAGTTGTTACCGAAGGCGTGATGCGCATGGCCTACCCAGGTGCAACGCTCACCGCAATGGGAGTGGAAGTAGACGACCCCGATGCCTACTATTTGTATCAAACAAGAATGAGTGTGGTGTGGCCGGTTGATGCTGAATCCGGATTACTTAGAGGCGAAGAGACGTATACCGGTACCGACGGGTTTGCCGGCATCGCCGAGCGCAAGATCACTGCGGAAGATATCGTACCGCTCTCAGTTTAGAAGAACCCCCTGTTTACAAAGAGAAAACACAATGCCCTTAGCCGTAACGCCCACTAACGCCAGCTGCGGAGCCTTTGTATCTGGTGTGGATCTCTCCCAAAAAATGTCCGATGATTTGATTGCAGAAATCCGCGCACACTGGACAGAGCACAAAGTACTGGCGTTTCCCGACCAGAACTTAAGTGATGATGATCTTGAAAGATTCACACTGCGCTTTGGTGAATTCGGTGAAGACCCTTTTTTTGGTCATATTGAAGGCCATGAACATATCGCGGCGATACAGCGCAACGCCGATGAGAAAACCCCTATATTTGCCGAAGTATTTCACTCTGACTGGAGTTTTCTCGAGATTCCTCCGGCAGGTACCGTGCTGTATGGGCTCACCATACCGCCGTTGGGCGGCAACACCTTGTTTGCCAATCAAGTTGCCGCCTATGAAAGCCTCCCCGATTCACTTAGAGAAAAGGCTGATAAGCTTACGGCTATCCACTCCGCCGAGCTTGGCTATGCACCGGATGGAGCTTATGGCGAGGATGACCAGGACGGCGGGCGCAGTATGAAGATCATCCCCAGTGAACGCGCCAGAGAGAAACGTGAGCATCCCTTTGTAAGAACTCATCACGAGACAGGCAAGAAAGCGCTGTTTTCTTCCGCTGCTTACATACAAGGCTTTGTCGGCATGGAAAAAGCGGACAGCGACGCGCTGCTAATGGAGTTTTACGCGCATCAAAGCCGCGAAGAATTTGTCTACTCGCACCCATGGCAAAAGAACATGCTGGTGATGTGGGACAACCGATCGCTTTTGCACGCCGCCACCGGTGGCTATGACGGTTACGATCGGCTGCTTCATCGAACCACCATTGCTGATACACAGTTCTGACCGGGAAGACAAAGATGGATCTGGCAAGATGCTACGACATGGGTCTGGCGGCTGTAATGAAAGCTGCATTGATCAGCAAAAACATCCAAGTGTTAGAATACAGCGGTTCTGGGCATGTATCCATCGCGGGCGCTGATCATTCGTATTATGTGAAAGTGCCTGAGCAGGAATACGATCAGGCTAAGCAGATACTGGTGGATGCTGGCTTCGAGAAGTACATCATTTAACAGCTTCTCTCCTGCTTGTGCTTCAGACTGCCCGTGCTTAAAAAACCGGCATTCCCGCAAGATAAGGATGCAGCCAAATCACTATCCCAAATACCACAATACCTACACCGATCACCTTCAGGTCAGCAACCAATCCAGGCGCTTCGGGCTTAAGCCACGCACCTTCCCGGCGATTAATAAAGATCATTTCCAGTATGGCCCACACCAACATTCCGCCAAACAGCACTACTGATCGGCTGTCGCCATTCATTAATAAATGCGCAATCGACCAAACCACCACGCTGCTTAGTTGCGGATGGCGCAAGAAACGCTTTATTGAGCTTGGAGGTTTGGATGCAACAAATAATACGAGGGCGAGCACCATCAAAGCGATACCGACCGGTCGTAACGCTGGATCGCTTACATACACCAATGTTGGCGTTATCGCTTTCCAGCCGAACACAATCATGACCAGCGAGACGATGAGCAATAGGGAGAAGCTGCCCATATAGCCACCTTCGCCAATCGCTCCCTTCCAGGACTGCTTTAAGCCCGGCATCAACGATGGCACAAAGTGCACCAAAGACCACAGTAGCAAACCTGAAATCAACAATTCCATACAACCTCCTGATTCGTGCTATTCAGAATACTACGCCGCAACGCGACAAAACTCTAGAAATGGTCGGCAATAAATTCCCAGAACCACAGGTGCCCGTTTACCGGCTGATGGAATAATCTTCAAAGCTTGGGCATACTCCCTCACACTACAGCAAGAAAAACAGGAATACGCCGTGTATACCGATACTAATAATCAATTTGTGGACGTCAATAGCTCCAAATCTTTGTTTGCGGCTATTTATCTAAGTGTTATCGGCGCTGCTGTGTTTATTGTTCAGCCTGGTTTTGTGCAGGGACTGGTAGAGATTTACAGTTTCTCGGAGCAGCAGGCTGGATACATCGCTTCCGCTGAAATTTGGGGTCTGGCTTTAACCACTGTTTTGTTGGCACTGTGCGGCCATAGAGTAAGCTGGCACTTGATTCTAAAAGGGTCAATCATAGTATTCGCCCTGGGAAATTTTGCTTCATTGCTAACGCAAGATTTCACACTATTTAGCAGCATGCGTTTTCTCGCTGGCATGGGTTCTGGCGGTTTGGTATCGCTAACGTTTACCATCATTGGGCTGACACAGCGTGCAGATCATAACTTTGGTTATCTGATTATGGGCGTTCTCACCTACGGCGCGCTGGGCCTGTGGATTATGCCCTGGGCGCTTGAAACAATCGGTATGAATGGCGTTATTGTTTTCTTCGCATTGTTTGGACTAAGTGGTTGGCCGTTCGTGTCGCATACTCCGGATTCCGGGAAAGAGCAGCTGCAAGTAGAGGATGATGCAATAGATCTTTCTGGCTTGTTTCGCTGGTTTGCTATCGTGGCAATGTTCACCTATTTCTTTGCGCAGGGCGTGATTTGGGCCTACCTGTTTCTTATAGGTCTGAACGGTGGAGTCAGTGAGCAAGGCGTTGCCAACGGGTTAATGTTGTCGCAGTTTCTTGGAATAGCAGGCGCGTTTGTACCCGCTGTATTGGGCAATCGCTTTGGCAGGATTGTTCCCCTCAGCATTGGAATCATTGGTGGTTCGATAGTGCTGTACGCTCTTTACGGTGAATTCAGCGCCTTGATTTACGCGGTAACAGTTTGCATCTACAATTTTTTCTGGAATATGACGCACCCTTTCCTTTTGGCTGCAATGGCGAGTTTTGACCAGCATGGTCGGGTAGTTGTTTATGCGGTTGCAGCGCAAATGCTTGGACTGGCGGTTGGTCCGGCATTTGCAGCGAGCTTGCTTGAAGACGGTGACTACGCGCGAGTCATTACAGCAGGCATAATTATTTTTATTGCTTCCTGGTTGTTAATTTTGCTGCCATTAATCAAGCATCAGCGCCAAGCTATGGCAGAAGCGTAAATTTAATGATTACTTATCTTGCCTATGTTCTATAGCCTCCTGCAATTGCATCAGCTGTTTGGCTTGCTCCAGATGCAGCAGCTCAACCATTGCACCATTCACCTTGATAACGCCTTTGCCGTGATTTTCCTCCAGGGCAAAGGCAGCAATCACTGCTCCCGCGTGGTCGACTGATTCCTTAGAGGGTGCAAAAACCTGGTTTGCCTTATCAATTTGGGAGGGATGTATAAGCGTTTTACCATCAAACCCCAGACCTTTCCCATGCTTGCATTCCACTTCAAAGCCCGCCTGGTCTTTAATATCGTTGTAAACACCATCAAGAGCTACGAGATTAAACGCTCTGGCGGCAAGCAGAGTAAGCCCCAGGCTGGGTTGCATATTGGCTCTATCAGGGCTTGGCGAGGCGCGCAACTCTTTGGCCAGATCATTTGGCCCAAGCATAAAGCCCGCCAGTCGAGTACTTAATGACTGCGCCGCAATCTGTTGTATGTTCAGAATCGCCAATGGCATTTCAATCATAACCCATAGTAAAAAAGTGGCTGGCGCGTTCGCCTGATCCAAAATAGCGTCCAGCTCAATGATATCTTCTGCCGATGTGATTTTTGGCACCAACACGCCGTCTGCCTCGCTGCGAACGGCCATCTCTATATCGGCTCGACCCCACTGGGTATCCAGGGCATTGCTTCGTATTACCACTTCGCGATAGCCAAACGCTTTTTCCTGCACCGCCGCTTCGACTTTGCTTCTGGCATCTTGCTTGGCATCTGGAGCGACTGAATCTTCAAGATCGAGAATGATCATATCTGTCGGCAAGCTGCGCGCTTTCTCAAGCGCACGCGCATTCGCGCCTGGCATATAAAGGCAAGATCGACGAATTTTAGGCTCTCGTTCAAATGACATAAGTTCACTACCAGTCAGTAAAAAGAAACATCGAGCAAGATACTAAACCATCACTCAGGGAAAACAATGTGTTGTGCTTGTAATAGCTGATGTACCGGAAAAATCTAGCACTCCGTCGCAAAGGCTTACGAAGTAAGGCGAGTACCTATATCATTACCTCAGCGAATCAATAAGACAGTATGAATAGCGACGCATTGGTCAGTAAAACAGAACGGATTGTAATATGGTCAGCTTTACATTAAACGGGCAAACAGTCACAAGTACCGTCAGCGACGACACACCTTTGCTATGGGTTGTACGCGATGAATTCAAATTGAAAGGGTCCAAATTTGGCTGCGGCGCCGGTTTGTGCGGCGCATGTACTCTGCATATTGACGGTACGGCACAACGAAGCTGTGTATTGCCGGTTGCCGCTGTTGCCGGGAAGACAGTCACAACGATTGAAGGCCTGGGTTCACCGCAAGACTTGCATCCTCTGCAGCGGCGTTGGGCCGAGCTTGGTGTTCCGCAGTGTGGTTATTGCCAGTCGGGCCAGATAATGTCAGCAGCGGCGCTACTGAGTATTCATTCAAAACCCACAGAAGAGCAGGTAGAAAAAGCCATGGCAGGAAATATTTGCCGCTGCGGCTGTTACCCGGGCATCAAGCAGGCAATCTTGGACGTAGCCACGCAATCAGCGCCGGAGAACACGGGTGTAGGGCATTACACACCGGGCTCAAGCGAGGGCAAAGCATGAGTATTTTAGATTCAGATCAAGGCTTTGCTATGGATACTCAGATCGAAAATACCAGCCGGCGCGAGTTTTTGCGCCGCTCCGGCATCCTTGGCGGTGGTCTGATTGTTGGGGTTTCCTTAAGCAGTTGCAGCGACATTGGCCCAGCTATTGAGGCGAGCAAAGGCCGATTTACGCCGAATGCCTTCCTGCAGATTGGTGGCGACGGCTCAATCAACTTTCATAATCCGCGAGATGAAATGGGCCAGGGTGTCTATATGGGCCTGACCACGCTTATCGCAGAAGAGTTGAACACACACCCTTCGAAAATAAACGTAATCATTGTTGACGCGCACCCCGACTACGCGGCTCCTAGCTCGGGCTTTCAGGCTACCGGTGGCAGCGGCAGTATTCGCGACCATTATCTGCCGCTTCGTCAGGCCGCAGCCAACACACGGCAGTTATTACTGCAAGCCGCGAGCAATACGC
Organism: uncultured Pseudomonadales bacterium; assembly: GCA_964352475.1. Lineage (GTDB taxonomy): Bacteria > Pseudomonadota > Gammaproteobacteria > Pseudomonadales > JAUIET01 > JAUIET01. The sequence goes on along the minus strand of CAYGSL010000018.1, from coordinate 26,764 downwards.
TGGAGGTAGCGGCTAGCGAATTACGTCTGGAAGACGCCAGCATTATTCATGGCAGTAACAAATATTCAATTGGCCAGTTTGCTGATGCCGCGCAAGCGTTGCCCCCGCAAGATAACGCAAGCCTGAAAGCACCGGATCAGTTTCGTTTCATTGGAAAGGAAATACCAAGAATTGACGCGATAGCAAAATCCACGGGTACAGCACTCTATGGTATTGACGCCGACATTGAGAATTTGCACAGGGCGGTAGTTCGTCACTCGCCAGTACCAGGTGGCAAAGTGAAGTCTTTCGATGCCGGCAAAGCAAGAGAGGTTCCAGGTGTTGTAGACGTAATCGAAATTCATTCGGGTGTTGCTGCAATTGCAGAACACTATTGGCCGGCGAAAAAAGCCGCCGCACTGATTGATATCGAATGGGAATCTCCGGAAGAATTGCGCGGAGTATCGTCAGACAGAATACGCTCTGACTATGAAGCGGCAATGGGTAGTGACGAAGGCGAGGTATACGTAGAAACAAGCGATGCACCTGACAGTGGCGCAGTCGAACACGCTCTCGAGGCCAGTTATTGGAGCCCTTACCTTTCACATTCACCTATGGAACCAATGAATGGAACGGTGCGCATTCAGGGCGATACTGCTGAGGCCTGGGCGGGTAATCAGGGGCCCGTTGCCGTACAAGGGATGGTCACTCGATACGCCGGTATTGATGCCGATAAAGTCACAGTGCACGGGCTGTTTTCCGGCGGTGGTTTTGGTCGTCGAGCGTACGTCACTCATGTTGGCGAGGCCGCAGCCCTCGCACGGATCACCGGCTTACCCATTCAAGTGGTATGGTCTCGAGAAACAGATACTCAAAACGGATGGTTTCGTCCCGCCAGCCTGGTCAGGATTAAAGCCAGTGTGGATAGCAAAGGAATTATTAATGATTGGCAGGCCAAACGTGTTGGCGCAAACATAACCCCTGAAATGGTCGCGCAGATTATGCCAGTGGTGTTGCCATCAGTACCGCAAGCCGTGGTAGACGTTGCCAGTGGTGTTGCCAAAAGCGCGCATGACGGCTGGATAGTTGACCACAGCAGTCTGGAAGGTTTGTATGACGATTACGACTGGCCAAATAAAAAGATCGTGCATAAGTCGGTTAACCACGGTATTCCCACCTTGTTCTGGCGCTCTGTTGGCCACTCTTATACTGCGTTTGCCAAGGAATGTGCAGTAGACGAATTAGCCGTGCAAGCCCATATTGATCCCATTGAACTTCGCCTGCGAAATTGCAAAAACAATCCCCGACTGGCCAATGTGATTCGCCAAGCGGGAGAAGTGTATTCGCAGGGGCCAAGCGCTTCTGGGCGATTTCTGGGTTTCGCCGCACACTCGTCGTTTAAGTCGTTTGTCGCTCAGGTGGCTGAAGTGTCTGTCGACAACAACACCATCAAGGTTCACAAAGTAAGCTGCGTTGTTGATTGCGGCGTTGCGGTGAACCCGCAAATCGTACGCGACCAAATGTCTGGGGCAATTATGTTCGGTTTAACCGCCGCACTGTACGGTGAAATTGATATCGTTGATGGTGCAGTCAAACAAAGTAACTTTCACGACTACCCGATTTTGCGCATGACCGAAGCACCTGACGTAGACGTTATTATTGTCGATAGCACTGAGGCGCCTACCGGCGTAGGCGAACCAGGACTTCCACCCATTGGGCCGGCTGTTGCAAACGCTGTGTTCCGCGCGACCGGGCAGCGCTTGCGTGATATGCCATTACGTCTGAGTTAACACACTTGCACAAAGCTATGCCCGCAGCGAGGTAACCACGCCTTCTTGCAATACATCGGCTGCATACGCCTTGCGTGAAAATACTTCACGCACCATCGGAGCGAAGTATTCAAGGTCTTTGCTGACAAAATCCGGATCAAATGACGCCTGGTCCCAGCGCTCACAGAACGTTTCGCAAGAAATAAAACATGGGTGGTCGCTGAATTCATCTCTGGCGTTACGATCCCAGCCATAGTGATGGGCGTAATAAATCATCTGAAAAATTCCGTGGTGTTCAACCACCCAACTAACATCCCAGCGAACGAACGGGCGAATTACCTCGGCAGCAAATCGATCGTGATTTTGTGGAGCAAGGCCGTCGCCTATGTCGTGCAATAATGCGCCAACAATCCAGTCGAGGTCAGCGCCATCGGCCTCGGCTCGCGTTGCCGACTGCAAGGCGTGCTCCAGTCGGGTTACGCGGTAGCCCTCCAGTGTGTTCTCACCGTGACGGTGCAGTTCTTCCAGTATTCGCTCAGCGGTCTGAGAATGGTAGTCGGCTTCGAATTCGTGCAACAACAAATAGTCTTCCTTGCTGCCATCCTTCATTTGGGTAAATGAAACAACTTTGCTCATAGTGAGGTCCTCAATAAGACGGCTCTGAACCGTCCAGGCCGAATTCAGGCCACGCGCCGTGTACATAGGTCTGGCAGTTTCCATAGCCAACACCACCACCAGCCGGGTCACGCACTTTAATCATACAATCTCTAAATTGCGAGTAGCGTTCCAGCACATCAGCAGCAGCGGCGTCATGCACGTGATCGCTATCCACAAACTGCTCGCCTCGCCAACTGCCATGATGATGACCGTCACCGCCATGATAGTGGCCTGCACCGAGATAAAAACCCGTTTCAGACAATTTTTCAAAAGTCATCAGACGTTCACTGCCATCGCGCATCTGAAAAAGAAACTCGCCTCCCTGAAGACGTTTGTTCGGAGACGCAAAACGCAACGATGGCGTCATACCAACAATAGACTCGGTTTGTCCACCATCGTTCTCAATGCCACCTTGAACTTTTTGATGCAAAAACCCTTCGCCTGAAAACTGCAGGTAATAGTGATGAAACGCGTAATGACTGCCGTCTTCGCGAAAGAAAAGAATCGGGTTCCATATCGCCAGAGCTTTGGGAATGTGCTGATGAAAATCAGGCTCCATGTCAGCAGCCGGCATTCCCACTGACGGTCGAATGCCCCAGGACTTATCTCGCGTTGACACCCACTCAGAGGGTTTGATCTCTGTTCGTACGCCAGCAATTTCCAACCAGCCTGTGGCAGTTCCGGTTTGGTGGTAACGTATTTGATCTGTCGCTTTGCGATATCCATGCATATCGCGCCGATCTTCCCTCTCCTCAACGACGCAAGCTGCAGCCGCCGCAAAGACAATATCAAATGCAATCGCCTGCTGATCATTCGGCGCCAGAGATACACGAATTTTGTTTAAGGGTTCCAATATTTCGTATTTGATTGGCCCGGCATTTACGCTGTCGGTATCTGAGCTGAGCGCACGACTGCTGCGCACAACCCACTGTTCCTTGCCTCGCGCAATACCTGCGTACGCGTCAACGACATTGCGATTGGTGTACTTACCAAATCCAAACGCAATTTGTAAGGACCCGTCAATGGCTGCTGCCATGCCGCACACTTTTTCAGCCCAGGCAGGGTCACTCTGGCCAACACTTGCAAAGGTCTCTACCACCTGATGATTAAACTGTTCGTCAGAGGGTAGCAGTGGCCCTATCGATCCACTCATGTGTGGTACCTCGCTTAAGCCTGGCCCTGTTCTTCGTAGAATGCCCGCAGCACCACCGGACTTTCCGGCAGGGTGGAACCGCCGTCAACAATGATGGTCTGCCCGGTAATGTACGAGGCCTCGTCGCTGGCCAAAAACAGCATGGTGTAAGCAATGTCTTCGGGCTTGCCTATTTCGCCTTTGGGGATCAATGATGCCATTTCCTTGAGTTCTTCTTCATCGGCCAGAATGCCCATAGCCTGGGTCATGATGTAACCGGGTTCAACACCATTGATGGTAATGTTTTCTCGCGCAAGCTCCAGCGCCGCCGTTCGAATAAACGCGTTCATGCCTCCTTTTGAAGCGGCGTAATTGGAGGTACCTGGCATGGCCACTGTCGGGCCAGTCACGGATGAAGTCAAGATAATGCGGCCACCTCCCTGCTTTCGGAAACACGGCAATGATTCCTGAGTCAACCAGAACCCGGCTTTCATGTTAACCGCCAAGGTCTGGTCCAACACCTCATCGGGCATGTCAGCAACACTGTGCATGGGGAAGATCGCCGCATTGTGAATAGCGATGTCCAGTCGGCCCCACTTTTCGATGGTGGTACCAACCAGATTTTCAATCTCGGATCTTTGCCCTACATCACATTGCACCAGCAAAGCTTCACCACCAGCGGCAGTAATGTCGTCCACGGTTTGCTGGCCGTTTTCAGCCGTCCGTGTTGCCACCACTACTTTTGCACCGGATTGCGCAAACACCTTGGCGATACCCTCGCCAATTCCCTGCCCGGAACCCGTTACAATTGCAACACGGCCATCAAGGTTTACCTTCATTGTCATGGTCGTCCTCTCTGAATTAACTCGGTTTACTGATATCAAATAATTACACGCGCGATATCTGGCTACATTAAGGCATCAACGATAAGGAATAAAACAGATGGCGCTAATAAGCAGCCAACGCCAGTGTAAAAAGTTGCTGTCATGGCTCCGTAAGGTACTAGCTTAGGATCTGTTGCCGCAAGACCACCGGCTACGCCACTTGTAGTGCCCATCAAGCCGCCGTAAATCATGGCTGAGTGCGGGTTGTTCAAGCCAATCAGTGGTGCAACGAAAGGCGTACCCACCATCACAAGCACCGATTTAATCAGGCCGGCACCAACGCTCAGTGCGATCACTTCGGAACTTGCATTCAAAGCCGTTCCCGTCACAGGTCCTACTATATAAGTCGCCGCTCCTGCACCGATGGTGCTAATAGACACACTGTCAGTGTAACCAAATGCCAACGCCACTACTGCACCAATCACAAAAGACAACACAACGCCGAGAATTATAGAAAGAACACCAACGAACCCTGAGCGTTTTATCTCGCGCAGATCTGCACCATACGCTGTTGCCACAATCGCAAAGTCGCGAAACATTGCACCGCCAAGAACACCAACACCTGCCAATAAACTGATATCGGCAACACCTTTGTTACCACCAGTAGCCGCGCCCGCTATATAGGCCAGCACCAGGCCCAAAATAATCGCAATTGCCGAACCGTGGAACCGTCCATTCGATAGCTTGTTGGACGCGTAGTAAGAAATCCAGGTGACCACACCTACAAAGACGAACGCGACAATTATGGAGTTCTTCGCGAATACTTCGCTAACGATTGCGTCCATCATTGCTCAACTTCTTCATCAAGCGACAAACGATTCTTACCGATACGCGACAGCACTGGAACCATCGCAAATGACAGAAGTACAGCCAGCACGCCAGCCAGTACCGACACCCAACCGCTGTTAATGGCTGCAAATACATTCTGTTTAGCCGCCATGGCAATCACTATTGGAATGTACATTGCACTCCAGAATGTAATGCCTTTGGACGTTTCAGGGCTTAGCTCAAACTTTCTGCCACTGGCGTTGTGAATGAGTATCAAAGCCAGCATCGCAATGCCAACTCCGCCCACGTTCGCACTAATACCTATCAGCTCGCCAATCAGCTTTCCTGTAATTGTGCCCAATAGCAAACATGCGCTGAGCAAGGCAACACCGTAAACAATCATGTGTTCTTCCCTGTGAGTGAATTGGGTAGTACATCAATATTCCAGCGCGCAGCCTGCTCATAGGCATAGGCGATTTGCAATACAGAGAAGTCCCTGTACCTTGGCCCTATGATCTGCAATCCCATTGGCAATCCGTTAGCGTTGAAACCGGCTGGCACGTTGATGACAGGGCAACCTGCCAGGGTGCCGGGAATAACCACTTCCATCCAGCGGTGGTAGGTGTCCATGGTTCTTCCAGCAATGGTTTTAGGCCAATGGATGCTGGCATCAAAAGGAAAAACCTGCGCAGTAGGCAATACCAGGAAATCGTATCGTTCAAACGCCTTCTGCAGTGCTGCATACCAGCGTGCGCGTCCGGCAGAGGCGGCGTAAATGTCCAGAGCCGTAAGATCAGACGCGCCTTCTGCCTCCCACGTGGCTTCTGGCTTAAGCTGCTTACGTAACTCTTCGTTCTCATACAACTCGCCCAATTTGCCCCGATTCAACCAGTGGCGGAACACCAGCCAGATCTGCCATAACTCTGGCATGGAGAAATCCACGGTCGCAGGCTCTACCCTCGCTCCTACCGCTTCGAAGTTCGACAAGGCCTTTTCAGACAGCTCGATGACACCCTCTTCCATGGCAAGATAGCCCGAGAAATCACCTAGCCAGCCGATTCGCGCACCTTTGAAATCCCGGTCCAACGGTTTTTCAAATTGAGCGTTATCCATTGGGAGCGAACTGGGTGAGCGCGCATCATGGCCAGCCATGGTGGCCAGCAAGCGCGCTGTATCGCTTACATTGCGAGCCATTGGTCCGTTGCAGGGCAACTCTTCAATAAACGATCGAGACAGTGGCACAAGACCCGGTGTGGGCCTGAACCCAATCACATTGTTGTATCCCGCGGGGTTACGCAGCGAGCCCATAAAATCACTTCCGTCTGCGACTGGTTGCAATCTCAGCGCAAGGGCTGCGGCTGCCCCACCACTGCTGCCACCCGCTGTGCTTTTGCCGTCATAGGCATTTTTTGTCACGCCGAACACGGTGTTGTAGCTTTGCGAGCCCAAGCCAAACTCGGGTACGTTACTTTTTCCTGTAACGATTACTCCGGCCTGCTTCATACGGGCAATATGAATGGAATCGTCTTGTGCAACGTTGTCGCGAAAAATAGGTGAGCCGTTACTGGTCACAAAACCTTTTGCATCGGCCAGATCCTTAATGGTAACGGGAAAGCCATGCATCCAGCCACGATATTCACCGCGCGCTAACTCTGCGTCATACTCTTTTGCCTGGGTTAACAAGCGCTCGGGATCTGCCAGCGATACCAGTGCGTTGAACGTTGGATTCAATGACTCACGCAGTGCAAGATGAGCCGCCATCACTTCCTCGCATGAGACTTCCCGCTTCATTATCGCCTGTGATAATCGCAAAGCGGTCCAGTACATTGGATTCTCACGAATTCTGGCCGGCTTAGCCAATGCGGTCGCACCAAGCGCACGCGTACTCAGGGCACCGGCGGCAGCCAGCACCGCGGTACTTCGTAACACGTCTCTACGCTTTAAATTGTTTTCTGACACAAAAAATCCTCTTGCGTTTGTGCCGACGAGAAGATCATCTTAGACTGAGCACTGCTTTTAGCCGCTACTCAGGCCGTGCGTGAACCCTATCGAATTCACACCAAAATTGTCGCCGCGCTTTATCGTTTATGTGCGCAATTATCTGCTGGACTGCAACATCGACCCAACGCCGGTGTTTGAACACTGCGGCGTGAACGATGTGACTGACTCCGAGCACGCAGTGCCCCTGCCAACTCAAAAACTAATTGAGTTAATCGATCACGCCGCCAGTGTCAGCGAGGATAGCCTTCTCGGCTTCAACATGGCAACCCATTTCCATTATGAATCCAGCGCGTTGGTGGTACTGGCAATGCTGGCTGCACCAAACGTGGAAGCGGCGCTTAAAACACTCAGCCATTTCGATCGCTACGTAGATACTGGTATAACCACCTCGTACGAGTTTGGTAATGACCGCTCTGTGTTTCGCGCCGAGTTACTTGGCGTGGATAGCACCACCACCTGCCACCTGAACGAGTACTTGCTGACATTCACCGTGCACGCGCTAAATACGGCCACCAGGCAAAAAATGCCAATCACAGAGGTCCACTTCCAGCACCAACGTCAAGATGGCGTAGAAGAGCTGCAAACTTTTTTCGATTGCCCGGTTAAGTTTAAGCAGAAAAACAACCGCTTGTTTTTCGCCAGCAGTTTTCTGAAGGAGCCCTTATTTACCGGCAACGAGTTGCTGTTTGAGATTCTGCAAAATGCGCTAAAGACTTATTTTTATGCGGAGTCGCGCGATATGGGGTTTGTTGACACGGTATGCCGAGAGCTGATTATCAGTACCGAGGGTCATAGCGAAGAATCTTCCGAGAGCAGAACTGATACGCTGGACTGCATTGCCGATAAGTTGGCCATGTCATCACGAACACTAAGGCGCCGGCTTAAGGACGAGGGCTACACATTCCAGGAAGTAAAAAACCTGGCCAGAGAGCGCCAGGCAAAGCACTATTTGGGCAATACGCGAATGAGCCTGGCTGAGATAGGCTATGCCGTTGGCTTTTCCGAACTCAGTGCATTCAGTCGCGCATTCAAGCGCTGGACGGGCAATACGCCACAGGAATACCGAGCCACAGTGCGCAAATTGATCACCGCGTAAGCGCTTCTGATTAACTTTTCCACAGCGACCTTTCCATCACGTTTTGGTCAATACATTGGCCGTTTTGGTCAACAAGAAAGCATACCTTAGTGGCTTAATCTACGCATTGCGCTATAAACCATCGCAACACTGCGCTTGCGCCCACGCTCAGGCTTGCCGTGCAAACGATGATAACGACAATAAATCAATTAACCGCACATCGCGCTACGGAGTTATAGACTATGCAAACGCGTTTCAAACTACAGAAACTCAGCACCGCCCTCTTGGCAATGGGCGTTATCTCTCAAGCAGCTACTATTCAGGCTGCGATGTTGGAGGAGGTGGTAGTGACCGCGCAGAAGCGCGAGCAGGGTGCCAATGATATTGGTATTACCATGAATGCGTTTAGTGGTGATTTGCTTCGCGATCTAGGTGTTGCAACGGCGGAAGACATTGCGGTCATTACACCAGGGCTAACAGTCAATGAATCGGCTGCAACGGGTGTGCCCTTGTACACTATTCGAGGAGTTGGCTTTCAGGATTATTCGACGGGTGCCTCGTCAACGGTTGGTCTGTATTTTGATGAAGTAGCTATCCCCTACACCGTGATGAGTCGCGGGGCGATCTTTGATGTAGCCCGAGTGGAAGTACTCAAGGGCCCACAAGGAGATTTGTACGGACGTAACACAACGGCCGGACAGATTAATTTCGTCAGCAATAAGCCAACCGATGAAGTAGAAGGCGGAGTGACTGTTGGAATCGGCAACTACGGCAGTTTCGATTTTGAAGCCTTTATTAGTGGGCCGCTGTCAGATTCAGTTAACGCGCGCCTGGCGATTCGCTCTGAACAATCCACGGAAGGTTGGCAGAAAAGTACAACCAGAGACGATGAACTCGGTGAAAAAGACATTAGCGCTATACGGGCATTGTTTGATTTCGAGTTAAACGAAAATGCAAATCTGTTGCTAAATATCCACTACGTGGATGATGGCTCAGACAACAAGGCAAATACCGCCTATGACGGCACTCTGATCGGACAAGGTCCGTTCAGCAGCCCGTACACGGCCTTGGCAGACTATATTATTCCGGGGGGCGCCAATTTCGGTGAAACACCTCCGTGGTATTCAACAGGTAATAACGAAGCGGCAGACTGGACGAATAGCTACACCAGCCTTACCGGTGAGGTGTTTGATTTGCGGCCCAAGCGTGATAACCAGTTGTTTGGCGCTTCAGCACGCTTGGAGTGGGACTTTGGTGAAGTCACGCTGGTCAGCACCACTGGTTTTGACAAATTCGAGCGAGTTGAATCCAATGACTGGGATGGTGGCTTCTTCAACGATTCTTCAAACATCAATACCTCAGAAATTAATGTTTTCTCACAGGAAATTCGTTTAAGTGGCGGCAACGATGAATTCTCATGGATTGGCGGTCTGTACTATTCCAAGGACGACGTAGACGAGTACTACCACTACTTCATGTCTGATTCTGTATTTGGGCTTGGCTCGATTCCTTTTGGTGTGGGTTTGTTCGCAGCCACACCGATTCGCGAACTCGATACCAAATACACGCAAGACACAGAATCCTTTGCCGTGTTTGGTCATGTTGAATGGCAGTTTAGCGAGCGGTGGCGCCTGACCGCCGGTTTGCGATACACCGACGAAGAACGTGATTGGCGAGGTTGTACCTTCGTTGCTGAAGATGGCAGCCTCGCCGGCTTCCTTAACGCCCAGTTCGGAGCAACTCTACAGCCAGGTGACTGCGGAACGATTAACGATGACTCGTCCACACCCAATTTCGTATTGTTCCTGGCTGGAACTCCAAATGCCAATGACGCGTTTCCGGTATTCGAAGATTCAATCAGTACCAGCAAAACGATGGGTAAACTCGGCGTAGATTTCGCCATTAACGACGATGTGCTGACCTACCTGACGTTCTCTACGGGCTTCAAATCAGGTGGGTTTAATGGTGCAAACTCAAACACGTCACAGCAGCTGGCCCCCTACAAGGAAGAAGAGCTTACCGCAATTGAACTTGGTTTGAAGGCTACTCTACTTGACGGTCGCATGCAGTTGAACGCCGCTGTTTTCAATTACGACTATGAGGACAAGCAGGAACAGGATCGGGCAGTGACCTTTGTGGGCAATATTTCCGGCTTAACCAATGTTCCCGAATCGGAAATCAATGGCGCAGAAATAGATCTGCAATGGCAAGCAACGGACGGCTTGTACCTGAGTCTTGGCGTGGCCTATCTGGATTCTGAAATAAAAGAGTGGTTAGCGACATCAAATGACAGCAGCTATGATTTTGCAAACCTGCAACCAAACATTGTCACTTTCGATGCTTCCGGACTGGAACTCGCTCAAGCACCTGAACTCAGTTATCACGCGCTTGCGTCTTACACCTGGGGCTTAGGAAATGGCATGTCCATGGAAGTTGCCGCCGACCTTAGCTTCCAGGATGACACCACCGGAGGTGGTCAACCAACCGATGCTACCGAAGACTTCACGCTGATTGGGGCTCGAGTAGCGTTGAATGGCGCTGATGATAGCTGGAGATTGCTGCTTTGGAGCAAGAACCTTGCGGATGAAGATTATTATCCAGCGGCTTATACTGGTGGAAACGGCCCTTTTATCCGCTCAAACGGTATGCCAAGAACCTATGGTGTCTCGCTGAACTATAACTTTTAGAGTTTTGAACTCAACAAATCCCGGTTTACTGCCGGGATTTTTTTTCACTGAATTTCGTTAAAATCCTCCAACAAGGTAAATAAGATGAAGCATACATTTTCAATTCTTGCCGGGATTAGTCTGGTCGCATTGAGCGCCTGTAGTAATAAAACTGATGTCGCAGAACCGCCTCAGCAAGTCGGTGATACGGTTCTATTTAACGGATCTATTCACACCATGAACGGTGCGGCGCCAAATGCTTCTGCTGTAGTCATCAAGAATGGTAGATACGTCTATATTGGCGACGATACGGAAGCAAAAAAGATGATCGGACCCTCCACCGAAGCCATCGATTTGCAGAAAAAAATGCTCATGCCTGGCATTAATGATATGCACCAACACCCGGTAGAAGGTGGCGCGAAAGAGCTATTCGAGTGCCAATTCCCGTTCACCGCAGGCCCTGACGAAATAGCAACGGCAATATCTGGCTGTGTCGAAGCGCAGCCTGATGCCAAATGGATTAGAGGTGGCCAGTTCTCCAGCGATTTCTTCGTGAATAACCCAATGAAGTCACCGCGCGAGTGGCTGGACAAAGTGTCGGGCGATAAAGCCGTTGCCTTGGTTGACGATGCTTATCATAACGCCTGGCTGAACAGCAAAGCGTTAGAGGTCTTGGAAGTATCCAGTGAAAAAGATCTGCCGAAAGGCGTTGAGATGCACAACGACCCCAGCGGTAAGCCCGATGGCTTTATGATCGAAGCGTTTGGTTTTTTGAAAGACAGACTGCACTGGACACCGGAGCAGTACGAGCAAGCCGCGGCCAAGTCGGTTGAACTCGCGCACAGCTTTGGCATTACCGGCTTGAAGGCAACCGCGATCGGTGACTATGAACTTGCGGCGTTTAAATCACTGGCTGACGCGGGTAATTTATCGGCGCATATCGCAGGTGCGATAGTCACGCCCTATGGTCATCGCGAAGAACCATTGGATATTGATGAACTTGTCAGCAAGCGCAAGCAATTCATGGCACCCAACTTCAACACCAACTTCGTCAAGATTTTTATGGACGGTGTTCCAACTGCCGCTCGCACAGCAGCAATGTTAGCGCCCTACACCCCGGCTGAGGAAGGTGGCGAGCAAACCAGCGGTCAATTACATATATCAGCGGAAATGCTGGAAACCGATCTGGTGGCACTGGACGCTGCTGGCTTTACAGTAAAGATTCATACCGCTGGCGATCGTTCAGTTCAGGTGGCACTTGACGCAATAGAAAGCGCACGCAGGAAAAACGGCAACAGTGGACTGCGCCACGAATTGGCGCACGCCGGTTACATCGGCGATGAAGATATGAGCCGTTTTGCGGAACTTGGCGCAATTCCGGATTTTTCACCCTATATATGGTTCCCCTCTCCCATCATGGACTCGGTGCTAACCGCAGTCGGTGAGCGCGGTGAGTTTTATTGGCCAACAAAATCACTGCTCGCAACAGGCGCACTGGTCTCTGCCGGGTCAGACTGGCCTGCAGCGGTACCCAGCATGAACCCCTGGCCCGGTATTGAAGCGATGGTCACACGAGCCGATCCCTTCGCCAATGGCGACGCAACTCTGTGGGCGGAAGAAGCCGTTCCTTTGGAAGATGCCTTGCGTATCTTCACCAGCCACGGCGCAAAAGCTTTATTGATAGATAACAAGAGTGGCTCAATTGAAGTTGGGAAATCAGCGGACTTTATCGTGCTGAATCACAATTTGTTTGAAATACCTGCTACGCAAATCAGCGACACCGAAATAGTAAGCACGTATTTCGCTGGGAACAAGGTTTATCCGAACTAACATATTAAACAGGTGTCTTTATGCTACGCTCGCTGACATTACCTTTATTTGCGCTGGCTCTGCTAAGCGCCTGCCAAACCACGCCAGAGCCCAATGCTGCCGATCTGATTATCCATAATGCACGCGTGTACACAGTCGCCGAGCCTGAATGGGCAGATGCGATTGCGGTCAAAGGTGACAGGATAGTATTTGTTGGAGATTCTGACGAAGCAAAAAAATTAGCGGGCAATAACAGCCGCGTTGTAGACCTTAATGGCGCAATGCTGATGCCAGGCATCAATGATGCGCACTTGCACCCGGTGATTGGTGCGATGAAAGTACTCTTTCAATGCAACTTCCCTTTTTCGGCCAAGCTGGCTGAAGTACAGGAAACAGTTGCGCAGTGTGCGAGCACCAGCGAACGTGAGTGGATTACAGGTGGCCAGTGGGACAGTGATTTCTTCCTCAACAACGACGTACCTTCCCCACGCGCCGCTCTGGATAAAGTGTCCGGTGACAAAGCGGTGTTCCTTAGTGCTGACTCCGGCCACGACGCCTGGCTAAACAGCAAAGCACTGAAGATCGCAGGCATCACGCGTGACACTAAAGACCCGGAAGGCGGCACCATCGTTCGTGACGAACAAGGCGAACCCAATGGGCTATTGCTGGAAAAAGCGCAGTATCTGGTGCAATCAAAACTGCCGCCGCATACAGAGGAAGAGTATGTTCGCGGTGCCTACAAACTGATGGAAATTGCCAACGGCTTTGGCGTAACCGGAATGAAAGACGCTTCCGCCGATGAGAGCGACATACGAGCATTGGCAACACTTGCCGGTGAAGGCGCTCTGTCTGCACACATGGCAATGGCGATTAATGTCAGCAAGAATAACTGGAGTGCCCAAGGCTTCAGCGTCAGTGACATTGGCAGAATTAGAGATCAATACGCCACCAAAAATCTGGATACCAGATTCGCAAAGATCTTTTTAGACGGTGTTCCTACCTCCTCCCGAACCGCATCCATGTTAGCGGATTACTTGCCCGCTAATGAGGGCGATGAAACGCACTCAGGAGACCTGCATTTCAAGCTGTCGGAACTGACGGATATGTTGATTGCTCTGGACAGTGCTGGATACACCGTTAAAGTCCACACGGCCGGCGATGGTTCAGTACGCGTGGCACTGGATGCGTTGGAACAGCTTCGAAAAGTTAACGGCCAATCTGGATTGCGTCACGAGCTCGCACATGCCGGTTACATCGCAGCAAGCGACATACCCCGTTTTAGCCAACTTAATGTTGTCGCCGATTTCTCACCATTCTTGTGGCATCCATCACCTATTATAGATTCAATTATTGGTGCGGTTGGGCCACGAGCGCTGGAGTATTGGCCTACTGTAGACCTTCTAGCCAGCGAAGCTGCCATTCTGGCTGGGTCTGATTGGCCGTCTGCGGTGGCCAGCATGAATCCTTGGTACGGCATAGAGGCCTTGGTCACTCGAGCAGACCCCAATGGCCTGCACAAAGGGCAATTGTGGCAACGGCAGGCTGTTTCGCTTAAACAAGCTTTGAAGATCTTCACCCTGGATGGTGCAAGAGCATTGCGATTGGATCATGATACGGGGTCAATCGAGGTGGGTAAGCTCGCTGATTTTATTGTGTTATCGGACAATTTGTTTGAGGGAGAACCTTCGACCTTAGGCGACACCGAGGTGATAAACACCGTATTTGGCGGCAACATCGTGTTCGCGCGCGAAGGCGCCCCACTCACGGTTTTGAACAGAGATTGACCCCTACAATCGCTGTGTATACAGTGTCAATTCCACAACTACGTTATATAAGAATATGAATACAAGTGGTCAATTAGTCAGCACCACTGTTACTTCGGATTTTGAGCAGTTTAACCAGGCTGTCGTGAACACCTTCTGCCCGATGATTTGCCAGCAGGTGGGGCACGAACAAGCCTTCCAGGCAGAACTGCTGGATACTCGGCTGGACCGCATTCATCTAAGCCGCATAAGCACCTCGCCGCTGCGTGTGGAACGACGCAAAACAGACATCGCCAAAGTGGCTGGCGATTCCACTTACATAGTGAAATTTCAAATTGCCGGTGAAGGTCTCGTATTACACCGCGGGCATGAAGCGTATTTGCAGCAAGGCGACTTCGTTATGTGCACGACCAGCGAGCCCTATCAGCTGCGTTTCCCCAAGCATTATCAACAAGCCACTCTGGCTATTCCACACGCCGTGCTGAACACCATGTTTAGAATGCCAGAGGATCATCTTGGCATAAAAATGTGCGGTCAGTCGCCAGTGCACGGCCTGTTAAGTCAGTTTATTAACTCGCTGATCACTCGAATAGATCAGTTGGAACCACAAATAGTTCAACGCCTTGAAGCTAACATTCTCGATCTACTGGTCACTTCGCTGCACGCAGAGTCGCGGCGGGAACAGCACAAAGCGCATGATAAGCAAGGCAATCAGTTAGAAGACATTAAGCGCTTCATAGGTTTGAATTTGCGGGATTATCAGTTATCCGTCGACCTCATTGCCAGCGCCCACGGCATCAGCAAACGCTACTTGCATCTATTGTTTAAGCCCGAAGGTATCTCAGTATCGCGCTACATACAAAAACAACGACTTGCCGCCTGCCACAGGGCGTTACTCAATGGCGATATGCAACATTTATCCACCACCGAAATTGCCCTGGAATTCGGCTTCGGTGATCTGTCGCATTTTTACCGGTGTTTCAAAGCTCAATTCGACGTAACCCCCGGCCAATTACGCGACCAGATTGACCAAGCAAAGTGAATGCACTCATGGTCAAAGAGCTATGCGCTGTTAACCAAGATTTAAACTGACCATGATGGTCAACTCAACCATCCAAAAAATTTAAGGGTGAACAATCATGCTGCAATTTAATATGACCATTAATGGCGAACCCACTCAATCCGGCCAGTCTTTTGACGTAATAGACCCGGCTACTGGTGCACCGTTCGCGGAAGTACAAAACGGCACTGTCGAACACGTAAACCAGGCTATTGCGGCCGCCAAACAGGCATTTCAAACCTGGAGCAAGACCTCTGACGAGGAACGCCAGGCGGCGTGCAATGCCTTGGCTGCAAAAATTGAAGCGAATATGCCGGAGCTTATGGAACTGGTGACCAGGGAAACAGGCAAACCCATGGGTGGCCTGAACGGCATTGGCTCAGGCATGGAAGTAGGAGGTGCTGCGGCATGGGCCCAGTTTACCGCGGGCCTGGAGTTACCGGTGGATGTGTTGCAAGACGACGATACCGCGCGCGTTGAGGTTCATCGCAAGCCGCTAGGTGTTATCGCCTCTATCACTCCGTGGAACTGGCCACTGTTGATTGCCATTTGGCACATTCTACCCGGCATTCGAACCGGCAACACGCTGGTGATCAAACCTTCGCCTTATACACCGGTTGCCACTTCTCGGTTTGTTGAATTAGCCCAGGAAGTGCTTCCTCCAGGTGTACTTAATCTGGTGCACGGTGAAGGTGAAGTGGGTGGTGCATTAACGTCGCATCCAGATATTGCCAAGATCGTATTCACTGGTTCAACACGAACAGGCCGACGAATTATGGAATCAGCATCCGCCAGCCTCAAGCGCATAACACTCGAACTGGGTGGCAACGATGCAGGCATTGTTCTTCCAGACGTAGATGTGAAAGAAGTAGCCCCCAAATTGTTTGGTGCCATGTTCCACAACAATGGGCAAACGTGTGCAGCACTCAAGCGCTTATACGTTCATGAGTCGCAATACGATGAAATGGGTGCAGAACTGGCTGCAATTGCCAAAAGCATCAAGGTTGGTAATGGACTTGAGGAAACTACTGAACTGGGCCCCATTCAAAACAAGGCACAGCTGAATATTGTGTTGGATCTTGCAGAATCTGCGCGCCAGGATGGTGGAGAGTTTCTAAGCGGTGGCAATCAAATGGACCGACCCGGGTATTTCTACGAGCCAACCATTGTTGCTGGATTGAGCGATGGCACACGGCTGGTGGATGAAGAGCCGTTTGGCCCCATCGTGCCCATCATTGAATACGCCGATATTGAGGATGTCATCGCCCGCGCCAATGCAAACCCACAAGGCCTTGGTGGCTCAATATGGTCAAACGATACCGACAAGGCCATTGAACTGGCGCAACGTCTGGAATGCGGCTCAGCCTGGGTCAACCAGCACGGATCTCTCGCACCCAACGTTCCATTTGGGGGTGTTAAGCAATCCGGTGTCGGCGTAGAATTTGGGACGTACGGCCTGGAGGAGTACACCTCTATTCAGGCTCTGAACGTGGCTAAACAGTAGATACAAAAAACAGGCAGGAGAGCAAACATGCTATTAAAAGCTGCGACTGGAATGTTGGCGCTAGCAATATCAGCGGGCGGTATTGGCGCCGAGCTGCCACCACCGCTGGAGATTGAGGAAACTGGTAACGTAGAAACCCTGCCAGCCAGCTACCCGGAATCCTGGATGATGGTTGATGAAGCCAGTTTTTTCAGCATGTATGGCGGCAAAGTCATTGTTATGGACGTGCTGGAAACCAATCCTGCCAAACGCATCAAAGGAATGGTGCATAAAAACCTGCTGGGCAATTTTGGCCAACACACCAAGCGCTCCGAGTTTTATGTTCTGGAGTCTTTTCATGAACGTGGCTGGCGCGGCAAGAAAACAGACGTGTTTGTTGTTTACGATAGAGCCACACTAAAAATAAAAAAAGAGATAGTGTGGCCGACTGATAGGATGCAGGTACTGCCAGAGCGCTATGCAATGACAGTATCAGGCGACGGTGACTACGTTTACGCAGCTAATTTTACACCCGCTGCCTCTTTCTCGGTGGTTCGCCTGGATGATCATGAACTGCTGGATACTATCGGTACCCCGGGGTGCGTGATGACGTATCCAGTGGGCAAGCGCAGCGTTGCTTCTTTGTGCAGTAACGGCGGCATGCTCACCACCGTGGTCAATAAAGACGGTTCGGTTAAATCACAACAAAGAATGGAGCCGTTTTTTGATACAGATAAAACGCCAATCTTTGAGCGACCGGCGATAGTTGATGGGCATGCCTATTTCCCAAGCTTCAAAGGTGTAATGCACGACATTGACGTGAGCGGTGAGATTGCCAAGTACAATGGCTCATGGAGCATGCTCACCGATGAAGAAAAAGCCGCAAATTGGCGGCCCAGTGGGCTGGGCCTGCTGGACAAGGATGATGCCGGGCTTGTGTATGTGATTATGCATCCTGACGGTGCTGAAGGTACCCAATCACACGGCGGCACTAAAATCTGGGTTTTCGATGTAAAGAAAAAGAAGCGGGTTAAGGTAATTGAAGCACCTAACCACGCGATTTCATTAGCGGTCAGCCGCGGCAAGTCGCCCAAGCTGGTGGTTACCAATGGCATGTTGGGGCTTGATGTTATTGATGCGACGTCTGGTGAAATGATTCAAACCATTACCGACTTTGGCAACGTGACGCCTTTGTTAGTGCATAAGGCGTACTGATGAGCCTGCTAGCAATATTGTCTGACTCCACAGCTGTTTTCTTGATGGGCATTCTGCTGGTGGCTGGGGTTCACAAGCTTAGCCCTGCCAATCAGAATTATTATCGTGGGGTGTTGGAAGGTTACGGCCTTGGCTACCACTCACAATTAAATCTTGTCAGTCTTGTGCTCGGAGTGTTTGAAGTATTTACAGCCATTGCACTGTTTGTTCCGGCAGCCAGGCCGCTTGGTGCCCTGCTGGCTATCATCTTGTTTAGCATTTACTTGGCAGCGATGGCGGTACAGCTGGTGCAAGGCAAACGCGACCTTGATTGCGGGTGTGCAGGCCCTCTTGGAAGCTCAACGATTAGCCCTGCGCTGTTACTGCGTAATGCTTTGTTAATTACGTTTGCCCTTTTCTGTTTGCTAGAACCTGCCAGCCTTATAGGGCAATTCTCTAGTGCAGCGTTAAGCCTGTCTTTTGCGCTTGTCGCATTGCTTGTTTATATGTGCGCAGAACAGTTAATCGCCAATAACCAGAAATTGAAATTGCTCCGAAACAGAGGCGCGTGATGGAACCCTTATTAATCTCAAACATTTTGTTATGGCTGGTAGTTGTGGCCATGGGTGTGGTGATCTTTGCCTTAACGCGGCAGATTGGCATCTTGTATGAGCGCGTAGCACCCGCTGGCGCACTGGCGGTTAATCAAAACATCAGTGTGGGACAAGATGCGCCCGCTATGTCGTTTCAAAGTATTTCGGCTGAAATGATACAGATTGGTGGCGAGAGTCAGCAGGCCAAATCCCAGCTGTTGTTTTGGGCCTCACCTGACTGCCCGGTTTGCAAAACGCTGATGCCCACGCTTAAGTCCGTAGCCAAGGCTGAATCAGACTGGTTACAACTGGTCATTGCATCGGATGGTATGGAGTTGGACCACAAGTCGTACATCAAGCAATTTGGCCTGGAAGAATTCCCTTACATCATCTCGGAAGTATTGGGTAAGAGTTACGGAGTTGCGAAACTGCCTTACGCCGTGGTTATTGATGAGCTGGGTAAAGTGGCATCGATGGGGATTGTTAATTCACGAGAGCATTTGGAAAGTCTGTTTGAAGCGAAAGAACGCAAAGTCGCTTCAATTCAGGATTACATGGCCGCACGCGATCACTAAGACGCACAGGCATAAGGTACAGGTAAAAACTATGAACATTCTCGACAAATTCATGGAAAAGTCATCGCGACATGTTGCCCAGCGCAGTTCACGGCGCGGACTGTTACGCGGAATAGGAACGGCAATGGTGGGTGCCGCCAGCATTCCTCTGTTACCGGTTGCGCGCGCGTCTGAGGGTAGCGCACAAGCCAGTGCACCCGTTGATACCGGCGACCCAACCACCTGCGACTACTGGCGCTATTGTGCGATTGATGGCTTCCTCTGCGAATGCTGTGGCGGAACGTACAATAGTTGCCCCCCTGGCACCGAAATGTCGACTTTGACATGGATAGGCACTTGCACCAATCCTGACGATGGTCGCAACTACGTGATTTCCTATAACGACTGTTGTGGCGCCACGCAGTGCGCAAACTGTTTATGCCAAAGAGACGAACGAGACCGGCCGGTATACCGAGCCGACAAATCCAATGACATTAACTGGTGTCTGGGTTCTTCAAGCACTATTTACCATTGCTCTACGGCGATCGTTGTTGGCCTGGCCCTGGAAGATTAAAGAGCAGATTGAAGACTAGCATTCTATTTCTAACACTTTTGACTCTGTCCGCTATCTTGCAGGCGGAGCAAATGCCCGAGCGTGCGCACTACAACTACCAGCTTTTTTGCCAGGGTTGTCATGGTCCGACGGGTGATGGCCGTAAAGGTGTACCAAGGATCCAGTCTGAGATGGGCGTGTTCCTGAATTCACAAGCCGGTCGGGAGTATTTGGTTAGAGTACCAGGTGCGGCCAATGCCCCGATAAGCGACGCACAACTTGCAGATTTAATGAACTGGACCTTGAATCGATTTGCCGGTGATAGTTTGCCACAGGAATGGCAGGAGTACACGGCAAAGGAAGTCACTGAATATCGTAAGCAGCCTTTGCTTGAAGTACTGAAGCACCGCGAACAGCTGCTGTCGGAACTACAATGAGGGTAATTATGAAACTAATTTCTTTTTTTCCGTCAGTAAGCTTACTCTTGCTACTGTTTGCTGGACCGCTCTCTCACGCCGAAGACGGCGAAGCACTTGCGCAAACCTGCGTTGCCTGTCACGGAGTCAATGGCATCTCCAGCGCAGCAATCTGGCCAAACCTTGCTGGCCAAAAACACGAATACCTGGTGAAGGAAATCACAGCGTTTCGCGACGGCGTTCGCAAAGAGCCAACCATGCAGGTCTTTGTGAAAAACTTAAGCGATGCTCAGATAGCCTCATTAGCCAGCTACTATTCCAATATGGAAAGGCCCGGCAAACCAACCGCAGATGAGGTAAACAAGGCAGGTATGAATGTTCGTGCTAACTGTCTATCCTGCCACGGTGTGCATGGCTATACAGTAAACGATTTGTGGCCCAATCTGGCCGGTCAGAAAGCGCAGTATCTATTAAAGCAACTACAAGCTTTTCAACAAGGCACCCGCCAGTCTCCCATCATGAACGTGATCGCTAATGAGCTAAACGAGCAGCAGATGAAAGACGTGGCAGAGTACTATAGCCAGCAAGCCTATTGAGTGTTGCCCGACCGACTCACAGCCTATTGCTTTCTGCTGCCAATTATTGGTGTTCTGCTCGGTGAGCGGGCCGCCGCTGGTTACTTGTGGGATTGGGCTAATGGGTTTGGTTTTGCTGCATTCGCAGGCTTAATCTATTTGAGCTTGCAAGGCAGACAAAGCAACTTGCAGTTGACCCATAAACATTTCAGCTACGCGGTGATTGCGCTAGTCGCGGCTCACATAATCGCTCTACTGCTTATAGACTCTCTGGTTCTGCAGTACTTATTGCCTGGCGCGCCAATATACATGTGGTCTGGAGTTCTCGCCCTACTGCTTCTGCTGTTCATTGTTATAAGCGCGGTACCAGGCAATCGAAAACGCAGCTTCCGCGACGTCTACGCATTTCGTCGTTGGCATAAGCCGCTCAGCTGGGTATTGATCGCCTGCGTGGCATACCATGTTATCGGCAGCGGGTTTTACATTCGATCTCCATTGCAGTGGTTTGCAATAGCATTGTTGCTAGGCCCACTATTCATTCCTGCAAGATTCAATGAGCGCATTAATCTGAGAGCGTATTCGCCGCTCGGCTTTCTTGCCTGTGGCATCGCAGTTTCGGCGGTACTTTCAGTTGCGTTAAACTGGCCGCTGCGATGAAAAAAAGCGCGCTGTTTTTCATGTCTCTGATTATGGCAGTGGTTTCAGCAATGCTGTATCTGTCTTCCGACCATCACCAATCGAAACAGGAAACCCGATATGAGCCGCGCCTGGCGATGACCTTCGACCACCAGACTCATGGCAAACAACAATGCATTGCCTGCCATCACAATTACGTTGATAAATCCGGCCAGGGCTTATGTCTGGAGTGTCATGTTGCCACTAAAGGCCTACGACTTGATCTGGAACAACAGTTTCATGAGCTTTGCATGGGTTGCCATGAGGAGAAGCAAGCCGAGGGTGAAAAGCATGGCCCGATTCGAGAATGTCTGGCTTGTCACACTGAAGATAAACTGCCTTAAATTCACAAGTCTCATCCCCAAACGCATGCGCAGCCTCAGTAACAGGCTCCCAGCGTATTCAGTTACAGCTTCGATCCGCCGGTGCTGTATTCAAAATATCTTCCAGCAATATCGGCCTGTCTGTCATGATCGCATCCACACCCAGGTCGATCATCCTGAGCATTTCCTCGCAGGTGTTTACCGTCCACACTTGAACCGCTAGATTAACCGCATGAGCGTCTGCTATGAAATCAGGTGTCACTACCTCCAGGAAAAAATTGTCGGGGATCTGACTTATCTGACTCGTATCTGGCGGCACCTGAAAAGCAACATGCTCTGGTACGGGTGGCATGGTAGCGGGCCCCAGCGCACCTAACACAATACCAGTGCCTTGATCCAGAGGAACAGAGGTATGCACGCAAGGAGCAACGGCCTTAAAATTATTAGCCGCCTCATCCACGAAAGATGCGGCAATCAAATCATTGAAACGACCGTAGCGCTGAAGCAAATCAGCAATTTGTTGCTCGTAATTACCACTGCCGTCCAGGTCGGGTTTCAGTTCAACATTAATCAGGTAGCCGGCAAAACGCTGTAAAGCTTCCTCCAGTGTAGGTATTCTGAAATCTTCGGCGGAATATCCCGCAGGTGGTGGTTTGTCTCCGGTCGCGATGCCTCTGAAAATATACTCATCGATCGGTCGATCTCTGGGCGTTCCCACACCAGGCACAAACCAGTAGGCGGCGTCCAGTGCGCGCAGTTCTTCCAGCGTTAAATCAACTACATTGCCCGTGCCATTGGTGGTGCGATCAACGTCCAGGTCATGCAGTATGACCAATTCATTATCAGCGGTTTGATACACATCCATCTCGAGCACATCCGCACCCACTCTTGCTACTTCCGCATAGGCATACAAAGTGTTTTCCGGAAAATCGATTACGCCACCACGATGGGCGTAGTTAAGCGGGTCTGCCCCATTTACCCGCCAGCGGTTTGGTTGCGCTTTGACAAAAGGCGAGTCACAGACACTGTCGTCATTGGCGATGGTGCCAATAACGGTACTGTTCGCGAGAACCGCGTTTTCGCTACTGGTGACAATAAGTTCAAATGTTTCCGCAGGCTCTTCGTCACTATCGCCAATCAACATCACATCGATAGTGGCTTCAAGCGCACCAGGTTCAATCGCTACTTCGCCAGTTGCCGCTGAATAGTCCTGATTCTCAGTCGCTGTAAGCGGGTTAATTCGGTAACTCAGTGTGACCGGCTTAGTTTGCGGCTCTGTCATCAGCACTCTAAAACTCAGGGTGCTCACCTCACCCAAAGCGCCTTCAGGGATAGCAGAGGGTACAATGCTGACGGAAGAAGGTGGCACATATTCCCGAAACTGAGGTTCGCTTAAATCTGAACAACTCACAAGACAGGCGCCGAGGACACCGTAGTAAAAAAGAATAAAAAACTGCTTTCTAAACACGTACAGCCACATGGATTCGTATGCTCCGGGTTACTTAGCCGGTATTTTACAGCAAGCGTACCGAGTAAAGTTTAAGTAAACCCGACTTCCCGGCGCGAACTGGTGCTATTAGCACATATAATTTCACTGATCTCACTAGGAATCCAGCTGCATGCTTAACCTGTACTGGAAAATCTTTCTCGCCTTTTGGCTTAGTACGCTGCTGATGGTTGGTGGTGCGTTCTGGCTGTCTCAGT
Organism: uncultured Pseudomonadales bacterium; assembly: GCA_964352475.1. Lineage (GTDB taxonomy): Bacteria > Pseudomonadota > Gammaproteobacteria > Pseudomonadales > JAUIET01 > JAUIET01. Next base: position 3,131 of record CAYGSL010000018.1, on the reverse strand, counting down.
ACATCCCTGTTAACAACAGTTTTGAACAAGGCCCGCCACCCAGAGCGCTGGCTAGAGAAGCGCGCCGGCTGCTGAGAACCGGTGATACCGAGAAATTTCAGCAGTGGGCCGCACAGCTCAAACGACGCCATCATGTGGAGTTTTTTCTATTTGGTCGCGAGGGCAATGCCCTGTTCGACACCGCTTCTTCACCCTATTCCACCGAAGAATGGCGCGAGTTATTACAAGTACTGACGAAAGCACGCGGAAACTCACTAACCAGAGGCCGGCATATTTACCATAGCCGAAGCGCACACCGCCGCGTATTTCAGCAAACCCAAAACGATGTTGCGCGATATGTGATGAAAGTGCCTACGCCAAAGAGCGAGTTTGAACGTTTGTTTATTCGCAATGCCAGTATTCGGTTTGGTATTTCGGTAGTGATTAGCGGCCTGCTGTGCTTGTGGTTGGCGCGTTACTTTACTGTGCCCATTCGAAGGTTACGAACCGCCATGAACCAGGTCACTGCCGGTGACTACGGTGTTCGCACAATGACCGGTAATGAAGCTGGCAATGATGAATTAAAGCTACTTGCTGCAGACTTTGATCGCATGACCGAGAAGGTGGAAGACACACTGGGAAACCAGGCGCGTCTGATTAAAGATGTATCGCATGAATTACGTTCACCGCTGGCCCGCTTGCAAGCGGCCTTAGGCCTGGCCCAGCAGAAAAACGCCGGTGACCATCAGGATGTGAGTGCAGAGCTCAATCGTATTGAATCTGAGGTACAGGCAATTGACGAACTTATTGAGCAAATACTGAGCCTGCCGCAACAGAATATCGCCTTGACCGATGCGGTTGATCTGAAGGGCTTACTGATGCACTGTATTGAAAATAGCCTGGCAAGTGTGGCCGAGAAAAATCTGAATATTGAATTAAAAACCGACCTCGAGGAGGCGGTAATCTCAACCCGTGGTCGTCTGCTAAACAGCGTTTTTGAAAATTTGTTGCAGAATGCAATTCGTTTCGCGCCAGACAGAAGCGACGTGAAAGTGCTATTGACGCAAGAAAACCAGCGATATCACGTAACGGTGCAAGATCAGGGCCCAGGTGTTGAAGAGCAACATCTCGAAAAGCTGTTCACACCTTTCTACCGAGCGTCTGAGGCGCGCGAGCGCGACAGTGGCGGCCACGGTCTTGGGCTAGCCATTGCAGAACGTAACGTGCGCCTGCACAAGGGTGAAATCACTGCACAAAATGTCACGCCTCATGGATTAAGCGTTCGCGTGAGCTTGCCGTCTGACCGTGAAACACCTTTGCCTAGCTATTAAACAATCTCCGACCTGCGCTTGTTATTCTGCAACTTAGGGTTGAAAATGCTCAATCACCAAGGCGTTGCATCAATAATTTATAAGCTAGCAAATCAGGAGCCCAGTATGCCGTTCTCTAACCGCGTTATGACTTTCGTATTCGTTCTCTCAGTCAGCTTATTCGCAAGCCAAGCTAGCGCGGAAGAATGCAAGCCATCCCAATGGGGCGCAGATGACCAGATTGGCGCCGCTAACAGGGTGACTCCTGAAAACACCTTAAGGGCTGCGAAGCTTATCAAGAAAGGGGTAAGCCACCCCTTGGGCATTGTTATTGACCCAGACATGCCAGCGTTTTCACCCCGAAAAATGATGCTGCAGGTCGTTCAACCGAATCAGCAAAATGGGCGGTCACTCAAGCAAGACTTTGGCTGGGACGCCGTGTACAACGATGATCTCGCCCAACTGTGGTGGGGAATTGGGCCTCAGTTGGATGGTTTGGGCCACATGGGTGAGATTGGCGAATACTACAACTGTAATAAGGCAACTGACATCTCCCAGCTTACCGGTCTAACCCGACTTGGCATTCACCAGATTCCACCCATGGTCAGCCGAGGCGTACTGATTAACATGGCCAAGTACTTTGACGTGGAGACACTGGCCGGTGGCCAGGTAATATCCAGAAATGACCTCAAGGCCGCAATGAAGGCGCAGAACATCAAATTGCGCGAAGGCGATGTCATTTTGTTGCACACGGGTTGGACCGACAACAAACTTGAATCGGCACCGCAAGAGTGGGTATCAACAGAACCTGGGCTAAACAATGATGCTGCTGTTTTTCTTGCCGAACAGAAGCCCATGGCGGTTGGTGCCGACACATGGGGCCTGGAAGCCATTCCAGCAGCACCCGGTGACAAGCAATTTTACGGCCACGTCACGATGTTAAAGCATCACGGCATTTATATTCTGGAAACAATGAATACTGGAAGACTTGCTGAAGAAGGCGTCAGTGAATTTATGTTTGTACTTGGGCAAGCACGGTTGAAAGGTGCTGTGCAGATGATGATAAACCCGGTTGCCATGTGGTGATGTTGATACTTCCAGAACGATTGAGACTGATTATGAAGCACTTTTTTCTTATAGGCATTTTGTCGACCATCGCCTCAATTGCGATCGCTCAACAAGACGCTAGTGATGGTTGGGAGTTAAGGAAAGACAAGAACGGAATACAGGTTTATACCCGCGACGTTGAAGGCTCCAAGTTCAAACAGGTGCGCAGCGTAATGCAAACAGATTTTCGTCTGCAAAGCGTGGTGGCCTTGATTCAGGATGGTGAGGCTTGTCCCCGGTGGGCAGATCTTTGCAAGGAATCCCGCGTTGTAGAAACCATCAGTGAAACAGAATTCTTCGTCTACAACCTGAACGACATTCCATGGCCAGTGAAAGATAGAGACGCAATCACCCACGTAAAATGGGAACGCAACCCGGATACAGGAATGGTGACCATGACCGCTACAGCAACCGACTCAGATCTGGTGCCAGCTACAAAGAAGGCGGTTCGACTGCAAAATGCCGTAACTCGATGGATGATGCTACCCAAGCCCGACGGCTCGCTGGAGATCTCCAGCGAGGGTCATATTGATCCTGCCGGCCCAACGCCAGCCTGGGTTACCAATCTGATGTTGATTGATTCTCCGTTCAAAACCATGGAAAACTTGCGCAAGGAAATGGCAAATGACGCATATACGGAAGTGACGTTTGATTTCCTGAAAGAATAGCCGCAGAAGATCAGGCAATGTACGCGATGCATTCTATTTCGACACGAACGTCCACCAGAAAATCACT
>CAYGSL010000017.1:0-80818 GCA_964352475.1 uncultured Pseudomonadales bacterium | reverse complement strand
GTGCTGGTAACGCTAACACTGGGCACGAAGCGGCTGAAATCCTCCAGCGTGACAAGCCCCTGCTTGGTCATCTGATCGCCAGACAGCGCTTGAATGTGCATAGGCACATCTTGCGAACTCTCAGATCGTTGTCGGGCTGTAACGATCACCTCTTCAAGGGCGAACTTTTTCTCTTGAGCAATCGTTCCCGCTGCGCCGCCGGTTAGGGCTACACCAGAAGCGACAGAACCCGCCAGTACCTTCCGACCCAAGTTGCTATTAGTTGAATTCTTGTTATCAGCGTCTGTCATTGGGGATAAACCTCTTTGTATTTACTGTGAGTGGTTGTCTATTTGCACGGCCTGTCACTTGGCTCATACAAATTTCCTGCCAGCCAGGAGTGTCGCTTAATTTAAGTTGGCCATATGATATAGCTTAGTTGCGACGACTGCCAAGTTTAATTTCTTGCATTTAAGTCATTGAAAAAAGGCACAAATATCGGGCTGAACAGGCAGTCAAAAGCGGTAATTTGCACCATTATCGGGCCACTAGATCGGGTGGCACATAGTCAAAGATAAAGGTGATGCGGTCTTCAGCCCCTTTATTGGTCACGCTGTGCTTGTGTTGATTGTTTACCTCGTAGTTTTTACCTACTTCGAGCCTATAAGGACGTCCGTCGATCATGAATCGCACCCTGGGATTAGTGGTAATCGGAATATGAATCCGATGCCCGTAATGGAATGATGGATGGGTATCGGTGTGGGGCTTGATCATGCCTCCGGTGAGCAGCTTTGCCGCCATCGCCCTAATAATTGTGCCGCCAGCGGGGTAGTGGCGTCGGATAATTTCCTGCATGAGTGGCACTGCCTGTTCGGCAAGAAGATCCCAGCCGGATTCCTTACGAACTTCGATATTTGGCCAACCTTCACCGTCTGTGAATACAAGTACTACTGACTCAGTGTACTGATGCACATCATAGGCTTGCTGACGATATTGTTGATCCAGCCAGGCTTCGGGATTAAGCGACAGAATAGCCTCGCGCAGGGCCGAGCTGTCCACGGGTTCGAGTTCTTTTAGTGAAACGCCGATGTCCATTGTCTGTCTGGATACCTTTCGCTGGTAAAGAGTTGCTGGTAGAAAATTTGTGGGTCAGGCGCGCTGAATAATACCTCAAAGAGGCAACAATGATTTACACCCCATTGGCCCTTGCCCCGGGTATTTTTTCCCGAATACTTTCATGAAAAAATGCCACCGCGTTCTCATGCAATGACAGTGGCCCCGGCGAATAATTGCTCTGCTGCAAGCCTTTCTGCACGCGCTCGCACAAGGTTTTGTCTTCATCGTTCACCAAGGTGTTGAACTCAATATTGACCTTTCTTAACTCCAACTCTTCGGGGCTGCATTCTTTTGGCCCATAGAAAGTAGCGCGCACCAGCGTTTTATCTACCGCTAGCGGAATGAGTTGAAACAAGTCCAGCATTTCGGGATAAAAATCCATGCCCAAATTGTGCGGGAAGCCAACCTGAAACCAATGCCCGCGGAATTTTTTCGGAACCCGATGATCCGCAACAGGTGCGAGCTCTTGAAAGCGTGCTTCCAGCGGCACTGAAGAGCGTTCCTTACTCAGCGGAAACAAGCTGTAGGTTACGCCGCTACTATAAGTCTGCTCATCTTGAGGTATATCCAGTATCCGGTTCAAGCCAGGGTGGCCAACTGGAAGATGGTAGTTCTCTAGATAGTTATCCCAGGCAACTTTCCAGTTGGCGTTCCAGATTTGGTCGACTGGCTCCGCGACCTGGTGATAATTTTCCAGATCGTAGGCCTGCACGTATTCGATGCAGTCACCGAAGGAATCAGCCACACCAAGGCCAGGGGCATCAATTATTTTGACGAACAACAGGCCGTGCATGTTCTCAAGAACCACCTCACGCAAACCCATGTTGGCTTTGTCCAGCGGCGGGAAGCTATCCATAGATGGCACGCCGCGCAGGCCGCCGTCCAGGTTATAGGCCCAGCCATGATACGGGCATTTAATCACTTTGTTGCAATGGCCCGACTCGCCCTCTAGCAGGCGTGATGCGCGATGACGACAGACGTTTTGAAACGCGCGAATTTGCAGATCTTCACCGCGAATAAGAATGACGCTGTTATTGGCTATTTCGAAATTGAGGAAGTCACCCACATTTGGCATATCATTTGCGTGGCCGGCGAACTGCCAATTTTTCAGAAAGAACTCTTCCAGCTCCTGATCCAACAACTCCGGGTCATTGTACGCATGCGGTTGCAACGCCGGACCATGTTCGATGTTATCGGGGAGATGCGTGACTTTGTGATTCGTGTTTTTCATAGTGTGCTCCTCGCAGGTGCTTCCCGATTACTTTGGCGTCCATAGGCCTTCAGCAATAATATCGGCCTGGGCCAGCTCAATACCCTTGCGCAAAATTTCAATCATGTCATCGATTTGGTCACGCTCAATCGTCAGTGGTGGGGACATCACACACATAGACATCAATGGCCTTACAATCAAGCCCAGTGCCTGGCAATGGGCGTCGATTCGAGATCCAATTTCGTAAGCTCTTTCGCGACCGGCCTCATTCTGCCCTTCAGCATTCAAACAATCCACGGCGCCCATTAACCCGCGCCCGCGTACTTCAGTGACCATGGCAATATCTTCCAGTTCGCGCAGGCGTTTCTGAAAATAGGGCCCGGTGTCGTTGCGCACTTTTTCGAGCAGACCTTCGTTCTCAATAATCTCGATATTTTTGAGCGCCGCCACCGCCGCGACCGGATGGCCCGAATAGGTGAAACCATTGGCAAAATAGGCGCCGGAAGCTTCGTTGTCGGTAAATTCCCGAATCAGTCGGTCAGAGATGAGTAGGGCACCCATTGGCACATACGCGCTTGTGAGACCTTTCGCCGTGGTGATCATATCGGGCACGAAGCCAAATTCGTCTTCAGATGCAAACCAATGTCCGAGCCGGCCGAAAGCAGTTACAACTTCGTCAGCGATAAACAGTATGTCATTGGCGGCGCACACTTCCTTGCAGCGACGGCAGTAGTCTTGTGGCGGCACGATCACTCCACCTGAAGCCAAAACAGGTTCGGCAATCATCACGCCAATATTGTCCGCGCCAAGCACTGCGATTGTACTTTCCAGGTGTGCGATTTTCTCTTCGAGAAAATCCTCTACCGATTGCTCTGGCTTTCTGAAGTAGGGCTGAGGGCAGGGTAGGTGATGCACCATGCCAGGAACAAAATCCAGAAAATTCTTGTCTTTGGGTTTGCCCGACACAGAACCACCCAGAAAGGTGGAGCCGTGATAACCCATTTGATGTGAAAGAATAATCTTCTTGTCCGGCTTGCCTCTGTAGTTGTTGTAGTATTGAACGAAGCGCAGCGCTGAATCCACAGCAGTTGATCCACCGGTGGTAAAGAAAACGTGATTTAAATCACCCGGCGAGCGTTTGGCCAATTCGCTTGCCAGTCGCGGGGCCAGACCATTGGTCATATTCCAGGGCGTTGCATAACCAAGTTTCATTACTTGCTCTGATATCGCATCAGCCATTTCTTGCCGGCGATGGCCAATGTTGACACACCACATGCCAGCTGGTCCGTCGATCAGCTTGTTGCCATCCGAATCAAAAATATAAATACCGTCGCTGCGTTCGACAACGGTGCGTTTTGCTTCACCCACTTCCTCCATGGTCTCCCAGGGATGGATAACCTTGTTGTCCATCTCTTGCAGTTCGCTGGTTGATAGTTTTTTTCTAGCCATGATTTGCTCCTATTGGCGTGCCTCGGTTAATCGTGTCAGATACCACTGAACAAAATCCAGGCAGGCGTATTCGTATTCCGTGTGATAAGGACCGGGTTGGTAAAACTGTGAGTTCACTCCCTCCGCATTGCGGCGGATGATGTATTCATCCTCAAGTGTTGTGCGGTGCCACAGCCAGGTGAGCCTTTCCTTGTCGTAGTCACTGCCTTCTTCGGCATCATTGCGAACAAACCATGTGATAAGCATGTCGGTGTGTTTCATACCGCGCGGCACGAACCTGTACATTACGCCATGGTCTGGGTAGACGATCATGAATGTGAGCGGGCCGAATTGAAAATCAGCCAAACCACCGTCGTAGCCCTGCAATTTTCCGAGCAAGGGCGCTACCGCTTGACCATCCTCGCTACCACTTTGGTGGCCGGGGTACAGTGCATAGCGACTACATTCAACGCCACCACCTGCTGAATCGGCATACTGGTAGACTTTATAAACCACCTCACCAATACCGGATACGCCTGTTTGCTGTTCGCATCGCGCCAACATTTCCTCAGTTTCCTGTTTAATATTATCTTCTAAGTCACTGATTGTATGAAGCTTTGCGTAGGCCCGATGTGCCGTAGCGCAGTGGTAGCACTCCAGATAGTTCTCCAATGCCAGTTTCCAGTTGGCCTGTACCGTATAGGTCTGCTCATGCGCGACTTTCCACTGCTCGGGTTCGTGTGCCGAAAGTGGGCCGGCGATGCTTTCAACTTCTTTCGCGATTGGTGCAGCAACAGGGTCACAGTTGATCATGATGAAACCGTGGCACACATTGACTTGGGCACGGCCAAGACCATGGTCCGCCTGAACGAAACCCTCAACAATATCCATCTGCCGCGCTGATTTCAACGCGCCATTCAGTTCATACACCCAGCCGTGGTATGGGCACACGAAAGTTTTTCGTTTGCCATGTGTTTGTTCGCACAGCCGAGATCCGCGATGCCTGCAATTATTGAACAACGCGTGTAGCTGGCCTTTTTCGTCCTTGCAGACAATGATGGATTCCTTGTCTATATCAAAAAGAAAGTAATCACCAGGGTCAGGCAGCTGACTGATGTGACCGGCACACAACCAGCTCTTGAACAACATGGTTTGCAACTCGGTTTGGTACACGAACGGTGACTGGTAAAACCAGGTATCCATTGCGTATCCAGGTTTGGCCTTTTGGGCTTCCACCATATTTGCCAGCTTTGCTCGGCTTTCCGCGTTGGTCTCAATGAGTTGCATAAGGTATCGGGTGTCTGGCTATGCGTCAGCTGCTGGTGTTTGCAGCCGACGTGCCGGATCCCACACCGCTTTGTTGATGACGGTGCACTTCGCCATCAACCTGGTCCAGTGCAGTTCCCGCATATAGTAAATTTCAGCTTCTAATTCGTCGCCGGGCCGTCCATAAGGCATCTCTAACGACGCCAATGCGATATTGGTTTTAGCAGTTGGACACCACCCGGCCGATGTCACCGTGCCTACTGCTTTGCCTCGACAGTAGATAAACGAGTGTTCGGCTGGTTTGTTGCCTTCAACGCTTAGTTTTACGAAACGGTATCTGGCCCCGTATTCTTTTTGCTTCAACAGTGCTTTACGACCCGAAAATACGGGTTTGTTGAAATCTACCAACCAGCCAAGGCCCAGTTCCAGCGGCGTGCGCCCACGGCCGTTGCGAACAATATGCTCTGCAGGCACGAAATCAACACCAGCCGCGAGATAGCCGGCTTCAATTCGCGCGATGTCAAGAGCCTCTGAACCAAACGCCCGAATGCCGCGCAGTTTTCCCGCTTCAAACAAAGCGTCCCAAAAACTCTCCGCCTGCTCGGGGGCCATCCACGCCTCGTAGCCAAGGTCACCCGTATAACCAGTTCTGGAAATCATGACGCTGGCGCCGTTGAATGCAACGTTCTGCATTCCAAATGGCTTCAGATTTTCCAGTCCTTCAAATCCCATATTGCGTAACACTCGGCAGGATGTGGGGCCTTGAATGGCTAGCGCGGCTATATCAGCGGTTTCGTCCACTATGTTGACGTCAAAGCCCGCTGCGGACCACATCATCCAGTCCAGCACTCGTTCTTGCGTGCACAAACGGAAGTCGTTGTCGGCAATTCGAAACAAGGTGCCATCGTCAATCACATCGCCAGCATCGTTGCACATCACAATATAGGCAACGCGATTAACGCCCAGTTTCGCGATGTTTCGCGTGAGCAATCGATCAAGGTACGCTTCGGCATCAGCACCGGTAACCCGATACTTGGTCATGGGTGTTAGGTCGAATACACCCGTGTTACTGCGAATCGCGAAGTACTCGAATTCCACATTGGTATAGCTGCTGGGCGTGGTATAGCCTTGCCAAGCCGACCATTCGTTAATTTCACAGGCCTCAACAACGCGACTGTGAAATGGCGTGTGCAGCATCATCTGCTTGTTGTGCTGCGGTAGGGCGCTTACATTGTTGTTCATCTTTTCCTATCCCCGCAAAATTTCTTCAGCCGCATTCTTACCTGCCAGTCCCATCAAGCCACCACCAGGATGCGCGCCAGCGCCGCAGAGATACAAGTTATCTACAGGTGTTCGGTACTGGGTACAACCAGGTGTTGGGCGCATCATTAACACCTGATCAAGACTGATCTCGCCGTGATGCCAATGACCGCCATAGGTATTGAACTCTTGCTCTAGGTCGGCAGGACTTAAATACTCGGCACTCACAATTTGTTCTTTAATGCCCGGAGCGTATTGCGCGATGGTATCGATCGTCAGGTTTTGCGCTTGTTGTCTTTGCTCGTCATTCCAGCCACCCTCCAGGGTATAAGGCGCATACTGAACGGTGGCCGACATTACATGCTGACCGATTGGCGCGAGACTGCTGTCGTGCGCAGTCGGAATCGAGATATCGATTGCCGGGGCAGACGATAACTCTCCGTATTTGGCATGATTGAACGCACGCTCAACATATTTCATATCGGGTGCGATCAGCAAGCGAGCGCCTGTCTGTTGCTCGTTAAGACCGGAAAAATCAGGAAGACCATCCAATGCCAGATGCAGTTTGGCCGCATTCCCATTCATGCGCATTACCTGCACGCGCCGGGAAAACCCGCCTTCAATGTTTCTCAAGCCAACGAGTTTGGCAAATGTGGTCTTGGGGTCTGCATTGGACACGATGGATTTTGCCGTGATGGTCTCGCCATCGCCAAGCGTCACGCTCTGTGCAGAATCTGCTTCCAGATTTACCTTCGCCACCGCACAATTTGTGCGAATCTCAACACCCAATTGTTGAGCTGATTTCAACAACACATCGCCAAGTTGCCCCATTCCACCTTTGAGTAGAGCGGGGCCGTTAAAGCGATACTGTTGGCCGAGCAAGCGGTACAAATAGGTAAATACGGTGTTCGGTGATCTGGGACCCATGTGCGAGCCGAGCACTGCGTCCAGACTGAGAGCCCCTTTTAGTAATGGGTTGTCTATGTACTCGTCCAAAAGATCATAGATGTTGATCAGGCCAACCCGCAGCATCTCGCTCATGTCTTCTTTGCCAAGCATCTTCATGTCGATGCCCAGGCGAGCCAGGGTTAACTTGTCGTGCCAATCACTTTCAATCAGTTTTGGTGGTCGACGGTTAAACACTCTGTCCAGCACTTTTACAAATCGAAGCAATTGGCCCTGCAATGCAGCAAACTGACGTGCGTCGTGCTCACTTAGATCACCACCGCTGGCATGGCTGCCGTGAATGGTGATGTGCTGATTGCCGTTTGGGTTAAGCGCTATACTTTCCAGGTCTTGCGCAGCGTACTCCAGCCCATGCGCCAGCAACTTCAAATCGCTGACGATATTTGGGTTCAGTTGGTACAACCACTGGGCGCCGGAAGACACATTAAAACCTGGCGCAAATTCACGTGTGCATGCTGCACCGCCTACGGCTTCCCTGGCTTCCAAAACAAGAACACTTTTACCCGCTTTGGCGAGGTAGTTCGCGCAAATTAGGCCATTGTGTCCGGCACCGATAATGATGGCGTCAAAGTTCTTATGATCAGTCATCAGCGTATGCTCCCGGGACGATGTTGGGCCTGCGCAAATCATGCAAAATTTCCCGCGCCGCATTTGCGCCAGGTGCGGCCATTACGCCGCCGCCAGGATGCGTGCCCGAGCTGCACATATACATGCCTTTGACGGGGCCGCGATACTGGGCGTAACCTGGAAATGGCCGATTAAACAAGAGCTGGTCGAAGGTGAGCTCGCCCATAAATATATTGCCCTCTGTCAGGCCAACTTCGTTTTCGAGTTCGCGAGGCGTACGTACCTCACAGTGCAAAATAAGGTCCCTGAAATCCGGGCTGTGATTGGCAATCTGCTGAATGACTGACTCGCCAAACTGATCACGCTCGTCATCCGTCCACTCGCGGCCATCAATATAGGGCGGCGCGTATTGCACGAACACTGTCATCATGTGTTTGCCTGGAGGAGCCATGGTGGGGTCTATCTGACTAGGTATCAGCATGTCCAGGTATGGGTCTTTGGACCAGGTTTCATCTTTCCAATCGTCGTAGGCGCGCTCCATGCGTTGCAGCGAATCACTAAAATGCATATCACCTCTCAATAAGATGCTGCCGTTCTCGATGCCTTCAAAGGTAGGCATACCATCCAGCGCGATATTGAGCTTGCCCGATGAACCGCGAATTTTAAAATTCTTCGCTTTACGCACAACGTCAGTGGGCAAATCGCTTTCCGCCATGATGTTCAGGAAGGTCCGTTTTGGATCCAGGTTGGAAACAACAATATCAGCGTAATACTCGTCGCCATTGGCCAGCGCAACACCGGTGGTTTTGCCATTCTTAACCATAATCTGGCCAACTTCGGCGTCGCATTTTATTTCGCCACCAAAGGATTGGAATGATGAGGCGAGTGCAGCAGAAACCGCACCCATACCACCACGAGCAAAGCCCCATGCGCCGACTGTGCCATCGACGTCACCCATATAGTGATGAAGCAAAACATAAGCGCTGCCGGGCGAATACACACCCAATGCCGTGCCGATAATTCCGCTGCCCGCGAGATGTGCTTTCAATACATCGGTTTCAAAATACTCGTCTAGAAAATCACCGATACTCATGGTCCAGAAGCGCAAAGTATCTGCCAGGCCTTCTTCACCCATTTCGCCAAAGGCTTTGGCAAGATGCATCAGCTCTTTAATGTCTTTTGGTTTCAGCGAGGTGGGGTCTGGCGGTGTGCGCATCAGAAAGGGGCGTATCAAGCGGGTTTGCTTCATGACGTCTGCGGCATAGCGATCGTAGGCGTTCGCGTCGCGCTTTGAATGCCTGGCTATCTCGCGTTGTTGGCGCTCGTGATCGTCGTAGTTTCCGAAGTAGTCGCCGTTCTTGCAGAAAGTCACACCGCCACCATACGGTTGGACTTGCAGACCGTGGCGGGGCAGCTCAAGATCTCTGGTGATTTCGGGGCGAAGCAGGCTGCACACATAGGAGCAATTGGAATACTTCCAGTCGGTATGCAATTCCCGGCTAACGGTCGCTCCACCTATGTATGAGTTCTTCTCCAGAACCAGTACATCCAGTCCGGATTTCGCCAGATACGCCGCATTGCATAAGCCGTTGTGGCCTGCGCCGATGACGATGGCATCGTATTTTTTCAACTTATGTTCTCCGGGTTATTTCCGTTGGGTTTGTGCCCCCAATTTAGACCAGCATTAGCCAAAAGGGGCCTGTCCGGGACACGCCGGACCCAAAGCGCTCGCTACGCTCTCGGGGCCAGCTTTAAACCAATCCATGGGGGCTTGTTGAAAAGGTCCCTCTTTTCAACAGTCTCGGGTGGGGCCCTTCGTGATCTGGCTTCAGTGCTAATTTCCGTCAAGGATGCCACTATCAGAAGCGAATGTCTACTGAATGAGCATTCATTCAGTTCTAGCCTATTTTAAGAATATTGGTTAATGTGTTCGCATGTACACGCGCTAAGTAAGCAGCACCCAGTCAGCAGTTGCTACAAAGGTTTCGGGTTGGATAGCCTGCTGCTCGACTGTGTGAGACATGGATGTCGAACACAAGCCCCCATGGATGGGTTCACGGCGTGTCGAGCAGCAGGCTATCCAACCCGAAGCCGGTCTGTCCGATAACCAATGAATGCTGACGAAACGGTTTTCTACAAGGCAAGGAACCAAGAACTATTTTATGAGCGCACCAAAAACAAAAAGACGAGCCATGCCCGCCGAAGATCGCCGCGAGCAGCTCATTCAGGCAACCATTAAATGTATTGCCGCCCAAGGTTTATCGTCAACCACAATGGCTCACATCACCAATGAAGCCGGGCTCTCCATGGGCATTGTGAACCTGCATTTTGAAAGCAAGGAAAAGCTTCTGGTTGAAACATTGCGTCATGTAACTGACGAGTATCTTCGTGGCTGGAATAGCATCATCAGCACAGATGCGGATGATGCGGCGGAAACAGTTAAAGAGTTACTGGAGTTCGAATTCAGCGCCAGCATAGTGCGTAAGGAAAAGCTGGCTGTTTGGTTCGCGTTTTGGGGAGAAGCAAAGTCCCGACCAATTTACCAGAAGATTTGTGCTAAAAATGATCAGCGTACCGAAGACTCCTTGGCCGCACTCTTTCAAAAACTCATTGACCTGGGTGGGTCGTCCAGTAAAACACTGAATGCCGAGTTGCTGTCGAGCACTCTAACCGCACTGGTGGATGGCCTATGGTTGGACTTGTTGCTCACCCCAAGGCAGATGACGCGTGCCAAGGCGCATGAAATATGTTTGAATTATCTTCGCAGTGTTTTTCCCACACAATTCGAATAAAGGAGTATTAGGTATGAAGTTTCTATTGCTTGGCGGCTTTCTGGCAACTCTATGCGCATGTGCGAACCAGCCCGCAATGATCCATGCCGACACTGTGTTTCGAAACGGTGCCGTGTATACCATGGCTGAAGCTCAGCCTTGGGCCGAAGCGGTTGCCATCCGCGGTGTTGAGATCGCGGCAGTTGGTAGCAATGAAGACATTGCGGCTTTGATCGGGCCAAATACAAGAGTGATTGAATTGACGGGCAAAATGATGCTGCCTGGTTTTCATGACGCCCATATTCATTCAATGATGGGCGGTCAGATGCTGACGGGTTGTTCGCTTGCTGAGGCGACAACGGTACAAGAAACACTGAATATTATTAGAGCTTGCGTGGCAGAATCTGATCAGTCGTGGTTGATTGTTGATGGCTTTGATTTGTCCTTGTTTGGCGAGGATGGGCCTTCGCGCAAGTTGTTGGATGATATTGATTCCCAGCGTCCCATTGTCGTCAATGGCGCTGATGGGCACACCAAATGGCTTAATACCGCTGCCCTGGTTGCGGCAGACATTACTGCAGATACCGAAGCCCCTGAGAATGGCGTTATAGAGCGAGAATCAAATAACTCGCCAAGCGGCACGCTACGAGAGTCTGCAACATCGCTGGTAACAAAAATGCAGCCCGTGCCTAGCGATGATCAGTTTCGAACCATGCTGTTAACTGCTGCACAAGCCATGAATGCTGCTGGCATCACGTCGGTACTGGACGCCTGGGTTGCTCGCTCAAAAGAGCCGTGGAACGGTGCAACTCACATTGGCACCGTAAAGCAACTCGCTGACGAAGGCTTGTTAACGATTCGTCTCAATGGCGCTATGTCGTATGGCTACGGCGACATGTTTAATGCCGACAAGGGTGATGCATATGAGGAAACCCTGGCAAAGCGGTCTGAATTTGAAGCTGAGCGCTTTCGTCTTCGAACCGTGAAAATTTTTGCAGACGGTGTGCTGGAGGGTGAAACAGCGGCGTTGGTTGATCCCTACGTGGGCAAGGATGGGTCCAGGGGTAATCTTACGTTCCCCGCCGATGAACTTAAGCGAATCATTACTGAATTGGACGGGCAGGGAATACAGGTGTTTACCCATGCTATTGGCGATGGTGCTGTGCGTGCCGCCTTAGATGCCATAGAGAATGCCAAAGCGGTCAATGGCAGCACAGATCTTCGCCATCATATTTCTCACCTGCAGCTGATTCATCCCGATGATGTTTCGCGTTTTGCCGAGCTGGACGTGGTCGCCAATTTTCAGGCGCTGTGGGCTTATCCCGATGAGTACATTACTGAGTTAAATTTGCCCGTACTGGGTCAAGAACGGGTTGATCGAATGTACCCGATTGGCAGTATTAAAAAAACGGGTGCCGTGATCGTTGGCGGTAGTGACTGGAATGTTTCGTCTATGAATCCCCTGGAAGCTATTGAAACCGCAATGTTGCGAAGTGATGTGATCAACAATGGCAGTAATGCAACGGATAACCCAAAGCACAGCCAGGTTTTGAATAAAAATGAGCGGGTTGATCTGGACACAATGTTGCGCGCTTATACGTCCGCCGCAGCCTGGTCCATGCACCAGGAAGATATAAGCGGCAGCATTGAAGTTGGCAAGCGTGCCGATTTGATTGTGCTGGATAAGAACTTGTTTGATATTGAGCCAGAGTTGATCAGTGAGGTTCAGGTATTGATGACTCTTATCGACGGTCAAACTGTTTTTGAGCAAGAGTTGAAGTAAAAGATTGCTATGAGTGATTCGTTTCGATCGCTTGCAGGAGCAGGCCTACTGCAAGGTCAAGTACGAGTGATGGCCAGGCAGCAATAAAAATGGATAGTTTGTGCGAGCAATTAAAGCAATTTGCGGCGCAAGATTTTCCATCTGCGTTGACGCCGCCGCCCGGCATTTACAGCTCAGACTCTTTACACGCCCTTGAGCGCGAGCGAATATTTTCCAGGGAATGGGTGTGTGCAGGCCGAACACAGGAGATACCCGAAATAGGTGATTACCTGGTCACCAGCCTTGAAGACCAGTCGGTCATTGTTGTTCGTCAGATAGACGGCTCGGTTAAGGCTATGTCGAATATTTGTCTGCACCGCTGTGCACAATTACTGCAAGGCAGTGGCAATGTTAAGTCCATTATCTGCCCATACCATGCCTGGGTGTACCAGCTGGACGGCAGTTTAGGCAATACCTTGCATATGGAACATACGCCGAATTTTAATCAGGCCGCTCAACAATTGCCTGAGCTGCGCAGTGAAGTTTGGCAAGGATTTATATACATAACACTCAATGTTGACGCGGTACCAGTATCCACTTTGTTAGCCGACTTTGAGAACATAATTCGAGACTACCAACTCGAACATTACGTTCACGCATTTACCTATGAAGAGCGCTGGCCAGCTAATTGGAAATGTTTCGTGGAAAATTACCTGGATGCGTATCATATTTTCAAGGTCCACAAGAAGACCTTCGGCTCCTATGGCAGCTCTGAAAGCCAGACCGAAATGTTTGATGGTGGAGAGCAATATACCTATCACCTGATTGTTGGTGAAGGGACGGAGGTTTATCGTGCGGTTCCCGCCGATTCAGTGGCTCATCCAAACAATACCTCGCTGCATGACCGATGGCGCGCAACAACCGTTCTAGCCGCCATATTTCCGAGTCAGACTCTGCAAATTCAACCGGATTTGCTCTGGTATGTGACTGTATTACCCGATGGCATTGATCATTTCAAAATGCGCTGGTCGGTGTCGGTTGCGCCGGAAATTATGCGAGACACCGGTGGGTCGGATTACGTGGAAGCGGCGAGAACGCTGCTTTGCGCAGTGAATGCGGAAGATGAAGCCATTATTCAACGTGTTTATGAAGGCAGCAAAGATCCTAAGGCCGCGCGTGGCCCATACTCATGGCTGGAAAGGAATGTATTCCAGTTTGGTCGCTATCTCGCGCGAATGGTAAACTAACGCTTCATTTCTACCAAGGCGTTGACTAAGGCGATTTATGGGCACATCGGTTGTTCGATTTACCACCAGTGAAAGTGATGAGTTGCACTGGGGGGTTTATAGAGAAGGCAAAGTGCATCCGCTTGCGCTGGCAGCAAACCATCACCGCGACGTGATGCAGATGTATTTTGAGCGCCGCTCTGCGTTCGATGCGGCCATTAGCAACATTGCAATCGCAGAAAATGATCTTGTATACCAAGCGCCATTATCTACTGATATTCAGCTAATTTGTCAGGGCCTGAACTACGCTTCGCACAGAGTTGAAGGCGGGCTTAAAGCACAAGATCCAGACGCTCAAAACCTGATTTTTCAGAAAGGCAGTTCCTCTATCTGCCGCCCTAATTCAGCGATTATCCGGCCTGCTGGCTGTGAATTACTGGACTATGAAATTGAGTTGGGTCTGGTTGCCAAACGCGATATTGTGCTGGGCACAAATATAAACGAGACCGATTTAAATGAGTATGTTGGTGGTTTAGTTCTGGCCAATGACGTGTCTGCCCGAGATGTACAATTTGGCGTGCCGGCCATGCAATGGTTCCGCGCAAAGAGCTTCCCAACCTTTTGTCCTCTTGGGCCAATACTGTACCTGCTGGATTCCGGCGATTACGCGAATTTGAATGAAATGGAGCTAAGTCTGTCGGTTAACGGCGAAGTGCGTCAGGCTGCCAATACTGCTCAACTGATACACAAGCCAGCCGACACGCTGACAGAGCTCGCAACGTTTATGCAGCTGCGTGCGGGTGATTGCCTGCTCAGTGGCACACCAGGTGGTGTTGCCTTGGAAATGAATCTTAAATCCGGACTGGCGCTGATGCTGAATTTGCGCAAGGATAAAAAGCGGCGTGAGAAATTTACGGCTGCGCAGATAGCTAATGAAGAGTACTTGCAGCCTGGTGACGAGCTTGAATTAACGATTCGTTCGAGTGACGGCAGCATCAATCTGGGCAGTCAACACAACAAAGTGATTGATGCTTAGCAAATAGAACGATCCTGTTTGGGAATGTGTTAGCTGCGTGGAAACCCAATCATGCACTGAGTGCTGTGCGCAGCGCTTGAACATCGTCGTTTGCCGCTTCTACGAATTCAGCAACCGTCTCGGTTTCCAGACCAATACGTTGATACTCCGGGAAATCGGCAATGCTCTCCAGACTTTCAGGGTCGTCATTGGCCGAGGCAATCATCTCCGCCACCGATAAGGTAGCGACCATTCTCGAGTGTTCAGACTGCGCCGCGTCTTCATAATGCATATAGTGTTCAACAGCCGCTACCATGTCTTCCGGCAGACACCAGCTTTCCAGAATGGACTTACCTACCGGGCAGTGCCAGGCGGAAAGTACTTCTTGCATGCTCTCGTCATCTGCAAACAAACTCTCGTCCTTGCTCGCACGTGACCAAATATAAACCTTGCCAATGCCGTGCATCATCCCTGCCAGAAGTGCGGTGTCAGCATTAACACCGCGCTGCTTGCGCGCCAAGGTGTGGGCGTACGCCGCAACGTTAACGCTGTGCTCGAGAAGGGGTTGTAAATGTTCTGAAATCGCCTCGTAGTCTTTCTCAAGCTCGAGCTGCCGCATCGCAACGCTCATGGCGGTATTTTGTACAACGTTTAATCCCAGGCGATTGATAGCCGACGGTACGTCAGACGTTTTGTTACCGCGCGAATATTGCGCAGAATTGGCCAATTTAAGCAAACAGGCCGTCAGCTTAGGCTCCCTGGCTACTATGATAGCGAGCTTGTCAACCGTGCAGTTCTCATCGTTCAACGCACTTCGTATCTGTGCCGCAACGTTGGGAAACGACGGTAGGCTTAGCTTGCGGGAGTTAACGTCATCGGCAAGCGCCTGAATGAACTGGAATGCAAGTTGGGTGCTCATCTCTCATCCTTGAAAGTGTTGGGCCACACACAATAGTGGGGATAGGGCCTGCGGGAACAGGCCATTTCCTTAAATTTTAGCCTAATTTTTCACCTTTGCAGTCTCCAGGTGTGCACCTCGTCGCCTGCATTTAATCTAGATATGGGTTGCCAGACCACCATCTACCTCAATCGCCGCGCCATTGACGTAACTGGCGGCTTCTGACGCCAGAAAAGTGACCATGGCGGCAATTTCTTCGGGTCTGCCGTAGCGGCCCTGAGGCACACCCCGTGAATTCCCCGCAAAAACATCCTCTTTATCGCGATTGCTTGCCTCAGCCACTTCTTGTGCGGCGCGTTCCCACATGTCAGTTCGGATCAAGCCAGGTAGAACTGAATTAAACAACACGTTATCAGCCGCGTATTTTTTGGATAAGGCCTTCGCTGTTGCGATCATGCCAGCTTTAGTGGCGGCGTAGTCAATCAGAGCGGCGTTTGGATATTTACCGGCGCCACTGGCAATCATGATCACCCGTCCCCATTTTTGTTTGCGCATTGCAGGCAGACAGTGTCGCGTACAGCGCACGGCCGACATAAGATTCAGCTCAAACAGATGCTGCCAATCTTCATCTTTCATATATAAAAAATTGCGCGAAGGACCAATACCAACGTTATTTACCAAAATATCAATTGGACCGTGGTCGTCTACTTTGGAAAGTAGATCGGCAACCGCCGCAGCGTCGCTCATGTCCGCTACCAAGCCATGTACTGATCCATTGCCCGATGGTGGTGAATAAGTGGCAAGTTCAGCAACCGCTTCTTCACCACGCGCGCAGAAGACCACATCGGCACCCTGGTCGGCCAGCATTTTGACAACCGCGTTGCCTATGCCAAGACTGGCCCCGGTCACTAAGGCTCTGCGGCCACTCAAATCAAGATTTAACATGCAATAAGGTGCTCCGTGATCGTCAACAGACGCTACGATAGCAAAATGCAGCGCGCCTCGCATGAATACGAGGCGCTGAGCAGTGCCACCAAGAATGTGGCACCGGAACTTTTTACTGTTTAGGACTCAGCAGATACTTTCTTGTAAGTAAGTCCTGCGAGAGCTGCTCCAACGATCGGCGCCAGCCAAAACAACCAGAGTTGCGACAACGCCCAGCCACCGACAAACAACGCCGGGCCTGTGCTGCGCGCCGGATTGACTGATGTGTTGGTTACAGGAATGCTGATCAAGTGGATCAAAGTGAGACCCAAACCGATCGCCAGCGGTGCGAACCCCGCGGGAGCGCGACCATCCGTAGCACCTAGAATAATCATAAGGAACATAAACGTCATAACCAGTTCAATGACCAAAGCGGCGGTAAGGCTGTAACCGCCCGGGGAATGCTCACCATAGCCATTCGATGCAAAGCCTGCTGCCACATCAAAACCACTGGTGCCGCTGGCAATGATGTACAGAATGCCTGCACCAGCAATAGCCCCAGCCACCTGAGCGGCGATATACGGACCAAGTTCAGAGGCAGGGAAACGGCCGCCAACCATCAAGCCAACCGACACTGCGGGATTCAAATGACAACCTGAAATATGGCCAATCGCGTAGGCCATTGTCAGCACAGTAAGACCAAAGGCCAGTGATACACCAAGCAAGCCAATGCCAACGTCTGGAAATGCGGCGGCAAGAACAGCGCTGCCGCAGCCGCCCAGTACCAACCAGAATGTGCCGATAAACTCAGCAGCTAATTTATTCGAAAGTTTCATAATATGCTCCGACCATCTTGAGAAGGCGTATCCTTGCAATAAGTTGGCGATTCCACAACAACAACAAGCCTCTGTTTTTACATTGTTTACATTGCCGCCCAACTCGTTGCCACTGTTAAAATGGCGCGCTTGAATCTCTGGAGTTATTGAATGCTATTTGTACAAAATTGGCGGAAAATGAGATGGACGCCTGTTCTATTGATCGTTTTTATGTTCTCACAGCTCGTAAGCGCTGAGGTAGAGCTTACTACTGAGTCGGCTGCAGAAGTTGTAAATCCAACCTTGCAGACGTTCGCTAGCATGTTGCAAGCAAGAAGCGACAAGAAGGCCGAGTTGGAAACAATAAAATCCGCATTGTCGAGTGCTACCGACGAAGTGGAGATGAAAGCTCAGAGGGAAGAGGCTGATCAGTTGCAAACTGAGCTCGACGAGCTGGATGAGCAAATTGGCATACTGGCGACTGGCGTTTCTGCGGCGGAGTTTGATCTGGCGGGTGGGCAGACAATAGATTTGCAGGGCGAGCTTGAACAATTGGTACAGCCTTTTGTGATTATGTTGAAGTCTGCCACCGAGGAGGCCAGACAAATAGAGCATCTGAAACACAAGAAGCTCACTGCTAAAGCGCACATTGGTATCGCCGAAAAAGCACTGGACGGTATAGAAGCCCTAAATGGCGCCGAGCTGAGCGAAGAGATTGCAGCGGAGGTCGCATCCATCAAAGAGGCTTGGCAGGAGAAACTGGCCGAGGCCACTGATTTGGAAGCCACTATAGAGCACCAACTTAACGCCAGGCTGGAAGCGCAAAAGAGAGAGTCAGAGGAGGGCAGTTCTGCATTTGGCGACTTTTTTAAAGACAGAGGCTTAAGCTTGTTGATGGGAATTGGTGCAGCCACTCTGGTGTTCACATTATTGAAACTGTTGGGCTCTGGCTTTAGTTACGCCAGAACTCGAGGAGGAGTGCAGCGAAGTTTTAAAGTGCGGCTGAGTGCATTGCTGTTCAATGTGTTTAGCTTTGTAGCGGCCATAGGTGTGATGCTGTATATCTTCAATATGCGCAATGACTGGCTGCTGCTGGGCTTGGTGGTACTGCTATCAATCGCTATTCTCTGGATGGGGCTTAAGATGTTGCCTGATATGCTGGAGCAAATTACTTTGCTGCTCAATCTAGGTGCTGTACAAGAAGGTGAACGCGTGATGTTCGAAGGCGTGCCTTGGCTGGTCAAGAAACTGGATTTTTATACTGATTTTGAAAACCCGGAATTGGCAGGTGGCACCTTCACGGTGCCTGTTCGAGAATTACTGGGTTTGCACTCGCGCCCTGCGGCACCGGATGAAGCCTGGTTTCCAAGCAGAACTGGTGATTGGGTAAAAACCGAAGACGGCACGATTGGCAAGATCGTTTTTCAAAGTCCAGAGATGGTTCAAATGGTGGAACTGGGTGGTGCGCGCCACACTTTTTCTGCCCCGGCTTTCTTTGAGTCGGCACCTACCAACCTGTCGTCCAATGCCAGGGTGGAAATTGAATTTGGCGTGTCCTATCGACATCAGGCGATTGGAGGCACGGAAATTCCGGAGAAACTTGCTGCATATGTTGAGAAAGGCTTATTAAATATGTTGGACCGGGACGTGTTGCTTGACGTCAACGTAGAGTTGCTAGCCTGTAACTCGTCCTCGCTTGATTATGAGGTGGAAGCTGATTTGCACGGCAGCGCAGCGGACCGGTACGAAGACGTAGAGCGAGCTCTGACACGTTTGTGTCTTGAGGCTTGCAATGAATATGGCTGGGAAATTCCGTTCCCGCAATTGGTGGTGCACAAAGGTGGATAGACTTGTTCTTAGGCTCCCTAGTACACTGATGCTTTTTTAAGGACGAACTATGGCTGACAAACTGAACGAACTCACTCCGGAAGAGCAGCACATTATTCTGAATAAAGGCACAGAGCGGCCTTTTACTGGCAAGTACGATGATTTTTTTGCTGAAGGCCATTATGTCTGCAGGCAATGCAATGCGCCCTTGTATCGTTCTGCTGACAAGTTTGCCTCTCATTGTGGCTGGCCAAGTTTTGACGATGAAATAGAAGGTGCAGTGAAACGTGAAGCCGATGCCGATGGTCGCCGCGTGGAAATTCTATGCGCAGCGTGTGATGGTCATCTCGGTCATGTGTTTGAAGGCGAACGCTTAACCGAGAAAAATACACGACACTGTGTTAATTCGGTATCTATGAGCTTCGTCGCCGCAAAAGAAGACTAGGAAAATTCTCTAACTTACCGGGGACTAACAACGTTTGAGTTGCAGACGTTTATCTTTGCCGCCAGGCACTCGCGGCCATTGTTAGCGCCTGAACAATGTCTGTTTGGGTTTGCTCACCCTCGAACTCGCGGTATAGAGTACAGACGTTGATACCAATTCGTTCGGCGTCCAGCCAATCGCTAAATTCAGCCAGCGGAATGTCCAGCACTGCTTGTTCCAGCGGCATACCGGCATCAAACCGCTGACGCGCTTCTCTCTCAATGTGACGAAGGTAGGCGGCCACATTCTTAACCCCTTTTGCATCTGTAATTGGACCATGCCCTGGCACTATATGCTCAGCGTTCATATCCAAAATCAGGTCACAGGCTTTCAGCCAGTTGCTAATCGGACCTGCCCAAATAATGGGTGTACCGCCAATGAATAATATGTCGCCGGTAAATACAGTTTTGTCCGCAGGCACCCAGGCCAATACATCGCCACCGGTATGCGCCGGGCCCACTTCAATCAGCTCTACGGTTTTGTCGCCTATTGCCAACTCTGTTGTTCCGGAGAAGGTTCGAGACGGCGGTGTATGAACAATACCTTCGAAGTTGAAAGCGCCAAAACAGTGAATCAGATACTCGCCCAGTTCGCCTAACTCGGGTGCGGCTCGCATCATCTCCGCCATCATCTCTGGCGTCATTTCATCCATCTCGGCAGCGGCCGTGGCTGAGGCGATAATCTCTGCTTTGGTGAGCAGATGATTGCCGTGGCAATGATCGCCATTGGCATGTGTATTGACCAGAAAGTCAATGGTATCTGCGCGCACATGGCTGGCATCAGCCATGGTTTTTAGCATATCGAGTGTGAGTTTCTCATCGAACAATGTATCAACAAGCAGCGACTGATCACCGTCTACGACCAGACCCGCATTGCTCCAGCCCCAGGAACCGTCTGGTTGCAGATAGGCATACACCCCATTGCCTAGGTCGTGCAGTCCTTTGTTAAACGCCATAACAAGGTGTCCTGAATAAAATTCGCCTGGTGAGCCTGGATCATAGATAATTGCCTGCGCTACAACAAGCCAGCAAGGGTGGTCATATGCATACATTTCACTCAACGTTTCTTATTGCTGTGTTGCTCGGGGTCGGTGCCTGCACGCCAGTGGGGGTTGCAGATGGCGACGCACCGACAAGCGCTTCAAGCGCAGTCACTGAACTAAATTCTGGTATTGATCAAACAGCGATCAACCATTCAGTTCGCCCTCAAGATGATTTTCATGCTTATGCCAACGGTGTGTGGCTCAAAGAAACCGCTATGCCTGCTGAATATGGTCGCTACGGCACGTTCACCATTTTGAATGAGCGTGCAGAACTCGATCTGAAGGAAATAGTAGAGCAACTTCAGGATGTTCAGAATGAGTCAAGTAGCGCTTCGCAGATTGCTGATCTGTACGCAAGCTACATGAACACTGAGGCCATTGAGTCGCTGGGGCTAGCCGGCGTTTCTATGGAATTGCGATTAGTTGACGATATTGTGACGACTGAAGATCTCTTCGTTGCATTTGCCACTCTGGGAAGGGGGGGAATTGAAACTCCGTTGGCGGCGGGCGTTATGCCAGATTTCAAGAATTCAGAGAAGTATGCGTTCTATATTTTTCAAAACGGCCTGGGTTTGCCTGATAGAGACTATTTCTTGAATAAAGACAACGAACGTTTTGTTAGTGCCGTTAAGGACTACACCGCCTACGCAGCTGACATGCTCGCATTGGCTGGCGCAGGCCGCTCCGATGCCCGAGCGGAACAGATTATAGAACTGGAGGAGCGGCTGGCCGAGGGCCAGTGGTCTCGTACCGAGAGCAGAGTTCCTGAGAAGTTATACAACCCCAAGTCATTATCTGAGTTGAAAGCCTTGGCGACTATGCCTTGGGAACGAATGTTGACCGTTCTGGGCGCTGCCAACCTGCCTTACATTGTAGTAGCGCAACCAAGTCACTTTGAGTCATTGGCTAAGCTGGTGACGCAAGACTCCCTGGACGTATGGAAAGATTATCTTCGGCTTCGGGTACTCACTGATGCTGCCCCTTATCTATCAGAGCGATTCGCTAAGCGACGCTTCGATTTTTACGGCAAAAAATTGAGCGGTCTGGAGAAACAGAAAGAACGTTGGCGCCGAGGAGTTTCCACGGTGAGTTCGGTACTAGGTGAGCCTTTGGGCAAAGAATATGTTCAACGCCACTTTCCGCCAGAAGCGAAGCAGAAAATGTTGGAAATGGTCAGGAATCTGCTGAAAGAATTCAGGTTTGGAATCGATGAGCTGTCGTGGATGAGCGACGCTACCAAAGCCGAAGCGAAAGAAAAGCTGGATAAAATCACGGTGAAGATCGGCTACCCGGATCGATGGAGGGACTACAGCGGGCTGAACATTGTTGCTAACGACTTGATTGGTAATATGCGCCGTGCAAGTGCGTTCGAATACAACTACGAGTTGGCCAAATTGGGCAAACCGATTGATAGAGAAGAGTGGGGTATGAACCCGCACACTGTGAATGCCTATTACAATCCAACCATGAATGAAATTGTGTTTCCTGCCGGAATTCTGCAGGCTCCGATGTTTGATTTAACGGCGGATGATGCCGCCAACTATGGAGCTGCAGGCTTGGTGATAGGCCACGAAATTTCTCATGCCTTCGATGATCAAGGTTCAACATTTGATGGTGATGGAAACTTGAGAAACTGGTGGACCGACGAAGACCGTGAAAGATTCAAGCAGGCCACCGACAAATTAGTGGCCCAATACAGTGAGTTTGAACCTGTGGCCGGCATGAATATCAATGGTGAACTTACCTTGGGCGAGAACATAGGCGACCTCTCGGGCGCTTCTGTTTCCGTCAAAGCGTACTTGAGATCACTGGGAGGTAAGCCGGCGCCGATGATTGATGGCCTCACCGGTTTGCAGCGCTTCTATCTGGGCTACGCACGCACCTGGCGCACCAAGTATCGCGATGAAGTGCTGGCCAGAATGCTGGTATCAGACCCGCATTCACCGCATAGAGAGAGGGTTAATGGCGTTGTCAGGAATATGCCCGAGTTTTATCAGGCGTATGATGTAAATGAAGGCGATGGTCATTTTCTGTCTGAGGAAGACCGTGTTAAAGTCTGGTGAGCCGGTAGAGAGCTAATTACTAAGGAGAATAATATGCACAAAACAATTCGAATAATCGCGCTGCTTTGGGTAGCCATAACGACGGCACCATTCGCTTATGCGGATGAAACCTGCATGTCGCCATATATGGCAAAGATTGTAGGCCAGGAAGATTTTGTTTACGTCTGGACTCTTGGAGTGGAAGGCGTTGGTGACGGGCAAGACAAGCTTGTTACGGTCGATGTGCACCCTGACTCCGACAGCTATGGTCAAATTGTAAATTCATTGTCGGTTGGTGGGCGCAACGAAGCGCACCATTCAGGGTTAACAGACGATAGACGTTACTTGTGGGCGGCTGGTTTAGACACTAACAAAATTTTCATCTTTGACGTGCATAGCGATCCAGCCAAACCAACTCTGCATAAAACAATTGGCAATTTCACCTCCAAAAGTGGTGGCGTTGTTGGACCACACACAACCTATGCATTACCGGGTCGCATGTTAGTGACCGGCCTGTCCAACGATAAAGATCACGGCGGTCGCACAGCGATGGTTGAGTACACCAATGGTGGCGAATACATAGACACCTATTGGATGCCAACGGACGAGAATCTTCAGGGTGCTGTGAAAAGTGGGCAGTTTGCAGACGGCTACGGCTACGATGTTAGAGCCTTACCACGACGCAATGTAATGGTGACTTCCTCGTTTACGGGTTGGAACAACTACATGGCAAATCTCGGAAAACTGATGGGCGATGCCGAAGCCATGAAACGGTTTGGCAACACCGTTGTGATCTGGGATCTGCATACCCGCAAACCCAAGAAGGTGCTTGATGTACCGGGCGCGCCTTTGGAAATTCGCTGTGCCTGGGGCTCTCAGAACAACTATTGCTTCACCACCACAGCCTTAACCTCAAAGATCTGGTTGATTTACGAAGATGATGCTGGCGAGTGGCAGGCCAAAGATGTTGCTGATATTGCCGATGCCAGCAAAATACCGCTGCCGGTAGACATCTCTATCACAGCTGATGACAACCTGCTTTGGGTAGACACCTGGAATGATGGTACAGCGCGTGCGTTTGATATCAGTGATCCATTTGCTCCTGAGGAGGTGTACACCAAGAAAATTGGTGCGCAAATCAATATGACCTCACAGAGCTGGGACGGCACTCGCATTTACTTCACTTCTTCGTTGCTTGCGAACTGGGATAAGGTTGAAGCGGAAGAGGGTGATCTTCAGTACTTCAAGGCTTATGACTGGGACGGTAAGACACTGAAGCATCAGTTCTCAATAGACTTTATGGCTGAGAAAATGGGTATGCCGCATCAAATGCGCTTCGGTGCATACTCGCTATACGCTAGCGGCAGACCTGCAAGCCTCGATAAGCGGGAATTAGCCAAGCAGTAGTCGACTATGGGTAGGCCAAAGCTGCTGTGGCTGAGCAGTGCCGTGTTATGCAGTTTGTTGCACGGTGCTGCTGCACTCTCGCACAGCGATCACAAGCACGAAGATGACTCTTCGCCATCGATAGACAGTAAACCTGTTGAAAAGCAAATAGAAGTGCTGGCGCCTGGTTACCAGGCGCTGCGCTTTGACGCGCCTGCGGCAGGCAGTTACCGCTTGCCTGAGTTGGGCCTTGCTGGAAACGGGCCGGTACTGCTTAGCGATGGGCAAGCTGTGCAACTGCATGATCTGTTAGGCGACCGTTATGTGCTGTTGAGCTTTATCTATACGCAGTGTGATGATGTAAACGGTTGTCCTTTGGCAACGTTTGTAACGAGCAAAGTTCAAAACGCGGTTATGCGCAGCGACCTGTTGCGCGATCAGGTCCGCTTTGTGAGTCTGAGCTTTGATCCAGGCAACGACACTCCGCAAGCGATGCGGAAATATGGTTCTTCCTTTGTTAAACCGGGTTTCGATTGGCGGTTTGTGACCACGGCATCGCTGCAAGAGCTCGATCCAATACTGGCGCAATACGACCAATCAGTGTTACGTGAGCTGGATGAAAGCGGCGAGGCCAGCGGTGCCATTTCGCACATATTGCGCGTGTTTTTGATCGACAAGCAACGCCGGTTCCGTAATATTTACAGCACGTCTTTTTTGCATCCAACCACGGTATTGAATGATCTTGAAACACTTGCGATGGCGGACGCTGAGCAAGCCAGGGAGATCAAGCAACAAAGTAACTCCGGCCATACTGCCAGCCTGCATGGTGCAGGAGATTTCAAAGGGGGCTACGAACAAACAGCTTACACTACGCAAGCCGATAGCCTCCAGCAACGCACCGGGCGTGCCATGAATTTGTTGGCGAATGCTCGTAAGCCCGGTCTTGGTCTACCTGCGTTGCCTAAGTCCGAACTGAAGAGTTTGACTAAAGATAAAATCGAACTTGGTCGCACTTTGTTTTTTGACCGGCGTTTATCTCTCAACAATACGTTTTCCTGCGCCATGTGCCACGTGCCTGAGCAAGGCTTCGCAAGCAATGAGTTAGCCACAGCGGTAGG
The DNA here is from genome assembly GCA_964352475.1 of uncultured Pseudomonadales bacterium. Lineage (GTDB taxonomy): Bacteria > Pseudomonadota > Gammaproteobacteria > Pseudomonadales > JAUIET01 > JAUIET01. Next base: position 55,716 of record CAYGSL010000017.1, on the reverse strand, counting down.
CCTGGAAGGTAGAACTGTGCGCCGCAATGCGCCAAGTTTGTATAACGCGGCGCTCTTACCCAACTTGTTTCATGACGCCAGAGAAACTTCGCTGGAACAACAAATCTGGGCGCCATTGCTTGCTCACAACGAAATGGCCAATCCTTCTGTAGGTTTTGTCATTGATAAAATCAAGAGCGACCCTGAATACAAGAAAGATTTTGAAAAGTCGTTTGGGAAAGATCAGATCAATATGCAAACCGTTGGCGAAGCGTTCGCCAGCTATCAGCGTACCTTGCTGTCGGCGAATAGCCCGTTTGATCGCTGGTATTTCGGCAAAGACGACAGTGCGGTATCAGAACGCGTAAAGCGCGGGTTCGAGTTATTCGTTGGGAAGGCATCTTGTGTCAGCTGCCATTCTATGGGCGAGCGCTCAGCACTGTTCACCGATTCTCTATTGCATAACACGGGTATCGGATACGCCAGATCTATGTACACGGAACCTGCAACCAGGAAAGTATTGCTGGCGCCCGGCGTATGGATTGACGTAGATACCAGCACGATAGCCGGCGCCTCCGAACCGATTCCAAGTGATCTGGGGCGCTACGAAATTACTCAAAACCCGGATGATCGCTGGAAGTACCGTACAGCAGGTTTGCGCAACATTGCGCTGTCTGCACCATACATGCACGACGGATCACTGGCGACATTGAAAGACGTGCTCGATTTCTATAATCGCGGCGGAGAGTCGAATCCACTGTTGGATCCATTAATGCGCCCGCTAGGCCTTACTCAAGGCGAGCTGAATGATCTGCTTACTTTCTTGCAGTCTTTAACCGGTGACAATATCGACGCGTTGATAAGCGACGCATTCGCCGCAAAAATCAGTAACGTGGAGTAGTTGCCACCGTTTTCAGTTAATTAAGTCTTTCGCCAGGAACACACGCAAACCAAGTATGGCGGGTGCTATCAACCAAGGCAGATTGAACGCGAGATAATAGCCTGTGTTAGGTGGCGGATGATCACCTAGAAAGGTTTGTACAAAGTAGAAAAACATATTAGTCACAGCCGCCCCTGAATAAAACAGCCCCAAAGGTCTTAGCCAGCTTCTCTGCCGGACCAATCCTATGATGACAAACAACAAACAGGGCGCTTGGAACAAACCATCAAACAAAGTGGCGGCGATAAGGTTCGGCGGCGGGTCCAAGTGGGCAGGTTCCTCCGCCACTGCCCATTCGTGCAAGGCTTGAAGCGGTGGCCAGGGGCTGTCTGCCGACACAGGAACACCTAGCCCTTCCGGCAGGCTGAACAGGAAGCCATACAAAACCGATATTGAGAAGAACGTTATCAGTGCGAGGTCCAGTGGGCGACGGGTGATAGGTTTCATGATTATCTCCGGGTTGTTGTGTTCGCTACCGACGCAAGCGCATAACCAACTCCTGCGCCACGCTGGCTACTAGTTGTTGCTGCTGGTTAAACACTCTGCCATGTGCCATTCCTCTACCGCCATGGCTAACATCGCTGTTGATATCAAACAACAGCCATTCGTCCATGCGTACAGGCCGATGAATCCAAAGGTTATGCGAAATGGTCGCTGACATCACGTCTGGTAAAAATGGATTCTTACCATGTGGGTTAAAAGCGGGCGAACCTATTGGATTGTCAGATCCGTAAGCAAACATTTGCAGGTGTGCGTGCGGGTCATCAGGCATTTCGCCATTGGCTTTCATCCACACCAGATCTCGTGGCTCTTTAGGTTGCGGGTTTAGAATATCAACGGGGTCTGCATAGCGTACGTCAATAGGCCAGCTGTATTTGTGGTCTATACCATTTTGTTCAAAGTACTCGTTTATTCGCAAGTCATTGCTATCTAGCGCCTCAGGTGCCACTACTTCGGGCATGCCTACGCTGTGTTCAAAACTAGACTCTTCTGTTTGAAATGAAAGCGTGGCTGTAAAAATCGGCTTTTCGTCTTGGTAAGCCTGTACCAAACGGGTTGCGAAGGATCGCCCATTCCGCAATTGCTCAACGCGATAGTGAATAGCTTGTTCAGGCGCACCGGGCCGATAGAAATTGCAATTCATCGAATGAACCCAATATGCCGGGTCTACAGTGCGCTGTGCGGCACTCATGGCTTGCGCCATGACATGACCGCCATAGGCACGTCCCGCTCCAGAGTCTTCGCAGTATCCAATAAATTCCGCAAATGATTCAGAAGGATTACCAGCTTGAAGCTGAAACGAATCCAGTAGGATCTGCAGGCTCATCCCTGTGCGCTAGCCAACGCAGACTGGACCATTGACTCTATCTCCCCGCCGACTTGATTACGGCTATAAGCAAGCAGAGCAGACTCTTGTGCATCAGGCTCATAATTGACCAGAGCCCCGGCGCCGGCGAACATAATTGCGTTGGGCAGTATCGGGTGATCATCAGATCTAACGTCCAGATCTACCGGTGCACCAGCCGCTGATGCCCATGCTTCCAGATACTCCTTCCATGTATAGTTTTGGTCACCGATTAAATAGGCTTTGCCGCTTTCACCGCGTGCCAATGCGCCTTCAATTGATTCGGCAACGGATTTTGCGGTGATATGGTTGGTGCCGCCAACTGGCGCGAATAATGGCAGGTCGGGCAACTGACCGCTAACGTATGCAATCAGGCCGAGTATGTGCGGGATATCGAGGCCAGGCAGTTCGCCGAGAATGAATGGGGCGTTAAGACTGCAGACATTAAACTCATCGTTACTCAGCGCTCGTATTGATTCATCCGTAACGTGGCGTGAGTTTACATACGGGTCCAGCTCAATACGCTCTGGAGCAACCTGGGGATAGAAACTGCCAACGTACGCTGTTCGAGTTATGCCGGCAGCCTTAGCCGCCTCAAAGAATCGAGGGACGGCATCATCATTGACTTTCTTATAAAATGCGTCGGGCGCTATTGAGCCATCCATGGGTAGTTGGCGAATGTCTTGCGCTGCTGCGAACACCATCGCATCAAAACCATCCAGGCGGCCGTCGCTTACGTCGTCTTCAATATAATTACAGCTGAGAAACTTTGTATCCTGGAGTGCGTGAGCGGTAGGTTTGTTGCGAGACATAATGGTTACATCATGACCTTTTTCGCTTAAATGCAGAGCAGCGTGTCCACCAACCAGTCCGGTTCCACCAACTATCAGAGTTTTCATTTGAGTATCCTTTTAGATCTGGGCTGATTTTACTTGTTTGTGGTCTGCCATCTGTCTGATTAATAAAAAGTAACGCCAGATAGAGTGGTGCCTCGAACCCGGCAAAGTGTGGCTATCGCGGTGGCGGACACGCCGTGAACCCATCCATGGGGGCTTGTTGAAAAGGTCCCTCTTTTCAACAGTCCGCCACCGCGATAGCCACACTCTGCCTCACTTTTGTGCCGTAAAAACAGACCTTTTTCGAAATGGCACGATGTAAGGTCGAGTTTGAATAGCCATTTTCCGGACCTTCAAAAAGAGGGACCTTTTTGAAGAGCCCCCATGGATGGGTTTACGGCGTGTCCGGTAAATGGCTATTCAAACTCGACCGTGTTCAAGGCGCGTACTGTCTGCTATTCCTTGCGAGGCCACTTGTTAAGCCCCCCAAAAGGTATAATTGAGAGTTACAGAAACACAACAAGGAATCTTGGGAATGCCGCTTGTTCTTAACGAAGAACAAAGAATGTTACGCGACAGCGTAAGGGATTTTGTTACCGATAACGCCAACGTTGGCCATTTTCGTAGCTTGCGCGACGAAGGCGAAGGCAAGTCGTATGACTCTGGCACCTGGGCCAAACTCGCCGAGTTGGGCATTAGCGGGATTTGTATTCCGGAAGCACACGGCGGTCTGGAGTTTGGTTATATGGCCATGGGCGCTGTGTTCGAAGAATTTGGTAAGCAGCTCACTGCGTCGCCACTACTAAGCAGCGCCGTGTTTGGCGCTTCTTTGATTGAACTGGCTGGTACTGACGGGCAAAAAACGAAATACCTACCTGCCATCGCCGCTGGTGAACTGACTGTTGCCGTGGCGATAGAGGAGGGCAGTCATCACGCTCCCTTATATACGATGTTACCGGTTACCGAGTCTGAAAGCGGTTTCGTCTTGAACGGCCGTAAGGCCTTTGTGATAGATGGGCAGTCGGCGGATTTATTGATTGTTCTGGGCAGAAGTTCGGGCGGTCTTGGTGATACTGATGGGTTGACATTGTTGTTGCTTGATCAAGACCCTGTTGGTATGCAGCGAGAAAATGATCGCATGGTCGACAGTCGGGACTATGCCGATCTTGTATTTACTGATGCACAGGTCAGTGCAGATGCCTTGCTAGGCAGCGTTGGTGAAGCGTTTGAGCCGCTGGTGTTATCGTTGGATCGCGCGCGGGCCTGTTTAGCCGCAGAGATGCTGGGTGGGGCCCAGGAAATGTTTGATAGAACGATTGCGTATTTGCAGGAACGCGATCAGTTCGGACAAAAAATCGGTTCTTTCCAGGCTTTGCAACATCGCGCAGCTGATATGTATACCGAGTTGGAGTTAACCCGTAGCACGGTGATGGATGCCTTGTCTGCATTGGATGAGCAACGCGATGACATCAGTCAGGCGGTCAGTACTGCGAAATGCCGTATCAATGACACCTGTTTGCACATAGCCAATGAAGCCATACAAATGCACGGTGGCATAGGTGTAACCGACGAACTGGACATTGGATTGTTTTTCAAGCGCTGCCACGTCAGTATCAATTTACTGGGTAACAGCGGCTATCACGCCGAAAGGTTCGCTGGATTGAATGGGTTCTAATGATGGGCGAAATTGATTACGACGCATTTAGAGCAGAAACCCGTGAGTGGCTGGAGCAAAATTGCCCGGCCTCTATGCGCACACCACCTGCAACTGATCGCAGTGACAATGTGATGGGTGGCAGCAAATTTGTATTCAAGTCTGAGGATCAGCGTGTCTGGATGGAGCGCATGGCTGAGCGAGGTTGGACCGCACTGGAATGGCCAAAGAAATACGGTGGCGGTGGTCTTGATGCGAGGCAGGCAAAAATCGTGCGCAAGGAAATGGCCAGGCTTAATTGCAGAGAGCCACTGATAGGCCACGGCATCTGGATGCTTGGGCCTGCTTTGCTGGAATACGGTAGTGAAGAGCAAAAACTTCAGCACTTGCCCAATATTGTGAACGGTTCCATACGCTGGTGTCAGGGTTACAGTGAACCCGGTGCGGGCTCGGATCTTGCCAGTCTGCGGTGCAAGGCAGAAGACAAGGGTGACCATTATCTTGTCAACGGCCAGAAGTGCTGGACCAGTGATGGTGATAAAGCCGATTGGATGTTTTGCCTGGTCAGAACGGACGATAGCGGGCCCAAGCAACAAGGGATCAGTTTCGTTTTGTTTCCAATGGACACGCCTGGTGTGGCCGTTCGCCCTGTTCCCTTGTTGACAGGCGAGTCTCACTTCTGTGACACGTTTCTGGAAAACGTTAAAGTGGCGAAAGAGAACCTGGTTGGCAAGGAAGGTGAGGGCTGGACCATTGCCAAGGCATTGCTGGTTCATGAGCGCAATATGATGAGCTCAATGGATGACACCATGCCTGCGCCACCTAAATCTTTGGTGGAGTACGCAACAGAGTATGTGGGATTGAATGAGAACGGCAGGCTTAGAGATCAGCGCTTGCGTGCGCGCATGGTGTCGCAAATGATGAATAAGCGGGCGCTGGATCTGACTCAGGCGCGTGCTTATGAGGAAGGGATGGCAGGTGTGCTGGACATGCGAATGACCTCTATTTTCAAGTACGCAGGTACCGAGAACATAAAAGACACTACTGAACTGCTGGTCGACGTATTGGGGCATTCCGGTGTTCGCTGGGACGCCGATGGTCACTACGAGGAAACCCAGCGTACCGCGGCCTGGATGAATGCCTTATCGTTCACCATTGCCGGCGGCAGTTCGGAAGTACAATTGAACGTGATCGCGAAACGATCGTTGGAATTACCACAAGAATAAGCGGGAAGAACAATGCTGGATACTTTGATCAAGAACTGTCATCTGGTTGATGGCACAGGCAGCAGCCCCAGGACGGCGGCAATCGGCATAGAAAACGGTTTGATCAAAGAGGTCTTTGAGCAGGCGTCACCCGATGTTTCTGCCAATGCGGAGATTGATGCGAATGGTCAGTTAACCACGCCTGGCTTTGTCGATGTTCATACCCATTATGACGGTCAGGCAACCTGGGATGACTTGCTGGCCCCGTCTGCTTACCACGGTGTGACAACAGCGATCATGGGCAACTGCGGCGTGGGTTTTGCCCCGGTTCGGCCCGATGCCCACCAATTCCTTGTTGAGTTAATGGAAGGGGTTGAAGACATTCCGGGTTCAGCGCTAGCTGACGGCATTAAATGGTCCTGGGAGAGTTTTCCGCAATACCTGGATGCGCTGGATTCAACGAATCGCGCGATCAGTATCGCGGCGCAGATACCACATGGTGCGCTGAGAGCTTATGTGTTTGGTGATGATGCCAACGTTAATGCGCCGGCGACAGCAGCGCAGATTGCAGACATGGCGGTATTGGCGAGTGAGGCGGTGCAAGCCGGCGCGCTGTCGTTTTCCAGTAACCGTATTCCTATGCACACTTCAGTGACCGGAGAACCGGTACCAGGTACATTCGCGGAAGCCGGTGAGCTGGTGGCTATTCTCAATGCGGTTAAAGCCGCAGGTAGCGGACTGGTGCAAGTGGTTCCGGCTGGGCTGATGGGTGAAGATCCGGATGCGCCGTTGCGTGAGCTGGAGCTTTATCGGCAGCTTAGCCTGGAAACAGGCTGTACCATCGCATTCTTGACGGGGCAGAATCATGTAAACCCTGACATGTACCATGTGATCATGGAGCAAACCGCCAAGGCGAATGCTGAAGGTGCGAGCTTGTGCCCATCGATCTCTCCGGGCGGTGGCGGCTTGCTAATGAGCTGGGATACTTTCAATCCGTTTGCTGATAGACCATCCTATGTAGAAATTGCCGAGCTACCGCTGACGGAGCGCATTGAGGAATTATGCGACGCACATAGGCGAGCGCGAATACTTTCTGAACCTACCACAGCACCTATGCTGCAACACGCCAGGATGATTCTGATGTCCAGCCTGGATTGCACCTTCGCCTGGGGACATGTGCCGGTGTTTGAGCCGGAGCCTGAAGCTTCCCTGGCGCATCGTATGCAGCAAAACAATCAAGACGCAGACAGCGCAATCTATGACGCATTGTGCGAGGCCACGCGAGACGCTGACCCAGGCAACGGTCAACCTGGATTTCTCAAAGTCTTCATGTCCGGGTACAAGGGCGGAGATTTCCGCGCTACAGAGGAATTGTTGAAATCGGAGAGTACTGTGATTGGCTCATCTGATGGTGGAGCTCACGTTAACGTTATCTGCGATGCCAGCTACCCAAGTTTTATGCTGCAGCATTGGGTTCGAGACCGTGATCGTGGCGCTAAGCTGTCTGTTGAGCATGTGGTCAAAATGATGACACAGGATCCTGCGACGCTTTATGGATTGCATGACCGCGGTACATTGCAGGTCGGGAAGAGAGCCGACCTGAATATTATTGATTTGCCGTCACTGAGCATGAAGGCACCCAAAGTAGTGAACGATTTACCGTCCGGTGCGCCGCGCCTGATGCAACGCGCCAGTGGGTACAGCATGACAATGGTGGCAGGTGAAGCAACCTTCATTGATGACAAGGATACTGGCAAGCGCCCGGGAACTTTGTTTCGTTTAAATCAGTGAAGAGTGACGAAGTTTCCAGCGTTCGCCAGGCTTTGCGGCTGATTAGCTGAACGTTCTATAAATCTCGTCTGAAACCCACATAACAGATCGACGACGATCTACAAACAGGTCTTCGTCTTCACCGGGATTACCGGCGTCGATTCCCTTCGCCATGCCGGTAAAGAAGGTATCCATATCAGCGATGTGCAGTTCAGAGACGCTGTCTATTGAGTGCACGCCAAAACCGTGGGCTTTTGCCAGTGATCGCCCCGCATCCATATCTGCATGGAATTGTACGTAACCCTCAATGCCGTGCATGCCAATGCCAAATTTGGCGTGCTCCTGTTCGTAGTACTGCCGATAGCGTGCATTGCTAAAGTCTGCTCTGCGACGCATACAGTATTGAAATCGGATCGGTGTAGCTTTGCTTTCAACAAATACCTTGTTGTTGCCCAGCATGGCAGCGCTCAAATCCAGATGGGCGTTTTCGTTGAGAGTTTCCATGCTCTGGCTTAGCACAGTGTGCAGGTGATCCGTATCGATATTGCCATTAGCGAGCAATTCCAAAGAGGCGTCAAAAGCGAAAGGCAGTTTCTGCATATCACCACTGCCGCGCAGGGTGTCTTCCAGGTGTGCCGACAGAATCGTGGCTCTATGGTCGTCATTGCTGGCGAGATTATCCGCCAGCGAGCATAGCGAGTCACACAGTGCATTTTTGCGAGAGTGTCGCGCAACAAAATGCAACAGTGTTTTGTTCATGCTTAATCCAGGGTACCAAACATCCAATCATACAGCGGCGTGATGGAACCGTAATTTCCGTGGTGCATATCGATGTGGTGGATGTGGTGCTTGGTGGTCAGGTAATCAATTGTTTTGAATGGGAAGAAATCAAGATTGAACTTGGTGTGGTTAATCGTGTTCAACTGTGTCCAGATTACGTAGCCAAATGCGGCCACCAGTGCGTGAATGTCACCCATTATTGCCTGCGCAATAAACAGTGAGATCATAAAAATAGACAGCCCGATAAACGTCTCGGCGGGGTGCACGTAATGCGCATCAGCCCAAGAAGGGCTTCGGGCCTGGTGATGAAGTGCGTGTGCCTTACGCATTGGCATCCATTTGCCGTGAAACCAGAAGCGGTGAGACAAGTAGTAAATAAAATCGTATACAAGAAGTAACACCACAATATCTACAAAGTAACGCCACCACGGCATTGCCGACAGGGTCAGGGTCAGTGGCGCTGCAACCAGAATCAGAAATAAGTGTGCCGCTCCACCAATGCGCATATTCGCCTTGGCGATAGGGCGCCACTTTGGGTTGGCCATTTTCGGTTTGTCTTCTTCGCGATTCCATTCGCGCATACGCTGTACATCAGTGTTTCTGAACGCAAGCCAGCGGCCGGCTTTGGTCAATGCAATGGTTGCGACCAGCCAAACGAGTGAAGCTGCCCAGTGGTAGTTTTGTGCAAACCAAGTGCTGATAGTGTCGATACTCATGGTGTCAGTCTATTGATTCCGATGTCTGTTGTTGAAGTTTATCATTCCAAAGCTGGTGCCAGAAAGCGATGAGCGGCTCGTTGCGGCCGGCGGTGATGCCTGGCAATCCGCCAGCCGCTATACCCAGCTGGCACTGTGCAGCGGCAAACAAGTCCTCATCAACGAAAATTCGTTCGCCAAAGTCAAATGACTCTGCAACAGATTTTCGAAGCTGCTCGTTGGTTCCCGCATCATCACTGCCGGTAAATACCCCTGAGTAATACACGGTGCTGGTGCCTGGCAATTGGCCTGGTTCAGCTCTAATCATTTGCGCCGCACCCGGAACGGCTACGATGACGGTACCGGGGAATAAGGTATGGTTAATTGCGCCGGGAAAGTCTGCGGGCCAGTCGGTTTCAGGCTGGTTCTCTAAATCTCGAATAGATTTTAAAGAGAACGCCCAGCGCGTATGCTTGCCATAGTAATCAACGACGCCATGACTACTCATCATCGGTGCCAGGCTATCGCGGTGTAGATTTTCAAAATGGTAACCTTCGTTACTTAATCCAACCACCAGTTTCCAGTTGGCATTCACCTCAAAGCGTCGAGTGGCGATACTTTGCATGGAGGCGAAATCGAAGTTTTGCAACGCCGGGTCAATGTCTGATAGAAATTCATCAACGGTTCGCTGAGCGATTGCTGGTGTCAAGCCAACGGTAAGCATGCCTGCTCGATCTGAGACGGGTAAAGAGACCAGACTGTCTTTTGAATCGGATGCGAAAGCAGACTCTCTGCGCCGCCCTTTAAGCTTGCCGTCAAGATCGTATGTCCAACCATGAAATGGGCAACTTAAAGATTTAGCGCAACCGGTTCCCTCTGCAATCTGCGCGCCGCGATGGCGGCAGGCATTGATAAATGCACGCAAATCACCATTAGCGTTTCGACAAATAAGGACAGGTTTTTCCAGTACCGTCACTGCTTTGTAAGAATTAGGTTTGGCTACTTCGCCGGCAAAGCCCACAACCTGAGGAGAGTTGAGAAAGAATTGTTCGCGCTCAGCCTGGTGGCGCTGGTGATCAGTAAAGCTGTGCGATGGCTCAAAATAGGGTGCATCACCTTCATCGGTGGAATCACTTAGCACGCGATCAAGCAAACGGCGGCACAGCGCGGTCAGTTCGGTATTCATAGTGCTATTTTAGGCAATATGGACAGCTAGCGGGCAGACATAAACCAATAGCAACGTAAGCCCCGTGGACAGCGACAGCCGGCAAAAGTAGTCTATTCAGAAGTGTGTTAATGACCAATGCTTTTCCAAGCGATAATATGACTGATAAATCCAGCTCAGACCAGCCTCAAAGCCTTGCCGATATTCGTGCTTGGCACGCAGAGTGTGATGTATTAATTCTGGGTGGTGGCGGTGCAGGTATTAGCGCCGCCATTGAAGCCGCTGATGCGGGCGCCAAAGTGATAGTGCTGGAAGCGGCCAGTGACGCTGGCGGCTCAACAGCAATGGCAGGCGGCTTGATCTATATGGGTGGTGGTACGCCTACTCAAAAGGCGTGCGGCTTCGATGATGATATCGAAGAGATGTACAAATATCTGTTAATGGCGTCTGGTCCAAACGCTGATGAGACGAAAGTGCGTTTGTATTGCGATCGAACGCTGGAGCACTATGACTGGCTAACCGCCCATGGCGTTGAGTTCAAGCCGGAGTACTTTGCCGGCAAACACACGAACACGCCGAATTATGCGGGATTGATGATCACCGGAAATGAGGAAGCGTGGCCTTATAGCCAACATTCTGTTGCAGCACCGAGAGGCCATAAACCGCTGATCAAAGGCGACCACGGCGGAATACCGTTGATGGAGAATTTGATTCGATGCGCCAAAGAAAAAGGCGTGTCTATAGTCTGTGACGCTCGGGCCTTAACCAGCATTATGGATGGACAACGAGTGAGTGGCCTTGTAGCGCGCATTGATGGGGAAGAGCGCGCGTTCTCCGCGCGCCGCGGCGTTGTGCTGTGCGGCGGTGGTTTTATCATGAATGAAGACATGGTGGCGCGTTACGCGCCGCGTCTGGCCAGGGGGAACTATCCTAATGGCAATCCGAATGATACTGGAGCGGGGATACGCATTGGCGTTGGTGCCGGCGGCGCTGCAATTAATATGCATGAGGGTTTTATCTGCACACCGTACTATCCGCCTGAAGAGTTCTTGCAGTCTGTGATAGTGGACGGCAACGGTCAGAGATTTATCAACGAAGACGTTTATCATGGTCGCATGGGCAGTGCGATTCTTGATCGACCAGATCAGCGTTACTATCTGATTATTGATAGCCGTCATTTCGAGGTACTTAATCGACCACCCAATGGCGGCTACCCGGTGGCAGGCACCGGCGACACCATTGAAGAGCTAGAGGCGGAATTAGAATTACCTGCAGAAAGCCTGCAAAATACACTTCAGCTGTACAATAAATTTGCAGCGGCCGGGAAGGACCCTTTGTTTCATAAAGCAGAAAAATACCTGCAGGCCCTGGATCAGCCGCCGTACGCTGCGTATGACCTCAGCATAGGCGCTGGCGGGTATTTTGCGGTGATGACATTTGGTGGTTTGGATACCCTGGCCACGGGCGAAGTGCTGACGGCGGAGCGTAATATAGTTCCAGGTTTGTATGCTGCGGGTAGAAACTCAGCTGGTTTGCCACGTTGCGCGGAAGGTTACGCCAGCGGCATGAGCATAGGCGACGCCACGTTCTTTGGCCGGCTGGCCGGTGTTTCTGCGGCCGCCAATCAATAAGGAGAGAAATGAATATTTCAAAATTGGGTGGCCTGATGGGCGCCCGTATAGAAGGTATCGATTTCAATCAGGGTTTAAGTGATGCTGTTATTGATGAGATTGCCGAAACACTGTTTGAGCATCAGGTGGTGTGTATCGCAGCTGAGCAGATGAGTACTGAGCAACACGCTCAAATAGCCAGGCGGTTTGGCGAGCTGGAACATAACGCCACTGATCAATTTGGTGTTGATGAAAACGTGCCCTATTTAACGGTGATCGACTCCGAAAAAGGCGATCGTGCAGATTCTTGGCATTGCGATGAAACCTTTCTTGAACACCCGCCACTGGTTAACCTGCTGCACTGTAAAATGCTGCCGGATGCTGGTGGAGATACCGCGTTCATGAGCGCGGCGGCAGCCTATGACGCCCTGTCAGACAAGATGAAAACGCTGTTGGATGGCCTGACCGCTGTGCACGATTATGGGCATCTGTATGAACTTGGTTGGCGCTCCGGAATCCCGCTGGCAGAGCTCATGGGCGATGCTTTGGTGAAAGGACTGCTGCATTCTCATCCAGTTGTGCGAGAGCACAGGGAAAGCGGTCGTAAATGGCTTAGTGTTAACTCTACCTACACTCGGCACATTGAAGGCCTGACACCAATCGAGGCGGACGCCATCTTGCGTCTGTTGCTAGCGCATATGCAGAAACCGGAGTTTTGTTACCGACATTCGTGGCAAGCTGGGGAGCTGGTGATATGGGATCAGCAATCTGTGCAACACTACGCAGTACAGGATTTTGACAGTCGGCGCGTGATGCACCGCATCTCTGCATTGGCTACCACAGACACTTACAAGGGTGTGAAGCTGTCCTGAGCTTGTAGCTGAAACTAAATTTCTACATCCCTACGGTATAACCACCGTCCACTGGCAAGGTTTGGCCGGTAATCCAGCTGGCGGCTGGGCATGTCAGAAATAATACGGCGGCGGCTACGTCCGCCGGATAACCTTCTCGTTTGATGCTTTGGCGTTTCACGGTGTCTGCGACCATTTCTGGCATGTGTTCAAAGCTCAGCGAGGTTAAATTACTGTGCACCAATCCTGCTGCTACGGCATTGGCGCGAATACCCAGCTCACCCCAGCCAACCGAAAAGGTTTTCATTAGCTGCACAATGCCGGCCTTGGCTGGCCCGTAAGCGGGCGTGAATACATTGCCAAAATAGGAAGTCATGGATGCGATGCCGATAATGCTGGCCCCGCCTTCAAACTCGCTGGCTGCCAGCAAATCCTTGCACGCCGAACTCAGGTGAAACACGCTGTTCAAATGAATATCTATGGACTGATCGAAGCCATCTGATTCCCATTCGTTCATTAATGTTCCTCCGGCATTGGCAATCAATACATCCAGAGAATCCAAGCTCTCAGCCAAGGCTTTGAGCGCGTCGCGGTCGCTGACATCCAATGCGCTGTATCGGCAGCCGGCCAGGGCGGCAGCGCTGTCGTAATCGCTCAAAGAGGATTTTCTGCCCGTAACATGCACGTTTGCTCCTGCCTGCAGATAGGCCTCTGCACAGGCCTGACCAATGCCACTGGTACCACCGGTAATTAGTACGGAACTACCTGAATAATTGAACGCAACTCTTTGAAACATAAGCCTAATCCATTATCGTGTGATAGGTATTTGATGGCCAAGCTGAATGTCGCCTTCAATCGTAGTGCGGTTAATCAAGCGTTTGACGCCCGGTGGTGTTCCGCTGGTGCAATGCATGGCGCGCCAGTTGTCCCACAGCACCATGTCGCCTTCCTGCCAAACATGCCAGTAATGAAACTCTGGTTTACGAGTGTGCTCAACCAACTCCTTCAAGAGTCTATCGGCTTCGTTGGCCGACATGCCAACCGAGGCTGGATCGATCACCCGGTGCAGGAATTGCTCAACTATTTCTAAAACCTTACGGCCTGATACTGGGTGCGTAACAACCGCCGGATATACAGAGTCGTCAAAATCCGGAAAACCGATGTCAGACGGCTTTTTTGGCGAATTGGGCCCGGGCTGGTAGTGGGTATTGTCAACGAAACGCCAGTTGATTCTTTGCATTTCGAAGCGATACGCCACTTCGATGTCTTTGATACGTTCTTTCAGCTCATCGCTTAGTGCGTCGTACGCCAGCGCCAGATCACCAAATCCAGTGAGACCGTCTTTTTCAGCAACCGTCAGCGCACGAAGAACTGCACCATGGTTAGGTTTGCCGGTGTAATGCAAATCCATATGCCAATCCAGGCGGCCCACAATTTCTTCGCCATTGAAGAACGCCGTCTGGTAGGCGTCAGCGTCGCCGCCGTTCTCCAGCACGAACAATTCCGGATTGGTTTCCGAGGTTTTTACCTTGAGCGGGTGCAATTCCAGTGGCCCAAACAGGCGACTGAATTCGATTTGACGCTCAGGCGTGATGCTCTGCCCCCTAAACACCATGATGGCGTGTTCATACCAGGCGTGCTTCAGTTCCGCCTCCAGTTCATCAGTGAAAGGCGCATTAATATCAAAATCGCTAATTTCTACACCCACATTCTTAAGTGGTTTTAGAGTGAATTGCGTGTAATTCATTGCAAGCGCTCCTGTGGCACAGGTGTGTGTTCAATACCCGATATCTGGGCGGTGTTCAAGCTCATCATTCCAGGCCTACAGAAATCAGCGACCAGGGTCCGTAGCGATCTTTAAATTTTTCTGGCAAGGTAGTGTTTATACTCATCATCGCAGAGTACCACCGCCAAGTGGGGCTCGCATTAACAAAGTAGTAATTCCCGGGTACCCTATGAACGGACTCTTTTTTCGACGTTTTAATATCATTTTTATGTCTCTCTTTGCCGTCGCCACCAGCGCAGAAGAAGAGCTTCCATTGTGGGAATTGGGAGTAGGTGTAGCGGCGCTGACGCAAGCTCATTACTTTGGTGCGGATGACAGCCGGGCGTACGTGTTGCCAATCCCTTACTTCAAATATCGTGGTGAGGTTTTCCGCGCAGACCGTGGCGGAATTCGCGCGCGTTTGTTTGAGTCTGAACGAGTGAGTTTGGGTATCAGCGGCGGTGGCTCATTCCCGGTTGATAGCGAAGATGATGACGCCCGTCGAGGCATGCCTGACCTTGATGTACTGGCCGAAATAGGTCCAAACTTGCGCGTAGACCTGGTGGAGAACAATGATCTGCATTTGCAGTTTCAGCTACCTGTCAGGGGCACTTTTTCGTTCGGTGATGATGCGGGTGATTATCAGGGTTGGACAAGCAACCCCAGGCTGGTTGCGAAAACGAATTCGGGTGAATGGAACCTGGTCAGCAGCTTCGGCCCGGTATTCTCAGATCAAAAATACCATGCCTATATTTACGACGTAGACCCTGAATTTGTAACACCGGATCGCGGCGCCTATACCGCGTCTTCAGGCTACACCGCATTACGGCTGGGTTTGAATGTGAATCGGTATTACCGCAACATGTTCATTAACGGCTTTGTTCGCTACTTCAATTTGCAAGGTGCCAAAAACGATGCCAGCCCCTTGTTTCGCCGCGAGCATAATTTTTCAGCGGGCATTACTGTCTCTTGGGTGTTGAAGCAATCCAGGCGCACTGTGCGGGTGAGCGACGAAGATTTGGAGTGATTCATTCAGTCGTTTGATGACGTGATCGTTAAGTTCCCAACTCCGGTGTGGTAAATACGGATAATAGCTGTTCCTCTCTGTTTGGATCGACACATGCCTCTTAGCCCATTAGACGATTTACTCGCACATCAAACGCCCGATACATTTGACCATGTGTACACGGGTGATCGTAATTTTTACGATCGATACTACTTCAATGTCCACGGTTGCAGCGATGAGCTGTTCATGGTGACGGGGATGGGTCAATACCCCAATCTGGGTGTGATTGACGCGTTTGCCTGTATTTCTTTTGGCGACACGCATTATTCAGTGCGTGCATCGCGAGAGCTTGGTAATGACCGCCTGGATACCAGCGTTGGCCCGTTCAAGGTAGAAGTGCTTGAAGGACTACAGAAACTGAGACTCAGCTGCGGAGCGAACGAGCACGGCATAGAGTTTGACCTGGTGTTCGACGGCTTTGTGCCTGCGCTTGAGGAACCCGTCACCTACAGAAGAACCGGAAACAGGCTTACCGAGCATACCCAACGCTTTGCGCAGGTAGGCAATTACACTGGCTTTATCAGCATCGATGGCGAACGCATTGAGGTGACGCCCGACAGGTGGATGGGCGCGCGTGATCATTCCTGGGGTGTGCGACCCAATGTAGGAGAGATGGAGCCCGAAGGCATCAAGTCAAAGTACAGGGATTTCGAAACCTTCGGTCATTTTCATAACTGGATACCCGCGCAATTCCCGGACTATATGATCAAGATCTATTTTGATGAAGATGGTCAGGGCAACCGCATGCAGGAAGAGGCGGTTAAGGTGCCTCGCATCGGGATCGATCAGCCCGTGATTCATCTTGGCAGTCCAATTCCCGAATTTACTTACAAATCCGGTACCAGGGAAATTGCGAAAACGGTGATTCGATTTGCGCACTCAGACCTGGTGCTGACAGGTACCCCTTTGCGCACCAATTATTTGCTGGGTGGCTCAGGTTACAACCCGGGCCAGTCGTATTCTCTTGGTGTGTATCAGGGGCCGCTTGTGGTTGATGGGCAGCGTTGGGATATGACCGACCCAGCACAGTTTGCGGAAATTCAAGGTTTAAACGAAATGTTATGCCGATGGGAGCTTTCTAACGGCGACATTGGTTATGGCATGCACGAAAACTGTGTGTTCGGTATATACACGCCATTTGGATTCGATAGCTGGGAAGCGGTAGCACCTTGATGCACTCGGCTGCAAACCAACCTTTACGAGGAGTTTTACGTGGGCCTTAAGAATGACAGAGTGGTTGTGGTTACCGGAGCTAGTCGCGGTGTTGGCAAGGGCGTTGCGCTTGCTTTGGGGCAGCCCGGAACAACAGTATACATAAGCGGCCGATCACGCACGGAAGGGCAAACATCACCATTGCCCGGAACCATCGATGCCACTGCCGATGAAATCAGAGCGCGTGGCGGCAAGGCCGAAGTGGTTGTTTGCGACCACACTGACGACGCGCAGATACAAGCCTTGTTTGAACGTGTTTTTGCAGAGCAGGGCAGGCTGGATATTCTGGTCAACAATGTCTTTCAGGTTCCGGATGACCTGCAAGAATGGCAACCGTTTTGGCAGCGCCCATTGAACGATCACTGGCAAAAAATGATTGATCTTGGTTTGCGTGCCCACTACGTTGCGAGCTATTTTGCGGCACCGAAGATGGTGGAGCAGGGCGCTGGCTTGATCGTTAATATATCGTCGCCAGGTGCTATCGCTTATTTGCATTCCGTGGTGTATGGCATAGGCAAAGCCGGCACCGATAAAATGATGCAGGACATGGCAAAAGAGTTGCGTGAGTACAATGTTGCTGCTCTTGCGCTGTGGCCTGGGGTTGTGAAAACCGAGCGCATTGCACCCGCTGTGGAAGCGAATGCCTTACCTGAAGACTATCAGCCACTTATCCCTGGCATGGAGTCGCCTGAATTTCCCGGCTTGATTATTGATGCCATTGCCGCACAAGATGACTACATGCGATTTAGTGGCCGATCGTGGTGGAATTCTGAGCTTGCGCTGGAGCTGGGTATTAAGGACATTGATGGGGCGCGACCGGAATCATACGCACCTTTCATGGGGTCGCCGTGGGAACCGTCTGAGGCGATGATAAAGTAGTATTTCTTTTAGAGAATTTACAATGAATATCGATTTGTCCGGAAAAGTGGCGCTTGTTACTGGCGGCAGCCGAGGCTTGGGTAAAGCTATTTCTCTTGGTTTAGCCGATGCGGGTGCCGATATTATTATCGCTAGCCGCAAAATTGAGAATTGTGAAAAGGTTGCCGCTGAGGTTGGGGCCAAAGGTCGACAGGCATTGGCGGTGGCGGCGCATACTGCAGATATGGACAGTTTGGACGCATTGATAGCAGCGGCGTATGAGCGCTTTGGCAAAATAGATTTGTTGATTAACAATGCGGGCACTAACCCTGCGATGGGAACGCTGAGTGATTTAAGTCCCGAGTTGTTCGACAAGATGATGGGCATAAATGTTAAAGGACCGTGGTATCTGGCGTCGCGTATAGCGCCAAAGATGGGTGCGGCAGGCGGCGGTTCTATTATCAATATGATTTCTGTGTCGGGCATTCGGCCTGCTGCTTACCAGGGTTTTTATTCGTGTAATAAGGCGGCATTGGATGCGCTGACCAAAGTGATGGCAGCGGAGTGGGCTGATATGAACATACGAGTGAATGCGATCGCACCGGGCAGTTATCACTCGGATTTATTTGATATCAGCGCCGCAGCAATGCCAGGATTTGAAGATGGCGCGAGAGAGGCGAGTATGATGAAGCGGATTGCGGCTACCGAGGAAATTCTTGGGCCGGTGCTTTATCTTGCTAGTGATTTGGGGAGTTTTACTACCGGGTCAACTGTTGTGGCGGATGGTGGGTATCTCGCGAAGTAGTGAAGTTTCGTAAGGTTTAGGAATTGCAGGCCGATCGAGCCCGGCAATGCTGAAACCTCTGTTTATTACAATAATTAGTCTCTGTAAACTCTCGCAAAGATCGCTTTTAGATAGTCCGTCTCGGGAATGGCCGGATGCACCGGATGGTCTGGTCCCTGGCCACCGCGATAAACAATCTGCACCTGTCGGTCGATTTTGCGCCCGGCGCTGCGAATTTGATCTACCAGGCGATCTTGCGCCAGATGCATGGAGCATGAACCGGACACCAGTAAGCCATCGCGCGCGAGTAAGCGCATTCCAAGCTCATTGATATGATAGTAGGCCGCTTCGCCAGATTTCTGATCCTTTCGCCGTTTGATAAAAGCGGGTGGGTCTAATACGACCACGTCGAATCTGGATTCCTCGGCTAGCAGAGTCTTCATGACGTCTATCGCCTTGCCTTGTACAGTCGATACTTTCTCGCTGACTTTGTTTAGAGCCGCGTTTTCATTTGTCCACGCCAGTGCCTGTGCCGATGCATCCACACAAACTACTTCTGAGGCGCCAGCGACGGCTGCCTGTACTCCCCAGCCTCCCGCATAACTAAACACATCCAATACTCTTTTCCCTTTGCACAAAGTCTGCAACAGGGCGCGATTCATTCGGTGGTCATAGAACCAACCGGTTTTTTGGCCAGCTTTGAGCGGTGCCAAGAACCGCGCGTCATTTTCGATAAGCTCGGCGAACGCAGGCACAGGACCGTATTCGGTCTGATGCAAGGGCAAGCCTTCCAGCTCACGTGCAGCGTGATCATTGCGAAACAGAATGCTCTCCGGCCGCAAGCACTGGTCAAGCGCATCCAGAATTTCCTGACTAACGGCTTCCATGCCGGCTGTCGATATCTGTACAACAAGATGATCACCAAAGCGGTCTACTACCAGCCCGGGCAGCAAATCCGAATCGCCGTAAACCAGCCGATAGTGGGGCGTGCTGAAAAATCGCTCTCGCAAGGCCAGGGCCTGATTCAATCGGTGTGCCAGCAGTGACTTGTCCAGTCTCTGTTTGGGATCTCGGCTGAAGATTCTTGCGCAGATCAGGCCGTTTGGATTGACGGTGGCGAGGCCAACAGTTTTTTGCTTTTCGCCAAGCAGACGTACCTGCTGCCCGGCATGCAGAGCTTTCAGCGATGTGGCTTTGGTATCTATTTCATTTGAATAGACCCATAGATGGCCTTTTCGCAGGCGTTTGTCTGCGCCGCGATTGAGTTGCAGCGGTGCCAGATCTGAGTGTTCCAAAGTTTCATGCTCGATTATTGCTGTTACAACGGTGAGAGATCTCGCCGTTGGAAGAGTTAGTGGCGGGAGTATACCTGTACATTGACGGATGGTACTAAGGCGATGTTTCTCCGCATCCTACTGAGATGGCTCTAGCAACAGAGACGTGAGCGCTTTAAGGCAAGGAATTCGGCTCGTTCTATAAATGCGAGGTAAAGTGATATCCTGTAGACGATCTTGATCTTCGGCGTAGGCCGGCGTTTTCAGCGCGATGCGTCGACGTGTTCGAGATAATGGAGTAGCGTTACGGATTCAAGCAATGAGCGAACATAAAACCTGGCCTTTGAGGCTGGTGGTACCAGGCCGCTTCGGCAAGCTGATAACTGCCATTCTAATACTTTGTGTATTGCTGCCTCTATTCTATTTTGGCGGGAAAGCGTATCCGAATGAGTCAACGCCATCTCTATTTTTTAGTCTTGTTATCGCTTACATCATTCCAGTGTTTAGTCACATCACAGCACGCTCTTCTGAAGCGCTGGAGCGTTTAAGGCCGCAATTGGATTTGGATGATGAGGCCTTTGACAGGCTTCGCAATCGGCTCTATTCAAGCAGCACCAAAATGACGATTTTCGATCTATGTTTGGGCTTGGCTGGCGGCTTGTTGCACATAAGCATTATTGCTGGCTCGTTACCGGCCGCACTCGCTAGACTCGTGCCAGGTGCCGCCGGTTTTGCTTCCATGGTGGGGGCATTACTGGTGTGGATTGTGTTGACGAAGATCAGTTCGATGCTGATTCAACAGGCCGGTATTTTTGCTCGCATTGGCCGAGACCACACAAGAATTTCACTGTTTGGCACGCATGCCTTACTTCCTTTCGGTGGTGTTGCGATCAGTTCCAGCCTGGCCATTATTGGCGCGCTAACCCTGTTTCCGCTAATTGGACTGGAGGGTGGACTGCTCATGAAAGAAATTCTGCCCGGTGCCGTTGCAATACTGGTTCCATTATTAGTCATGTTTTTGCTACCGGTGTGGCCGGTGCATAGGCAGTTAACAGCATTGAAAGCGCGTCAGCTTTCCGAGGTCAACGAGCGTATCGATAGCTTTACTGCCAAAAACAATACCGCTGTCAACGCCAGCCTCTATCTAAATCCTGAGTTCACCACGCTGCTGGCCTTTCGCCGCGAAATAGCAGAGAGTCCCACCTGGCCTTTCGATCTAGGTAATGTGGTCAAGTTGGCTGTATATCTCGTGATTGTGCCGCTAACCTGGGTAGCGGCGGCTTTGATGGAAAATCTGGTGGATTCTGTTTTGTAGCGGCCGAACTTACCGCGAGCCACTTGATATTGATGAACTGGCAATAGTTCAGATACTTTCAGCGAACGTTTGAGCCTGCAGCAAGTAGTCATCAACTCGTTTTGCCACCATTTCAGGTGCTGCGATTTTCATTCCACCGGCGGCCCCTTTAAGCAATCGGGCATACACGCCTTCCACAATGCATGCCTGCTTCCACCATGAGAAAGCCTGATACCAGGCCATGTCTGCGCGTACATTTATACCAGACAACTCCTCATAACGTTCAATTACGAATTCACGAGTAGGGAATGTCACCTGCGCCGTGGGTGGGTCTTGTAGCCAGCTTAGTTCTTCACCTGGTTCAGCCCAGTAATTAAGTGACCAAATAAAGTCGGCTACAGGGTCGCCAATAGTACACAATTCCCAATCGAGTACAGCCGCCATTGTCAGGTCAGCGTTCATTACTGTGTTGTCGAACCGATAATCTCCGTGCGCCAATCCTGGCTTGGTTGAGCACTGTGGCATGCTGCTTTCCAGTGCCTCATGCAATTGCGCGAATACAGGCACATCACGCACTGCCGCGCTATCAACCTGCTTCAACCAACGCTTTAGCTGACGCTCAAGATAAGCGTCATGGCGGGCCAAATCCGAGAGGCCAATCGCCTCCAGGTCCAGCGTATGAAACGCTACTTGCGCGGTAATTAGCGAATCTGTGGCCCTAACACAATCGGCCCTGGAAAGATCAGCAGCCGACCGGCTGTCGCGGATAACCCGGCCTTCAATCATCTCCATACAGTAGAAATCGGCGTCTGAAACATCCCGGTCATCGCAGTAGGCGAGCATGATGGGTACAGGCACCGGTGATGACTGCAAAGCCGCCATTATCCGGTACTCTCTGTGCATGTCATGCGCCGTAGCCAATCGTGCGCGTAGTGGTGGGCGGCGCACAACAAAGCGCTGCTTATTGGCGTCGCCGACTATGTAGGTGAGGTTTGAGCCACCCGCTGGCACCAAACTGAACTGGAATGGCGGTGTAAAGCCGTCAAGTGCGTCCGTTAACCAGGCGGTGACAGTGCCCGGCCAATTTTCTTTGCTAAGTTGATCTGTGCTCACAACAAATCTCAGGCGATCACTGAACCAGGATAACGGCGTTCCAGTACCGAACGTATGCCGTCTTTCCAACTCACCCTGCATGGCCCAGCTATTTGTCGTCGTTTCGCAGGATCCACCACTTTCATGCCCCATGTGGCCATATCGGCGGTTTCCATTTTCATACTCATACCGGTCAAGCCCTCAATATAAGTAATCATCTCTTCGACAGTCACCACTTCGTCTCCGCCAAGGTTTACCGTTACTGCAGGTACGCCTGCATTCACAATAAGACTTTGCACCTGCTCGGCAATATCATCTTCATGAATAGGGCAGCAATAACTGTCGCCACCACGTCTACGCGTATACGCCATACCGTGCTTCATCATCTCGTACAAAGCCATCGGCGCGCCACCATGACCATGAATACCGTAGGCCACATCCAGCCTTGCGATTATGGTTGGCACATTCAACTCGCGCGCCAGATACCGCACCACACCTTCCGCTGCCAGCTTGCTCATTGCGTAATGCGGCGCATATACTGAAAAGCCTCCCAGCACCGCGTCTTCTGAAATTAACTCCGCCGGATCTTTGGTTTCCCGATAAACCGAATCTGAGGACATATGGAAGAAAGCTTTCACGTCTTTGTATCGACGCATCAAAAAACCAGTGCCTTCCGCGTTTTGCCGAATGGCCTCGTCTTGAGTCTTAGGGAAGGTATTGCAGCCACAATGAAACACATAATCCACATCCGGAAGCGCACTCATGTCGGCGTCATCCATGTTTAAATACACCGTATTGACCCCCTGGTCTTCCAGGGCTTTTTTCGCCTTGGCGTCACTGAAGCGAGCGGCGGCCCATACGTCATTGTTCTTATTCAATTGCTCGGTCAATGTTCGCGCTACCTGACCAGTAGCGCCAGTGACCAGGATTTTTTCGTTGCTCAGCATAGATAATGACTCACGTGTGCTGTTGGGAACTTGCCAGTTTAGCAGTTGCGAATAGCGGCTGTGTGCAAGCCGCTGTTGTGAAGCATTAGGCAAATGTAATCTTGCTATCCGCTGCAGTGATAGCGAGTAACATGAGCCCATGCATTTTGACTTCGAATACTACTTAATCGTACTGCGCTACGTCTGGCGGCTGAAAGGTCATCCGAAGCGAAACAAGCTGTTGCTACGATTATTAGTGCAGGTACCACTGGAAAGCCTGTTCCACTCAATTTTCTTATTGCTGGACTGGGTGTTCTTTCCCAGCCTATGGCGCCAAGAGATCAAAGACCCGGTATTTATCGTTGGCCATCAACGCAGCGGTACCACCTTGATGCACAGACTAATGAGCAGCGACGCCGACCGCTTCAGCTACTTCCTGTATTGGGAAATGTTTTTCCCATCGCTACTGCAAAAGAAAATAATTCGCGGCATTGGCTGGCTGGACCAGCGCCTATTGGGCGAATGGATAAAGAAAAAGCTGGTCGTCTGGGATGACAAAACCTTCGGTCCATACCGCCACATGCATTACATGAGCCTGTGGGCAGCGGAGGAAGATGCATTCTCCCTGAAGCCCGCTTTTGTCAGCCAGCAGTGGGCGCTGGACCTGCCTATCATGCATGTGTTGGATCAATTCCATCTCGATCAAATGCCCAAAAAACAAGCTGGCTGGATGCGCTTTTATCGTGGCGTTATTAAACGCCAGTTAGTCTTGAATGGCGGGAATAAAATACATCTGGCGAAAAACCCTGTGATGTGTGGCTGGGTAGAAACGCTGATCAAGTATTTTCCCAGTGCACGCATAGTGGTGATGATGCGCGACCCCGCGCAATGCATACCCAGCGGCATGCGCCTGGTGGAATCTACCTGGCAAGGCAATGGCTGGAGTAAGGCGGACTACGCCGAATCGCAAGCGATGTTGTTACAAACTTGCTTCGAAAGTTTTCAGAACCCCAGAGACGTACTGGCCAGATACCCGGACACACCGCAGATCGTAGTGGACTATCGAGAACTGACTACCAAGCCCAGAGAAACAACGTTTGAAGTTTATAAAGCGCTTGGAATGGAATTAAGTGATGAATTCGATGAGTTGCTTAAGCAAAAAGGTGAGCGTGAGAAGCAACACAAATCAAAGTTCAAATACAGCATCGACGATTTCGATGTTACCTTTGAGCAAATTGAATCTGAGTTGGCCGAGTTTTATGAAGAGTATGATTGGCCGAAGCATAGTCAGGACATTACTGAGTAAGAGGAACTCGATGCTAGCGCATTGTGCGAGCTGATATTGGCACTGAGGCTTTGGGTTGAATGTCGGCTAGAGAGACTGTGTGAGAGAGGGACCTCGAACACAAGCCCCCATGGATGGGTTTACGGCGTGTCTCTCTAGCCGACATTCAACTCAAAGCCGGACTCGATCAATACGTAATTGCCCTTAAAGATTGAATAAAGATTAATTACAGGAGATACAATGGGTGCATTAGAAGGCAAAACAGCATTTATCACTGGCTCAAGCCGAGGCATAGGCAAAGCCACCGCGCAACGTTTTGCGGCTGAAGGCGCAAACGTAATACTGAGTGCCTCGCGCATGGGCGAACATGGTTCGCTACCAGGTACTTTAGAAAGCGCCGTTGACGAAATAAAAGCAAGCGGTGGAAATGCAGCCGCCGTAGTGTGCAATCTACTCGACGCCGACGCTCGTGCAACATTAATCGAACAAGCCAGCGAACCCTTCGGCCCAATCGACATTTTGGTCAATAACGCCGCAGCCGGCGTGATGAAATTGCCCAGCCAAATCACCACGGCCGAACGAAACATGATGTTTGATCTAAACGTTAACGTACCGGTTGAACTCACCCAACAAGCTATTCCCGCCATGAAAGATAAAGGGCAGGGTTGGGTGCTCAATATCAGCAGCCGAACCGCAGAATTGATTGAGCTTCCCTATCCTGACATGCCCATCGCCGCCTGGGTTGTTGGAGCGTATGGTGCGAGTAAGGCAGCCCTAAACCGATACTCTGAAATTCTCGCGCATGAATTGGTTGAACACGGTATTTACGTAAACTCCATGTCGCCCTCTTATATTTGCTTAACCAATGTAGGGCCAGAAGTAGAAGCAATCGCCAAACGGCGACCCGACATGATCGAGCCCATTGAGATGATGGCCGAAGCCGCGCTAACCTTGTGCAGCGGCGCACACGTAGCACAATTCTGTTACAGCCGGGATATTGTGTTTACCACTGGAAATAAAGTAATGAGCCTGGACGGTAAAACGCTACTAGGCGATGCCCGAATGCCGGGCACAACATAGATCAGCTTTGTTTATGGCACAATGTCGTTCTCACACGCGCCGACGCACAGAGTGATCAAACAAGCAAGGAAACCAGATGCAGTTAAAAGATAAGGTGGTTGTAGTGACCGGTGCCGCACGCGGCTTGGGGCGCGCCTACGCAGAGGCAATGTCCGCTGAAGGTGCCGCCATTGTGGCCTGTGACACCAACAGCTGCGCAGAAACGGTAGAGTCAGTACGGAGTAAGGGAGGAAAAATTGATAGCACTGTCACCGATATTACCGACATGAACAGTTGCCGTTCCATGGCAGAATTTGCGCTGGAAAGTTTCGGTCAGATTGATGTGTTGGTGAATAATGCGGCGCTCTATGCCGGGCTTCAGGGTGCCAGGTTCGAGGACCTACCTGAAGACCAATGGGATCAGGTTATGCAGGTCAATATCAAAGGTGTGTGGCAAACCTGCAAGGCCGTAGTGCAGCCTATGCGAGAAGCGGGTGGCGGTTCCATCATCAACATATCATCGCTCGCTGCAGTGTTTGGATTGCCCTATGGCCTGGATTATGTAGCGTCAAAAGCAGCGGTGATCGGCATGACCAGGACCATGGCCAGAGAGTTAGGCCGCGACAGTATTCGCGTAAACGCGGTAGCCCCCTCAGCCGTAATGACCGAAGGCACAGAGGAATTTTTCGGTGAGAAGTTTGAAAAAGCGAAATCAGTGATCGCCTCCGGTCAATTGATACAACGCAATTTGGAAACCGCAGATATTACCGGAACTGTCATTTACCTTGCATCTGACGCAAGCGCGTTTGTTACCGGTCAAACGCATATGGTTGATGGCGGTTCGTGGTTTCTGTAAAAAATCCCGACCCCTAAATCTCGGTTGCTATCGCGTGCAAGCCACCTAACTCAACCGCCTCTAACAAACCTGCGCTATCTTTCTTCATCATCAGATTGGTGGAAATCGTATAAACGGATTCCTGGATTTTCCACTCCCCATCGTCCTTACGGTATTTGTCTTGGTAGAATCCGCCCATAAACTGGGCTACTCCTTTTTCCGAGTCGAGTAGTTGAAAATGAATACGCCAGCGACCACTGGCATGCGATTCGTCAGTGATGGTGATCTCCGGCCCAATCCCATAATGCTGGTCAAGGTGAGTGGGACTTTGTGTCATTGACTCAAACACAGCCGCGAAGTCTTCGGCGCGCTCATAGCGGCCGATAAATCCTGCATCGATCAAACAGTCCGTTTTCGTAAAGCAGGCTAAAACGCCGGCTACATTGCGCATATCGCAGGCGTACAAGTAGCGTAACTTCAGCTGTTTTATGGATTCGATATCTTCCAAGATCGTGATTCTTCGTTCCAGGCTATTGCTCACAGCTTGCTCCTTACAGATTTAGTTTCAGAAGATCTACACCGGTTCCACTGTCAACCGCTATGCACTGGCCGTTGATAAACGCGGCCTTTTCGCTAACCAGAAATTCTACGGCTTTAGCAATGTCAGTTGGTGTACATGGGGTTACATCAGCCAGTGCTGGGCCAGTGAGAGGAGCGGCCAGCCGGTCTACGCCTGCTGTGTTATCCACCGCACCCGGTTCTATCGCGTTGACGCGAATCCCTTGTTTACGCCATTCAACCGCACAGGTTCTTGTCAGTGAATTCACACCGGCCTTGGCGGCCGCTGCATGGGCCTGATAGGGAATACCGGCGCCTTCGAACGGCGCTGAAATATTGATGATGTTGCCACCATGTGCTTTGAACCAGGCCACATAGCAAGCCTTGGTCATGTTGAACGTGCCGTTTAGATCTATGTCGATAACCGTCTTAAAGCCGTTATATGACAAGTCAGCAATCAGCGCAGGGAAGTTACCTGCTGCGTTGTTAACCAATACATCGAGCTGACCGAACTCAGCCAGCACCCATGCAACTGTAGCTTCTACTGCGGCCGGATCACGGATGTCACAATCTTGCGCAATGGCCTTGATTCCCTGGTCTTTCAGCTCTCTGCAGGTGGCTTGTACCACGTCAGATTTGCGGCTGCAAATCGCCACGTTTGCGCCAAGCAATCCCAAATGCCGGGCAATGCCTTTACCAATTCCGGTTCCACCGCCGGTAATCAAGACTGCTTTGCCGTGCAGACTCATTTTTCTTTTCGGCCGTGTTCCAGTACGCTTTTGCGCCGCTGTTCAATCATATGTGCGGCGGCTTGTTTAGCAGACTCTATCGCGGTTTTCTCTTCATAATCCATGGCATCAACAAAGTTCATACCAAAGCCGTCATCTATCAGCGCCTTGTACTCCTCCAGCACATTGGGAACACAGGCACACATGGCATTGGCCAGTTCCATCGCCGAATCAAGCAATTGCTCCGCGGGATAAACGTGATTTACCAGGCCCCATTCGCAAGCTTGCTCGGCAAACAAGGGGCGGCCAGTGAATGACAATTCCTTTGCTCTGGAGATTCCAATCATTCGAGGTAAGCGCTGGCTAAGACCCCAGCCGGCCAGTATGCCAACCAATGCGTGTGTATCCGCAAATCTGGCGTTTTCCGACGCCAGCAATACGTCGCAGGCAAGAGCCAACTCAAAGCCACCAGTAACGGCGTGCCCATTTACGGCAGCAACGATAGGCCCTTTGAAGCGCTCCATGACCCGCGCCATGTCATTGCTGACTTCTTCGGCTGCTGAATCAGAACTACCGGAGCCCAGTTCTTTCAGATCAAAACCGGCACAAAAGGCTTTGCCATTACCAGTGATGACGATCACCCTGATGTTTGTGTCGTTTATGCAGTCTTCGAAGGCAGCAATAAAATCCTTACGCAACTGACGTGAGATAGCGTTCATGGATTCGGGACGATTCAGCCGCACCAAGGCAACGGCGTCGTGTTTTTCCAGCAGGACAGTACTCATAGAAACAGGTTTCCGCACGTAACTTGATTGCCAGTGTAACGCGAGCGCGAGATACATTGCGGAGCCTAAAGTTTCCGTAAGTGAGCAGGGGCGGTAAGCGGGCGCGGTATAATCGATATTCAGCAAAGGGAGAATCAGCGCAATGTTCGAGGTTTACGCCGCCACGCCAGAAGACATGGGGCCTGGAGAGATCGGTAAGCACGCAGCGCGTGCAGAAGCGATGGGGTTTGATGGCCTGCAAGTACCTGATGCCGTGCATGATGGTCTCTTGCTGTCGGCAATGGCGCTGTCGGCCACTGAGCGCTTGCGTGTTTGTACAGGGGTGTTGCTGGCGTTTCCTCGAAGCCCTATGACCACGGCGGTAGCGGCCTGGGACTTGCAGAAGATGTCAGGGGGCCGATTTGAGTTGGGGCTGGGTACGCAGGTTAAGGCCAATATAATCAAGCGCTACAGTGCTCGATGGGATTCTCCGGTGCCACAACTTCGGGAATACATGCAGGCGCTGCGAGCAATCTTCCACAGTTTTCAAACTGGCGAGCCTTTGAACTTCGTGGGCGAGCATTATCAGCTGACAAAATTGCAGCCATTTTTTAACCCGGGTCCAATCGACCACCCCGATATCCCATTAATCGCTGGTGCTGTAGGACCTGCGATGACACGTATGGTGGGGCGCATTGCCGATGGCATGGTCACGCACCCAACCAATACGCCACCTCGTTATATACGTGAAGTATGCTTGCCACGCTTGCAGGCAGGGTTTGATAAAGCAGCTGAGGACGGCGATGCAGATCGTGGCAAGCGCTTTAGGCTTATCCTCGCGCCGCTGAATGCGACGGGTAAGAACGACGCAATTGTTGCTTCCGAGTGGGAAAAACTCAGACAAATGTTGGGTTTCCTGTACTCAACGCCTGCGTACTGGCCCAGTCTCGAATTGTTTGGTTGGCAGGAAAAAGGCGAGCAGCTGCTGGACATGACTCGCAAGAATGAATGGCAGAGAATGCCGGAGATTGTAACGGACGAAATGCTAGCTGAGTTTGTGCCCAGAGGTACTTACAAAACGATTGCTGGAGAACTGATCAGCCGCTACGGAGATTTGAGCAGCCGCATCACCTTTCCCATGCCTGATGACCCGCAAGACGATGGTTTCGCAGCGCAGGCTATCGCTGAACTGCAGGCGGACTAAGTCATGCGCAGCGGACAGCTTACATCAGGCGGTTTTCAAGCCATGCTGGCTTTGGTGTCTTCACGTTCATTGGGCCTTGCAATGTGGCGCCGGCTCGCGCTGGCGAAGAACCATCGCTGACCGCACTGGCGGTTGGGCAGGAACCACTGCTTCTGTATTCCAAAGCGGCGGCAAGCCGAGCTTCGGCCGCATCACCAAGTTCTGCATTGAAGTCATCACCTACAGCGCACCCGGGTAAGCTCACGCTGCCTGCCTCGGTGGCATTCTGCGGGGAAAAGCCATCAGGATAATCGCCAAAGCCGGCATTATTTTCACCGCGAAACTGAATACTGAAGTAAGTGGTCGCGCAGTTATCAGTGGGGTAAAAACCGTAAGGTTTGCCGCAGGTGGTGCTGCCAATTTGAATGACTTGAACGCCAACACCTTCGAGGCCATTAATAATGGACTCGCTTGCTGAACAAGTTGAACTGCCGGTCAAAACAAACACTCTTGGTAAATTCAGACTAGGGAGTGACGCATCATTTGTTGAGATGTTGTAAAACGGAATAGGTTCAAGCGGGTCGCCGGTGACCGGGTCGGTATCGGGGTGTTTGTCGTTAAACGAGAGGTTTTCAAAAGCGCGCCCACTGGTCGCGGCGTTACCGGCGATCATATACGCCAATTGACTGGCAATGAACAGGAAGCCACCACCGTTATAGCGCACATCCAGCACAAGGTCAGTTATATTCGCGGCTGCCAGTTGATTGATTGCTGCAATCAGCTGATCTTCCGCAGGACGAATATGATCGTTGAAGGTAAGGTATCCGACCGGCCCTGTGCCGGTATTGATAACCGACACATTTTGAACCGGTGTGGTAGTGATTTCAGCTGAGGTAAGCATTACCGAGCGAGTAGTGCCTGAGCCCAAATCTTGCACCTCAAAGGTGTGTGTTTCTCCATTAGAGGTAGGAAACAAACCGCCATTGAGTGTATCAGTGTCGTTGCTGTTAATGAGATCAACGCCGTCTACGCTTAGAATTCTCGCGCCGCGAGCCAGGCCGGCAGCTGCTGCCGGAGTGCCTGGTTCAACATACGCTATGGCCGCTTCTCTGGGCGGTGTTGTTGAAAGTAACGCAAATTGAGCGCCATAACCTGCAACAACACCAGACTCTGACGACTCTAACCATTCCGGCGTCGGGATTGAAAAGTGAAACTGATCGCGAGGATTACCGCTGGCCGTAAGCGCGTCAGTCTTCATCAGCTCGAAGTACTCTTCGGTAGTGAAATTCGCAGGGTTTTGGTCCTCAATCTCGTCGTACCAGAGGTATAACTCATTACTCCATGAACGTAGCCAATTATTCTGGGCTGTGGTGCTGCCGCTGCCATAGGCAGCATTGGTCTGGGTGTTTTGACCTGCAGGTACCGGGCTTGCGCATTGGTTAAAAAAAGCTGAAGAAGCCTCAAATACGCCAGGTTGGAATTGATCGCCTGTGACAGGAGGCTGAGTTGTACCGCCACCACCACTGCCGCCACATGAGCTCAAACCTGCGACCAGGCCAAGTGCGAATAACTTTCTACTTAAGATGGGTCGTATCACTGCATACTCTCAATGAACTGAATAACCGGGCTGGCCGGACCGAATTGCAGCCAGCCACTTGCCCATGATTACATTGTAGCCAGCAATATGGAAGCTGTTAGCCGACTCGACGGTATCGGCTGCGTATGTCAACTGCATCACATTCCTGACCCTGCTTTTGCGGTTGTGGAACAGTCTGGTACAGCATCACTGAATAGTCGCTGAACAATTTGCATTCTGCGGGTATAATCGCCCATTTCCTGAACGGCAGCACCTTAATGAGCGGTACCGAAGAGCATTCCATACCCAACAAGAACTTCATGATTATGGGCGCTAATTTGCTCGCCAAGGCGTTCTTTGAAGCCAATCGCACAGACGCCAAACGCAGTTTCCTGGAACTCTGTGACAGCAAACGTGTTGGACTTTCGCGCGTGGTGATGGACGACAAGTCGACGATCGACGTTTTTCTGTCAATGAACTGCGATGAATACTGCGGGAAAATCAGCTTTTCACATTTTCGAGAGCAACTCCGCTTGTTGCTTAAGCGCTTCGCTACGGCATTGGAAAATGATGAACCGCTGGAGGTGCTGGCCGAGCAGGGTGGGGTAACCTCTGTTTTCAAAATGCCTGTCCTGCATTCTTCTGAGAATCAAGTGAATGCGCTAATTTTGGGTTGGGCGGCCACGGCTCCGGGGCAACTGGAGTTCCGTTTGCTGTATCTCGACCCTGAGCAGTTTCGAGTTGATAATGCCGAGTCCGACTCGTTAACATAACCACACTAATAATGAATGGGAGAACACCATGAGAACCAAAGCTGCTGTTGCATTTGAGGCCGGCAAACCACTTGAGATTGTTGATGCCGAGCTTGATGGGCCAAGAGCTGGCGAGGTGCTGGTTGAAATAAAGGCCACGGGCGTATGCCACACCGATGCCTTTACACTTTCTGGCGATGATCCTGAAGGAATTTTCCCGGCAATTCTCGGCCATGAAGGGGCTGGCATAGTGCAAGAGGTTGGCGCTGGTGTTACTTCCCTTAAACCGGGTGATCACGTCATCCCGTTGTATACACCTGAATGTCGCGAGTGTGATTTCTGTTTGCATCCAAAAACCAACCTGTGCCAGGCAATTCGCAGTACTCAAGGCCAAGGTGTGATGCCAGATGGCTCCAGTCGCTTCACCGTAGATGGTAAGCCGGTATTTCATTACATGGGCTGCTCAACGTTTTCCAATTACACGGTTATGCCTGAAATAGCGCTGGCCAAAGTTCGCAGTGATGCACCGTTCGACAAGATTTGTTACATAGGCTGCGGTGTAACCACCGGCATAGGTGCTGTGGCATTCACAATGAAAGTAGAGCCAGGTAGCACGGTTGCAGTTTTTGGCCTGGGCGGTATTGGCTTGAATGTGATTCAGGGCGCTCAATTGGTAGGAGCACGGCGAATTATTGGTGTTGATATTAATCCTTCCAAAGTGGAGTTGGCTAAAAAGTTTGGTATGACCGATTTTGTTAACGCCAAGGATCATGATGACGTAGTGGCCGAGTTGGTGGACATGACGGATGGTGGTGTTGATTACAGCTTTGAGTGCATAGGTAACGTGAATACCATGCGCCAGGCGCTTGAGTGTTGTCACAAAGGCTGGGGTGAGAGCTGCATCATTGGTGTTGCCGGTGCCGGTCAGGAAATTGCAACCCGACCGTTTCAACTGGTGACCGGCAGGTCATGGCGCGGTACGGCATTCGGCGGTGCACGGGGCCGAACCGACGTACCAACGATTGTCGACTGGTACATGGAAGGAAAAATAAATATTGATGACCTGATTACGCACACCATGCCGTTAAGCGAGATCAATTCCGCATTTGATCTGATGCATTCTGGTGAGAGTATTCGATCAGTAGTGATGTACGACTGATGGAGCAGATCTCAACGAACAAAATGTTTGACGGCGAACAACGTCGCTATCAACACTACTCACATAGCTTGAATTGCGATATGCAATTTGCGGTGTATCTGCCACCGCAAATCAAAGAAGGAAGCGTTCCGGTGCTTTATTGGCTGTCAGGGCTTACCTGCACAGACGAGAATTTTGTGCAGAAGGCGGGTGCGCAACAATTTGCTGCGCGCTATGGTATAGCAATTGTTTGTCCGGATACCAGTCCACGCGGCGAAGGTGTTGCGGACGATTCGGAGGCAGCGTATGACTTCGGTCTCGGTGCGGGCTTCTATGTGAACGCTACCCAGTCTCCGTGGAAAGAACATTATCAAATGTACGATTATGTGCGGGAGGAATTGCCTGCACTGTTGTCTGGCGACATGGGGCTGGACCATGGCCGCTGCGCAATCTCAGGTCATTCCATGGGCGGCCATGGCGCGCTGACTATTGCGCTAAAAAACCCAGCGCAATATCAATCAGTTTCTGCTTTTTCCCCAATTTGCTCGCCTATCAATTGCCCATGGGGTGAGAAAGCGCTGGGCAATTACATTGGTAATGACAGAGACAGTTGGCAAGAATATGACGCAGTGGAGTTGGTGGCTAAGGCCCGGGCTGAGGACCGCTTACCTGTACTGGTAGATCAGGGAGACGCCGATAATTTTCTGGAAGAGCAGTTAAATACGCCGATGCTTGTTGCTGCGTCGCAGCAAAGTGACTACCCGATGCGTATCCGCATGCAGCCTGGTTATGACCACAGCTATTTTTTCATCGCCAGTTTTATTCAGCAGCACATGCAATTTCACGCGCAACACCTGGGTGTTGCTGATGTGGAGCTATGAGTCAGGTACTAAAGCAAGGTTTTAGATCGCAGCGCGAAGTACCATAAACCAAAGTGCAATCGCAGAAATTGAATACACGCTGAAGCGAACCATTACTTTGTTGAACGTGCATTGCACTATGCTGTGAATAGCGCGAAACACGAAAAACACATAAGCGGCGTATAAATAACCTGTATCTACTTGTTGGG
The DNA here is from genome assembly GCA_964352475.1 of uncultured Pseudomonadales bacterium. Taxonomy (GTDB): domain Bacteria; phylum Pseudomonadota; class Gammaproteobacteria; order Pseudomonadales; family JAUIET01; genus JAUIET01. The sequence continues at coordinate 21,668 of CAYGSL010000017.1, read as the reverse complement.
TAACGTACAAATACAAGCAAATCGCGTAAAACAACACGGGCAGTTCGAAGAGATTTTTCAGGTTGTTCGCGGGGTTATTAACATGCTCAGGAATGATCTTAACCAGCTTGTCTGGTGTGCTCAGCTCCTGGGCATCAATGTTTTCGCTGGTAAGGTAGGCAAGGCGTTTGACATACATGTACACCCAGACCAGAAACGTTAATAACAACATGCCGAGAAACGGGGTAAATATGGCTGTTTGTTGCACGGTGTTGGTGACTCCTCAGCTTATTATTTGTTGTGCATATTACCATTTTGGTGGCTTTCTGTGAATGATAAGGCCGTGAAGCTCGCATATTGCCTGGCCATTGGTCTGTTTTTGCCCAACTCTTCGCTAGCGAACGAATGGACAGGCGAAGCCGGAGTGGAAGCGCGCTACTTTCTGCAGTCCCCGCAATTTAGCCAGCAGTTTAATGGCTTTAGCGCGTCCGGCTACCTATTGCCTGAGTACTACACGGAATGGAATGAGCGCAGAGATTCGTTGATCTTCGAGCCGTTCGTGCGCGTTGATCAGCATGACCCCGAACGCACTCATGCGGATATACGCGAGCTTGTATGGCGACGGGCAGCGGATGATTGGGAGTTTAAGCTAGGTCTAAGCACCGTGTTTTGGGGCGTTACCGAGTCACAACATTTGGTTGATGTTATCAATCAAACTGACGCCGTTGAAAACCTGGACGGCGAGGACAAGCTGGGCCAGCCGATGGCAATGCTTCGCCTCATTCGCGATTGGGGCACTGTGGACGCCTATTTGTTGCCGGGTTTTAGAGAGCGAACGTTTCCTGGGCCGAAAGGGCGTTTTTCGGGAATTCCAATTGCCGCGGACGATGCAATTTATGAATCTTCTGCTGAGCAGCTGCATACCGATCTCGCATTCCGCTGGTCGCAAGTATTCGGAGACTGGGATGTGGGTTTGTCGTATTTCAGAGGCACCAGCCGCGAACCGCGTTTGTTGTTGTGGTCTGATTTCCAGAATCCAATCGAAGCCGTTGATGCGCCAATTCGCCTAAGGCCGTTGTATGAGCAAATTGATCAAGTGGGCATTGACGTGCAGGCAACGCTTGGCGCCTGGCTTTGGAAGTTTGAAGGCATTCATCGATCGGGCCAGGGTAATGAATTTTTTGCCAGCACTTTTGGTTTCGAATACTCGTTTTATTCGGTGTTCGGCGGCGATGCCGACATAGGAGTTTTGGTAGAGTATCTATATGACGATCGAAACGCCGAGCTCGCAATGTCGCCAACACAGCCAATTAGTGTTAGCGGACCAGACAACGATGTGTTTCTGGCAGGGCGGTTTGCATTCAATGATGTCCAGAGTTCCGAATTGCTGGCAGGTTGCTCTCTGGATATGGACAGTGCTGCGAACTTTTGTATAGTGGAAGGCAGTCGTCGCCTTAGCGACAATTGGGTGATCAGCATTGAGGCCAGGTTATTTTCATCCATTGATGACGATCATCCATTTGCAAGCGTACGTGATGACGATGTTTTGCAACTGGATTTGACCTATCATTTTTAACCCTCAGGCGCCGTCAAACCAATCTTTAAACCCAAGCGCTGCATGTGGCCCAATGTGCATTTGCTCAAGTACGCCGCAACCGACCTTGTCACCGCAACGCGCTCGAACAACCTGCTGTATATGAATATTTTCCAGCGCCAAGGGGTCAAGGTCATCAATGTTCCAACTCTCGCCGCCTATCGCGAGTTCGCCTTTGTACTTACCGTGACCCCATTCAGGGTGTTGATAGCCAATGCCTTTCATTCGGTACAGGAGCAAAGGTTCCAGGCTTATCTCCAAACTTTCGCCAGAACGGTCTTGCATTGTTAGCGAGGCATGTTTTGCCTGCCGCGTACCGGGATGGTTAGTGATGTTGTAGTTCACAATGCCTTGCCAGATTTTGCCGTCTGGGTCTACCACGCCAGGCACATCGCGTGCATTCGAATAGGCCGGCAAGATTGCCTGGTCGGTGTGCCACTGATAGCCGTTACCATCTTCAAACCAGCCTGCAAGTGTGCATTGATCTTCCCAATGCAAGGGTGCCCACATAAAATGCACGGCCTGATATTCATCTAAAGGCGCGCCACCTGTATACGCGTCACCAACCGGGCGAATCCCCCAGGAACGATCTTTCAGTCCGTAGGTATTACGTTGGTCTACCTTAAGCTCCTTGCCATCGTATTTAATTGTACCGTGCCAAAAACCAAACTGGTCCAAGCGCGTGGCTTGCATAACCACGTGCCTGGCATTGCGCAAATTTTGATGGCCTTCTTCAATACAGGAAGTACGCGGGGTAAATCGTAAGTCGCATTCAATGCCTGTTTCGTTGGGGCCTATGACCAGGTGGTGCTGGCCCATAGGTTCGACGATCTGCATATGAAATGGGCCAATTTGCAAGCAACTGGGTTCATCCGGAGCACGCCTTGAACCATGAAACGCGTACTGTTTGCCATCTATCACCAGACTAAAGCCACAATCGAGAATACCCAGGTTCGCGTAGCGGCAAAGCCCTACGCCAAAATAATATTCACCATCCTTCGCGTGACCGTTATACCAGTAGCGATCGTATACGAATCGGTCGGACGAAGCTGTTTGCGCTATAGGCTCCGACGTTTGGTGAATAGGGTAGTCATCCAGTTTCGATAGCATGGTGTTATTCCTCCAGTTCGGTGGTGCTCAGCAGTTGCGCTTCAACTGCGTCAGCGCAGAATGGAAAGACTATCCATTGCTTGTCGCTGTACAGCTGGGTTTGATCACTGAAATGAGCTGATGCGGGATCGTTTGACTGAGATGGAACAAGAACACCTTCTGCCAGCGGGCATTCGGTATCGTCCCATGTCACCGCCTGGATATAGGAGTTACCACCATTGATGCTTTGATATCCGCCGTCACTCAGTCCGCCTTTAATAACGCCGAACACACCCATATCGTCCAGGCCGCCATGAATAGGAATTCTGTCGTTATTGCGTTGCGCAAATTGCGCTTCGCCGAACGGCGCGCTTGGATCGACGTTCGCCTGTTCAAGATTGCTTATTCCAGCGCTCAGAGCGGTGGCGATTCGCTGGTAGTTATCGCTTTGCGCAAGATCGAACCCGGATGGGGTATTGATAGGGTCGTTTGCGTCGAAATTGATGGTCCATAATTGCTGGTTTTCAATTTCCAGACTGCCAGCGGGATCAAAATCACGTTTCAGCTCGCGCCAGAATTCGGTGAATACCTGGGCACCAGCACTGTCGATGTCGGTTCGTCGGTTCCAACTGCTCAGAATGGTGCATGCTTGATTCGCTCTGGTGAGCACGTCAGCAGCCAATCCGGCACCTGCGAAAGGGCAGGCCGCCAATACGTCATCCAATGCGATCTCTGCACCGAGTACCCGGTTCGAATACATCAGTGTTTTCAAGTTATCCAGGTTAAAACCTGGACTCATACTAATGCCGTCGGTGCCTGCCATTCGCTCCGCTACCATTTGGTGGGTAATGCGAGTGCGCAAAAATTGTTGCTCATTTTCTCCACCCAGTGCACCCATGATTATCGGCAAACCGGTGATGGGCTCATCGGCTTTACTCAACCAATAGCTGTTATTGCTGTTGGCAACGTATTCAGTGGTCAAGATTTTTGGCAGCGAGCTGTAGCCGAATACGTTGCGACCTTCTGGAGTATCGCTGTCTGTGCCCCATTCGCAGGCGCTGCGCGTACCATCCAGGGCAATAATCAAACTGTTAGTTACGGCGGTTACCACCGGTGCCAAGGGCCCAATCACGCAATCATCCAGCTTGGCCTGGTCTACATGGGGGATGCTGGAGATGTCGCCGTAGAAGGCATCGCCATTGCGGTCTGCGGCCAGTGTGTGCACCCAGGGAAATGCAATGCCCTGCAGGGCAGTTTGAAACTCGGCCATGGAGCTGGCTTGGCCTGCTTGAATCCATTGCGACAAGCCCATGTTGTTGTCCAGGTTAGCGTCTCTCACCGTAAACACTGTGCCTGACAAGCCAATTGGCCAGCCTCCAATCAACGCATTTTGACTGCTGAGATCAACCAGCAGCCCAAAATGGGAGCTGTAGAAGGTTTGGCTAACGGTGCTCATGCTGCCGTCAGGATTCAATCGCTCGATGTTCACCGTCTCTGCAGTGATGTCGCGCATTTCGCCATCGTATAGGTACTGCATGGGGTTGTCAGGGTTTAGCTGCAGCTCGTATAAGGTCAAGCGGTTGGCAAAGCTCACTGTGTGGGTCCAGGCAATGTCTTTGTTAAAACCAATGGTTACCACGGGAATGCCGTGCAGTGAGGCGCCCATAGCGTCGTACTCACCGGGAATGGTCAGGTGCAGCAGATAGAACTGGCCTGTGCCTTGCCAGGGCTGATGTGGGTTGCCAAGCAAAAGCCCGGCACCGGTTTGGCTGTAATCACTGCCCACGGCGATTGCATTACTGCCGGCAGCCGAAGGGTCGTGCATGTCGGTAAACATTGGCTCCAGCTGCGGGCGCACTGCCTGGATCTGTGACGTTGCGGTGGATGTAGGTGCCTGCACATCAGTGATAATACGGCGGATGGTGCCGTTATCCGTGCTGCCTTGTAGAGACAGCTTTTTAAGGAATTTCATCAGGTCGGTTACAGTAATTTCCCTGACCCAATTTTCGCCACGACAGCCTTCGTCGCCTTCACTGAGGTTGTTGGCCCCGGTATCTCGAAAGTAACGGTTGTAGCCAGCCACATAGCCGTTCACCAGTTCTTTCACATTGTCTGGCTGTGGGTCATACCACTCAGCAGTAAGTGCCGCTTCATCACCGTTCAGCAAGGCGTACAGCAGGTCCGAGCGTTCGTTGCCCGCATCGCCGAGATAGCGGCTGGACTGGCCGTTGGCGAATAAAATTTCGCGCATCAGAATGCAGTAATTGTCTTGCGCGTAGGCAAAGCCAAGGCCGTATCCCAGCCCCGCCCAGTCGTCTGCCGTGACGTGAGGGATGCCATATTCCGTGCGCTGTAGCTGAGCCTGAAAGCGACTTTCTTCAGCCAGGGGTATGACAACGGGCGGGAGTTCCATGAATGCTCCCTCATTACCATCGCCACTGCTGCAGGCTGTGAGTAGCAATAGAGAACTAATTACAAGGAGTCGAAATACTTTAATCACAGTGAGGTCCAGAGCTTGTTTTTCTTCATGGTAACACTAATGTTCGTGCCATCTTGAGGCACAGCTGCGAAAATGGCGGAGCTAATCAGTTGGTAATCTGGGGACGGAGTTGAGCTTTAAAAGCGTAATAAATAATGCATGGTTAAGCGTCGTCCTGCTTGGCGTTTTGCTTCCATTCCGTGGTGTAGGTGCACAGACAGCAAGCTCAGAATCAGCACTCCAGGCCGGCGCATTTGAGCGCACTGAACAGCGCGCTGCTTGTGATGAATATGCGCCATTGAAACGCGCTTACTTTGGTGACACACACGTGCATACGGCCTTATCGCAAGACGCCAGCACACAGGGCACTCGCATTCGACCAGACGGCGCCTATCGCTTTGCGAAAGGCGAGCGGGTAGACATACAACCGTTTGACGAGCGAGGCGAGGCACTGCGCAGCCAGCAGATATCCCGACCTCTGGATTTTGCAGCAATCACGGATCACGCTGAACTGTACGGCGAAGTGCGAATATGCAATACCCCTGAGTTGGAGGGCTATAACAACTGGGTATGCAAAATATACCGCCATTTTCCACGAGTTGCCTTTTATATGATGAATGCTCGCGCCGGCTTTATTGACAGTCGCTGGGGTTATTGCGGCAAGGATGGTGAGCATTGTGAACAGCAGGCCGCAGTTGTTTGGCAGGAACTTCAAGCCGCCGCTGAGCAGGCGTATGACCGGAGTTCTGCATGCCGCTTTAGCAGTTTTAACGCCTACGAATGGACAGGGCTGCACGGACCTACCGGCAAAGGAAACATGCATCGCAACGTTATTTTCAGAAATGACCAAGTTCCTGAAACAGCGATTAGTGCACTTGACGGGCGCCGTCCGGATCAGTTGTGGAGCGCTTTGGAAGTGCAATGTTTAGACAATGGCTCAGGCTGCGACGCATTGGTTATTCCGCACAATTCAAACCTCAGTGGTGGCCAGATGTTGCGCATCAAAGACTTTAATGGTGATCCGATTGACGAAACCCTTGCGAGGCAACGAGCGCGCCTGGAACCCATCATCGAGGTAATGCAGCACAAGGGCAGCTCTGAGTGCTTCTTTGGTGCTTATGGCGCTATAGAACAAGATGAGCTGTGTGCGTTTGAATTTTTGCAGCAGGCAAATATGGGCAACCCAACCGCAGGCGCACCAGGACCTGGCAACGGCTATCTTCGCGAAGGCCTGCGCGATGGACTCAGAGTGCAGGAACAATTGGGCATAAATCCATTCAAGTTTGGCTTTGTGGCCAGTACCGATACCCATCTTGGCATTCCAGGTGCCGTCGAGGAAGATCGTTTTCAAGGCGGCGGTGGCAATGGCAAAAGTGCGCGCTATGAAATACCGCCTGGCTTACCCGACCGGCCTGAATACAACCCGGGGGGACTGGCCGTTGTGTGGGCTGAGGAAAATTCTCGCGACGCTTTGTTTACGGGTATGCGAAACAAGGAAACGTACGGTACTAGCGGCCCGAGAATAGAGCTGCGCTTTTTTGGCGGCTGGGATTTTGAATCGGAAATGTGCGAAACAAAAGACCTGGTATCGCAAGGCTACCAACGTGGTGTACCCATGGGTGGAGATTTGCCCGAAAGTGGTGATGTGCAATCAAATGCACCGAGGTTTGTTGTAGCGGCGCAGCGTGATGCTAATGGTGGTGAGCCTCTGCATAGAGTGCAAGTCATAAAGGGCTGGGTAGATGGCAGCGGCGATTCGCGCGAATCTGTGTTTGATGTAGCAACAATCGACGGAAACGATGTAGAGGTTGACCCCGCCAATTGCCAAACAAGCGGGGTTGGCCCTGGCAGCATCTGCACTGTTTGGAAAGACCCGGATTTTGACCCGGCGCAAAGCAGCTACTACTACACCAGGGTTCTGGAGAATCCAAGTTGCCGCTGGAGCCAGCGACAATGCCTGGCCAATGGCGTGGATTGCAGCATGCCTGAAACGATTACCGATGGCTTTGAGGCTTGTTGCGCTGTTGACCACAGGCCCGTGATTCAGGAACGTGCCTGGTCAAGCCCAATCTGGTATCGTGCGCGTCCGTAATTAAGGTGTTTGCATTGTTGTCTCGTTTTTTTAAGAAACCGTCTGTTCATTTCTGGCTATTGGGCTGCCTGCTGTTTGCGTTTGACCGTTGGTACAACGTGCCAGAAGATATTCGAGTGATTCAGTATCCGGATGATGCGCAAGTCAGTGAATTGCGCCAGCAATGGATGATGACTACCGGCAGAGCGCCAACCCCGGCAGATACCGAACAGATGGTTCAGTACGAACTGGACCAGCGCATTTTGCTGAGTGAGGCCCTGCGCTTTAAGCTCCATTTTTACGATACGGTGGTGCAACAGCGTCTGCTGCGCGATATGCGCTTTATGGGTGACACAGAAGGCCAGAGCGATGCGCAGCTGCTTGAGCAAGCGTATGCGATGGAGCTGCATGTAAACGACACGGTGGCCAAGCGCCGGTTGATGCAGGCCATGGAATCCATATACCGGGCTCCGGGTGAAAACCAGGTACCCACCGAGGCCGAGCTCAGAGCGGTATACGATGAGCGTATCCAGGAATTTACGCTGCCTGAAACCCGCAAAATCAGCCACGTGTTTGTGAGTCGCGACCGACATCGAGAGAAATCGCAAGAACGAGCAAGCGTGCTGTATGAGAGTTTTTCCCGTGATGAAGTGGATTTAGCAACGGCTCGCCTGTCTACTGACCCGTTTCTGTCGGGCCTGGATTTCTCTCATTTGTCTGTTCGGCAGTTGTCGCGTCATTTCGGTGACACTTTCTCGCGCGAAGTGTTCAAGTGCGCAGATTCACCCTGGTGTGGACCCATCGAATCACCGTATGGCTGGCACCTGGTTTGGGTGCATGAGCAGAAACCAGCCAAGCCGCAAACGTTTGAAGCTGTGCAGCAAAAGCTGGCGTATTACGTGAAGAGGGAAAAAGGGGACAAGGCACTGGACGAAAGAATGACGGAGCTCAGAAGTCTCTACCAGGTGAGCGGTGGCCCTGAGCAAGCGAGTGCAGAACAATGAGAACTCTTGTTAAGTTGTTTGTTGGGACGCTGTTGTGTTCTCTAAGCGTGCTAGCCAGCGCGCACAAAATGGCGCCATCACTGTTATTGCTTGACGAGATAATGCCTGGCGAATTCAGCGTGCATTGGAAAACACCGTTGGTGCAGTCTTCGCCGGTTCGAATAGATATGAGCTTGCCTGGGCATTGTGTGCCAAGCAGTGACCGACAACCGAAACCGGACCCGGTGGGTGCAGTATTTGAGTGGACAGTGGATTGCGGTGAGCAGGGCCTGGTCGGGCATGACATTTCAATGAGCGGGCTGCGCGAGAACCAAAGTGCGGCGGTGTTGAAGCTAAGTCTTCAGGATGGCCGACGGTATCAACATGTAATCAATGCCAGCAACCCTAGCTACACAGTGCCGCAGCGTGTTAGCCGTAGCGATGTGTTCTGGGAATACCTCAAGCTTGGTGTTGAGCACATTCTGGCGGGTATTGATCACCTGTTTTTCGTGTGGGCTCTGATTCTTCTGCTCGCAAAGCGCAAACTGCTGATAGCGATTACCGCGTTTACTCTTGGCCACAGTATTACCTTGGCGTTGGCAGCGCTGGATGTGATTACAGTGCCGCAAACACTCACCGAGTTGTTTATAGCTTTCTCAATCTTTGTATTGGCCGTAGAGATAGCGGCAGATAAAGGCGAGCAAAGTCTGGTGCGTCGGCACGCATTTTGGGTGTGTGTGGCCTTTGGCTTGCTTCATGGCTTGGGCTTTGCTGGTGCTTTGAAAGAAATTGGTTTACCGCAGGAAGAAGTGGTGGTGGCATTGCTTACTTTCAATATTGGCGTGGAAGTGGGCCAAATACTGTTCGTGGTAGTGGTACTTGCAGCCGCATGGTTGTTGAAGCAGGTGGCTAGCAATGCGTTGCCAGCTGCCTTGCAGCCGGAACGTCTTGTATGGGTGCCGGTTTATATTATAGGTACGGGGGCTGCGTTCTGGTGTGTTGAGCGCAGCCTGGGATTACTAATTTAAGGTTTATTCTATTGCTGTGCCCACGGGCTCACGCTCAACACCCGGGTAGCCTCTCATTTCAATCATGGGGTGAAAAGCCAGTGACACACCTTCCTCAATATGGCGGCGGTTTCCTAACAGATTGCGTCTACGGACAAACTTTGGCGTGGATTTAAGGCTGAGTGCCTGTGTGACTTCAATGCCACCAGCGCTTTGGAAAACGGCCTGTAGATTCATATCGAATACATTTAACCAAATGCTGACGGCTTCTGCCGACTGCGCCCAGTTAAAGTCACTGGGTACGCCACTGCCGGGGCCTTGAGTGCTGACTTTTCGGGAAACCCCGTCCCAGCGCGCTACACGGTTGACGCTGTTGCCGTAGCTGATTTCCCGCTCTATCAGGTCGGTGAACACTACGGCATCGACTATCCCGCGTGAACGCAGTTGCTCAAACACATAGTTCATTGTTTTACCGAACGACGTTTGGTTGATTTTGCCGGTGGTGGGATTGAAAGGGTTGCCATAGCGACGAACCGCGTTGCTCCATTCGTCTTCAAATACAGCGCTGGATACCATCTTAAATCCAGAGTCCTTCAGATATTGGCGGACAAATTCGTCCACTCTGGACTCATAGGGGCGCATATACTTGCGTGACGGCTTGCCGAAATTCACATGAGCGATTAAGACTCTAGGGTATTTCTCCTGACCTACGTCATTGGAGAGTATTGAATAGGGGAATGCTGTGCTAGCGACATTTTTGCTAACGTTGCTAGCGCATGCGCTCAGCGTCACAACGATAAACAACAACATAACTCGGGCAAATCGTGACTGCATAGCTAACATCCTGGGGCCTGACGGGTTTGTATGGCACAATTCTACAGCAGCGCGAAGCTACTGAGAAATAGATCATCAGCGAACTTGAATTAAGAGTGAAGAGCCGGGGGGAAGGGCGCGCCGTTGTGCTGCTGCATGGCTTGTTTGGCAGTGGTGATAATCTAGGCATGATTGCCAGAGGATTGCAATCAGAATGCCGGGTACATTCAATGGATTTGCCTTCTCATGGACGATCCCCGCAGCTTGACGATATGAGCCTGAGGTCGATGGCAGCCAGTGTGCTGCGAACACTGCATGCGCATAAAATTGTAAACCCCGTCATGATTGGCCACTCGCTCGGCGGCAAAGTGGCTATGCAACTCGTCGCAGATGAGCCCCAAAAAATCGCTGCCCTGGGTGTATTGGATATCGCTCCTGTGGACTATGCGCATGGGCACGATGGCATTTTTGCCGCGGTTGAAGCCTTGAATCTAGAAAATATTCGTTCCCGAACGGAAGCCGACGAGGTTCTTGCTAAGTACCTGCCCGAGCGTGATGTACGTCAATTTATCCTGACCAATCTGGGCAAGAAGGCTGGCGAAGGTTACGCGTGGACGCTCGATTTCGCGGCTCTGAAACGAAACTACCATCATTTTGCCGCCGCACCGCTTGCCGGTCATGTATTTGATGGACCGGTGCTGGTGGTGAAAGGAGCCAAATCTAATTACATACAAAATAAACACGAATCCGCGTTTAGAGAACGCTTTAGCCAGTTGGAATTCAAAATGATTCCCAATGCCGGACACTGGTTGCATGCAGAGAAAACGGATTTGCTTTTGGGAATGCTGCGGCGTTTTATAGAGGCGCTGCCCAATGGGGTAGAATGAGCGCGTACTTTTCAGAGTTATTTACATGAAAATGTTTTGTCCTGACAGCGAATTTCGCGCAGCTGCCGATGGTGGTTTTTCGCTGGCAGATACGGCGCAGGCTGAAGATATTCCTGGTCGCAAGGCCTGTAAGAAACTGCTCAAGCAGCAAGTCGAGCAGTGTGACGATTTGCAACGACGTTTGTATGCAAACGACGCGCATTCCGTACTTTGTGTGTTTCAAGCTATAGACGCCGCTGGCAAAGACTCAACCATTCGGGCTGTGTTCGGACGATTAAATCCAGCGGGTTGCCAGGTGTATTCGTTTAAACAACCGTCCAAGGAAGAACTTGATCATGACTTTCTATGGCGAACCAGCTGCAGGCTGCCGGAGCGCGGCAGAATTGGTGTTTTCAACCGCAGTTATTATGAAGAAGTACTTGTTGTGAAAGTACATCCTGAATACCTTGCGTCGCAGCGTCTTGATGAAAACGCCAGTGATGACTTCTGGCAGGCTCGTTATGAGTCAATCCTCGAGCATGAAAAACATCTGGTGCGAAATGGTACCGTGGTGCTTAAATTTTGGCTGAACGTGTCAAAAGAAGAGCAACGCCAGCGTTTTCTTTCGAGGTTGAATGAACAAGAGAAGAACTGGAAGTTTTCTGCCGGTGATCTTAAGGAACGGCAGCATTGGGATGAGTATATGCTGGCGTATGAGCAATGTATTCAAGCGACGTCAACAGAATTTGCGCCATGGTATGTGATACCCGCAGACGATAAACCATACATGCGCTATCGCGTGGCCGATATATTGCGCCAGACTTTGGAAAACATTAATCCGCAATACCCAAGTATTGGAGCTGAAGCACGAGCTGAGCTTGATCAGTACGCTGAGCAACTTAATAATGAGGAACGCTCTTGAGCGAGCAACGAATTTCCGGAGATAAGTAGAACTACTGCCGTCTGGAGGCTCATTGCGTCGGCTATGACAGTGTGTGAGCTTGTGGATTCTCATCAGAACTATGGGCGGAATCGTTGAGGTGAGGAAAGCTTTCTCTCTATTTTAGAAAGGCATTTTTGAAACATGCGCTTGCTGAGAGACCGACAATAGAGCCCTAGCCGGCTAGGGCTCTATTGTCTCTGTGCTAAACCCTTGCTTTATCTTAGGTCGGGAAGCTTATAATTTTGTGCCTCCAGCCCCGCACGAATCGTTTTCTTATCAATCTTGCCAGTCGACGTCAGTGGTATTTCATCCACGGCAATCACATCATCCGGCAACTGCCACTTCGCGAAGTTTGTCGCGCAATGTGCAAGCACTGCGTCCACATCCAGGGCGGCGCCTTCGGCGAGAATAACCATGGCAACAGGACGCTCATCCCATTTGGGGTGGGGTTGGGCTACTACGGCGGCTTGGGCGATTTCGGGCAGGCCAACGATGTGGTTTTCAAGATCTACTGATGAAATCCATTCGCCACCGGTTTTGATCAGGTCTTTGGAGCGGTCGGAAATGATCAGGTATTCTTCCGGGTCTATTTTGGCAACGTCGCCGGTGATTAACCAATCGCCGTGGAACTTGTCAGGTTGCGGGTCGTTGTAGTATTCCGAGACTATCCACGGGCCGCGAATCAACAATTCGCCGACGGATTCGCCGTCGTGTGGTACGGGATTCCATTCATCGTCGAAGATTTCGAGTTCAAGGCCTGGCATTAACAAGCCTGCTTTGGCTACGTTTTCGAATTGCTCGTCTTCGCTGAGGGTCAGGTGTGAGCGCTTCGCTACTTTCTTGGACAATGTGGCTAGCGGGTTGGTTTCGGTCATGCCCCAGCCCTGGACCATTTCAATATTGTGCTCGTCCCAGAACCATCGCATCAGTGATACGGGTGGTGCCGAGCCACCGCAGGTCAGACGGGTGAGTTTGCTCAGGTCGTACTCATCGGGTGATTTTTCAAGTATGGCTTTTACGCCCTGCCATATAGTCGGTACGCCGGCAGATATGGTGACTTCTTCGTCGCTGATTGCGCTGAGCAAAGTATCGGGCGTCATAAAACGGTGCGGCATAATCTGCTTGCAGCCAAGCATTGAGGCGGCGAATGGCAAACCCCAGCCCATGGCGTGGAACATGGGTACGATTCCCAGCACAGAATCAAGCGAGCTCAGGCCGATGGCATCGGTCATGCATTCGGTGATGGTGTGCAGATAAGTGGAGCGGTTGGTGTACATCGCACCTTTTGGCTTGCCAGTGGTGCCACTGGTGTAGCAAAGCCCCATGGGCGAGTTTTCATCGATCACTGGCCAGTCGTAGCGCGCTTCATGGCCATCGATTAGTTCTTCATAGTCGATTGTATTGGCGAATGAGGTTTCGCCGCCGTCGCCATTGCGGCAGATCACTAGCAACTCAAGGCAGGGTAGCTTGTCCAGTACCGGTTCCAATAATGGCAAGAGGTCTTCATCGGCGAAGATTACCCGGTCGTGGGCGTGATTGATGATGTACTCGAGGTCGGCAGGCCCAAGGCGAATATTCAGGGTGTGCAGTACTGCACCCATGCTGGGAACGGCCTGGTAAAGCTCCAGGTGCCGGTAATTGTTCCACATAAAGCTGCCGATGCGATCGCCGACTTGAATGCCATGAGCATGCAGCCCATGGGCCAGCTGATTGGCTCTGTTCCAGGTTTCCCCCAGGGTAGTGCGGTGCTTGCCATTGCTTTGCAAGGTCACTACTTCCACGGTTGGGTCTAATTTCGCGCCGCGGCCAAGGAGGCGAGACATCAGAAGCGGGGTTTGTTGCATGGTCATGGTGAGCTCTCTGGACGTATCTTTGTGTGAGAAAATCGGCTGCAATGAAAGCAGGGGCTGAAAGAATCAGCCCCAAGCGGTAAAGCCCAAGTTACTTAGGCTGCATTCTGATACCACCGTCCATGCGGATGCATTCACCGTTGATGTAATCATTCTCGATGATAGAGCCAGCCAGATGAGCGATTTCATCGGAACGACCAAGGCGCTGCGGGAACAGAACCTGAGAGGAAAGTGGCTTTATGAACTCGGCAATTTCAGGCGTCATTTCTTCAGCACCACCCATCATCAATGGGGTAGCGATCAAGCCAGGTACGATGGTGTTACAGCGAATGCCTAGTACGGCAAGGTCTCTAGCGATAGGCAAAGTCATGCCAACCACGCCACCTTTTGAGGCGCTGTAAGCCGCCTGACCTATCTGGCCTTCATAGGCCGCTATAGAAGCAGTGTTTATGATCACGCCTCTGGCGCCGTCTTCATTGTATGGGATGGTTTTTGACATTTGCTCTGCGGCCAGGCGTGTGACATTAAACGTGCCGACCAGGTTGACTTGCAGAATCTTGTTAAAATCATCCAGCGGGAATGGGCCCTTCTTACCATAGGTGCGAATCGCGTTACCGATACCGGCAAAGTTGCAGCAGATGTGCAATTCACCGAATGCTTCCATTACATCGTTTATGGCGGTTTGAACTGATTCTTCACTGCTGACGTTCACATTGTAAAAACGAACGTTGTCGCCCAGCTCTGCGGCCAGCGCGTTACCTTTTTCGTCATTCATGTCGAAGATGGCGACCTTAGCGCCTTTGCCTGCCAGCAATATAACGGTTGCCCGGCCCAGGCCTGAGGCGCCGCCAGTTACAATTGCTGATTTTCCTGATATATCCATAATGCTTCCTAATACGTTGTTTGATTAAATGGGATTGGTAACTTTATTTGCCTTTCCAGTTAGGCGCGCGTTTTTCGGCGAATGCGGCAGCACCTTCTCTGGCGTCTTCACTGCTGAATACGGGTACGGCAATTGCATTTTGCTTGTCGAACATCTCACTGGAGGACCAATCAACCGATTGCAATACCACCTGCTTGCTGACCGCCACTGCGAGGGGGCCATTGGCGTTGATAGCAGCAGCCAGCTCTTTGGCTGCCTCCAGAGCGTTACCTTCAGCGACGATGCGATTCACCAGGCCAAGGTCAGCGGCACGCTGGGCCGACATGAAATCACCGGTTAGGGCAAGTTCCATGGCGATTTTCTGTGGTATCTGTCGCGGCAGACGCATCAGACCACCGGCGGCGGCTACCAGGCCACGCTTCACTTCCGGGATGCCGAATTTAGAGGTTTCTGCAGCAACCAACATGTCGCAACTCAAGGCCATTTCGCAGCCGCCGGCCAACGCGTAACCTTCGATTGCGCCAATCAGAGGTTTCCTTGGCAGCGATTCCGTGAGGCCGCCGAAACCCCTGCCTTCTACCGATGGCAAATCGCCAGTCAGAAAACCTTTCAAGTCCATGCCCGAACAAAATGTACCGCCAGCGCCGGTCAAGATGCCCACGCGTACGCTGTCGTCCGAGTCCAGTTGCTCCAGCGCGGCTGCAATGCCTCTCGCTGCATCGCCATTGATGGCGTTTCTAGCCTCTGGACGGTTCATGGTGATGGTCATAATGCCGTTGGTGATATCAACCAGTACGGAGTCGCTCATGGTTTTTTGCCTTGTGTGATTAACGGTGAAAAGAACTTTTGCGGGCGCGAATTCTACTAAATTACCGGAAAGATGCATAACGGTTCAGGTTACACTTTCATTCGAATTAACTTGTTGTAGGAAAGTGCGTATAGACTGGTTCTCTATATGTTCCGTAAGTATCTGAAATGTAAGAGTTATGACAGGAAAGAAAAACAAGTATTGCAGTTTACAAAGCCCTGACTTGCCGATGGCTGGCACCTCAGACCACGTGGATCTATGGCTGATGCTAGAGTATGTGCCGAGCTGGGGCGCTAAAGTGCTGGAAGACAACGCGCTGTCGGCGACCACCAGACATTGGCTTGATCAACAGATAGATGCGCTATCAGCTTCTGGTCTTCGGGTTAGACCACAGTTTATTCGCCAGCCCGAATACGACAGAGCGACAACGAAGTGTTTCATCGCCACACAATCTGCCACTTGGCAATTGGAAGGTCAGGGCTATGATTTCTTGCATGACCTGGACTTGCCCGCTTTCCTTTCCGCGCCGGAACAACAGGCCACTTTGCTTGATCAGCCAAACTACTTTGTGTGTTTGAATGGCCAGAGAGATGTGTGTTGCGCCCGTTTTGGGCGGCCAGTATACAGTGCGCTGCGCGAGCGTCTTGGCGAGCGGGTATGGCAGGTGAGTCACTTGGGTGGGCATCGGTTTGCACCAAACGTGCTGTGTTTACCCCAGGGCGCGATGTATGGGCGGGTGTCGCCTGATGGAATCGATGATTTCATTGAAACTGTTGAGGCCAACAGCTTGGACTTTGCTCACTTGCGTGGGCAGGCATGGTATTCAAAGCCGGTGCAAGCGGCTGAAGTGTTTGCGGAGCAGCAAAAATTGCGTGTGCTGGCGGTTAACGAGCGCAACGGCCAAACCCATGTGTCATTTGAGACGCAGACAGCGGGCGAAAATTTGATGGTGTTGGTAGAGCAGGCTGACCAGCCCGTAATGGCGCTGGCCAGCTGCGAAGACAGCGAAACTAAGCCGGTTTATCCGTTTAGACGCGTTCTATGATGATGGCCGGGGCCATGCCGCCTGCGGCGCACATAGTCACAAGGCCGCGCTGAAGATCACGACGCTCCAGTTCGTCTAGCAAGGTACCAATTAGTAATGAGCCAGTTGCACCGATAGGGTGACCAAGCGCCATTGAACCGCCATTTACGTTGACTTTGTCTCGGTCAAGATTCAGGTCGCGGATGAATTTCTCGGCAACCACTGAGAATGCTTCATTCACCTCAAACAAATCAATGTCACTAATGCTCAGGCCAGCTTTGTCCAATACCTTCTTTGCCGCCGGCACAGGTGCGTTAAGCATCAGCGTTGGGCAATCACCGATGTTGGCAGTGGCAACAATGCGGGCTCTGGGCTTCATACCGTTTGCTTCTGCGTACTTGGGAGACGCCAGCAACAGGGCAGCTGCGCCATCCACCACGCCTGACGAGTTTCCAGCGTGATGCATAAACTGGATATCCACGTCCGGGTATTTCTGCAGAATCAGGCCGCGATAGGTAGTTCCTTTGTCATCAAGCGGGTAATCGGCCATTGCTTCAAAGGACGCTTTCAGCTGCGATAAACCTTCCATTGTGGTTCCCGGTCGCGGGAACTCTTCTTTGTCCAGTGCCAAGCTGCCGTCTTCGTGATAGACGGGTATAAGGCTCTTATCAAAATAACCGTTTTCAATCGCATGCGCAGCACGCTGCTGACTGACAAGGGCAAGTGCATCGACATCTTCACGGGTAATACCTTCCATTGTTGCAATGGCATCCGCGCAAACGCCTTGATTGGATTGAGGGTGCTTGGCGCGTAAGCGCTCATTGCCATTGTCCATAAACGGCGATTGAGCCTCCGCCATTTTGCCGTACATCGACATCATTTCGGTGCCGCCAGCAACCACCAGATCTTCCATGCCAGACATGATTGATGCGGCTGCCAGATTCACCGATGTAATGCCAGAGCCACAAAAGCGGTCAAGAGTCACTGCGCTGGATCGAATGTCGTAGCCTGCGTCCAGGGCGGCCATTCGACCAAGGTCGCCGCCTTGCTGTCCACGTTGGCTGCTGGTACCCCAGATAATGTCGTCTACTTCCGCTGTATTCACGTCGTTTCGTTCAGCAATCGCTTTCAGAACCGTAGCGCCCAGTTGTTGCGGGTGAATCTCGGCTAGCGCGCCTTTGCCAATTTTGCCAATACCGCGCGGGGTGCGACAGGCATCAATAATCCATGCTTCACTCATAGGGTTCTCCAGTTAGGGGGGTGATTGCAGATTAAAAACAGTGGACAATTCTACCGGAGATGGACTCCAACATACATTACAGCCGACAAATGCGACGGTTGTGCGCACAAACTCACTCAGTTCTTAACAGGTCTGCACAGGGTCTGTAGAATGCGCCGCATGAAAAGTGAAGCCGAAACCATAGTCTTCGAAAAGTCTGGACCCATCGCAAGGGTGACCTTGAACGCTCCGCAGCGGCATAACTCTCTTGGCGCAATAGAAATTGAACTGCTCAACGAGTTTTTTACCCAGATTGAGGCTGACTCTGAGTTGCGGGTGCTGCTGCTAACCGGCGCTGGTGAACGTACTTTTTGTGCGGGTGCTGCGCTGGACCAGTTATCTACGGGTGAGATTAGCGCGGAGGCGTTCGCGAACATGACTACGCGTTTGCGCACCTTGAGCATGCCGACACTGTGCGCCCTAAATGGAAGCGTGTATGGCGGTGGCTGTGAAGTTGTATTGAGCTGTGATTTCCGATTTGGCGCAGATGGCCTGCGAGCGTTTATTCCAGCGGCTAAATTTGGCCTGTGTTACCCACCCACTGGCATTACTCGCCTTGTGACGACGTTGGGGCTGAGCAATGCGCAGAGATTTCTGCTGGCGACAGAGGAATTTAGCACGGCGGAACTGCTGCAAATGGGTTTTCTTACCCACGCTGCAGGTGATGAGTCTGCGCTGCGAGCAGCAGAGCAATACGCACAGCACCTGTCTACTTTGGCGCCGCTGGCAATACGAGCGATGAAGGAAATCAGCCTACAGGCTGCAGGCGCCGGACTGGACCAGGAACGTGCTGATGCATTGGTCGCTCTGTGCGGCAATTCAAATGACTTACAGGAAGGTTTGTTAGCGGCCAAAGCGAAGCGAGCCCCTGTTTTTACTGGCAAATAAGTGAATTACAAAACCCTATGACAGATTTATCCGAAGTAATTGAAGTGATACCGGTGGCGGATTTCGAGGCAGACAACACCTGCGGCCAATGCAGCAAGTCACTGTGTTGCCGATACATTACGGTGCCCGTTGATACGCCAAGAAGTATGCGCGATTACGATAACTTGTTGTGGATGGTTAGCCACAGAGGTGTGCGGGTATACCGTGACGTAGACGGCTGGGGAATACAGACGATGAATAGCTGTGAGCATCTGCTGCCCGGCGGTGGCTGTGGTATTTACGAAACCAGGCCAATAGTGTGTCGTGAGCATTCCAATGACGACTGCGAATTTGTTCGTGAAGAAGACGATTCGGTTCTGGAATTTAATAGCTACGCGAGTCTGGACAAATACTGTCGCCAGAAATTCAAAAGCTGGGATAAGCGTTTTAAGCTGGAAGGCGTTTAGCTTTCTTCCAGAGCCGTTTCAGACGGCTTGCTTACCGCGTCAGACCGTTTTTGAACCTGCCCATTTTCTGCTGACGATTGTGAGTTAGCTGGTTTGCTGATTGATTTATTTTTTGCTGACAGACCAACACCGTTCAGCACTGGGGCAGGAGTGGTTGCACGCAGTTTTGCAAGTTCTCTAATCTTGACCAGCAGCTTTCGATAAGCTGGCGCATCAACTTGCATTGTGTGCCTACTGGAGTCCAGATAGCGTGTATGCATTGCAACGCGTTCCTGCTCCATGTCATCCAGCATCTCCTCAAGGGGAGGTAATCGCAAGTCCCCGCTTATCACCTCCGCAACCAACTTGGCCTGTTGCTCAGCCAACGGCATGACTGCACCCAAAGGCTGCATCAATCCGATGAAAAACAGATTGTCGATACCTGGCTTGACCAATCTTCGCCACAGCGGCAGATCATTGCCAGGGGCAGAAATAAATCCTGGATCAAAAAACGGGAAACTCACTTTATAGCCGGTTGCATAAACAACCACGTCGGCGTCTACCTCACTGCCATCAGTGAAGCGCACCCGATTTCCATTCAATTCGCTTATTGCGGGTTTGGCGATCACTTCGCCGTTATCAAGTTTGTCGTAAATGTACTGACTTATCGTAGGGTGGGTTTGTAAGGCACGGTGTTTTGGCTTGGCAAGACCGTGCGACTGCGGGCTGCCATGCGTCAGCCGCATCAGCGCTTCAGTTATCCGGGTCATTATCCGCCATGGCAGTAATACCTGAGCCTGTTGGTCAAGAGGCTTGCCAAACAGATAACGTGGCAGCACCCAAGCGGTTGTTCTGACGCTCATGTACACGGTGTTATCAAGGCTCTGCTGGCTTAGCTCACACGCCAGGTCCATTGCCGAATTGCCCATACCCAGGATGACGATATTTTTGTTGGCCAGATCAACCGGGTCATAGGGGCTGATGTAGGAATGCGAGTGCATTACCAGGCCGTTGAAAACACCAGGTAACGGAGGCTGCGGCCATTGAGGGTCCCAGTGATGCCCATTGGCAACCACCAGGTTCTGATAATAGCGTTTCTCGCCATTGCCTAGTGTCACCAACCACAAGCCGCTTGATGATCGCTCGCAGTGTTCCACCACAGTATTGAATTGAACATGTTCGCGTAAATTGAATGCGTCTATGTAGTCATTAAAATATCGCGCGATCAGCCTATGGTCGGGATAATCAGGGTAATCTTCCGGCATAGGATAATCAGCGTATTCCATCATCTGCCTGGAAGTATTGATACGCAGGGACTCGTAGGCCGCCGACATACCGTTACTGTTATTGATAGTCCAGTTGCCGCCCACATCGTTGCCAGCTTCAAAACAATCGAAGCTGATGTTGTTGTCGACCATGGCTTTGATGGCAGGTATACCGGATGAGCCACAGCCTATGATACATACGGTCTTGCTGCTTGCCTGATTTACTTGATTTGCCATCCTGATTCCTACCGCTGATCCTTGTTTACCGCCTCTTGCAACCGACGATTCCGTCTCGACCTTTATCTCTGATAAGGGCCAATAGTGTGACACAGGCCACGCGGTTTACCAATGCCGTAGCGCTTGCTTAGAGAGGGTAATTATGCGATTTGTGCCACCTTAGGGAATACTGCGTGACTCGCAGCACAAAGCGATGATCACGTGCTGGATAAGCCGGCCAAGGTGTGTATATTGAAGCTGCATCGCCCGGGTATTAGTCTGGGTGAAGCCCGGAATCATTTGAGGCATAGTGTATGGGTAGTGGTCATGAAATCCCCGCAAGCTTACTCCGCAGTTGCCTGCTTGCCGAGGTTCCAGCCAGTACTTTTGACACCGCAACGCCTTCTAAGGCGCCCTGGTTTTCAGAATACAACGTGGCTGCCTGGCTGGGTTTTCGCTACCCCACGACACGAGCCGTTGGCATTTTGCTTGAATACACTGACCAGCAGGGTCAACACAGCCTGATGGTGGATGAATGCAGTGCGCCAGACGGACTGCAACTCATGTTGAGTGGTAGAGTGCAGGTGAATGCCATTGGGCGAATCAGCCGCATGACTGTGCACTGCTGCGGGATTGACAATGCAGGGTCTGTGCGCGTAGACGAACTGTTCGTGCAGCGTGTGGAGGAAAGTGCCGCTTTACTCAGGCGGGCGAAATTTGCATCGAACTTTTAGCCGCTCCTGACGGCCGGCGCCTGAAATGATTTCTACATTGAAGGACGTTGGGGTACCGCGGATTTTCCGTCTGGAAAGGACATAATCCTCTACAGCCCGCGTAGAATGGGGCCTGTGGCGGGGTATCAACTTACGGATCTTCCTCACTTTCCGTGATTAGACGCATGATTTCATCCATATCGATCATGTTTTCGCCAAAATTGAAGCTGTAAGTCCCGTTTAAATTTATGTTCAGCCACGCTACCGGTGATACAACTTTTGTCAGCTCTAGATTTTTCTCGTCGTCTCTGCGCGCAAAGTAAGTGAGCAGAAGACTCAGTATCATGGAATTGAAATAGATAATGGCATTTGTCAGTAATCGAGCACATTCGTTCCAGAGACCAATTTCATAGTCGGAGATGCCCCTAAACCGATTACCATTGACCGAGGCAACAGCACGTCGGAGTTGATGATAGGCCTCTCCTCGATTGAG
>CAYGSL010000016.1:38759-81067 GCA_964352475.1 uncultured Pseudomonadales bacterium | reverse complement strand
GATCATGCTCAGAGCGAGCAAAGCTGCCAGGGCTTTGGGCCGCAAACGCCTCGTGACATTGATCAACTGTCTGGTACCAATAAGCGTTCTTTTTCTTTGGCGCCAGAATACTCTGAAATGAATCTGTGCAACATTCACTTCCACGCAAACGCAGAGCATAAAGCGAAAGACTTCGCGATTTATGCTGGCAAAGGCAACAAGAAAGGAGTAGGAGGTGGCTATCAGTGCACGATCAGCCAGTCGCTGAGTAAAGCGGAACTGAAGCCAATGTCAAAATCAGTATGCGGCGGAATCATACCGGGAGACACTGTTGAATTCCACTGGGTACATTCATCATGTGACGTCTCGCCTGGCCCTACCCTTGGCGCTTGTCTATCAGACAGCTGCGCAAATCCGGACCTTAGAGTAGAGACTCAAGTGTTCACAGTGGTAAACGACAAAAAAGCTTTAGACTTTGATGACTTCCGCTACGCTGGTGCCAATGAAGGAAGTCTACACCAGGTGAAAGCCTTACCAACCGGTACCGGTCTGCCGGTAGAATTTGCTGGTTCAACAACTGGCCCATCATACAACGCTCAGCAGTGTTCACCGCTGCAAGTCTCGTGGAGCGTGCGACCGCATTGCGCCAAGCTTAGCATTCAAAGCCTTGCCAAGTGGTGCGAGAGCAACGACTTTAACGAAGATCACGCGCACGGTGTCAGGGAGTTGGTAACCGACCCTGCGCTGCTGTCCGAAATCGAGTAAGGAGCCGCACAATCATGAGAGCATTCACACTCGGCATATTCGTACTACCTCTGTGTCTACTGCATGGTCTTGCCAATGCTGTAGAGACATTGCCGGCTAGCGAACTGCACGAGCATTGTGCGCTCTATGATCAAGATCCTGATGGTAAAGATGCTATTTTTTGCGTTCGCTACATTCAAGGCTTTATTGATGGCGCCGTGGCAACTGATGAGCGAGTGCTGCAAAATGTGAGAGCGGAGTACGAAAGTATTAAAGAAACTTTCTCAGAACGCGCCATCAGAATGCGAGCCCCAAGAGACCGTCTGCTAGAGCGTTTCGGCGCCAGCAGTTACGCAGACATATGCCTGGGTGAGCCTGTGCCCCTGTCGGAAGTAGTAGGCGAGGTGACGCGCGACTTGACTGCCAGTGCGGGTCAGTGGCAGGATGGAAGCGCGCGGGAAGTAGTGTTTGCAATATTGAGGAAACATTACCCCTGCACCAAGTAATTATTTACAGGGGTTTGTTGTGGTTAAAACATTAAGGAATGCATGTATCTGTGGTGCTTCGGTTGCTGGCTTGTTATTAGCGCCGATGGCTATTTCACATTTTGACGATAAGGAAATGGCGCAGTCTTATCGTCAGTCCTGGTTTGCCATGGTAGCGTCAAACTTTGGCCCTATGGCTGCAATGATGAAAGGCGATATGCCTTATGACGAAGCGCGCATGAAAGAACATGCAAGCGATTTGTCCGCTCTTGCTTCTATGAACATCATGCGCGGATTTGCCGATGGCACAGATAAAGGCACTACTCGCGCAAAACCGGAAGTTTGGGAAAACAAAGCAGACTTTAGCGCGAAAATGGACGACCTGATCGCTGCAGTTGCGGCGCTGGACACTGCTGCGCAAACCGGCGACAAGAAAGAAATTGCTCCAGCGTTTGGCGCAACTGGCAAGGCCTGCAAGGCATGCCATGATGATTATAAATCAAAAGATTATTTGTACTAAGACTTGGCCAAGTCGCCAGTCAGAACCACTGACTGGTCGGCTGCGGGACTGATTGCACCAAAGCCCACAGTGCAATAGCAATTAACAGCAGTACCGCAAGCCAGCGCCAGCTGGGTTTCGGTGGCTCTTCGGAATAACGATCATCGGTTCCGCCGCGTATCATAGGTGTTAACAGTTTTTTGCCGCGGTAAGTGTAGAAAGACACCATCGCAATGTGCAGTGCAATACAGGCGAGCAGCGCGTTAAATACGTATTCATGTACAACCCCGAATCGATCTTGCCAGTCCGACTCTACCAAGTGGTAAAAAGGCCCGTTAAACAAAATATCATCGCTGTTAAACAAGCCACTGGTGGCCTGTGTGAGCAATAAACTCAACATCAACAGTACTGACCACCCGCCTGCAGGGTTATGCCCCATTGTATTGCCGTTCGGTACATCCTCACTCGCCTGCGCAGCAGGTGAAAACAGATACTTAACTGCAACCATTGGGCTTTTCATGAAAGTGGCAAATCGAGACGGCTTGCTGCCAATGAAGCCCCATACCAGCCTGCCGAGTACCAACACAAGAATGCTGTAACCCGTCCATTGGTGAATGTCGGTACGCTGTGTTTCAGCACTCCACCAAGCAAGCAGCAAAGCCACAATCAACAAGCCATGTCCTAAACGAGTGGGTAGGTCCCACAGGGGCCAAGGCTTTACTCTCGGCTTCTCCAACAACACATCACCAATTCAAGCGCACGATGCCTCAAGTGTACTACTGAACCACACGGCTGCAAACTTTCTTGACCTTCGACGCTTTACGCAGCGCGAAAGAGAGAATTATCACTTAACTCCCGTATTGCGCCTGCTTCTCCTTCCGATAAATTGAGAAGTCCAGCCAGTCGCATCAAATACCGGCTTGATTCAGGGCGACATTGGTCAAGTACCGCCAATACAGCCTTATAAACTCGCCTTGCCAATGCTGCGTCTTGTACTTCAGCAGCTAGAGATTCCAGAGTCTTGGGCTCACGCAGCTCATCGAGCAAGAATAGACGGTCATCAATGGAAAGCTGTAAATGATCAGCTTCTGCGAAAAGGCGCTGTGACTCGGCTTTATCCATATGACCATCTGCATTTACCGCCGATACAATTGCGCGAAGCAGTACTCGCCTGCCTGTTTCATCCAATGCTGAACTGGTAGTGTTCAAATCAAGTTTCAACGTTCTCATTGCTACACCTCTGATGCAAATCTCTTTTGTCAAGGTAAACTATGGACCACGAATGGCAGTGAGAAAAAACGTTTATTTCGCAGCTAAGCATCGTGTAAATCGAACTATCAAGAGCACATGGGGAATACTCAAATAGTCGAAAAAATCGAACACTAAACGATAAAGAACTTGCTGTTTGTGTCCGTGCCAATCGCTAGTATTAGGTGTCAGAAGAAATGAGGATAGCAACATGTTGAATATCGAAATGGCCGATAGCCTGGATCATCTTTGGCAGGAGTTAATCGAAAGCGAAGTCACGCTAAATCTTCCGCCTATTGAAAGTCATCGCGAATACAACGTTCGCTTTGTTGATCTCAATAGCCAATCAGAGAGTGGCAAGGCCTACCGCTGTGAGATAACAATCGCCGAACATAATCGCGATGTAGCAAAGGTTAAGGTAAGTGCCAGAGACGGAGCATTTGCCATTCGACAGTGCTTGCAGCGAGCAAGGCGAGACCTGCAACGTCGAACTCTGTTCAGCAATGATCGGTCTCGACTCATTAAAGCGTCGGATAGAGAATGGTCGTTTTCCTAAGCCCTAAATGTTATTTACTAAATAACTTGGTGCGCGCAACTTCGGTGATACTTGCCACAGCGGGATGCTTGATTTTCCGCTCTGGGGAAATTGCGTAATAAGATTCTGTAACGCCGTCAGCTATACCAATACGACGAACGTGATACATTCTTTCCACTTCCTCGGTGATTGCCGCCGGAGCCGGGAAAATCCCTGTACCTGCTTCGCCAAAAGCTTTTAGTAAAGCGCTGTCGTCAAATTCCGCCACTATTTTCGGTGAAACATCTATCTGATCAAACCAATCGTCCAGCCCCTGACGTAGGGCATTGGTTTCCACTGGCATCAGCATGGGCGCCTGATGCAATGAGCGTGGAAATTTTTTTACTGCATGAATTGCCGTTCGAGGCTGAGCAAAAAATGCGATCGGGCTCTGACCTAAGGCGTGATTGAAAGCACGCACATTTAACCCCGTTGGAATCGGCCGGTCTGATATAACTATATCGAGCTTATGAATGGCAAGATCCGCCAGCAGCGTTTCCAATCGTCCCTCATTGCACACCACTTTAAGGCCCTCTTCAGCGTCAAGCGCCGGCTGTACAATGCGGTACGAAATAAGCTTCGCAATGGAGTTCACCACACCAACATTGAGCGACAGCGGAACACCTTCATCACCACTCTTCACTCTTTGGGCAAGCTCTGCTCCCAATGAAAATATTTCATCGGCGTACTGATAGACCACCTGACCCATTTCGCTGGGTACCAGACCTCTGCCGACTCTATGAAACAACGCATGCCCAACCGAATCTTCCAGCAGCTTTAACTGCCCGCTTATCGTTTGCGGCGTAAGGTGCAAAGTTTCAGAGGCTTTGGCAATGCTGCCTTTTCGCACTACGGTCCAGAAGTATTGGAGATGATTGTAATTCAGATGGCGCACGTGACTTCATCCTTTGCCGATTCTCTCCAAGTATAGCCTAAATGATCATTCTATAAATTCGAATTATATTCACAAAAAGAACGAGAAAGCCGATGATTAAATACATCGCCGGCTAATAAGCTAGATGATCTTCAAACCTCCTTCATTCACGAATGGAGCCTATTTTCCCATTGACGTAACCACTTGCAGTCCTTCGGAGATGGGTAGGTAGGCGGCGCGCAGTGTTTTACTAGTAATGCCTAGACGATGGGATACGCCCCTACCAAGCAGGCGAGTATTGACCCTTGCCGCTTCCGAAATGGCCTCTGCCGCTGAATCAGCCTCTGTAAATGCAGCGACATTCTGCTCTCTGAAATCACGCAATTGCTTGCGATTGAATGCCATTAACTCAGACGCGCCTTCAGACAATGCGCCTGCAGCACCGATGATTGCGTAAAAACCCACCATTTCTGACATTGCCACACCGGCGGCGGCCAAGTCCGCACCCTCGGCGACCTGACGTCGCAGTCTGGCAAATTTCTCGCTGTTGTTTTCCCCAAAAACAGGATCATCAACTTCCGGAAGATGTTTTGCAATGTCACGCCATTCGGCACCGCTAAGCATTTTTTCTGCCGCGGGGAAAACAATCGACTCCTCTCGCCTTACATGTTCGCCATAGAGCTCAAGAAAATCGACCAGACTGGCACGCAACAAACTTTTTTGAATTTTTTCTGTTCCGTGCACTATTGCATCGAGTTTGTGATACAGATACTGGCTTTCTCTAGCAAGGTCTTTGTGCTCTGCTAACAGTTCCAAAACGTCTGAGCGCACGGCGCCGTCATAGGCAATCAGCTTCTCGAATACTTTGTCTTCAAGCGGATGATGGTGTACATCAGGGTATTCCATTAAATAACGCATCATGTCTCGCAATACCACTACGTCAACTGCACCTCTGTTTTTGAGCTTGTCGATTTCTCCTGACATAGATTGGCGAAGCTTACCGATATAAGTATGTTCATCATGTAAACGGCGCATCACTTTTTGCTGATTCATATCTTGTTTTTTCTTTGACTTGGCAGCCATTTGAACCTCCTAATGGTTGTGATGCTGGTGTTGGATAGAACCGGCATCCGAAAGCGCTATCGCATTAATAGCCAGGGCAGAGTCGACTATTGTCCATAGCGCGAAGCACAGCAGTAACATTGCGCCCGCGTTTCGAACTGCAGACTTTTCAAGAACATCGGCCAAACCGCGAGACAACGCGCCAGCCGATAACATAGCGGGTAAGGTGCCAAGCCCAAAAAATAGCATTAGCATACTTGCGTGGAGTGGCGGCCCGGCCAATACCGCCCATGCTAACGCGCTGTAAACCATGCCGCAGGGAATCCAACCCCAAAGTGCACCCAGGCCCAGCGCTCCAGAACCTGATCGCGGCGGGAACAGCGACGCTGTTGCTGGCTGTATGGCCTTCCAGAAAATCGATGCCAGTTTTTCTACCCGGCCAAGCCCCATCCACCAACGACCTGCGTAAAACGCCAATGCCAGGAGTAACAGACCCGACAACAGTCGTGCCCAAGGGACCATTGCAGGAGCTGCCAGCTGAAGTACGTGGCTTACGCTGCCCAGGGCCAAACCCGCCAAACCATAGGACAGAACTCTACCGAGACTAAACATTGCGACATTGCTGATCGCTTCACCGCCCAGCGAACTGGCCACAACGGATCCATTTGCGCTGGGCTGTTTGTTCAGCGCCAATACGCTGTGCACACCACCGCACATGGTCAGGCAATGCGTGCTGCCCGCCAGGCCCAGCATAAACGCTGCAAGCAGATCAGGACCCATCACTGTCTACCTCACTGGCGTCATTGTCAGCCGCGTTACCATTAACCGGTTCCAGATCCTCATACAAGATTCGATCAGCCTCGCGGTCAAGATCTCTGTATTGCCCGCTGCGAATTGCCCACCAGTACAATGAAGCGGCAAGGCCAACGAACAATAAAGCGATAGGAATAAGTAAATAGAGGCTAGGCATGCTTTGGTATCCTTTCCATACTTCCGTAGCCTGTAAATTCTGCTGCGCTGCCAGAATTAGACTGCCGCCCCGCTACTGATTCGCGCTTAAGTCTCAGTGCATTGGTAATTACGACCAAAGAACTCAAAGACATACCAATCGCGGCAGCCCAGGGCGGTACCAGACCCAGCATGGCAAACGGTATACTAAGACCGTTATACGTCACCGCCCACAATACGTTTTGCCGAATAACGCGTTTTGTCTCTATACCCAGTCGCAACATTTCTGGCAGCGCCATCAGACGTTCGCTTAGTAGTACGGCGTCAGCATTGGACTTGCTAATATCTGCAGCGTGAAGCATAGCCATTGATACATCGGCTGCAGACAGCACCGGCGCATCGTTTACCCCATCACCTATCATCAGGCTGGTACCGCCTGCATTCCTTATTTTCAAAATGAAATTTACTTTGTCCTCCGGGCGCATCGCGGAATGCGGATGTTCAATATCAAGCTGCGTAGCGGCATCATTTACTTTTTGCACATTATCACCGCTGAGCAGATGGACATGGTATCCAAGGGCACGCAATTCACTGCATGTTTCCGCTGCGTCGTAGCGAAGTTGTTCGCTGACTGCAAAGCATGCCTGCATACCTGAACTTGAGCACAAGATGCTATGGCATTCAGGTGGCAGCGAAATGTTGTTGGCTGGCAAGACTTGCAGCGCCCAGTCCGGCCGGCCTAAACGAAACGTGTGGCCGTCAAGCTGACCTGACACGCCATCGCCAGCGTGATAGCAGGGCTCGCTTACTGCCAACAACACAGCATCGTTGGCTTGAGTAAAAGACAGTGCAAGAGGGTGACTGGCCACTTGCTGCAGACTGGCAGAAATTTGCAAGGCACGCTCTTTGCTCAAACCAGTGGCGCTTATGGCAGAGACCGCTAACCTCGTTTCACTCAGTGTGCCAGTTTTGTCGAATACGATGTCACTGACATTTGGCAAGGTACTTAGAAACCGTGAGCTCATGGGAACCACACCTGCTCTTCTTGCGCGACCTTGTGCGGCCGTCAAGGCCACCGGTGTGGCCAACGCCAATGCGCAGGGGCAGCTAATGATCAACACAGCGAGACTGGCCAGTAAGGCGGCTTCCAGACCCGAAGACCACCAGGCCACTAGTGTGATGCCTGCCAATAACAGCACAATCACAGTAAACCAGGGACTTACGCGATCGATAAGCTGCGCGTAAACAGGCTTGGTATCACGAACAGTTTCCGCCAGTTCATCAATTCGCGTGATGCTGCTCGCTTTGGCAGGGCAACTCACTCGGTACCAAACCGTCTGGTCAAGATTGCGAGTGCCTGCCAGTATTCTGTCACCTGAAGCTTTGTTTACCGGATCACTTTCTCCGCTGAATGCCGACTCGTCGAACGTGGATTGGCCATCGACAAGCCAGCCGTCGCTTGCCGCAACTTCACCAGGTTTACACAATACTTCGTCGCCAATTCGCAACTCACCAATCAACACATACTCGCTGCCAGGCGCGCTTTGATCATCTGCGGCACAAGCAACACGGCGCTGCGCAACCGCGGGTAAAAGACTGCCATCACTTGAACGCAACACATCACGCGACCTCGCCTCTACATATCGGCTTAAAAGAAGGAAGAAAACAAACATGCACACCGTGTCAAAATACACATGGGGCAAACCAAAAAAGGTACCGTAGCTGCTGTAAGTAAAGGCTGTAAGCAGAGCAATGCTGACAGGCACATCCATAGTCAGATGAAAATGACGCAATGCGCGCCAAGCCCCTGTTAAAAACGGTACTGCACAGTACACCAAAGCAATCGCGCTTAGCAGCATACTGGCGGTGCGCAGCAGGGACTGCGTGCTATCGTCCATGCCTTGCCAGTCGCCGGCGTAGAGCCCTATCGACATCATACCTACTTGCATCATCAGCAAACCGGCAACCCCAAGCCGACGCTGCAGCTGTTCTCTGCTTTCAATTTGGGCGCGGTTGCGCGCAAACTCTGTCCACGGCTGCGTCGTATAGCCGTATTCCTCAGCAAGTTGCATTATTTGTGATAACTGCAGTTCGCCAGCTTGCCAGCTGACGCTGAGTTTTTTCTGATAAAGACTGACAGATACGGACAGCACACCTGGCAAACGGCCCAGCACCGATTCAAGCAACCAGGCACAGGCACTGCAGCGCAAATCCGTTACCAGTAGTTCGGCAGAGTATTGACCCTCTTGCCTCCGAACAAACTCCAGGGAATCCAATAGGCTATCGTAATCCCGATAATTCTGAGAACTCAGCGCTTCTAATGGAGTTGCAGCTGGTTTACTGCGACGGGCATAGTACTGAGCGAAGCCACCCGATTGTATGCACTGGTATACAGCCAAACATGCAGGACAGCAAAAGTCTTTTCGCCCATCGTTTTCTTCGATACGCCAGCTCGCATTGTTCGGTAACGCTTGCGCGCAGTGAAAGCAGGCGCTCATTGTCTTTGCGCTCCGGTCTCTTTTTGCTCGGGCTTCCATTCCTCAGCCGGATCATCTGCAACAATACCCAGGCCTTGCTTCTGATAGCTTCCAGACGCCGGAGCGTCATCGTATTTAAGTGCCAGACGAATGGTTACCGCACTGGCGATCGCAACCGAACCGATCAACACAACAATGAACCATGGCCAGAATTCTTTATACCAGGGCAGCTTCGTTGTCATCGTTGGCTCTTTATAAATCGGCTTTCATGCGTGTATTGTTGTTGATCATCACTGATAACAAACACTATGGGCAATACCAGGCCTGGAACCTCATCAATAACCGCTTGCACCCGCACCGGGAAACTTGCGACTTCAGCCGCCTGCAATACAATTTGCTCTGGGCCGAGTAGCTTGAGATTAACCGGTGCATCCAGGCTTAGCGCAATCTCTTTAGGATCATCATTTTTATTGACTACTTTTATGGTGTATCGATTCTCAACCATACCAGGGGCAACGGATGTATTGACGGCCTGTCGGTCGCGCAGAACATTCAGCTCAAGATTATCGATAGAGAAGACGCGCCAGGCAAACACCAATGCCATCACGCACAGCACCGAGGAGTAGACAAGCACTTTGGGACGCAATAATTTGACACCATGCTCTACCGCATTGTGTTTGATTGCGTTTTCCGTGGTGTAGCTGATTAGCCCCTTTGGGTAGTCCATTTTTTCCATTATCGAATCGCAAGCGTCTATGCACAATGCACATGCGATGCATTCGTATTGCAAACCTTCGCGAATATCAATCCCGGTGGGACATACCTGAACACATAACTTGCAGTCTATGCAGGCTCCCAAATCAGCGGATTGAGCGCCTTTTTTTCGTGAGCCACGCGGCTCACCACGGTTAGGGTTGTACGAAACAATCAGTGTCTCAGGGTCGAACATGACTGACTGGAACCGTGCATAAGGACACATGTATTGACAAACCTGCTCCCTCATCCAGCCAGCATTAAAGTAAGTTGCCAGGGTAAAGAAAACAACCCAACTAAGTGGCGTTAGCGGCATATTCAGCGAGTAGACTTGCCAGCCCAATTCGTAAACCGGGGTGAAATAGCCAACAAAAGTAAAGCCGGTAGAAAACGCCACCCATAGCCACATCAAGTGCTTGAGTGACTTCTTCGCCAACTTCTGCGCTGACCACGGTTGTTTATCCAGCTTGATTCGTTGATTGCGCGTGCCTTCAACCTTCTGCTCAACCCACATAAAGATGGCTGTCCAAACGGTTTGCGGACAGGTGTAACCACACCACACCCTTCCGGCAACCGTAGTCACGAGAAACAGTGCAAATGCAGCAATGATTAACAACAAGGCCAGAATGGACAAATCCTGAGGCCAGATGGTGAGCCCGAAGATATAGAACTTTCTGGCGGGTAGATCAAACAGCACAGCCTGGCGACCGTCCCATTGCAACCAGGGCAGCAAGAAATAGCCCAGTAGTAAGGGCCAGCCGCTGTATTGACGAATTTTTTGAAAGAAACCCTCTATTTTACGCGTGTAGATTTTCTCGCGTTTTTCATAGAGATCAAGCTCTTCTACTTCGGCAGGCGCCCATTCCTGTAGTGGGATCTTGTCATTCATGCAAAGTTACTTGCCTGCCGACAAGCTCAGCACATAAGCTGCGATCAGATTGATCTTGTCGTCACTTAACAGGCCCTGATGCGCCGGCATCTGGCCATTTCGACCCGCGCTAAAAGACACCTGAATCTCCGCCAGCGAACCGCCATACAACCAGATGTCATCATTCAGTGCAGGCGAGCCCAGTAATATATTGCCGCTGCCATCTGCGCCATGGCAGGCAACGCAGTTTTTCATATACAGGTCCTTGCCCTTTTCCAGATCATTCGGATCAACACTGGCAATATTGTTTCTGGCGGCCGCACCTTCAGACAAGCTGGCAACATAGCTTGCTACCAAAGGCAGGTTTTGTGCGCCTAAAATATCCTTCCACGGAATCATCATCGCCTGGCGCCCTTTGGCAATGGAATGCACTATTTGCTCAGGCGACCCGCCCCACTGCCAATCATTGTCGTCCAGCTTTGGAAAACCAAAACCGCCTTGCCCGGCACTGCCATGGCACACAGAGCAATTGGTAGAAAACAAGCGTCGGCCCATGTTCACCGCTTTTTGGTTAACAGCCAACTGCTCTACACCAAGATTGTGAAACTCTGATATAGAACTCGCAAATGACTCGTCGATTTGCGCTGCCCGCCGGTCATGCTCATTGGCAGAACTCCAAGCCAGCATGCCCTGAAATGAACCCATGCCTGGATACGCAACCAGGTACCCAACACCAAATATAATCGTCAAAACGAACATGGTGAACCACCACCCCGGCAAGGGGTTGTCTTCTTCCACAATACCGTCGTATACATGGCCAGTCGTGTTGTCATCGCGATCAACCTTTATCTTGCGCGTTGCAAACAGCAACCAAACTAACAAAATCAAGGTGATAATTGTGAGCACGATAATCCAGGCACTCCAAAACCCACTCATTGCCCTGCCTCCATGATCGCGTCTTGCTGGTCTACTTGCTCAACTGGTTTTTCACGCAGTGGAATTTTTGATGCTTCTTCATAATAATCTTTGCGTTTTCGGCTAAAGACCATCACACAAATGCAAATAAATGCGATTGACAATAATATTGTGGAGATGGCTCGGAGCAGATTAATGTCCATGTTTATGTTCCTTTTCTATCAGCTGCGGGGAAAAAGCAGTCCAAGCTGCTGTATGTAGGCAATCAGCGCATCTATCTCCTGCTTGCCTTTTACTTCGTCGCTCGCTGTTGCAATCTGCTCGTCACTGTAAGGCACGCCTACCGTGCGAAGCGCTCGCATTTTGTCTGCGGTATGCTCGCCGTCCAAAGTGTTTTCGAATAACCACGGATAGGAAGGCATATTGGACTCAGGCACTACGTCGCGCGGGTTGTAAAAATGCAAGCGATGCCAATCATCGCTGTAGCGCCCCCCCACACGCGCCAGATCTGGCCCGGTGCGTTTACTGCCCCATAAATGCGGATGGTTATAAACCAGCTCGTTGGCCATGCTGTAATGACCGTAGCGCTCAGTTTCCGAACGCAGTGTACGAATCATTTGAGAGTGACAATTGTTGCAGCCCTCTCGAATATAGATATCGCGACCTTCCAAAGGCAGAGCGGCAAGCGGTTCCAGGCCCTCTGCCGGTTCACTGCTTTGCCTCTGCATCATTAAGGGCACCAGTTCTACCAGGGTTCCAAACGAGATTGCGAATATAATGAAAACAATCATCCACCCTATGTTCTTTTCAAGAAACTCGTGTTTCATGCGGTCGCTCCTAGTGGCTGAGCCTGGTCAGATAAGTCCTGAGGTTCAATCTTCATCACATCGCGAACGTGATCTGTGCGAATCGTCTTCACCATATTCCATGCCATTAGCAACATGCCCAGGAAGAATATCCCGCCCCCTATAAGTCGTACCAGATAACCGGGATAACTGGCTTGCACGCTTTCAACAAAGCTGTAAGTCAGAGTTCCATCAGCGTTGTAGGCGCGCCACATCAAGCCTTGAACGATGCCATTCACCCACATTGATGCGATGTATAACACTGTGCCTATGGTAGACATCCAAAAATGCCAGTTGATCCAGGCAACGCTGTACATTTGCTTGCGACCAAACAATACCGGTAGCAGGTAATACATTGTGCCGATCGAAATCATGGCCACCCAACCCAGTGCGCCGGAATGCACGTGGCCAATGGTCCAGTCTGTGTAATGCGACAGCGCATTAACCGTTTTGATAGACATCATCGGCCCTTCAAACGTCGACATACCGTAGAACGACAGTGAGACGATCAGGAAACGCAGAATCGGGTCGGTGCGCAATTTGTACCAGGCACCGCTCAGCGTCATCATGCCGTTGATCATGCCACCCCAGCTTGGTGCCAGTAGAATCAGTGACATAACCATGCCAAGGCTTTGTGCCCAGTCAGGCAGCGCGGTGTAATGAAGGTGGTGAGGGCCAGCCCAGATGTATACAGCAACCAGAGCCCAGAAGTGAACAATCGATAGCCTGTAGGAATAAACAGGGCGTTCAGCTTGCTTGGGTACAAAGTAGTACATCATGCCAAGAAAACCAGCGGTTAAAAAGAAACCCACGGCATTGTGTCCGTACCACCATTGCACCATGGCATCGACCGCGCCTGAGTAAATCGAATAGGACTTACCCATTGATACCGGAATTGCCAGGCTATTGATGATATGCAATACCGCCACAGTGACAATAAAAGCACCGAAGAACCAGTTAGCAACGTATATGTGTTGCACTTTCCGCTTCATGATTGTGCCGAAGTAAAGAATGGCGTACAGCACCCACACAATGGTGATCAGGATATCAATCGGCCATTCCAGCTCAGCGTATTCCTTACTGGAGTTTATGCCCAACGGCAGGCTGATGGCTGCGGCAACAATCACCAGCATCCACCCCCAAAAAACGGTGGATGCCAAACCATCTGAAATCAGCCTGACCTGACAGGTTCTTTGCACCACGAATAACGAGGATGCAAACAATGCGGAGCCACCAAAAGCAAAAATAACCGCATTGGTATGCAGTGGCCTGAGGCGACCAAAACTTAACCAGGGCAAATCCAGACTGAGTTGTGGCCAGATCATCAGCGCGGCGATGTACACACCAACACCCATACCGACAATGCCCCAAACGATGGTCATTACCGTGAATTGACGTACAACCTTGTAGTTGTAGCCGTCATCTACAATAGGGATGGCGTTGTCTCCTCGCTTATCCATTGCCTGTGTGTCTGTTGCTGACATGTATTCCCCTTATGTAGTAATTTCTGTAATGCTATTGAGCGGCTAGAGGCTTAACTAAGTCGCCGAAGCTCAATCGGTAAAAACCGGTGTTGCTCCAAAGTCCCAGAGAATGACGCTACCCACCATGATGCAAATCAGCATCACCAATGCGATGGCGACGATTGCGCTGGCGTAAAGAAAGCCTTGCTCCTTGGGTTGGCGCATCACCAATGGAATACCCACGTACAATAAATAAAGCGCCCAACTGACCGCCGCGATGCCCACTAACATGTCCAGCCATAACACTGGATGCCAGCCAACGGCACCTGCGATAAATAAAGGGGTGCTTACAAAGCCGATCACTGCAACACCTTTGGCAACACTGGTCTCAGCGCCATAGGTTTGTGACATCCAGTGCGTCATGTAGCCAATAACAAAGACTGCGGCCAGCATGGTGAGATAAAACAAAGCAATGATTGGCATGGCGCTGTCGCGCGTTAGCCGCACAACCTCACCATCGCCTACGCGCCAGCCGACTTCAGTGACGCCGTGATACCAGGCAACTGCTGGAATGACAGCCATGATTGCGGGGTAAATCAGGTAGGCTGGGAAGCTTGAAAGCGGTTTTTTCGCCAGCTCATCCCATTGTTTTAGAGGTGTGAATAAATAGCCAAGCGGGTTCGCAACAAGCATTTCTCAATCGCCATATTTTGTTCAGTAACAAGAATAGCGATTGGCTCCTTATCCATTCTTGACATGGATCAAGCGAGCTGCATTTTGTCGGCCTGGTGGGTGCGAAATTACGCCTGAACACCTGCGATCTGCTTCAGCGCGTCGATGTCCTGGATTCGTACATCCCGGCCTTCCACGTCAATCCAGATATTCTTCTTGAAGCGCCCAAAAACACGACTGACTGTTTCGATGGTAAGACCCAGAAAGTTGCCGATATCAGTGCGCGACATTGGCAGCAAAAAACGTTCTCCGGAAAGCTGACGCCTGGCGAAACGCGCTGAAAGACTCAACAGAAACGCGGCAACGCGTTCATCGGCCGTGTTTTTGCTGACCAAAGTCAGCAGCTTTTGATCGTCAGCAATTTCGCGGCTTAGAATCTTGAAGAAATGTTTCTGCAAGTTTGGCAATTGCAGACTGAGGTCACCTAGCTGATCAAAGGGAATTTCGCAGACGGTAGACGTTTCCAGTGCTATCGCAGAACTGGCGTATCTGTGATTGGCAATGCCATCAACGCCCAGGATCTCGCCGGGCAAATAAAAACCAGTGACTTGCTCTTCCCCACTGCCAGTCGTGCAAAATGCTTTTAAGGCACCAGATCTCACTGCATAGACTGAGCCAAATTCACCCTGCTGCGAGTATAAGATATCGCCTTTTTGAAGCGGTTTACCTCGCCGGACAATTTCATCGAGTTTGACGATGTCTGCACTGGCAACCGCCAGCGGTAAGCAAATACCGCTTAGCCTGCAATCTGCACAGGAAATCTCTTGGTTATGCGGGCATTGGTGCTGCATGAGTCGCTTCCTTTCCGGCACGAGAAATCGTGTCCGTTGACCGCGCCATTATACCGTTTTGGAGTATCTGGAAGCGAGAAATGTCAGCTGCTGCGCTCGGAGTCTTCACTCTGACCAAGTGCGATCACAGACTCTTGGCTATCATTGTCCGCATAGCGCTTATCCTTCCAGCTGGCAAACAGCAGGGTCAGCAGACCTAGCAGCACTTCATCGGCGAAAGGCACGAAATCAGGAATGAACAGATCAGCAACAAACAGCGCGCCTGTCAGCCAGAACAGCTGTCGAAAACGCAATTTTCTTGCCCATGCGAGCAAGGCTGTGGCAACGGGAATATTCATTACTTGAGCTTGCCTGCCAGACAGCGCTCTTGCAAGGCCTTGAAACCGTAATTTGCATTCACAACGATCGTTGGCTTCGAGTTGAGGACCAACGGATCTGAGAAAAATGTAAGCCTTAAAGACACAGTTCGGGTTATCCTTGCTTTGCGCAAGTAAATCGCGCTATGGAGTCAATAATGAGCAAGCTTCCCAACGATGCATTCCTTGATCAGGCCCTGATTGAGGCCAGTATTCCTGCGTTGATGATGTCGATGATTCACCTTAGCGGCGACACAAGCCTGATGGACGGTGATATTCGCCCGAATCGCATAGAGATGTTGCAAAAGATGGACGGCGGTCTAAGCGAGCAGCAACAGGCTGAAGTACGTGAAATGCTGAAACAGACCCTTAAGGCGGCGCAGGAATCAGGCGCCGAGCCAAGGCTGAACTTTGAGCGTGGCGAGCTTGAAAAAATGCTCGCGTTCGCCGTGGGCGAACAGCAGATGGAGCCGCGCTACAACGACATGATGCTGGAAGAATTGGCCATTGACCTGCAAGACAGCAAACGCGTTGCCATTGATTCGCAAGCGGTGGCCAATGCAGGCTTAAAAGTTGCTGTTATCGGCGCTGGCGTGTCGGGTTTGTTGCTGGCGATGCGTTTGCAGCAAGCCGGCATCGATTATGTGATTCTGGAGAAAAATACTGACGTTGGCGGCACATGGTTCGAAAACAGTTACCCTGGTTGCCGGGTTGACATTGCCAGTCACGCGTACTCGTTTTCATTTGATCATGACTATCGCTGGCGACATTTCTTTGGTCAGCATGAAGAACTTAGAGCCTACTTCGCGGACTTTGCGTCGCAACAGGAATTACTCCAGCACATTCAATTTAATACCGAAGTTACTGCTGCCCACTACCATGAGCAAGACCAGCAATGGTCTCTAACGTGCCATAACAGCGGTGGCGATACGGAAGTTCAGGCAGACCTTGTGATCAGCGCGGTTGGCCAGCTTAACCGCCCTAAATTACCAGACATGCCGGGCATCAATGATTTCAGTGGCACGCATATGCATTCCGCGCAGTGGGACCATTCAGTTAGTCTGGAAGGAAAGCGCGTGGTGGTTGTTGGTTCCGGTGCCACGGCGTTTCAGATGGTGCCTGAGCTGGCAAAAATCACCTCTAAGCTAAGTGTTTTTCAACGTACACCACAATGGATGATTTCAAACCCTGGTTACCACGACGCGGTTAGCGAAGAACACATGTGGTGCTTCGAGAATCTGCCAGGTTATGCGCGTTGGTACCGAATTCTTGCTTTATGGCCAATGCTGGATAAATCGAAACTGATCGCTGAAATTGAACCCGGCTGGGACGACGGCGGTTTAAGTTGTGGCCAATGGAATAGCCGAATGCGCGACAACCTGGTGAGCTATATTTCAGCACAAGTCGACGACCCTGAACTACTGAAGAACGTTATCCCAAACTACCCGCCCATGGGCACACGAGTGTTACAAGACAATGGCAGCTGGCTGCGCGCATTGCAGCTACCCCACGTTAACTTGATTACCGAAGCCGTCAGTGAAGTGACAGCTAACGGGGTTCGCGGCGCCGACGGTACGGAAGTAGAGGCAGACATCATTGTATGGGCCACCGGCTTTCAAACTGATCGGTTTGTGTGGCCTATGCAGGTGTCAGGTCGCGATGGCGCGCAACTTGATGAAGTATGGTCTGGCGCACCCAAAGCCTACCTGGGTATGACAGTGCCCTCGTTCCCAAATTTCTTCTGCCTTTATGGACCGAACACGAATGTAGCGCATACCGGCAACGTGATTCTGATTGCAGAGTGCCAAACCCGCTATGTGATGAGCGCACTGAAAGCAATGTGCGAGCAAGGAATCTCATCGATTGAGTGCAAAGAGGATGTTGCGGATGACTACGAGCAACGATTAACAGAGTCTCTCAGCACAAAAGTCTGGTCGCACCCGGCGGTCCAAGGGTTTTATCGCCTGCAGTCTACCGGTCGAGTAGTGATCAATATGCCCTGGGACGCGGTTGATTATTGGGAATGGACTAAGTCTCTGAATGATGCGGATTATCTGAAGTCCCAGCGATAAAATGATAAACAGGGGCACTAGCCGCCAAAAAATCGATCTAGAATGTTGTGCGAGAGAAACCATGGAACACAAACACTTTTTTGGAAATTCATTGTTCGTTCTACCCCTGGCGTTGCTGTTTTCCAGCATAGCCTTGGCGGATGCAAGTTTGTTACTAGGTACTTACTGGTTTCCAGACAAAGACGGTCAATTGGAGATTGTCCAATCAGGTTCCGAATTTCAGGGTAAGGTCTCGGCCTACGACATTCCGGATCAAAAAGACGAGCTTAATCCTGACCCCGCATTAAAAGGGCAATTATTTTTGGGCTCATTGATGCTCAAGGGTTTCCATTACAACGAGAAGAAAGAGCGTTGGGAAGGTGGAACCGTTTACGATGCCTCTGAAGGGAAAAGTTATAAAAGCCGCTTGTGGTTTGATGATAACGACACGTCGGTTCTCAATGTGCGCGGCTATATCGGTTCGCCAATGTTTGGCCGCACGACAGTGTTTGAGCGCGTTAAATAAAAACCAGCCCGCGCTACGGCGCACTCCACGAGCATCACCTCAGTCTGACAAATAGTATTCCACAGTAGATACCACACGAACTTTCTTAATGTGTGGGTTGTTTTGATCCCGTGGGCTGATACTGAACTGACCTTGCCTGGCTTGGCGAATTTTACCGAGGGTGCTGGCGGAATCTGCCGCGAACTTTTCAGCCACTTCTCGCGCTTTGCGAGTGGCTTCTTCTATCATTTCCGGTTTGATTTCGTTTAGCCGAGTAAACAAATACTCAGGTTGCGATTCATAGCCGCCGCTAAGGACTATGCCCTGCTTGCCAAGCTCTGGCATAAGACTCATGGTATTCCTTACGGCGGAAATATTTTTAGAGTACACCGTCACAATCTGCTGAGCAGTGTAACGAAACTGCGCGCCGGAATCGCCACCGTACATATTGGCAGATTTATCGGTGATTGCAGGAGCGGCCTGACTAATTTCATCGGGACTAACCCCATTAGCGGCGAGGAAGGTGCGAATTTTTGCGCTATCACTTTCAATGGATTCGTACAGTTGTTGTAGGTCATTGTTCGCCAGCGTGAACTGAATTGGCCAGATAACAATGTCTGCGTTTAGCTCGCGCTCGGCCAAGCCTTTTACGGTGACGCTGCGGTCTAGTTGCTTGTAGTCTATTGCTGCCTTACCCAGTAATACACCTAGAACAGCGAGACCGACTACTAAGCTGAGGCCCAATATGAGTGAGCCGGTTCTGTCGTTTACCTGCATACTATTTTCCTTTTCAAACTTCTAAGGTCGCATCGCGGCTGTCATTTCAATCGACCACCGCTAGCACCAAGGCGACAGTTTGCGCAACCGCAACCCAAATAACGACGTGGCGGGCTATGTACAGATTGCGCGAGTAACGTTTTCCTAGCGCAGATATGTGAGACTCACTGCGTAAATTGTTCTCCCAACGCCTCAGTACAAAAAGCAACACAGAAAACACAATGCCCAGAACGATGTATACGTACAGCAATGGCCAAGCGGCCTCAATCAGCGTTTCCCGGATATCAGGATCAGCAACAGCCAGACCCAAGCCCGAACTACTGATAAAAGCCAATGCCACAATCGCATCAGAATAATTCACCAATCGATCAGCCAATGCGCGTTCTTCGGACTCTAAATATTGTTTAGACATTGAGGTGCTGAGCTTCCCGTATAATGAATGCAGCAAGTGTACATTGACTTGATGAGAGCGCAACATGGGAAAGCAGAACGTTGGAGACCTTGAGGAAATTCGACAAAACCTCGAGAGCTGGCTGGCCGAACAGCTGGCCATGGGCAACGATTTTACTATTGGCGAACTCAATTTCCCTGAGGCCAGCGGTGAAAGCAGCGTCACCCTATTATTTGACGCTAAATGGTCGGGTGGCGAAGACAAGTTTGTACTACGCATGGTACCCAAAGAAAGTGAGGTGTTTGAAACCCACAACCTGAAGTTGCAATTCGACGTGATGAACATCGCAGGCCAACACGGAATTCCCGTGCCCGGCCTGGTGGCTTATGAAGCCAATCCTGATTTGCTGGGCAGTGATTTCTATGTAATGAACTTCACCCAAGGTCTTATTCCGCCTGACAATCCACCCATGGCGTTTGGCAGTTGGGTTAGCGAGCTGAGCACTGATCAACGTGCCACTATGTGGAACAATGGTTTGGATTTATTGGCTGATATTCATTCGCTGCCCTTGGAGGCATTCGATCAGATTGGTTTGCCACAGGCTGCAATGGATGAATCACCAGCGGCACATGAGCTTCACCTATATGAGCGCTTGTTGGAATTGGGTATACGAGACTCAGCGGACCCTATCATTCGTGAGGCCTGGACCTTCATTAAAGAAAACGCACCTGAAAGCGGACCTCGCCGGCTTTGTTGGGGTGATTCACGGCCGGGCAATATTATCTATAAAGATCTTAAACCGGTTGCAGTACTTGACTGGGAACTGGCCAATATTGGTAACCCGCTAACGGATCTGGCGTGGTATTTCTGGATAGACCACACCAATTCTGTAGGTCTTGGCGTTGATAAAATGACGGGCGTGCCCGACTACAATGAGGCCTACCAGCGTTGGAGCGAGGCCACTGGCCTGCCGATTGATGACATGCCCTGGTACGAGCTATTCGTACAATGGCGCTTTGCCCTCATCATGGAAAAGAAAATGATGGCAATGGCTAAAGTAGACGCCAACTTCGCAGATTTTCCAAATCATGCATCGCCGTTAGTAGCGCCATTGTTGGAAAAATGCAGTTAGCGGCTAGCAATAACCTCTTCACAGTGTTGTTGGATCAGCCCTGAGTAAAGTTCTCGAATTTTGGTAAATACGGGACCGGCTACTTGCTTTAAAGCTCTGCCATCTATTTCTGATACAGGTGTTTGCGCGCCAAAAGTGCCAGTCACAAACGCCTCATCTGCGCTGTAGGTGTCAACCAGCGAGTAATTGCGCTCGTACACCGGAATGTCGTTTTCACGGCAAAGATCTATCACTTTCTGGCGGGTAACACCGTTCATGCAATAATCGCCCGTGGAAGTCCATACCTCGCCATGGCGCACAATAAAAAAGTTAGTTGAGTTTGTGGTGTTAACAAATCCCAGCGGGTCTAACATCAAGGCTTCATCCGCGCCAGCCTGTATTGCCTGATTCAATGCCAGAATGCAATTTAATTTGCTATGCGAGTTTAGTTTAGGATCTTGACTAAGCGGTGCCCCCCTATGGTTTGGGACCGTATGCATTCTGATGCCCTGCTGATAGATTGCCTCATCAACTCGACTGTGCTCGGCGATAATTACAATGGTTGGCCCACTGTCGCTCAAATCCGGGTGCTGAAACGGGCGACGTTTAATTCCACGTGTGACCATCAGGCGAAGATGCACATCGTCATGCATATCATTAGCTTCCAGGGTGCGGTAAACGCCCTTGGCGAGCGCATCAACTTCCATGCCTATATCGAGGTTAAGCATTAGTGCGCCCGCATACAAGCGCTCCAGGTGCTCTTCCAGAAAACACACCACTCCATGGTGCAAACGCAATCCTTCCCAGACGCCATCACCCAGCATAAAACCGCTGTCATAAACCGATACGGTCGCTTCCGCCCTAGGCACAATATTGCCATTCAAATAAATCTTGATTGCCTGGTTGCGTTCGTCTATGTTCGCATCGTGAGTACTGCTTGCCACTGTTGTTCTTCCTGTTTCGTATTACTAACTGATAAATGATGACTGTTCGAATTGCTATGTGGTCGGGGCCACGCAACATTTCCACTGCAATGATGCGTGCCTGGGAAAATCGCGCAGACTGCCAGGCAATTGACGAGCCATTGTACGGCTACTACCTGCACAAAACAGGTCTTGACCACCCTGGCTGCACAGACGTTATTCAAGCACAGGGTACTGACTGGCAAACTGCAGTCAAGCGCTGTAATGCACCGACTGATAATGGCGAGGCTCTGTTTTTTCAAAAACACATGGTCATGCACATGTTGCCGGAAGTACCCAGGGACTGGCTGGCAAACTACCGACACTATTTTCTAATTCGAAACCCCGCACTAGTGCTTGCCTCTTACTCAGCTGTGCGCGAAACGGTAACACTGGACGATCTTGGTTTTCGACAAGCCGTTGAGCTGTATGAAGACTTGTGTGAAACCAATAACCAAGCTCCAGTGGTTGTGGATACCGAGTCATTCCTGAAACAACCGGATGCGCAATTGCAAGCCCTATGCAGCGCATTGAAAGTGAGCTTCGATGAAAATATGCTGAGCTGGCCAGCCGGTTCACGAAGCACTGATGGCGTATGGGCACCTTATTGGTACGACTCGGTTAACGCCTCCACGGGTTTCGCAGCTTACAAGCCTAAGTCGCCCATTCTGAACGATGCTCAACAGCAACTCGTTGCCCAGGCCATGCCATACTATGAAACCCTCAAACGAATTGCGTTGGTCACGTAGGTCAGCATCTAATCGACAATACTGTCAGCACTCACGTACTCCCGGTTTTGCGCCTCGGCAACCGCCTTGTATGTAAGCTGACCAGCGTGCACATTCAGGCCATTTTTCAGATGCGGGTCCAACTGCATGGCTTTACGGAAACCATTGTTTGCCAGATTAAGTGCAAAAGGCAACGTTGCATTGTTCAAGGCATTGGTTGATGTAACCGGAACCGCTCCCGGCATGTTCGCAACACAGTAATGCACTACACCATCTACTACGTAGGTTGGATTCTCATGCGTGGTGGCGTGCGAGGTTTCAAAACAACCGCCTTGATCAATGGCAACATCAACCACCACTGAACCAGGCTTCATGCGTGACACAATATCAGCAGTCAACAACTTGGGCGCAGAGGCACCAGGCAGGAGCACCGCACCGATCACCAGATCCGCTTCCAGCGCGTACTTCTCTATAGCTTCCTGTGTGCTGTAAATGCAGTTCACTTTGCCCGCGTATTCTGATTCCAGCTCGCGCAAGCGTGCCAATGATCGGTCTAGCAGGGTTACATTGGCACCCATGCCTCTGGCGATGTAAGCCGCGTTATCCCCTACCACACCACCACCAATAACCAGCACTTTGGCAGGTGGCGTACCGGGCACACCACCCAGCAGAACACCCGAACCCCCTTGAGCGCGCTCCAGGCAATGCGCCCCGGCCTGCGCCGCAAGACGACCGGCAACTTCGCTCATAGGTGCGAGAAGCGGTAAGGTTCCGTGCGGGCTGGTAACGGTTTCGTAGGCAATGGCGGTAACACCGGAATCAAGCAGCAACTGCGTTTGTTCAGGGTCTGGTGCGAGATGCAGGTAGGTGAACAGAGTCTG
The DNA here is from genome assembly GCA_964352475.1 of uncultured Pseudomonadales bacterium. Lineage (GTDB taxonomy): Bacteria > Pseudomonadota > Gammaproteobacteria > Pseudomonadales > JAUIET01 > JAUIET01. The sequence continues at coordinate 58,048 of CAYGSL010000016.1, read as the reverse complement.
CCCTTCGCGTAACTGTCGGCACTCTTCCGGTTGCGGTTCCTTGACCTTAACAATCAGCTCGTTCTGTGCGTATATCTCTTCGGCTGAGTCGGCGAGCCTGGCACCCACGGCTTCGTACTCTTTGTCATCCACCCCGATGCCTGCAGCCGCGCCGCGTTGCACGGTAATTTCATGCCCGTAAAGGCGCAGTTCTTTCACGCTGGCAGGCGTTAGCCCTACCCGATACTCATGATTTTTGATTTCTTTTGGTACACCGATCTTCATGGCTAAACCCCTCACGTTTTCGCGAAGTGTAGATAAGACTGACGAACACGGACAGATCTAACGTATGGAATTTTGAGTATTAGCGATATTTTTTTATGTATTTTATATTCTTTACCATATATTCTATGGATAATATAGATTCTAGCGATACTTTAACGTGCTAACCGCGATAGACCGAAAAATACTCCGAGCGCTGCAGTCAGACGGTCGTATTTCCTATACAGAACTTGGCAAGCAAGTGGGGTTAACCACAACACCTTGTATTGAAAGAGTTCGAAAGCTGGAGCGCGAAGGCTACATAAGCGGTTACTCAGGCATGCTAAATCCGGAACAATTGGAGGCGGGTCTGATCGTTTTTGTGCAGATCAGCCTTGACCGCTCCAGCAAACAGAACTTCGAACAGTTCAAGCGTTCCGTCGCAAAGCTGGAACAGGTTCAGGAATGTTATCTGGTCACGGGCAGTTTTGATTACCTGATAAAAGCCAGGGTCAAAGACATGAAGGCCTACCGGGACTTTCTTGAAGACACACTACTAAGCGTTCCCGGCGTGCAGGATTCAACGAGTATTGCGGTGATGGAGGCGGTAAAAGAAACCTTAACCATCCCTGTACCGGCTGCATAAGAAGACTTGGCCAACCAAGCTTTCCTGCAACGTGCGGTCAGGAACCTTGATCAGGCGCGGGAATCAAATCGATTCTAAAGCGTTGCTGCGTTTCCGCGCCGGCAAGGAGAGGCATCACACTAAGGTGTTAATAAACCCGATACCTGAGAGCACCACTGTAAAACTGATTAAGACAGATATTCCTGCGGTAACGACAGATCCCATGGGGTCGTTTAGCCAGGCACTGATCTTGTTGGCACTTTTCTCGCTTGCAGCTTCAATTGCGACTGTATTGGTATTCATACTTTCACTCCTTTGAGTTGTCTATATTTTGATCATATTGGACGATCATTGAGCTAACTCTAGCTGAAGAAGCGGAAATGAGAATCTGGAAAACTTGTCGGCTCACTCAAAAACAACGATCAATTCGAGAATTCGATGAGCGGCGTTTCATTTTTTCCGCCGGTGTAATCCCGCGCCGTTAATGCCTCCGAACTACATTTTGGAAATCCGACGCCCAGTGCCGTGGCATTACTCGACCAGCAAAAACTCAAGGCCGGCATGAGCTTCCAGGCGCTCGATCAGCGGGTCGCCTAGCAGTGTTGCGGGCGTCCAAAAACCACCGGGCGTATCATCTGCAATATCCTGCGCGAGACACGCTGCAGCTTGTGAGAGCATTTTTGCGGTAGACCCATAACCGGGATCTCGATCACCCGTGACTTCGCAACGGATTTGCTCGCCGGAATCGGTATCGCCCAGCAGAATCAGCCTGAAACCACCGTTCAATTGCTCCTCTTCCGAGGGTCCTTCACCTGGCTTGGGCAATACGAAGCGCTCCAAGGTCCAGCGAACAGGCGCAACAGCAGCACCAATCATGAATCCACCCAGCCCCCACATCATCAGGCGGGCAGTATTTTTTCCTTTGCTGCCGTTACCGGTCATCATGGCTTCCTGATATTTAAACTGTTCTCCGTAGGCTTTGTTTTTCAGCGCGTTACTGCGGTGTACTACGCGGGTGTTAATCGCCGCCATCACAAACGGTGCCATCCAACTGGAGAAATCCTCGTCGTACTCGACTTTTACATTGTGTTGCCGCGCTGTGAAGCCATGATCGGGCGGGCATGTTGCATAAGGGTTTGCTAATTCTTTTCTCAGTGCGGGATCTTTCGACGCTTCCTTGGTTAGATTTATCATGCTGGCGACAGTGCCACCGGAGGCACCGCCTTTCATTTTGGCTACCCCCATTTTTACGCTTTCGCAGGTTTTTCCGTACTTCTCCAGCGCATGATGCTGCAAAAAATGAACGCCCAAATCAGATGGCATAGAGTCGAAGCCACAGCAATGCACAATCCATGCACCACTGTCTTTTGCCTGCTGCTCATACTTGTTTTGCATGCGCGTAATCCACTGCGTTTCACCAGCCAGATCACAATAATGGGTTCCTGATTCCACACAGGCTTTAACCAGTGGGCTGCCATACAGTGCATATGGACCTACCGTAGACATAATCACTCGCGCACGAGCGCACATGGCTTGCAAGGCCTGCTCATCGGCCGCATCCGCAACGATGGTTTCAAGGTGTAAGCCACCAAGCTCGTTCTTTAGCTGCTCCAGCTTCTGCTCTGAACGGCCCGCAATAGCCCAAGACAACTGTTGCTGGTCAAAATGCTCCAGCATATAGCGCACAATAATTTGCCCAACAAAGCTGGTCGCACCATATACCACCACATCAAAATCCGCCTTACTCATTAATTCTCCACTATGCCTGTTCAGTTTTCGGTTGCCGGCCCCAGCGCACGACATTAGCATTCAGACCATTGAATACACACGCAAGGTAACAGCAAATGGATCAAACAGCGAGAGCAAGTCACTTCAAGCAACTGCATATTCCAGGCCAACCTCTGGTGCTGTACAACGCCTGGGATGCGGGCAGTGCGAAAGCTGTGGCTGACGCAGGAGCCAGTGCGATAGCCACGGGCAGCTGGTCAGTGGCGGGCGCGCAGGGTTACAGCGACGGCCAGCAAATTCCAATGGATTTCTTGCTGAAAATAGCAGAGCGTATTTGCATGGCAGTGGATCTACCGGTGAGCATTGATTTTGAAGGCGCGTATGATTCAACACCAGACGGCAGCGCCAATAATGTTGCGCGCTTAATTGAAGTTGGCGCAGTTGGAATTAATTTTGAAGACCAAAAAGTCGGCGAACAAGGTCTACATGACATCAGTCTGCAGAGCGAGCGTGTTCACGCAATACGTGAAATCGCAGATTCGCTGTGCCCTGACTTCACTATTAATGCCCGCACCGATGTATTTTTGAAAGAGTCGGATACGTCCAGGCACAACGCGCTGTTTGATCTGGCCGCAGAAAGAGCAACCGCCTACGCGGCCGCAGGCGCCAGTAGCTTCTTTGCGCCTGGCCTGGTCGACGCTGAGTTAATTGAACGAATCTGTCAGCACTCTGAACTGCCGGTAAACATAATGATGAAGGCCGGTGTACCCTCTGTCCAGCAACTCGCTGAGCTGGGCGTTGCGCGGGTCAGCTATGGACCAGGCCCGTTCGTGCAAATGCTCACTTGGTTGCAGGAGCAAGCACTGCTAGCGTTGTCGCCTAGCACATAGTTTTCAAGTTGATTCAAAGTCCTGCAAGCTTGTGGCTTCATGCAGCGCTTTGTACTCCTTGATACCGCCAGGGAACAAGAATGGGGCATGGCCGTCTGCCGTGCGGTAATAACTATTGCATGATGGGTTGCCCCAGGAATACGTTTCAAATTTATTGCTTAGAAATACATTGTATTCGGCATGGGCATTTTCTTTAACTTGAATTGCTTTCCAGCCTTGTTGCTGCTTTTCGCTCAATAGATTCACAATCGTTTTGGCGTTGCGCTCAACGTTTGTGAAGTATGAAACGTTAATGGCCAGCGCATTCGGGCCTGCAGCAAAGAAGTAATTGGGGAACTGAGGAACAGCGATGCCCTTATAGGCCTGAGGTGCTTGCGCCATCACATCTGCCAGACGCTGATTCTGAAGGCCAATCACCTCAATGCGATCGTAATCCATCATGCGATAACCGGTGCAATAGACAATCACGTCAACGTCTATTTCCTTGCCACTGACGGTTGTGATTCCTTGCGGTCTAACTTCTTTTAAGCCTTCGGCGAGCAATTCAACGTTGTCTCGCTGCAGCGCTGGGTAGAAGTCGTCTGACACAAGACCACGTTTGCACCCATAATGACCTGAGGGTCTAACTTTTTCTCTCAGCGCTTCATCATCGATGGATTGATCTACAAACTTGTGCGCCATCGCTTCAAACTGGGCCATGCGTTTATGGCCAATGGTCACACCGTCCAACACCATCCCCATCATAAAGTCCTGCATCTTTCTATACAGGCCAAGCAGTGATGGAAACCGATTGAACAAACTCTTGGTGCGGTTGGAGTACAACTTGCGACCGCGCGACATAATCCAGTTTGGTGTGCGCTGAAGTACAGTGAGGTGTTTTACAACGTTCGCCAACTCCGGCGTTATTTGAATTGCACTGGCTGCCGAGCCAATAATAGCAACGCGTTTATCGTGCATATCAATATCATGCCGCCAACGAGTGCCGTGAAAATAGTCGCCGGCAAATGATTCAATGCCGGGCACATCTGGGTATTGCGGCGTATGCTGGTTGCCCATGGCATTAATAATCACGTCCGCTTCGAAGGTTTGCCCTGCGTCATCACTCAACAGCCAGAACTTGTCGTGCGTAAATTCCGCGCGAACAATACGCGTATTAAGAATCAAATGAGACTCAAGCCCAAACTCGCGTGCGCATTGCTGCAAATACGCTTCAATCTCTGGTTGATCAACGAAACTGGCTGACCAATCCGGATTGGGGCGATAGGAAAACGTGTAGGAATGCGCCCAAAGATCACAGGCCAGCCCTGGGTAGGTATGTATATGCCAGGTACCACCTACCGCACCGGCTTTCTCAAAAATTTTGAAGTTATGGAAGCCCTGCTCCTTCAGCTCGTGCGCAGCGGCTAAACCGGCCGGACCTGCGCCGATAACGGCCACTCGTAAATCATCTTTGCTTGTCATGGTTTCACACTCATCACAATAAAGGCATTGCCAGGCATTTGCCCAACCAGGCCATAGCCAGAACTAACGAACAACTCACCGCCATCGACAAACACCCCGCCAAAATCAATACTGCCACCGTTTGCGTTGCCGCCATTCACCGCCTCGTAACTGCGCAGAGTATTGTGCTTCCAAATTTCCTTGCCGGTATGACTGTCAAACGCTCGAATCACGCCGTCCAGCGTGGGTGCAAACACCAGACTGTCTGTTGCGGTGGGAGCGGCTGAGAAACCGACAAAGCACTTATCAATCTCTTCTTCATCCGCAAGGCAATCGCCAGGTGCATCAGTTCGCCATAGCCGCTCACCTGTTAGCGCATTAAAGGCTTGCAACGAGGGTTGCGGTGTACCCGGCGGATTATCGCCGTAAAACCCCACGTCTCTGTCACTGATAGGAACGAACAACATTGCACGAGCTGGATCTACTGCCATAGCGAAATGTATGCCGCCCGCTTTCCCGCCATTGCCGGGCTTCTGCCTCCACAGCAGCTTACCGTTATCATTTGGATCAAGTGCGTAGATGTAACCACTTTTTTGCCCGGCAAGAATCACATCTTTGCCGTCAATACTAAGTAATATCGGTGGAGCACCAAAGTCCAGATCCTGGCCACGCTCATCGGGACAGTTAAAATCAATCGGCAATTCGCAGGCGACGTTCCACGCGTCATTGGCAAGAAACTGTTGCTTCCATAACAACTCTCCGGTTCTCATATCAAACGCAAGAATCGCATCACTGGTATCGTTAGCAGGTGACGAATAGTTTTCTCCCGTACCTACATATATACGTTGACGCTTGGCATCCACGGTAGGTTGAGACCAGACAGGTGCACCGGACGGGCCCATAAGGTCGGGCAAAATCAGGCGTGGCCGAAATACCGTGGGTTCAGTTTGAATGGTGTGGTTTCGCCACTGCAACTGACCGCTCGTAGCATCCAGGGCTACTATCGGCCCTCTAAACGTGCAGCAGCCATAGAACGGATTCACCGCCCAGGCTAACTCCCACGAGGATACTGGCTGAAAAATTCGAACGCCATACGCCACTGGCGAACCTGAGATCATGGCCTTTGGATGCTCGCTAGCAAGAGTACGCCATTGCTCTTCGCCTGTGAGCACATCCACGGCAATAAGCTCTGCACTCATTGTGCCGAATACAAGCAAATGGGATTCCCCAACTGCCAGGTAAGTTAGCGCAGTACGAACCGCACTGCCGGCCTCGAACACCCACTTCTGGCAGCCCGAGTCGCGCGACAACGCCAACACACGTTCGTCGCCATCGGTTATGAACACCGTATCGCTGCTTATATAGGGTAGAAATCTGGGCGAGTCAGTTTCTGGCAGTGCATATACCCATTTGACTTCCAATTGCCCTACGTTGGCTGAATCAATGCCTGCATTCTTATCGCTTATGAATCGATGGTTTTGCGCATTGATACCCCAGCCGTTAACACGTGGATTAGGGTCTATTTCGCGCGTGTTGCACTCGCTTGCCTGGGCCGCCCAATGCAAGACCAGGGCTGCGACTAGAACGATTGATCTAAGCAAGAAACTATTCCGTAAATACACGGCAAGAGTTTACAAGCACAGGCCAAATACCTGACACTATCTTGCTACTTGGCAATGTCTGTATAAGGAACCTCTTTGGAAATTCAGAAAGACTGCGTGGTCAGCTTCCACTATCGACTCTCAAACAGTGAAGGCACTGAACTTGAAACCTCAAGAAATGGCGACCCGGTTGCCTATTTACATGGTTATCGCGGTGTTATCCGCGGCCTGGAAGAAGCAATGACGGGAAAAAGCCAGGGCGATATCTTCACTGCAGATATACCGGCCAGCAAAGCGTACGGCGCTCGCAAGGAAGGCTCAAATCAGCGTGTGCCCATCAAGCATTTGATGAACAAGGGTCGGCTCAAGCCTGGCATGGCGGTTAAGATCAACACCGACAACGGTCCGCGAGACGTTACCATCGTCAAAGTCGGCAAATTCAATGTGGATGTAGACGCCAACCACCCGCTTGCCGGCGTGGATCTCAGTTTTGATATCGAGATTATTGATGTTCGTGAGGCGAGTGCTGAGGAGTTGTCACATGGCCACGCGCATGGCGTGGGCGGCCATCAGCACTAACCCCCTCCACTACACTCGTCAAAATCGCTTTACACTCTCTGTAAGAGGAAAATAGTTATGTTAAATGTTCTCTCCTCCGCACTGGCTACGTTTGTACGCCCGGGTATCGGAATAAGCGTTGAACCCGCCGCAAAAAAGCCAGCGAAAATGCTGGAGTTGTACGACATGGAGGGCTGCCCTTTTTGCCGCATTACTCGTGAGGCGTTAACTGAGCTGGATATTGATGCCGTGGTGTACCCCTGCCCCAAGAAGGGAACGCGATTTCGGCCAAAAGTTATTGAAATGGGCGGCAAAGCGCAATTCCCGTACCTAGTGGACCCAAATACAGGGACTCAGTTGTACGAGTCTGTGGATACCGTTGCCTATCTCTATGAGACCTATGCAGAACGGCCAGTACCCTTCAAATGGCGTGCTGAGGCGCTGCAAAAAATTGGCTCGTCGCTGGCATCTGCTTTGCGACCAGGTTTGGGCTTGCGCCTGAAAGATTCGACAATGCCGGAAAAAATGCTGGAGCTATACAGCTTTGAAAGCAGCCCGTTTGCCCGCCTGGTTCGCGAAAAACTGACCGAGCTGGAAATTCCCTATATTTTGCGCAATGCCGGGCGCACGACCTGGCGTGACTGGGTTCCACCGGGTGTGCGGGATTCTCTGGGCATTGAGTCCGAACCGGCGCTGGTCAATCGACAAGAGCTTCAACGACGCGCCGGGAAAATAGCTATTCCCTATTTGATTGACCCGAATACGGGCACTGAACTGTTTGAGTCGGGTGAAATAGTCGAGTATCTGGAAACCACATACGCTCGTTAACCGGAAGTATCGATCTGCGATTCCCGGTCTTTCGCTACCCTAAAAAAAGAGGGCCATAAGGCCCTCTAACATTCCCTCCCGCGAGGAATCGGGAGGGTGAATTCGAAAACAACAAATACGATATCAAATTGACTTCGAATTCATTGCACCAGTTTACGAACTTCTAGGCTATTGGTCAAGAAAAACCCAGCACTGCTTCAGCAAGTTCCCACGCGCTAATTACTTGTTTTATAAAGTCTTTGTACACAATCTAGACATTGCTTGCCGGTTACAGCTTCCGGAGTATTGGACCGCGGGGGGTTTAGCCACTTCGCAACGGATATTTACATTATTGACCGGTAGCTACTTGAATATTGCATTCGTAGTACATTACTATGGCGAGATATCGTGGGTGTAAATTCGCGATGTTTATGAGACCGATCAAACCTATGAGCAGCAGCCCAGATCTATCCATTACCCAGCGCATTGTGCGATTCGAAGATATGGAGCCGTGCAAAACCGCATTTATTGATGCCCGCACACCAGGTAGTGATCAAAAGGAGAACTTCTGCTTGATCGGTGCAGGTGTTGCCGAAAACCCGGACCAGGTTGTTCACATCGCTGTGGCCCACGGTTTTGATATCGGCGCCGCCCGCCAACCCAAAGGTTGCAAAAACTCCCACCACAGTCACGACACCGAAGAAGTGTTTGTAATTCATAAGGGTGACTGGCAGTTTACCTGGGGCGAGCGTGGCGAACAGGGCCAGGTGGTTTTAAGCGAAGGCGATACGATTTCATTGCCCACCAGGATGTTCCGTGGATTTGAAAACGTTGGCGCCGATGATGGCATGATTTTCAGCGTATTAGGTTTGAATGAAGACGGCACTGCCGGTCATGTAGTTTGGGCGCCTTACGTGTACGAAGCAGCGGCTGAGCATGGTTTGGTGTTGCTTGAAGATGGCCGACTTATCGATACAGCCGCAGGCGCCAGCATCCCCGAAGACGGCGTTCCTGCCGCTCCCAGCACCTCAGCCGAATTGGCTGGGTATCCGCCGCGAAGCCTGGAAGAAATGCAAGCGTGTGTGATGCGCGCTGATGAATTAAAAAATGCAAACAAGGGAGGCTTAAGTGCATTTGAAGGCATTCAGGAAATAGCCGTTATCGGATGCGACAACGCTGCGGAAAAGATTGCAGCTGGAAAAATGAGCTGGCCACATCGTTTTAGCGTGCGCCGTTTACTCCTTGATAGCGGGGCAAACGTGCCACCGCACGCGCGCCATGAAGAAGAGGTACTCATTGTTCAGGCAGGTGAACTGCGCGTGGTGGCCGATGGCGAAGACTTCGTACTGAAAAAAGGTGATCTGTTCACTACACCGGTGGGCTGCCAACGATCGTTTAGTAATCCTGCAAGCTCGCAAGCTGATATTATTGTTGTGCGCCGCGGCGACCAACCCACTGCCGCCAGTTTTTCCTGAACACGCACAATCGTCCCCTGCTGTGCCTGGAACATTATGAATCGATTAGATAACCACTACGACAGTGCACCGTCAAAAACAGAATCAAGCGGCAACATGGCTGGCTTCGACGCTGAGTTTACTGACCTTGTCGACTACATACTCAGAATTACCTACCGCATCTGGGAGGGCAAGCAAGTCGGTTTGTGCTACGACTATTATTCAGATGATTGCCCCGTGTACACATTGGCGGGCATTACGATTGGCGCTGAAGAGGTTGTGCAAAACACCTTAACAACCTTATCGGCTTTTCCAGACAGAACACTGCATGCCGACAACATTATCTGGGGTGGCGATGCTGAGAACGGTTTTTATTCTTCCCATAGAATAAAAACCCACATGACCAACCTGGGTACCAGCGACCTTGGCCCCGCCACTGGCAAAGAAGCAACGATAGCGGTTATCGCCCACTGTGTTGTGAAAGATAACAAGGTGATTGAAGAGTGGCTGGTTCGAGACAATTATTCTCTTGCCGAGCAACTGGGGTTTGACCCGCTGGAAATTGCCCAACAGAAATCCGAGCTACCATCGAATGATCGTTTCGTTCAGTGGAAAAAAAACGAACTTGAGCGACTCGGCAATTGCGTTATCCATACCAGAACAGCGTATTCTGACTCAGCCAGCGAGTTAATTGTAGCCAGCTTACAGAATATCTGGAACGCGCGAATGGTTGGCGATGTATTTCAAGTGTACGCCAAAGACGCCGCCCTGCATGCTTCGGCTAATCGTGAGCGACAAGGCCATGAAGCGATCGTGCAATTCTATATGGAATTTCTTGGCACGCTTTCCTCGCTGAAACTGTCAGTTGATTATGTCTGTGAGCAACCAGCAAAGTCCGGTGGAACCGACGTAGCCGCACGCTGGACGATGAGTGGGCTACACACTGGCCCCGTACTGTGGGGTGAACCAAGCGGTAGCGAAGTACTAATAATTGGCGAAAGCCATTATCGGGTTGTTGATGGGTTAATCGAAGAAGAATGGACAGTGTTCGACGAGTTATCCATTCTCGTCGAAATAAACCGCGCGAGGAATGCCAAGGCTTAATATGCCACCCAGCGCTGGCCACCACACAATTATCGATGCCCACCATCATCTCTGGGACCTCAATGCCGTGCATTACCCATGGCTTGCAGCAAAAGGTGTAAAGCGCTTTTTTGGCAACCCAACTCCGATTCAAAAAAATTATCTTCCTGCTGATTTTAAAGCTGATATTGGCGATCTGCCTATACGCAAAAGTGTTCATATCCAGGTGGGCGCTGCAGACGATCAACATCTTGCCGAATCGCAGTGGGTGCAGAGCAAGGTGGATAGCAGCGACTACCCCACTGCACTAGTTGCTTATTGTGCTCTTGAGAAAACGGATCGCTCATACATGCTCGATCAACTTCATGAGCTAGACGCGCTGCGCGGTATTCGGCAAATCGTTGGCAGAGCCCCTGAAGAAGACAAACAGACAGGCACTGACGCATTAATTAGCAATGCCGATTGGCAGCGAGGACTGCGGGATTTGGCGCAGCGCGGCCTTCGCTTTGACCTTCAGCTAATCCCCGATCAAATGGAAGCCATGCACACCGTATTGTCAGGTATAGACCAACTGCCGGTCGCTATCTGCCACTGCGGCTCTCCATGGTACCGCGACACAGAAGGTTGGCTAATGTGGAAGCAAGGCCTGAGCAAGCTCGCGTCATTACCCAATACGGTTTGCAAAATATCCGGCTTGAGCATGTTTGATCACAGCTGGACAGTCGACTCTCTGCGCCCGGTGGTCGATACAGTAATAGAAATGTTCGGCACGGAGCGCTGTATGTTCGGTTCGAACTTTCCTGTAGATAAATTGCATACAGACTATCAATCGCTGTGGCACGCTTACTTCACACTGACTGAGCAGTACTCACCTGATGAACGAGACCACCTTTTTTATAAAACTTGCGCGAACTTTTACTCACTATAAGGGCACGATGTAATGCCGGATTTCCAAGCCAACAAACAGCTGGTTCTAGACTACTTCGCTGCACGAGACACTGCCAGTACAGCGACTATTACGGCAACAATTGACCAATATGTTTCAGACGATTACCACTGGTATGGCGTTCATCCGTTTGGTGAACAAGACGGTGCTGAGGCCGTGGCCTCGGCTTTCTGGCAGCCACTGCTTGCGGCGTGGTCGCCGGTGCAAAGAAGGCAAGACATCTTTTTCGCAGGCCAAGTTGAAAAAGACGGCAGCGAATGGGTTTGCAGTATGGGCCAACTGTTAGGCTTATTTGACAAACCCTGGCTAGGCATTCCACCCACTGGAAAAATGGTCTTTCTGCGCTATGCAGAGTTTAACTGCGTGCAGGACGGAAAAATCACTCGAACAGGGTTCTTCTGCGACATTCTAAGCGTAATGCGCCAGGCCGGCGTGTATCCCCTGCCCCCGCAAACCGGTGCATCGTTTATTTACCCTGGCCCTAGAACGAATGACGGTGAACTGTTTGACGCACAGAGCGCCAGCGACACGACCAAAACAATGGCTTTGGTTAACGCAATGATTGACAGCCTGACCAACTTGAATAAACAAGAAGATCAAATGCCACCACCAGAATTTCTTGCTGAACACTGGACCGACGATATGATCTGGTATGGCCCGGAAGGCATTGGGGCTAGCTACACCATCCCTCGTTACCAACTGCAACACCAATACCCATTTAGGACAAACCTGAAAGACAAAGTATTCAATGGCCATATTGCCCGCTTCGCTGAGGGACATTATGCGGGGTTTTTCGGTTGGCCAAATCTTACCAATACACCTACCGGCGGGTTTCTTGGCTTACCAGGCAATAACGTACGCGCGGATATGCGCGTGGTAGATATTTATCGTCGTGAAGGCGACAAGCTTGCTGAGAACTGGGTGTTGATTGATTTCCCCTATTGGCTACTGCAACAAGGCCTGGATGTATTTGCCAGATTGGATATTTGAACGAAATAGTGGGCGGAGCAACTGATGAAGGTTAACCGACGAAAGTTTATGCAATCTACCGCCATGGCCTTGGGCGCTACAGCGATCAATGCTGAGGCGACGGCAGACAATCGAATCAGCGCCTTCCAACACCCCAAAGGGCATTCCTGGAAAAAACGTGAACTAAAAAAACGACCCAACATTCTGGTCGCCGTACTTGATGATGTAGGATTTTCTGATTTCGGCCCTTATGGCGCAGACCACAGCACTGGTTGCATTGATAGACTGGCAAGCGAAGGTACTCGCTTCAATAACTTCCACGTAACTGCCTTGTGCGCGCCAACGCGCGCCTGTTTGCTCACAGGTCGTAATGCGCATGCAGTTGGTGTAGGAAACATCGCCGAATGGGGTAGAGATCTCCCTGGCTATCAAGGCTGGGTACGCCAGGACGCCGCAACATTAGCAGAAATTCTAAAACCGCACGACTACACCAATCTGGCGATCGGTAAATGGCATTTATCTAAAATCGACGACCAGAATGCGACCGGCCCCTACGATTTATGGCCGGTTGGCCGTGGCTTTGACCGCTGGTATGGATTCCACGGTAATGCGATGGATCATTTCCACCCGGAACTTTTTGAAAATACGGTCGCAGCATACCCGGACAAGTCAGACAATTATCACCTTAGTGAAGACCTGGTCAATCATGGCATCCAGTACCTACAGGATCATTTGGCCGCCGCGCCCGACAAGCCGTTTTTCATGTATTTGGCGTTCGGCGCCTGCCACTTTCCGCACCATGCACCTGATGACTACATAAGGCGCCAGAAAGGTAAATACGACAAGGGCTGGGACGAAATTCGTGCCGCACGATTTGCACGCCAGAAACGCATGGGCATCATTCCAGCGAATGCCGAGCTGGCCCCTCGCACTGAAGGTGTACCCGCGTGGGACAGCCTCACACCTGTCGAACAAAAAATCGCGGCGCGCGGACAGGAAGTGTATTCAGCCATGCTGGAACACACCGATGACCAGCTCGAGCGTTTGATCAATTTTCTGGAACGCGAGCAACAGTTGGATGACACGATCGTTGTGGTGTTATCCGACAATGGTGCTGCCGGCAGTGCTCAACCTCTTGGCACACTGGATTTGAGACGCTCTGCCTATCTTGGACATGAAACCACTGAACACCTCATTGAGCATTTTGATGCAATTGGCACTGAGCATTCTCAGTTCGAATACGCCAAAGGCTGGGCCCAGGTCAGTAACACGCCGTTGCGTTGGTACAAGGCTGACACCTATGGCGGTGGTACCCGCTCACCCCTGGTCATGCGCTGGCGCAACGGCCAGATACCAGAGAACACCTTGCTTGAGCAATATCATCACGCGATTGATGTGGTACCCAGTCTGCTGCAGATGATCAATGCAGACGTGCCCGAGCAAGTAAATGGACAGCGCGCTTTGCCAATACAAGGCAGTAGTTTTGCCTACGCTTTCGATTCACCGAAGGCTCCCACTAGTAAGACCATCCAGTATTTTGAAACCGCCGGCGACCGCGCATTGTGGGCTGATGGCTGGAAAGCAGTTGTCCGCCACCACGGTGACGGTGACTATGATGATGATGTGTGGGAGCTGTTTAATCTGGATCACGACTTCTCCGAGATGAATAATCTCGCGGAACGGGATCCGGAGCGATTGAAACATATGATTACGCTTTGGTTCGAAGAAGCCATGCAGTACGACGTGCTACCAATGGAACACGATCTTGGCGCCTTGTATGAGAAGTGCGTACCGCCACCCAGAGCGCGTTATGCGTTCTACCCGGGGATGGCCCGCCTTGATCGTCTAAGCGCGCCCGATATTTATCACTTCGACAGCAAGATGACGGCGGATGTGATCATCACCGCCAAACGTCCTGACGGTGTACTACTTGCATCAGGCGATGGGTCAATGGGGTACGAGTGGTACATGCAAGATGGCTGGATGCATTTTGTCTACGTGTATACCCGGGAACAAGTTTATCGATTGCGATCCAATCTTCGCGTGCCGTTAGGAAGCAAACAACTCACTTTGCGCTTCAACAAAACCGCTGAAAGCTCGGCCGACTTGGCCATGTTAATTGATGGCAAGCCAGCCGGCAGCACACACCTGCCAAAACTCTGGCCAATCTACTCGCCAAACTCAGGTATTCGCTGCGGTGAAAACAGTGGCGCACCCATCAGTAATGATTACGAAGGAGCGTTCGCATTCAAGCAAACCTTGCATCGAATCATTGTGGATGTAGATTTACAGGCATAAAAAAGGGGGCTTTCGCCCCCTTCTTGACTAGCTTCTGTACTTAGAAGCGTGCCTTCATGCGCACACCGTAATTACGTGGGTGCAGGAAGGAAGTTTGGGTGTGGTCGTTACCGCCCACGTTAACCCGCGCGTTAACCGCTTCGTCTTCAATGTTCTCCACAAACGCTTCAACACTGAAGTTTTGCTCAGGCGAATCCCAGGTTAAGCGGAAGTCCGTTTTACTGAACGAATCCTGGAAGCCGCTTGGATCAATTGGCAGGTTGCCAGCAACGTTATACGAATCACTGTACGCGATTTGTAAGAACGGCGTTAGCGTTCCTGCTTCTGCCAAATCAACCACATAGCTTGCGCTGAGGTTGAATGTCAGATCAGGAGACCATGGTGTGGTTTCACCTTCCAACTGAATGGCGCCACCAATAACAGTAGGTCTGCCATTGATAGTCACTGGTGTACCGCCAACAACCGGCAGCGAACCGCTGTACGCTGAGTAAAGGTTGCCGAAGCCAAACTCACCATACTCGGAATCCAGCAACGCCATGTTAGCTGACAGCGTGAACTCTTCAGTGGGCGCCCATATCACTTCCACTTCCAGACCCTGGGCTTCAATCTCACCACCGTTCTTGGTTGTCGTACCAATATTACCGGTGTTGGGATCAACAGTCTGTAACTGCGCCAGCAAGTTGGTGTACTCAGTACGATGAATCGCAGCATTCAGCTGAAGCGTATTGTCCATGAATTGGCTCTTGATACCGATTTCATAGACTTCCGATTCTTGCTCTTCGGTATCATCGCGAGTAGCGTTCACCGATCCAGACAAGAAGCCGGTTGATGCTGTTACGTAAACCAGTATGTCGTCGTTAACGTCAAACTCTGCGCCAGCACGCCAGGATACATTGTCATAATCGCGAGATGATGACGCTACACCAGGCAGATCCAGGTTGTAGTTGAATACATCGCCAGGAACCTTGGGAATAACAACGGGGCTTGCGCCTCCTTCAAAGCCAGCGTTAATAGTTACCGGTGGAACGGCAGAGAAGTTGCTGCCACCACGTACTGATTTGCTCTCATCGTTGTAACGTAAGCCCGCTATCACTCTGAAGCTATCAGTTATTGAAAACTCGCCTTGAAAATAAATACCGTAGTAATCACTTTCTACTTCGGTTGCGTCAGCAAAGTGACCGTTAAGATTAGTATCGCGAGACACCAATGGCGTGTTGTCAAAGATAGGAACCTGAACCGGGTTACCACCTGCGTCCAACGCGGTAATTGATGTTTCGCCTGAACGATCATCAATTGTGTGGCGGAAATCACTGAAGCTGAAAAATACTTCGTCTGTTGAATAGTAAGCGCCTGCGGTCCACTGGAATGCACCATCACCCGTGGAGGTGAGCTGGAATTCCTGAGTGAACGATTCTGCATTTTCCTCGAACCAGAAACGCTCGAACGGATTCGGACCGGAGTCGCCGTCAAGACCGATCAAGCTGGTGTAATCAGTGTACGAGGTGATTGACTTCAGGTTAACCGAACCGAAGTCTACGTTCGCTTCAAGAGTGAAGTTGTCTTCTTCAAGATCCGTTTCGTTAACGAAATCGTGTTCAACCTGGTAGGGACCGGCGACATTCCATGGTGCGCTACCACGGCCACCACGACGCTGGTTATTGCAATCCTGGAAGCCACCTGCTGCGTCGGTTACGCCATCAGCATCAACCGGAGAACATAGACCCGTATATGAGAAAACACCCAGCGAAGTACCGCCTTCATCCGAGTAGCTATAGCGGGCGATCACGCTAACGGAATCAGACACATCCCACAATGCTGACAGGCGTAGGCCAAGCTTGTCATCCTGCCCAAGATCTGGCCCTGCAAAGTTCTTCACATAACCGTCACTGTCTTGTTTGAAGCCAGCAACTCGAACGGCGAAGGAATCAGAAACAGGCACGTTGGCAAAACCTTCAACACGTGTTTTGTTGAAGCGGCTGTAACCGAGATCAATGCCAGCATAAGTCTCTTCGGTATCTGGCTTGTTGGTGTAGAGGTTCATGGCACCGGCAAAGGTGTTTCGCCCGTACAGAGTACCCTGCGGTCCACGCAGAAATTCAACCCGCTCAATATCGTAGAATTGGCGCGTTTGTTGCGATGCGCGTGGCTTGTATACGCCATCGGTGAACACACCAACGATGGAAGCGTTATCGCCGAAAGTGTTATTTGAGTTTGCACCACGAACGTTGAACTTCGCGTCGTTTCCGATAAAGGCAAAATTTACGCCCGGTACCAGCAAATCAATTCTGGTTACGTCATAAACGCCGCCTTTATCAAGCGCGTTTGAATCCAGACCTGTCACTGACAAACCCACGTCTTGCACATTCTCAGCACGCTTTTGGGCGGTAACTACGACCTCTTCTAATACCGCAGAAGCTGGCAGAGCGATACCTGTGCTAACTGCAGCGGCTAAAGGCAGTAAGGCCTTTTTGATTGATTTATGGTTCATCAGACTTTCCTCCAGGATATTGGTTCTATGCCATGTGACCGTCAATAACTCAGCCACAGCGCCCTCGCAACGCAGCACGACACGCAATGTACTCCGAATGCAATTAAATGTCGAGTTCGTTAATCAAAAATCGAGGTTAATGGTCTCTCAACGGTAACTCACAGGCGTAAAATCTCCCGTTGAATCAATATATTTGGTTGTTATCTCTTTGTTTATTAACTATTTATGATAGAAATCGCTCGCTAGTGCAAATTTTGGCCATATTGTACTCCGTATGCAATAACCGGCCTTAAATCATTACTAGTAGATCAAGAATAGAAAGGGGAAATCGGAGGGAGGAACAGAGCTTTATGTTCTGGCTGATTCAAATTTCGACCATGCCTCTTCAAGCTCATCGATGTTGAAGCCTTCTTTACGTGCAGGCTCAAGTACAATTGCCTCATTGGCAATTACCATTTCTATGCTTGCCTGTAGTTGTTCCATAACATCATTCGGGATAACCAAGGCACCGTGTCGATCAGCATGGATAAGCTCACCTTGAACCACGCTAAGATCAAACACCGAGACCGAGTTTCCAATGTCGACCACGTGAACAAAACCGTGACTGACTCCAATTGAGCCGGCGAGTACCGGAAAACCTTCATCCAATACATCGAGATCTCGCATTACGCCGTTAGTTACCGCGCCGGAAAGCCCAAGCCCTTTGTGCACCGCAACATGTACTTCACCCCACCAACCTGCGATGCAGTTAGGGTAATCAGTATCTTCTATTACAGCGACTGATGGGCTTGGTCCTACAGCCATTGAGCGGAAGTACTCCATTCTTCGCGCGCGAATCACAGCCGGGTCCTCTGTTGAGGGAACTTCCCCGGCAATTTTCGCGGTGCGCGCAAAGCCTACAATTGGCGGATCGCCAGGTTTGGAATGCTGCATGGTGCCCTTGGTGAACCGGTTAAAACCACGCTGCCCCTGCGCCACTTCGATGGCATTGCAGACTGTGGGCGTATCAACGGTTCGCAACAGCGCCAGCAAGTTCTCTGGTATCAGCTGTTCAGCCATTTTCTTAACTCTTCGTTTGTTTGGTCGGGTTGTTCCAGCACAGGCAAGTGACCCGCACGCGAAATCACAACAAGGCGCGCGTCAATTATTGCATCGCGCATCATCACGTGCTTCTCGATTGAACACAAATCGTCGTCTTCACCACATAGAATGAGTGTTGGCACACGAACACAACTCAAAGTATCGAGTTGATCGCGGCGTTTCTGTAGCGCATGAGACTGATCCGCAAAAACATCCGCTCCCAACTCTTCAGCCATGGCCATACAGACATCAAGAATCTGTCCAACTCTGGGGCCATCGCTTAAATAATTGGGTTTCATTTCGTCGCGCATTACCGAGCGCAAACCGCCGGCTTGCACACGCTGGATTTGCCCATCGCGCTCAGCTGCTTTCTCGGCTGCCTCTGCGAGAGGATTTGTATCCATTAGTGCCAAACGCGAAACACGTGCCGGTGCATGACGCATTATTTCCATTGCAGTGATGCCCCCCATGGACAACCCGGCAAGCGCGAAGCGCGGTGGCGCGTGGGCGAGAATGTCTTGGGCTAGTTCATCGATTGTCGCTCGCCCCGTTAACGGTGCAACCATCACAGGTCTATCATTGGAAAACTCAGCGACTTGCGACTCGAACAAGCGTGCGTTGCACATCATGCCTGGTAATAAAAGTAGAGGCTCTTTCAAGGTTCAGATCCTCGCTAAGACTCGAGCAGGAGTTTGAAAGATGTGAACATAGCTGATTAATCCGCGCGCTATCTTATCAGGGATCTAAAAAACGAAATATCGCGACGAAATGCGTTTTCTCGATCGCGGCCTTCAAAGAGGTGTAGATCACTTTGATACTCGTACAAATTTCCAGGATTCCCAGTCCACATTGCTGCCGCGACTTTTCGTGCATTTGCAAAAGGAGTGACGGCATCATTCACGGCATGATGAATATTTAGTGGCGTAACAATAGCCTTTATGTTTTGCTCAGACGATTTTTTGTCAAACGGAAAGTAACTGGTTGTGGATGTAGACCATAGGCTGGCGGCTCTTATTTTCTGGCTAAGGGCTATCACGGCGTTGACTGTTATGGCTGCACCCATGGAATGACCCAGCATAAAA
>CAYGSL010000016.1:0-38659 GCA_964352475.1 uncultured Pseudomonadales bacterium | reverse complement strand
GGCTATCACGGCGTTGACTGTTATGGCTGCACCCATGGAATGACCCAGCATAAAAACGTGCTGTTTATCCGCCTGTTCGATCGAGTCAATAGTACTCACCAAAGCCACCACATCTCGCGAATACCAAGCCAATGGTGCCAGCGGACTAGACGCGAGCGTAAATTCCGCACCATCCGAATCGGCATGACCTCGATAATCCGGTGCAATCACCATAAAACCATTGCGTGCAAATTCTTCGGGAATACCTCTGTAGTAGTCACCTGGCCTGTCTCGCATGCCAGTTGCTTTGCGCAGGCCGTGATAAGCGGGATCCGGCACATAACCGTGGTTAAAGATAAGCACGGGCCAGCCATGTTCCGGTTTTGGGCCAGTTGGGGTAATGCAAAGAGCGTATTGCTTTAAACCATCAACCTGAAAGCTCAGAATGCTGGCGGGTAGATCACCGATTGGATCACGTTCACGATCGACCATGATTCTGCCGTGATAATCCCTTGCCAGCTGCTGAAGTGAATAGAAGCTTGGTAGCTCGCGTTCGGTCGCACATGTAGCAAGGGCTAAACACAACAGAACACCAAAAGATCGCTTCATCAGATCAGCGTATTAAACAAGTACAAGCTCAGAAAGCTAAGCAAGAAGAAACCGAACAACACGTAACTCATCGTATCGATCTTGCCAGGCACTACATACCAGCCGTTTTCTTTCTCGGGCAAATTCTGCCGGCGATACTTCGCGATCTGCCCTGGCACACTGTATTCGGACCATTCACTCTGTCTGCCATCCAGGATGATACTGGCGGGCCAACTTACCGCTATATTCGCTGCTGCGCCAATCAAGGTATACCAGGGCCAGGCTATGTCGGTTGAGGTGGCAACGTACCAGACAACCGCGAAGCCAGCGACTACGCCGACCAGCAGCCCGCGTTCGCTGGTGTGCTTGGAGAAGAAGCCCATACCGTACATGGCCAACTTGGCGCCAACGAGATAGGAGCCCACTTTGCTGAGGGTTTCGAGAATTGACCCTTCTGTACGTGAAAACATAATCGCCGGGAAGATAATAATTAGGGCCCATATGATAGTGAACACACGTGATGCCAATAGATAATGGTCGTCGCTTTCATTGCGCTTGAAATACTTCTTGTAGAAATCAACAACCGATACCGTTGCCATGGAATTGAATGCCGAGTCCAGCGTAGACATTGAAGCAGCCATAACTGCTGCGGCGAGAATTCCCATCAAGCCGGGTAAACCATAGTCAGCTGCAAAGTGCAGGATAATGGTATTGCCGTTTTCGAATTCTCTGCCGCCGTAGTAGGCGTAAAACAAGATGCCGAGGAATATAAACAGGAAGTAGATAAAGAAGGCGACAAAGCCCATCAGCAGATAGGATTTTTTAGCATCACCCAATGTTTTGGCGGCCAGCGTTCGCTGGGCCATCATTTGGTTTACGCCGTACACCGTAATATGAAACACGGTCATTGCGATGATACCGGACCAAACTGTGGTTACTTCGGTGAAATCCCAGGAGAAATTGAGCGGGTCGGTTTTCCCTTCGGCTTTCAGCGCTTTCAGGGTTTCGTGCATGCTGCCTGGCATTTGATCTATTAGCGCATACACTATGATTCCGGCACCGAGAAACAGGACTACGCCTTGAATTACGTCGGTCCAGATGACAGCGGTGATGCCACCCATCCAGGTGTAAACGAGAGCGATTAGTGTGACTATCACAATGGCTGTGATCACATCTATGCCGGTGATAAATTCTAACACTAGTGCTGTTGCGTACAGAATTGCGGCTGAGCTGAAGCTTTGCGAGACGAGGAATATACTGGATATCACGCTGCGGGACTTTGAGCCGAATCGTCGTTCCTGGTATTCGTAGATAGAGGCAACGCCGCTGTTGTAGAAAAACGGCAGGAACAGGGTAATCACTACAATAATTACCAGGGGGTAGTTCATGTGGATTGAGACTACCGACATGCCATCGGTGTAGGCCCAGGCGGGGCCGCCCAGGAATGATAATGCGCTCACATAGGTAGCAACTACGGATATGCCTATGGCCCACCAGGGTGTGTCGCGCTTGCCGAGATAGAAGTCTTGAGCTGACTCTACGCGCTTACCTAAAACATAACCTAGCAATAGGTTGGCAAGAATATAGGTAACCAGAATAGTCCAGTTTAGTGCGCCAAATTCGGGCATGTTGCCACCTCTTATAATTTACTACGAACCAGGAACCACACCAAAAAGGCACATCGCACAAAACCTTGAAACCGGTGTTGAAGCATATATTTATCAGCGAGACACGCCGTGAACCCATCCATGGGGGCTTGTTTTCGAGGTCCCTCTCTCAAACAGTCTCGCTGATAAATATATGCTTCAACACCTCAGTGCCTCAATTAATTTGGGTGCGCCTTGTGGTCTGGGCCCGGTTCTTTCATTCATCCAGGTTTTCCCACCCATGACCGTCAAATGGATCAACACCCAATTGCTGCATCACCGAAGGAAAATCCACCATCACCCAATTGTCGACAATCTTTCCATCAACAACCTTCCAAAAGTCCATATAGCGAATTTCAACTTTCTTGTGAGTAGGCTCAATTCCCATGAACGTGCCACTGTGAATCGCTTCCTGTCGACCAAATGCCGCGGCCCATTCCCCCTGAACCAGGCGTGCCTCATCGATGCAAACTTTTTCTGAGAAGGCGGCCTGAAACGGTTTCTGCCAATTTTGTTGAAACTCTTGCAGGCCATTCTTGGTGCCGCAGCCTGCATTGCCAATCCAGCGGAAAGCTTCCGAGAAGAAACGGTCCATATTGTCGATGTCGTGATCGTTCAGGCCGTCAACCATTGCATCGATGGTATTGAGAGTTTCCTCGCTCTTGCTCAGGTCGTTGTCAGCGGTCAGTTCTGCTTGTTTGGGGCGTGCTCCTGCCATGTTTTTACGTAGTATTGACTTCGAATGCAAACAGTGTAACTCTTTTCTACTTTGCTGCCTACTGGCAGCGAATAATCCGTATTCAAGGCAGTAGAATCAGTGAAAAGTGAATTAAATCAAGCAAATAAGGCTGTGGTGTGGGATTTCTGGCAGTCGTTGGACAGTTCTGATGCGGGCGGAGCGCAACGTGCGCACGAGGCGGCGATGGCGCCTGGCATTGTATGGAATGGACCGGACCCTCTCAATCAGCTTAATGGCGTGGATGCGGTGTTTAAGAAGTATTGGCGGCCGCTGTTAGATTCATTTGAAGGTCTAGCGCGTGAAACCCACATGTTTGTGAGCGGAGAATCTAACGGCCGAATTGATGGGGATATTTCCAAAGACGGACGTATGTGGGTGTCTGGTACTGGCTACCTGCACGGGAAGTTCAATAAAGACTATCTCGGTATTCCTGCTACTGGTGAGGCTGTGAAAATTCGTTGGGGTGATTTTTATTGTCTGGACGCTGGCCAGATTGTAGAGGCGTATTGCTTGCTGGACTATGTTGATTTGATTCAACAGGCAGGTATTGAATTGTTCCCCAATCGCAGAGGTGTTGATGGAATTTATCCGCCACCGGCGGCCGGCGATGGCATGTTGTTAGGTGTTCAGGATGTGGCAGAGTCAACCGAGAGCCTGAGGCATATTCGTGAATTCATCTACGACGGTCTGAACAACTTTGATCAGGATGATCTCGGTAGCATGGGCATGGCAGATTACTTTCACCCTGACGTGCAGTGGTATGGGCCTGGTGGCATTGGTGGATGCCTGAGCTTTAAGGAATTTGAAGCTAATCACCAGCAGCCTTGGCTAGTTGCCTTCCCGGATCGAGCGGTTCAAGATCTGGACGCACTTATTGCGGAGGGTGCCTATTCAGGTGCGCCCGGCTGGGCTGGCGTAGTTGCCACGCATACCGGGCCATATCAGGACTGCCCGGCTACGGGTAACACCATTAAATTTAATGGATTGGACTGGTGGAAGCGTGAAGGTCAGGTGTACATCGAAAACTGGGTGTTTGTCGATATGATCCATCTCTACCGTCAGTTTGGCATCGATTTGTTTGAGCAGATGCACAAACAGATAGCGCAGCAACACTAACTCATATAATCGGCAACTATATCGTTGGACACATCCCACAATCGCTGAGCCAAGGCTTCATCTTCGCCAAATTTAGTCGGCGCCTTAAGTTCTACGTCGGCAAAGTACTTGCCATTGTATTGGGCAGCGTCGGGATGCGCTGCCAGATAAACCTGAGTAGCAGCACCCTGCCCTACCGTCTTCTCAACAAAGCCTGCAAACAGCCCAATTAACTTACTCAGTAATCCTCCCATATTGCGCGACAAATTGGTTTTGATCACACCAGGATGAAGCGCATTCGCAGTAACGTTTGTGCCAGCCAACTCATTTTTCAACGCTACTGCAGTAAGAATATTGGCCAGCTTGGACTGACCGTAGAATTTCCAGTCGTTGTAGCCTTTTTCGCCGTTCAGATTGTCAAAGTCTATGCCGCCTTTAACGGTGAGCTTATGACCATCGCTGGAGACCAGAACAATTCGACCTTGTTCTGCATTGCGCAGCAGTGGCAGCAGTTTTTTTATCAACAAGAAGTGACCGATATGATTGCAGAGAAACTGCAATTCAAGTTCATGGGCCTGGTTTAATTCTGGTAAGGCCATAATGCCTGCGTTGCACAGCAGAACGTCTAGCTTATCGTGCTCAGCCAGTACCTGATCGGCAGCCGCCGCAACGGAAGCAAGATCACTTAGCTCGCAAGCAAGTGGTGACGTATCTCCACCAGCTTCCATGCACGCCTTGCCAGCCTTTTCTAGAGTGCGAGCCGCCCCAATCACTTTAGCGCCGCGATCGGCCAGAACGCGCATACTTTCCATACCAATGCCGGAGTTGACGCCGGTAATAAGAATAGTCTTGTCGCTTAGGTCCAAGCCTTCTGTTACGCTTTCCGCGGTGTCTGTTTTGCTCATGTCACTCGTTCCATAGTCTGTTCAGTCCCCCAGAATGAGTGTGCGCTCATCATAGGCAGCACGCCTCTATAGGCTATTCACAACACATCAAATATATAGCTGAACTTAAGAATCAGCTCACGCTGGTCACGTTCAAAACCAAATTCGTCTTGTTTTAGTTCGTTATACACCACATACAAGCCAGCGTTCGCTGATTGCAGCCAGGCAAAGCGCAGGTTAACCGCCGTAGAGTCACTGCGATCATCGTATTGGAACAAGCCCTCCAAGGACATTTTTGGTGTAAACGAATACGCTAGTCTTAGGCTACCCACGTTGATCTCAACTTCACCTTCCGGACCGCCGAGATCTATTCGGTTGTAATTCCATTCAAGCTCGGCATTGAAATTGTCGCCTATTCGGTAGTTGATCTCGGGTTGCAGGGTTACTCTGTCACCACTGAAGAAGCCGCCAGCAACGGCTTCAATTTCAAAACTCAGTGGTGCGCCCTGGTTGGTGAAGAATACAAACTGCAGCTCTTCGTTGTCGTACTCACCCACTGGAACGGTAAATCCAGGCACAATATCAAAGGCGTTTCTTACGTTTTCATAAGTGAAATTAACGCCGGTGTGCACTTCTAAACCCGTCTTAAATTCCCAATGATTGTCTACGTGCCAACGACTGGATTGCTTTTCGCCGTCAAAACCCCAGAAACCCCGGTATGAAATATGCGGTCGCAATTCCTGCAAGCCCCAAAAATCCTTCGGCCGGTAGTATCTAAATAAAAGACCGTCCCAACGTCGATAATTGCGCCGGGAAACAAACCCAACTTCCGGATTAAAGTCTTCGCCTACCTCGGAGTAAGACAGAATATTGCGCCAATTCTCAGAGCTGTAATCGGCGCGCACGCGCAGTGCGTGATCTTTACCATCGAGTCCGTTGGTTTCTGTTTTTGCCAGGTAGCTCGATAACTGCAGGTTGTCACCAATACCCCAGCGGCCATCAACACCAAAGGTTCGGTTTACATCATCGCTGCCCTCGCCTTCGCGCTGAACAACGATCGCACCCACTGAAGAACGACTTGGCAGTTCCTGACTGATTCGCGCTACAGAATAGTCGTTCTGAGGGGCAACGCCATCAACCGCTTCGCTGCGCATATGCAGTAAACCAATATTGGTGCTGTCACCCACTTTGCCGGAAAGCCGCAGCCCCCCTTCTATGGGTGTTGCAAGACCTGTATCACTGATGCCAATACGGCGGCTGAAAAACAGTTCAACACTCTGCGGGCTACCCACCGCAAACAAACCGGCATTTTCAAGAAAGAAAGGTCGCTTTTCAGGTATGAACACACTGAATCGGTCCAGGTTCACCACAACATCATCCACCTCCACTTGTGCGAAGTCTGTGTTGTAGGTGGCATCAAGCGTGAGGCTGGGTGTTACCGAATACTTGAGATCTATTCCAACTTCATTATCGAAGTCAGAGCCGTCAATTTCCGAGCCTTCTCTGGCTTTGCCAAGCACATACGGTGTGAGCTTGAGGTTTCTTTGGGCGGGTGCCTTGATCCCCTGCAGACTGCCTGCATCAGACACTCTAAAAATACTGTGCTGGCGGTCCAGCGCCGCCCAGAAAGCCTCCTCTTTGTTGCGCCGAATGTTGCGTTGAAAATTAATACCCCAGACGTCTGAATTACTTCCGCCGTAGCGCAGAGATTTGAAGGGAATGGCCATTTCCAGGCTCCAGCCGTTTTCCCCAATCTGAGTCGCCACTTCCCAACTGGTGTTCCAATCCAGGTTGAACCCGGCGGCGCCCAGCAAGGAATCACCGTCGCCTTCGTTGTTTACCTGGCCGTCGTACTGAATACCTGCGGGATTGGTGCCGAACACAAAACCATTCTGGCCATCTTTGAAACCATCCAAGATAACTTGGAAGCTGTCGGTTTCATCCAGGTCTGCGTCACGTCTACTGTCGGAGATAATAATGCTGGCGGGATCGTCGTCGTGAAGAACGGCGGCAATGTATAGAGTATCCTCGGTGAAGCCTATAAAAACATCGGTTTTCTGCGAGGCAGGCTCACCTTCGTTCGGCCGTGATTGCCAAAAGCCTGTGGCAGCAACAACATCATCCCAGGCCTCGTCGTTGCCGACCTTGCCATCGATGGTGGGCTTGACGTTCAATTCATGCGCGATTGCAACAGGAGCTTGCGCAGCAGCCTGATTAGACAGCAACAATGCTACAAACAGAAAGCCCAAGGTAGAAAAAGAACGAAGGAAACACTTATAGCAACTCATGCACATATTCTAACAGCTGACGACTTACATTGAGCCAGAGAGTCATGGAACAAGTATATAATGGCCGTTCTCATAAGGAATTCACCATGAAACTATTTGCTTCGTTTTGTTTATCAGCTTTTGCCGCGTTAAGTGTATTACCAGCGCAGGCCGATGAAAAATTGAACGCCCAGCAAGATCACTTTTCGGCTTCGGATATTTTCAATCTCGAATATGCACGCGACCCTCGTATCTCGCCAAATGGACGAGACATCGTTTATGTGCGCACCAGCATGGACATCATGACTGATACGGCGCGTGGCAACTTGTGGACCATTGAAACCGATGGCCAGCGCCACAGGCCTTTGAATTCAGGGCGCGACAGCTACTCGTCACCTCGGTGGTCGCCCAGTGCCGATCGCCTGGCCTTTGTGTCGTCAAAAGAAGGCAGCGCGCAGATTTATGTGCGCTGGATGGATACCGGGCAGACAGCCTTGCTGAGCAATTTAAGCGATTCGCCTTCCAATATAAGCTGGTCGCCCGATGGGCAATGGCTGGCTTTCACTATGCGGGTGCCAGCCAGTAAAAAACCGCTTGCCGAGGCTCCAAAAAAGCCCGAAGGAGCTAAATGGGCTCCTCCTGTGAAGTTGATTGATTCATTGGTGTATAGAGCTGATGGTGCAGGGTTTCTTGAAGCAGGCCATGAACATGTGTTCATCATTCCTGCCGACGGTGGCGCACCCAGACAAATTAGCAATGGCAACTTTAATCACAACGGGCCGCTGTCCTGGACACCCGACAGCAAGCAGATTGTATTTTCCGCAAACCGACGCGATGACTGGGAATATCACCCCAGAGATGAAAACCTGTTTATTGCGAGCATTAGCAGCGGTGCGCTCACTCAACTGACCGACAGAGACGGCCCCGATGTCGACGCCCAAGTTTCACCCGATGGCAAGCGGATTGCATTTGTTGGCTACGATGATAAAAACCTTGGCCATCAGATCACGAACTTGTATGTGATGAATATCGATGGCACCGGGAACAGATCCTTAAGCGGCTCCCTGGACCGTTCCGTACAGTCGCCCCGTTGGGCAGGCAACAATCGCATTTTCTTTCAATACGATGATCAAGGCGTTGGCAAACTTGCCTCCAGTAACCTTAGTGGTGCGATTACCGAACACGCCTCTCAACTTGGCGGAACTACGCTTGGCAGACCGTACACGAGTGGCAGTTATACAGTCGCTAATGACGGCCAGTATGCTTTCACTTTAAATTCGCCCTCACACCCCGCTGATCTGGCCAGTGGCAGGCGAAATTCGGTGAAACGACTGACCCATTTGAATAATGAATTGTTTGCACATAAAAAACTGGCGAACGTAGAAGCATTAAGTTGGAAATCGTCGCATGATCAACGCGACATACAGGGCTGGTTAGCCACTCCGCCAAATTTCGATCCGGCAAACAAGTACCCGTTTATTCTTGAAATTCATGGAGGGCCGTACGCAGCCTACGGCCCGAATTTTAGTGCCGAGGTGCAGCGCTATGCCGCTGAAGGTTACGTGGTACTTTATGCAAACCCCCGCGGCAGCTCCAGCTATGGCGAAGAGTTTGCGAGCCTGATCAACTACGCCTACCCAGGCAATGACTACGATGATTTGATGTCAGGTGTTGATGCAGTAGTAGCCAAAGGCATTGTGGATGAACAACAGTTGTTTGTGACCGGTGGTTCCGGTGGCGGTGTTTTGTCAGCCTGGATTATTGGCAAAACCAATCGATTTGCCGCCGCTGTGGTTGCAAAGCCGGTCATCAACATGACCAGCTTTGTGCTAACAGCAGACGCTGTCAATTACTTCTCTCGCTATTGGTTCAAGGGTTTTCCGTGGGAACTACAAGAAGAATATTGGCGTCGTTCGCCCTTGTCATTGGTGGGTAATGTCAAAACACCTACCATGCTACTGACAGGCGAGGCGGACTATCGCACACCTATTTCCGAATCGGAGCAGTACTATATAGCGCTAAAACTGCAAAATGTAGACAGCGCTCTAATGCGAGTACCGGAGTCATCTCATAGCATCGCGGCGCGCCCTTCTAACCTGATCGCCAAGATCGACAATATTCTTGCTTGGTTTGAGAAATACCGGCCGCAATCTGAAAACAATGCAGCGAACTAGTATCACTGCTTAGCTGGCAAATGCTGTTTTACAGTTATTTACTAGCGCAGCGGCACCTTGCTTGATAAATGCGTGGTCGGATGACATTAGAAAGAAGCTCACTCCGCGTTCCAGCCAGAATGGTATGTCATCAACGCTGGGGACGAAAATACCCGTGCGCCGGTCTGCTTGTTCAGCGGCAAGGCAAATCTTTTCTGTTGCTTTTATCACTCGAGGGTCTTTTGCCTGGCTGGCGCCAAGCGCTACGGTTAAATCCATGGTGCCTATAAAAAGACAATCTACGCCCTCCACTGCCGCTATTCCGTCTATGCAATCCAACGCGGGAAGATCTTCGATCTGGGCAATAACAGTCGTATTCTCTCGATTGTTCTCCAGGTTAGTCGCGACTGAATTACCGCCATACTCCGCGGCACGCGTTGATCCTGCGTAGCCACGCCCACCATCTCCAAACCGGGCGGCACTGGCGCAGGCTTGCGCTTTTTCAACGCTGTCTACATGTGGTACTACAATGCCGGTAGCACCGCAATCAAGTGCGTTCAGGATTAAGTGCGGCTGCGCACTCGGCACGCGCACCAGAGCAGGTTTGCTCGCAGAGCGATAGGCCAGCAAACTGGCATCAATATCTTTGCGATCAAATGGGGAATGCTCGGCATCAATGCACAAAACGTCCAGCTCGGTTTGCGCCAATACTTCAGCGATCATCATCGAAGGCGTTTTAACAAAGCTACCAATAAGGCGTTCACCGGCTAGTAAACGCTGTCGGAAATTACTCATTCAGAGTTACCCACACAAAAATCAGAAAATAGCACTACTGCCTTGCTGAAGATGACCAGCAAACAGGCGTTTTTCGGCCGGCAACTCGTGATCCTCCACGCGCTCTAGCAGCATATTAACCGCGGCCTCAACCATTCTTTCAACGGGTTGAACAACCGTTGTCAGGTCATAGCTAAGCCAGGACGCGGCACTGACGCCATCGAAGCCCACCACTGCAATTTGCTCAGGAACGTTCTTGTCGTATTCGTGGCGAAGAGTATCAACACAACCTATAGCCATGGTGTCGTTGGCACAGACAAACGCATCTGGCTTAAACGTTTTAGCGTCCATAATTTCGTGCACGCGGTTGCAGGCACTTTCATAACTGTAGTCACCATTCACCTGAATCAAGTTCACCGAGGCGTTCTTCAACCTGGATACCGCGCCCTTGGTTCTAGCCGTACTTACATAGGAGTCGGCCGGCCCACCCATCACAACGAAATTTTTGCGCCCACTTGAAATCAAACCGTCTACCAGTAGCCGTTCACCTTCCGAATGATCGCAACACACGGAAGAAACCGTGCTTTGTGGATACACCCGATTATAAAATACCAGTGGAATTCCACGCTGTTCACACGCTTTGATCTGCTTCTCAGTAAACTGCGCGGCAGCAATGATACCGTCTACCTGATACTGCCAAACCTGATCCAGCACCGGGTCAACGTTGCTTTCCCTGGTTAAGGTAAACAGCAAAATATGCACTTTCCTGTCGCCCAAGCGGCGATTTAGCTGAGAAAGAACTTCCGGATAATTAAGGTTTGTCAGCTCATTGATAATAACGGCGACAATGTTTGAACGGCGTGTTATCAGCCCGCGCGCAATTGCGTTGGGTTGGTAACCCAGATCAGCAGCCGCTTTTTCAACCTTGGCGCGGGTTTTAGCCGATATGCTGGCCCCCGGTTTAAAGCAACGGGACACAGCCGATTGAGACACACCGGCAAGCCGAGCAACGTCATAAGACGTGGCACGGCGGCCAGACCCAATAAAGGGCTGATCAGTTTTATCAGTTTTTCCCGAGCTTTTCGCCATATCGTTTCACGCGAATATCCGCCTGTGCCTGGTGACCGGCAAAACCTTCAACAGCGCACAGTCGTGAGCAATACTGCCCAATGTGGTGCGATGCTTCTTCGGTCAAGCGTTGATAGGTACAGGTTTTTATGAATTTTCCTACCCACAAGCCGCCAGTATACCTTGCTGCTTTTTTTGTCGGTAGCGTGTGATTGGTGCCAACCACTTTATCACCATAAGACACATTGGTTTCTGGCCCAAGGAACAAGGCGCCGTAGTTGGTCATATTGTTCAGGAAGTAATCCGGGTCTTTCGTCATTACCTGAACGTGTTCAGAGCCAATCTCGTCGGCAACTTCCACCATTTCGTCATAGGTGTCGCAAAGAATAACCTGGCCGTACTCACGCCAGGCCTGACCGGCAATGTCGGCAGTGGGCAAGGTTTTCAACTGTTCCTCAACCTGCTCCATCGTGGATTTCGCAAGCGCCTCGGAATTGGTCAGTAAAATTGCGGGTGAGTTGGGACCGTGCTCAGCCTGGCCTAATAGGTCAGTGGCACATAACTCGCCATCCACTGTTTCGTCGGCAATCACCAGGGTTTCGGTTGGACCGGCAAACAAGTCGATGCCAACTCGACCAAACAGCTGACGCTTGGCTTCTGCAACAAAGGCGTTACCAGGCCCCACCAGCATATCAACTCCCGCTATTGTTTCCGTGCCCAGTGCCATCGCGCCAATGGCCTGCACGCCACCAAGACTGTAAATCTCATCAGCGCCCGCTAAATCCATGGCAACAACGGTAGCCGGGTTAACCTCCCCCTTAAACGGCGGCGCACAGGCCACCACACGTTTCACACCAGCCACTTTGGCCGTCACAACACTCATGTGCGCACTGGCCACCAGCGGGTATTTACCGCCGGGTACATAACAACCAACACTGTTCACCGGAATATTCTTATGCCCTAGAACAACACCAGGCAGTGTTTCAACTTCAACGTCTTGCAGCGCGTCCTTCTGAATACGGGCAAAGTTGCCTACTTGTTCCTGCGCGAATTTGATGTCGTCTATAACTTGTTGGTCTAACTGCGCGTAGCAAGCATCGATTTGCTCACGCGACAATTGCAAGGGCTCACCGTCCCAGCCATCGAATTTGGCGGCGTATTCCTTAACCGCTTCATCACCACGCTGCTCGATCGCAGCAAGAATATTCTCAACAATTCCTCGTACTTCAGCGTCATTACTGGCGGCTTGTTCACCGCTGATGCCTTCTTTAAGTTTTCTGATCATCTTCACGGACTCCCAACATCCCATTGCACAATTGCCGGCGAGGTTAGCATATTTGACTTCGAATGCAATAATATCTGGCGACCACAGTAGAAGGATCGTATACTCGCCTCAAAACCAGCGTTTATGGCGCCTTGGAAGCTCGAAATGCGATGAATCCGAAGTCAGCACAATCACTATTCAGCCCAACCTTACTGGAAGACCGTACCGCCCTCATTACCGGTGCCGGCAAAGGCATCGGCCGAGAATGCGCTGTACGTCTGGTTGCCTGTGGAGCGCGCGTAATCGCCGTGGCGCGGACCGAGTCTGACCTTACCACATTACAGGGAGAACTAGGCGAGCGGTTGATTCCAATGATCGCTGACGCCAGCTCCGACGACTTTCTGAAGCAACTTCAGGCTTTGAAGAACATCAATATTTTGGTGAACAATCTGGGCACCAACAATCCACAGGCGCTGGTTGATGTAGATCTGGAAAGCCTGGACACCATGCTCAATGTAAATGTTCGGGCGGTTATTCGTGCTACACAATGCGTGGTTCGAAACATGATTGCTGTGGGAACGGGCGGCGGCATCATCAATATCTCATCGCAAATGGGTCACGTAGGCAGCCCTGGGCGAACTATTTACTGCGCAACCAAGCATGCCCTGGAAGGTTTTACCAAAGCACTGGCGGTAGAAATTGCTGACCACGGTATTCGGGTTAATTCAGTCGCGCCCACTTTTATCGAAACACCATTAACCGCACCCATGCTAAGCAATAAAGATTTTTCTGACTTTGTCTTACAACGCATTCCTATGGGTCATATAGGCCATGTAGCGGATGTTGCAAACGCCGTTGTTTATCTCGCTTCTGATGCCGCAGCACTGGTTACCGGTACCAGTTTGCGCGTTGATGGTGGATGGACAGCACAATAATTTCAGGCACCCAAACTCTTAGGGGAACACTATGAAAAACAGCCAAGACAGAATTCTAACCACCCACGTTGGCAGCTTGCCGCGATCAAAGGCCGTTACTGATGTGGTTTTTGGTCATGAGCATGGCAAACCGTTGGACGGCGCTGCAGAAGTAATTCGCCGCGCGGTAGATGATGTAGTAGCAAAACAGGTGGAAGCCAGAGTCGATATAGTCAGCGACGGTGAAATGAGCAAAATCAGTTACGCCACCTACATCAAAGATCGCATCACCGGTTTTGAAGGTGACAGCGAACGCCAACCACCCAGTGACCTGGAAGAATTTCCAAAATTTCTGGAGCGGCAGAACAGCTCAGGCGGCACGCCTACCTATAGCAGACCCTGCTGCGTCGGTGACATCACTGTGAAGGACACGGGTCCGGCTGAGGAAGATATCGCTAATTTCGCAGCCGCGATTGATAAGCATGCCCCCACAGAAGGCTTCATGAATGCCGCATCGCCCGGGGTGATCGCGTTATTCCAACCTAATAGGCACTACGCTTCACACGAGGCGTATCTGGAAGCACTGGCGGAAGCCATGTCTACAGAGTACAAAGCCATTACCGACGCAGGCTTGATTCTGCAACTGGACTCACCTGACCTTGGTCTTGGCCGGCACATGTTGTTTAAAGACAAAAGTGTTGAGGAATATCAACAACTGGCTGGTTTGCACGTTGAAGCGCTTAATCATGCCCTGCGTGGCATTGACGCAGCGAAAGTACGGCTTCACGTATGCTGGGGAAATTATGAAGGACCACACCATCACGACGCTCCAATGGAATTGGTACTGCCTATTGCTTTGAAGGCGAACATAGGTGCGCTGTTGTTTGAATCATCCAACCCCAGGCACGCACACGAATGGGAAGTTTTTGCGGACGCGGATATTCCGGAAAACATGATTCTTGTTCCGGGAGTGATCGATTCCACAACCAATTTTATTGAGCACCCAAGGTTGGTGGCTCAACGCATAGAGCGCTTTGCAAATATTGTGGGCCGTGAACGTGTGATAGCGGGCACGGACTGCGGATTTTCTACGTTCGCCGGCTTTGGCGCCGTCGATGAAGACATTGTCT
The DNA here is from genome assembly GCA_964352475.1 of uncultured Pseudomonadales bacterium. Classification (GTDB taxonomy): domain Bacteria; phylum Pseudomonadota; class Gammaproteobacteria; order Pseudomonadales; family JAUIET01; genus JAUIET01. Next base: position 24,158 of record CAYGSL010000016.1, on the reverse strand, counting down.
ACGCCAAGCTGGCCAGCATGGCAGAAGGTGCGGCAATTGCCAGCGAGAAGCTGTGGGCCTAGCGGCGCCTTCGGTAAGCTGCTAACCAGCCTCACGCAGCGCTATTGGCGCTTTTATGGTTCGCAGGAATGCCTCAGCGGGTAAGGGTTTGGCCAGCAGGTAACCTTGCACAATATCGCATTTATAGTTGCGCAGTCGTTCAAGTTGTTCCTCTGTTTCTACGCCTTCGGCAACAACAGTAAGATTTAGTGCATGACCCAAAGCAACAATGGCAGCTATCACGCGGGCGTAGTTCTCTCCTTCAGACATACGCCATACAAACGAACAATCTATTTTAAGCGCTTGAACTGGCAGATCGGCCAGATATTGAAGCGACGAATAGCCGGTACCAAAGTCATCCAGTTGAATACCTATGCCAAGGTCACGAAACGCAGAAAGCACCTGAACGCCTAAATCAAGGTTTTCCATCAACGACGATTCGGTAAGTTCAAATTTCAGCATATTTGGCGCGGCACCTGTAATCGCCAACACTGAGTTGATAGAGCGCTGTATTTCAGGGTTTCGAAGTTGTTGCGGCGACATGTTAATGCTTACGGGTACTGCCCAGGGCTCAATTTGCCAGTCGGCCACGTATTCAGACACCTGATCGAACATGGACTGAAACAAGGCGTCTGAAAGCCCGGTTTCCTCCGCTAATGGTACGAAATCAGCGGGCGACACCACGCTGCCATCCGGTTTAATCCAGCGTGCCAATGCTTCCGCACCGCTCCAATGGCCCGTCGCCAATGTGCATTGCGGTTGAAAGAATGGTTGAATCTCACGCGACTCAATCGCCACCCGTAGTTGTTGCTCAAGGGTAAATTTTCGCTTGGCTATATCGCCCATTGTTGTGTCGTAATACACGGTTTGGCGAAGCATATGTCGCTTGGAGCGATTTAGTGCGGCCTCAGCACAGCGAAACACTTCCTCTGGACTGTCGCCATGCGCCGGATATTTCGCAATGCCAATAGCGCAGTCCAGAAATACTTTTCGCCCGCCTACCTCTATGGCTTGCTGAAACAACTCCTCTATTCTAAGCACACTGGTGCGCGGTTCTTTCTCGGAGCTAAAATTTCTGAGTACCACTGCAAATTCGTCGGAGCCAAATCGGCCAACAACATCATGCTCTCTAACTACGCCACGTAGTCGGTCACCTACAATCTGGAGCAACTGGGTGCCCAATTCATAACCCATCGTTTCATTGATGAAACTGAAACGTTCAATATCAAGCACGACAAACAATATGGTCTCATCCACCAGCTTTGGTATGTCGTCTTCCAAGGCCAGAAAATTTTCAAGCTTGTCGAGTAATTTGATTCTATTCGGCAAGCCCGTTGTAGCGTCAAAGTATGCCAACTCATGCAGCTGTGCTGTTCGCTGCTCAATCTGACCCTCAAGTTCAACTTTCGCCCTCTGCAGCGCCTGGTCAGAAACCCACTTACCACATAACGCCACAGCTAGCTGCCGGCATTCCACGGTATGAAACGGCTTTTGAAAAAAGAACAGCTTATCAACCGGCGGAATCTGACCGGCTAGCTCTTCGGGCACCAAGCCTGTGGCACCACTGACAATCACTATATTCACATCCTGATCGAGTTGGCGAATTTGCTTCGCTGTTTCTATGCCATTGATGCCGGGCGGCATATCTACATCCATGAATATTATTTGATACGGCTCTTTCGCTTCTATCGCTCTGGCTACTTCCGCTATGGCCTGCTCTCCCTGCGTAGCCGATTGCACTGCAAAATCCAGCGCAGAGGCTTTATCTGATTGCGTGCCAAACAACTCCTGATCAAGCTCTTTCAATAGCACTGTGTTGTCACCAACACCGTTTGCCCCAAACGCTCGTTGGTACTCTTCGATAATCGCCTGCTCATCGTCTACAACCAGAATTCTTTTGGTTTTTTGCATACTGAGTGTCATGATCAGGCCGCCGGTAAATAAAGGTGAAACACAGCGCCGGCGCCCGCGCCTTTGCTTTCTGCTTGAATCTTGCCGCCCATACTCGCCAGTGTGTTTGCACACCAATGCAGGCCAAGGCCGCCGCGATCACCTTGTTTTGATGAAACGCCGCGTGCGAACAATTGGGATTCCATGTCTGGCGCAATTCCGGCGCCATCGTCTGCAATTGATAAACACACCATTCTGTTATCTTCTTGTACCGATACGCTTATGCGGCCACTTGGGCGTGAGGTTCGAAGAATCGATTCGTAGGCATTGATAATAATATTGTGCAGAACTTGCATAAAACTAATGGGGTTGCTGCGAATCTTATACTCGCCCAGCTCAGGCTTCAGTTCGATGCTTATTGAAATTTCCGCATCATTTGGCAGTACCGTTACGGCTTCCTTAACGGCACCTTCAAGCGAGATAGTCTCCAGCATTGTCGCAACCTGGCTGACGTTTTCCTGATCTTTTAGAATCTGCTCAACCTGCCGCACCTGCGCCGATACAACGTCAAGATCGGCACCTGCTATATCCGTTTGTGATTGCTGCTCGTACAGGGCAACCGTTAGATACTCCGACAATTTCTTTCGCCTGTCCTGTTCCAATTCATGATTGGCCAGCTCCTCGGCAGCTCTAAGCATATTTCCGCCATGGCTGGCACGCACTGCGGCGCTTGCGCTTGCTGCGCGATTCACCAGAGGGGTTAAGGCGTTTCGAATATTGTGCAACACCGTTGACGCAGTTTCTGCTCGTCCGGCCTTGTAAGATTGCGTTTGCAGTTCTTGTCGCGTTGACGACAGCTTGTCCAGCAGGTCATTGAAAATGGTCGCCAGCAAGGATATTTCGTTGTTCCCTGACACATCCAGACGCTGGTTGAGGTCATCAGAATTCTTGATTTGTGCAATCCGCTGACCCAACAAACTGAGCGGGTTCACAACTACCGATTGCAGAAGCAGCCAGATTGCAATCGCAACAACCATTCCCAGCATAGCGAGCGATGCGAACATGTTGCCAAGCGCCTGCTGGCCAAGCTTGGTAATGTCTGTGGGTGTTCTAACTTCCAGCACGGAAACAGCGTTACCATGAATATCCTTCAATTCCTGGCGGTCAATTCGAAACGATTGTTTGTCTATCACCACGCCGGAGTCGGAGCTTTGATGTGGGTTGCCGTCTACTGCCAAAGCCGCGGCACTTGACTCAGAATCAATGAATGCCAGTTCAACTTCCGTTCTGGATCGAAGTCGCTCTATCAGTACGCGATCGAGAAATTTCCCAAATATCAGCGTGCCTTTAATCGGGCCCGTCAATTGCGTTGTAACAATTGGCTTTGAAGCCAGTAATGCCACACCCATTGGGCTTGCCAATGCCCCTGTGATAGTAGAGTCCACTAATTGGTGATCGAGAAAGGGAGTGAGCGACTCGTCGTTAATACCAAGATCAGCGAGTGGCAGCTCACGTTTCTGCTTCAGATCAATCAACATGCCCCATGCCAATCGCTTGTTTTCGTTGTAGAACAGAACAATGTTTACTTCGAAGTTAAGAAACCCGGTGAGCGTTAAATTGGAGTCTGCGTAACTGTCATGCTGGCCCTGAATAAACGCATAGGTCTCGTCCCAAATTGCGTAGTCACCGGCCTGTTTGGCCAGGTTGTGATACTCGTGGCTAATCGCTTTTTCAACGCGTGCCACATTGGCAGCGGCTGCATCGCGCTCCAGGCGCTCAAAAGTAGGAACGATGGCGTCTATCAATAAGCGATAGCTCAAGGCCGCCGTGGAAATCATCATCAGGCACAGTACAAGCGTTATCTGACGTTTTATCGTCATATTTTATTGGCTAACGGGAAGCGGCAGTCAATACAGGTATCGGCTGCAATCAAGCGCACTTAACGAACAAACTCAGATACCAGCACTCCAGTTAGACGAACGGAAACTTGCCTGGCCTTGCTTGTAGAAGAGGGTGTTTTTTGAACAATAAAAAGTGTGTTACTTCATGCGGATGCGCATTTTTCGAACGCTGTTCGCGTTATGTTTTCCACGCTGGAAGCACCAATCAGCACATTATCTTCAATGCGCACACCACCAAAGGGCAGGAAATCAGCTATCCGATTCCAATTGACCTCACTTGCCAGCGAAGAGGCTTTCAGCTTCGCCAGCAGCGTTGGAATGAAGTAAACGCCCGGTTCCACGGTGCTTATTGAACCAATGGCGAAATTTGATGTATTTCGCAAGCGCGGGTAAGCCTCAGGCGGCGGAATTTCGCCACCGTCAGCATCGCCCAGGTACCCACCCAGTTCATGCACGTTAACCCCCAGACCATGCCCAATGCCGTGTGGGTAAAAAGAGGTACTTAAACCCGACTCAACACAACTTTCTGCCGCGCAGTTAATGACCGAGAATTGTTGCAACACCTCTGCCATTTTCAGATGCGATAATTCGTGCAGTTCAATTGCTGAACCATTGGCCTTGATGCTGGCTACCAACTCCAACTGCCTGGTGTTCATGCTGTCGATCATTTCGGCATATTCTGATGATTCATCAAACGCCCAACTGCGAGTAATGTCAGAGGCGTAGCCATTCACTTCAACACCGGCATCAATCAGAAAGCTTCGATGTTCCTCTGGCGGCGCGTTATCAAGAATAAAGTGATGCAAAATAGCCGCGTGTTCATTAAGGCCCGCAATAATACTGTAAGGCATTTCGTCATCTGACTGTCGGCATGCGGCGAGGTAAGCAAGCTTAATCTCCAACTCGCTGGCTTGCGCGTGGAAAGCATCTTTGGCGGCCAAATGCGCAGCCGCTGCGAATAAATTCGCCCGGCGGACACACTCGTGCTCGTAATCGGTTTTAAACCTTCGGTGATAATCAATAGTGTTACGCAGTGCTACCGGATTGCATTGCTCTTCCGGTAAATGGAATTCATTTTGCTCGCCAAGATAAGCAGCCCCGGTCAACAATTCGCCCAGTTCAGGTAATGTATCAAACTCGACAAGTTCGAACGCTGCCTGCCAGCCCTTCGGCAAACTCTGTGGCGCTGTATGCCAGATATCTTCAGCAATATCCAGGTACAAAGAGGGTTTCCCGGACGCTGGAATGTAGAGAAAACTGTTGTAGCGTTTTCCCAACGGCAACCATTCCTTAAAGTAAACATTGGCCTTAAATGGATAGGCCATGTCATCCATAAACTGAATGTGTTGCTGGCCCGAGCTTATTAAAATACCTGTTAATTGCAGATCTTCGCAGAATTTCTGAAAGCGCTGCGTTTTTGTGTTGACGTGTTGCAGGTACAGATCAGCACCCAGATCAATCATCATGTGAGTTTCCAATCTATGGGCATTAAGCCCTGGTTCGTTAGGTAAGCGTTGGTTTTCGAAAAATGCTTGCAGCCAAAAAACCCGCGGTGTGCCGCCAACGGTGAGGGATGCGGTGCTTTTAAAACCAGGTGTTTTTGCTGATCAATAAACTGCCCTTTGCGTTGCGCATAACTGCCCCACAATAGAAACACCAGCTTTTCGCGATGCTCGTTGAGACTGGCAATGGCCATGTCAGTGAACTCTTCCCAACCCTTCCCCTGGTGGGACGCCGCCTGGGCTTGTTGCACGCTGAGAACGCTGTTCAGCAATAAAACGCCTTGCTCTGCCCAGCTCTGCAGGTAACCATGATTGGGAATTTCTACGCCCAAATCGTCATGCAGTTCTTTATAAATATTGAGCAAGGACGGTGGCGGTCTAACGCCGGGTTGAACAGAGAAACACAAGCCATGTGCCTGGCCAGGACCGTGATACGGATCTTGCCCCAGTATAACTACCTTCACCTGATCAAACGGCGTTGAGTTAAACGCATTGAAAAACTCGCTACCCTTAGGATAAATGATGCGTTGCTTGGCTTTTTCCGCACGCAGAAAGGCTCGCAACGATTGCATATAGTCTTTCTTAAACTCTGGCTCTAATTGCTGTAACCAACCGGTTTCGAGCTGAATGTTGGAATCAGTAGTCATGTAGCGCAGTGTATCACCCAGAAGCTTCCTTATCGGCAATCACTTCAGGCAAGTAGATATCAACAAACTCAGCCGGGAAACGTTTGGGTTTGCCGCTGCTTATTTCAATACAGCTCAGTTGCCATAAGCCGCTGACCAGCGCGTCCATGCTATCCGCTCTCGCTACTTCAAACCGGCGAGTCATTCGCGTACCTTTTGCGAAGCTTAACCAGGTGCTTATAAGTAAGGTTTGCCCTTCAAATGCCGGGGCGCGATAGTCAAACTCCGCGTGATACACCGCCATTGCCCTATCAAGCCTCTGATAATCAGTAACTGACAGGCCCAAGGCGTCTGAATGTTGCCAGGCAAGTTCTTCACACCAGGAAATGTAGCGAATATTATTTACATGACCCAGGCCATCAATATGCTCAGCAAGCACAGTACGCGACCCGGTGAATTTTTCTGGTGCTACGCTCTTATCCATGCAGCTGCTCGGCGAGTGTTTCAAACATTTTCCGCTCGGTGTTTTCCACCTGCAACATTAAGCTATCAATAGCTGCCCAGGCGTTGAGGTCACTGGCGTCATCAGCCAGGCCGCTTGCAACATTTGCAATTTCAGTCCAATGAGTGGCCGCTAAATTGGCAGTCTGCACAACATCATCGCCGACTAAGTCTGGGCGCTGGGTTCTCGACCATTGCATAAACTCGGCGAACATCACCCGAAAAAACCCGCCACCCGTGCCAAAGTTAACGATACTGTCGACCAGGTACTTGGCCAGGCCGGTGTCGTTGCCGCGGTCGGGCATTGACTTCAGCTGCGCGCGAAACAACACTAACGACGCAAGGCCACCTGCCACGAAATCGCTACTGCCTGCCTGAGCACTTAGCATTTCGATCTGCGAACGGTCTTCGCCCAGCATTCGTTCTGCTGTAATACGAAGTGCGAGTTCACACGCCTCATCAAGGCTATGGCGAACATCACCAGATTGAAACTTGCCCCACAAATTGTACGACGAAATACCAGCCGGAGAGTTTCTGCTGTCGCGTATACCTTGCAAAGAGCATATCTGCGGTTCGCATTCGGTTCGGTCGGCAATATAAACCTGTTGCTGTTCATCATCGAATCCAACGAGCACAAAGCGGTGCCCAGGGAAATGCACTTTGAATTTTCTATAATCAAGATAATAGATATCGCCAGCCAACATGGTTGGGTTCCCATCAATAATTTCCTGGCGCGCTTGCTGCCAGGCAACATCATTATCCGCTTGTGTTGTTTCCTGATAATCAAGGCCCAGCGTATAGGCAAGGTCTTGCTCCATGCTCACTCCACGGCCTACAAACATGAACGGTGGCGTGTTTCCTGGCAAAGGGAAATACAGTGCATCAAGCCCCGCCCCCAAGCCAAAAACAACATGTTCTGGCAAATCCAGATCACAGTAATGACGAATAAGATCGCGCATGGAGCCACTGCCACAGTGTTCGGATGTTCGATTAATATAGTCTTGCAAGATTACTTTCATGATTTAGCCAGTCGATGGTGGGTACATGGCGCGCTAGCTCCCTTTGAGCAATTCTTCATACAACACCCAATTGCGCTCTATGGTGTCACGTACATCGAAATGGTTTTGAATTCGCTTCTTCGCCATTTCACCCATGTTTTTACAGGTTTTTTCGTCAAGTATTTTGTCAAGAGCGGAAGTAAATGCCGCAACATCCCCTGGTGCTACGACGTAGCCACTACTGCCGTGTTCAACTAATTCCGGACTGCCTCCCACACTGGTTACTACCGCCGGCGTGCCCTGCCCCATTGCTTCAATTAACGCTCTTGGCAAGCCCTCGCGCTTAATCGATGGCATAGTTGCCACATCAATCGCTCCGTTAATCGACAACGCCGCTTGTTGATCCACTTTTCCGGTAGTGAATATAAATTCTCGCTTGCTACTAGCTGCTATCGCCTGCCTGGCTTTTTCGTCGCGAAGATCACCTACCAGCAACAAGGCCACTTTGTCGCGCTGCATGTCACTGAATGCGCGCACAAGCACGTCTATACCTTTTCTGGGCCGCATTGCACCGCAAAATCCAATTACCTGGTAATCCGCCGGCACGCCATACTGTTGTAAGTCGATACCCGGCACCGAGTTATACCTATCTGTGACATGCCCTTTATGAATGGTGATTACTTTTTCCGGTGGTAAGCGGACCGGCCCAAATCCCATCGTTAGAAAATGCGCGCGAATGGCCTCGGCGACGCACACAATTCGGTCAATACGCGGGTGCAAAAAACTTAACAAGGAAAACGGGTCAAAGTAACTCAGGTTGCCAACAATGCCACGATAGGCGATTAGCTTGGCTTTGCTATTGCTCATCGCCGGTATGGTACTGAGTAAGGCCTGCTTACGAAGAACGTGAACAATATCTGGCTGAAACTGATCTATCGCCTCTCGTATACTTCTGATATTGCCTCTGTTACGTTTGCCTTTGAATGCAATTTTCTGAACGGGTATGTCGTTTTGCGCAAACAATTCAAGATTAATGCAATTCTCCGCGCACAGCACAATAACTTCTGCCCCTTTCTGCTGCGCCCCAACATATTGATACGGCTCAATATGATCAATATCAGTAGTAATCAGCATTAGCTTCACGCCAACCACCTTCGTACTTTTACGGTTTTGCCGGGCCGATATTTAAATCTGGCAGCATCGGCCGGCGGGTAAAGGTAGTCATTGCTCTGCAAGTTCTCGTATAGCGGAAGATACGCCCGCGCACTGTTCAAAATCGAAAACGCAGTTTCAATGCACCGCTGCTGCATACGCTGCTGTTCATCAACAGTACGGCTGAGATGCCAATCAATCGCTTCATTGGCCTGATGATAGGAAGTCACAAGATAACCATTGTCGCCGTCAACAATGTACTCCCCCAGCGCGCCATTGGGTGTAGCCAATACCGGTGTACCGCAGGCCATGGCTTCATGGGGTGCCAGCGCGAATGGCTCCTGCCAGTTTACGGCGTAAAACAACAAGCTACTATTTTGCAGCAAACTCAGCTTCTCGATACCATCCACATTGCCGCAGCTCTCGATTAACTGTTCTTTGCCGTCGCGTTGGGCGCGTCTGCGCCACATGCCTCTCAACTTCTTTTCCTTCCATACATCGCCGCCACAAAGCTTTATCGTCAGATTATTATCCAGCGCAAGGTTTATTGCAGTTATTGCATTCTTTTTCCGCCAGCCTAGCTTGGCCATAAACAACATAGTGCGCTCTTTTTCAGAACTTGGCGGGTATTCATCTAAGGGCAGGCCGTTGTGCACAAAAATCTCGGCGCCATGATTGTTAGCGTGCGACTTACTTAGGAAAACAGTGTTGGGCAGTATTGCCTGCTTGGCGCGATGGTTGCCGTGTTCAGTAATCAGGTACGCGCAGTGTGGAGAAAACGTGGCTGGAAACGGCTGATGGAAGTGCAGTAGCTCAGCATCAGGCAACAACGATGGCAGCTCTGTAAGGGAGTGCGGCCAAGGCACAAACCGGATTCCTGCTTCAGTCAGCGCATCGCCGCCAACGCGTGCGACCACTGTTACCTCATGACCCAACTTCACTAATGCGCGTGCCAGCCAGAACACCATGCGTTCAATACCACCGTAGCCAGAAGGCGGTACCTGGCCATCAAAAAGCTGAACAATCTTCACTCAGAAATCGCCTTCAAACCCGGATTGGCGACATGGTGGCTGGCAGCAATGACTGTTTGCAAACGCTCGGTGTTGGCCGACAGCTGGCCGCGATCGTTCTCTTCATGCCACAGGTGTATAACCGGAATGGACGCCCGCCCTTCTTTTCTAAGCACGCCATACCGCAGTAGCCGCACAGCCAGATCAGCGTCTTCGTGCCCCCAGCCTATATAGCGCTCGTCAAAGCCATTCACGGCTTCGAAATCGGATCGCCAGATGCCGAGATTACAGGTTTTCACACCGTCCCAGTCGTGCGATTTTCGATACGCTGTAAACGGTAGCGGCAGCAGCGAACCCACACGTTTGACCTCACCTTTCATGCGATGCAACAGCCACGCTGGAAAGTGCGCTGGCAGATCCTCACCGTCGAATATTTTGCGCGTTAATTGCTCGCGCAACATAATACGGCTGCCGCGCACAAAATAACCAGTTTCAGCAAATTCCCTATGTGCGCTAACAAAATCGGGGCGGGCAATACAGTCGCCGTCGAGAAACACCAGATAATCACCGTCAGCCAGTCGCACCGCATTATTGCGGGCAGCCGCCGCTCGAAAGCCCTGATCTTCATGCCATGCGTGCGCAATACGGGCCGAACTTTCTGCCGCGCAGGCTTGAATCAACTCGGCCGTTTCCTCACCAGAGCCATCATCGGCCACCACAACCTCATAATTCTGATCACTTTGCTGCTGCAATGAGCGCAAGGCTTTTGCTAAGTAACGCGGCGAATTGTACGTGCTCACAATAACGGAGACAGTTCCAGCGGAATTCATGCGCTTGTCTGTTCAGGCAACGGATCGGTATTATAGGCCGGTGATCCACCCATGAGGAAACCATTATCCTATCTCAATTTCGCAAAGAGCTGGCTCGCCAGTGCGGCAAGTATGTTGATCGATACCACGGTTTTTCTTACGACTTCACAAAAGGTGGTGAGAAGAAGCTGTTTGAGGATTTAAGTCGCTTCGATTTTAAAACCCTGTTTGATGTGGGTTGCAATGTGGGCGATTGGTCACTGATGGCCGCAGAACATTTCCCATCCGCTACCATTCACACTTTTGAGCTTTCCAACCTTACTTATGAGGTGCTGGCAAATACGCTGAGCGACCAACGCTTCATCAACAATAATTGCGGTTTGTCAGACGCTGAAGGCACTATTCACTACAAAGATTACGGCCCGGAATCAAAGTTCAATACCTTGCTGGGTAACGCCACCTATCACGACGATCAAATAGCCGTGACAGAGCGTGAAGGCCGCGTACGCACAGGAAATGCTTATTGCGAAGAGCATGGCATAGAGAGCATCGATTTTCTTAAAGTGGATGTAGAAGGTGCCGAACACATGGTGTTGAATGGTTTCTCAGAGCTACTGAGCAAACAAGCTATTCGGGCAGTGCAGTTCGAATACGGCTACACCAATGGTGACGCGCATTTTCTAATGCGGGATTTTTATCAGCTGTTTGAAGGGTTTGGTTATCAAGTAGGTAAGATACATCGCGACGGTGTGCAGTTTCAGCCCTGGAGTTATCCTCTGAATAACTTCAAATCCGGGCCCAATTTTCTGGCCGTTAAGAATACAGACAGTGAGCTTATTGCCGCTGTTGCCGGGAATCCCATTTAATGACGCGCGCTCGCGGGTTCACTTTTATTGAATTGATTATTGTGGTGTTCATCATTGGCGTGCTGACCGCGATTATTGTGCCGCAATTGTCCAGCGATGGGCTGAAAGACAGAGAAGCCGCGCTGCGTGCGCGTTTGAGCGCACTCAGGCAGGCTATTTATCAGTATGAAGCTGAGCACGGTGTATACCCTGGACGAAATCCAACACCAGCGGCTGCATGTACCGGCACCACCGTCGAAGCCACAACAACGGAACAAGGCTTCTGGCTGCAATTGCAAATGTATTCGAATAGAGCTGGCCGGGTTTGCAGCCGACAGGACGAAGGTGCCTTTCCCTTCGGCCCATACCTTCAGAGCTCTGGCGCTCTGCAAAACCCTGTAAACGGATCAGACCAACTCACTGTCATTACCGGCGGCAGTTACACCATAGTAGCCGATGGACCAGGCCGGGGCTGGAAATACGATAATAGAGTTGGAGTAATCATTCCAAATGACGAGACCGAGGACTCGCAAGGTAATCGATACGATACGTATTGAAAACGCTCGCGGCTGACCAACGCGTCAACCGGCTTGGGCCTGAAGAAAATGGCGTCCCCTAGGGGGTTCGAACCCCTGTTACCGCCGTGAAAGGGCGGTGTCCTAGGCCACTAGACGAAGGGGACACTGTGCAGCGTCAAAGAGCGCCAAAAACGAAGGCGGTATTGTACATAAGCCCGAACGGAATTCAAGCGCGGAATTGGGAATTTGACAGCTGGCTTGTAACCCCTCTGCGCACGTCCTTGTGCGCGTCACGACCGGCAGGATTTACCCCCTAGTGATGGTGCCTGTCGTGGCGTCGCTGATACTTATAGGGCTTATCATAGCGGTACTCAGCCGACCAATAACTGCGGTGCCGTCGCGGTCTATCATAATCAGGGCAATGACGGCTGTGCCGGTGCAAGCGATGCCCATGAGCGTAGTGTTTTACCCGATGATACCGTGTGCGGTAGTCACTGTGCGGATAAGCACTGTGCAGATTCAGACTGAACACCACACCTCCATGATGCCCATTTGGGTGCGCCTGCGCCGGACTGGCAAGCAGCGCCAGACCAGTGACTGTTAACGCCAAGCCAAGTGCCAATGCTTTGATGCTCATACTTCCTCCTTAGCGGCGTGTCCGCTATTTCAAGAGCACCCTCAGATTAGGCCTGACAGACTGAATAATGGCTGAACTCCAGCGCCGCTCGTGAACCTGAACAGTCTCTTAAATTTACGATGGTTTGCAGCAGAAGGCTTTTCAGATCAAGACATGCACAGTATCCTTAGCATTACCTGAATATGGAGAGATTTCATGCGAATACTTGAAACCACACTTGTAGCCCTATTATTGAGTTCAGCTGCGTCATTCAGCTGGGCAGAATGTGAGCGCCCTGAGCGCCCTGAAGTCCCTAATGGTGCCGAAGCCACTATGGATGACATGGTTGCCGGGCAAACCGCTGTTAAAGCCTACGTTGCCGATGGCGATGCTTACATCAAGTGTCTTGAAGCTGAAGAAAAGTCGCACATGTCCGGTATAGACAGCGACGACGAAAATGCGGTTGCAGCAGCTGAAGCGGCCGCCGCCGAGCGCATCAAGACTCATAATGAAGTGGTAGATGAAATGACAACTGTTGCCGGTGAGTGGAAAGAATCCATGACGGCGTTCAAATCGAAAGACAGTTAACGGTTTAGAACCACCTTGGGGCTACTTTCGTAGCCCCTCTAAATTTCTCTTGCCACCAGCAGTCCTTCGTAAACTGCTTCTTCTGCTGAACGCGGGCTAAGGCAATCACCAGCCAGGTGATAATCCAATCCCCTCGAAAGTAATTGCTGTTCCAGCGCCGTCTCGGATTGATGCCCTTGGGCAATCACTAATGTGTTCACGTTTTCACAAATGATCGGCTGACCGCTGGTGGTATGCTGAAAGTAGACGCTGTCTTCGTCAGCACCAAAGAAGCGGGCATAGGGAATGACTTCAACGCCAAGCTTATGCAAAGTGCCTGACCAGTGCCAACGAAGATACTTCTGCAAATTCTGGCCGGCCATTTCCCCGTCCACACATAAGCGGACATGAACGCCCTCGCGTGCGAGCTTTTCCGCCAGCCCCATGCCAACCCAATCACAGCGCCAATCAGCTATCACTACGGAAGCACCTGGTGTCACCTCTTCTCTCAGCACTTGCCAGGCATCCACCGCATGGGTTTGTTCTGATACCTCGACATCTGGCCGATACGGGGTGGCACCAGTGGCGACGATAATGGTGTCGGGTTTCACTAAGTCTATAAGCGCAGCATCTACCTTGGTATTCAGTCGAACATCAACACTGCTTAACTCCATTTCCCGGCGCAGGTTATCAACCAACACCCCAAATTCAGCTCGCCCAGGCAGTGCTTGCGCTAACACCACTTGCCCACCCAAGCGGTTGCTTTGCTCACACAAAACAACCTTGTGCCCTCGTTCTGCAGCCACAGACGCAGCCTTCATGCCCGCCGGCCCACCGCCTGCTACAAGCACTTTAAGCGGCTGGGCGGTCTGTGGATGCTCTCCAAGCGTTAACTCACGCCCTGTGATCGGGTGTTGAATACAGGAGATGCGCACCCCTTCATGGTAATGCCCGATACACGCCTGATTGCAGCCAATGCAGGCACGAATGTCGTCCAGCCGCCCGCTTTGTGCTTTGTTAGGCATCTCAGGGTCAGAAATCAGCGCGCGCGTCATGCCGCATAAATCAGCTTGCCCAGCGGCAAGTACCTGTTCAGCCAGTTGGGGCTGATTGATACGCCCGGTCACCAGCACAGACTGTCTTACTTCACGCTTCACAGCCCCCGCAAGTGGTGCCGTATAAGCGTGATCAATGAACATTGGCGGCACAACATGAACCGAACCGCCAAGGCCCATCATCGAACCTACTGTTACGTTCAGATAATCCAGCTCCTGCTCTTCACTCAGCCTTCGACAAATCTCCAGCCATGCCGCTTCATCCAGACCATCCGGTTCCAACTCGTCAGCTGAGATACGCATGCCAATAACGAAGTCACTACCCACCACTTTTCGGGTAGCGGCAATCATTTCCGCCACCATGCGGAAGCGATTCTCTTCAGACCCTCCGTATTCATCTTCCCTAAAATTGGTTTGCGGATTAAGAAACTGAGCAATCAACATGCCATGACTGGCCGTTAGCTCCGCCCCATCAACTCCAGCCTCGGCCATACGACCCGCCGTATTCGCAAAGGCCTGAATAATTTTGCGAACGTATTCGGTAGACATCACGCGCGGCATGCAATGGAAACGATGGTCAGGCACCATCGAAGGGGCACGTGCCACAATCTGTAGACCGTCGTGTGTATAGCTTATCCGCCCACCATGATTTATCTGTGCGAACACTTTACACCCATGTTTGTGCACCGCTTTGGCAACCATGCGGTAACCGGGAATACAGGCATCAGTGCTTGAATCAAGATAATAACTCGCTGACACATCATCTGCGTCAGGGCGCGAAGACTCCATAATGATCAGACCCGCACCACCCTTGGCCCTGGCCTCGTGATAGGCCGCCATCTCCTCGCCTGGCGCGCCGTTATGGGCAAGAATAGTTTGGTGTGCTGAAGAGAAAATTCGGTTTCGAATTTCCAGCCCGCGAATTTCATGAGGTGTAAAAAGATGATTGAACGACATAGTATTTATTATCCGTTACACGCTTCCTTCGAAGTTATTGGTGTTACACCGCCCGTTTTAATAAGGCACCTTACGGATACGAAATGAACGGCCCTTCATCTTGCCTTGGCTGAGCTTGTTAAGCGCATGTTTGCCAATCGACCGCTCTACAGCCACGTAAGCCCACTGATCAAAAACGTTAATCTTGCCAACCTCTTTGCCCGTGATGGTTGCTGCATTCTTATCTCGATTTTTTTCGTCCTTGCTGGTCAATGCCCCCAAAATATCACCAGGTCTTAGCTTTTGTTTTTTTCCACCATCAATCTGCAAGGTAATCATCTTAGGCGGCCGCACTGCTCTGCCAAGAGCTGCCTCGCTTGGCAATGGTGTTGCCTGCAGAGTGGTTTGCAAGTACTCCTCAAGCAAACCGAGCTTGTACTTTTCTTTTGGACTGTACAGAGAACACGCCAGCCCGGTATTACCAGCGCGACCAGTACGGCCTATACGGTGCGTGTGTACTTCGTTGTCACGGGAAAGCTGGTAGTTGATCACAAGGTCGATTGTGTCAATGTCCAAACCACGGGCAGCCACGTCGGTCGCTACCAGAATCGTCGCACTTTCATTGGAAAAGCGCATTAGTGTGCTGTCGCGATCACGTTGCTCCAGGTCGCCGTGCAAAGCCAACACTGAAAAGCCTGCTTTATCCAAATCTGCAGCCAGCTGCTGAACGTCACGTTTCGTGTTGCAAAAAATCACAGCGGCTCTGGGGTTTATGTCATGCAGCAATAGTTGCGTGGCAAGCAGGCGTGCATCTGTACCTTCCCCTATTTCATAGAAGCGCTGCTCAATCACGCTTTGCTCATGCACTGATTCCACTTTCACCGTAATTGGTTTGTGCATAACCCGCTTGGCGATCTGTTGAATATTCTCGGGAAACGTGGCACTGAACAACAAGGTTTGTCGTTGTTGCGGCGTTTTATCAACTATCGCGTTCAACACATCCTGAAAGCCCATTTCCAACATGCGATCAGCTTCATCCAATACCAGGGTGGTCACATTTTCCAGATTCAGATTCTGTTTGCGCAAATGCTCATCAATTCGACCGGGCGTACCCACAATAATATGCGCACCGTGTTCCAATGAGCCAATTTGCGGCCCGAACGGCATGCCGCCGCAGAGCGTCAGCACTTTAATATTGTGAATACCTCTAGCGAGGCGACGAATTTCTCTGGCCACCTGGTCGGCCAGTTCACGCGTTGGGCACAGCACCAACGACTGAACTCTGAATTTTCTGACGTCTAGCTTTTGCAATAATCCCAGGCCAAAAGCGGCGGTTTTACCAGAGCCCGTTTTACCCTGGCCGATCAGATCGTTACCTTGCAGAATGACTGGCAGGCTTTGCTGCTGGATGGGTGTCATTGCCTTGTAAGACAAGGATTCCAACGTAGCTAAAAGCTCAGGCCTAAGATCCAATGTGGAAAATGCGCTCATATTGGATTACTCAAGTCTCATTGTGAGTCGGGTTTGGCAGGTGGCACGCCAGCCTGCGCTATAACATGGCTGTGCGTACCAAGCTGGTTGCGGTCTTCGCACCACGCAGGTTCCGGTGGCACATCTAACCACGCCGCAAGCTCACCATCAAATGTGCCTAACTGGTCATCACCAGCACCATGTGGTGTATAGCCCAAAAGGGCACGGCAACGCGGGCTAAAGTTCGCCGCAAGCTCAGGCGGTGTCTCCAGGTATTGATTGGACTCCTGTCGCAGCCAGCCAAGGCAATACGTATTGATAAGCCCGGTGCGTGCGCCATTGCTGTTGTTTGCGCCCCCACCGTGCCAGGTAGAACCAAGGTAAAACAGAGCCGAACCTTTGGCCATAACCGCTGATTCCCAGCCACAGACATCAGGCAAATGCCAGGAACGCAAAAAACGGTGTGACCTGGGCACCACTCTGGTGCCGCCGTTTTCTTCAGTGAAATCATTTAACGCCCACATCACCCCAATCTGTAACTCCACCCCGGCCAGTTCCATTGGGTATACAGAGTCATCGCGGTGTAATGCCTGGGCCGATTCACCTGGCGTAATTTCAATGGCTGTTAAACTGCCTACCTGGTATGTAGCAGCGTGCGGCAGCAAGATGTCATCGGCCACGGCAACCACCATGTCGTGATCGACCAAGGCCTCTGCACTGGGTGCTGCCCGCATTATCGCGCCGTAGCGACGGGTTTTGTTGCCATCAAAAGGGCTTTGGCTGTGCGGATCTGCGGCGTCGAATTTAGGTCGCAACTCTGCAGCAACCGCATCGGCTATTGCGGGATCAATCAAATCATTGACTACCACAGCGCCGTCTCGCCGCAGTGCAGCGGCCACCTCGGCTGATGGTGCATTCTTGTCTAAATAAGTCAGCGACATGGTATTTCCCTTAAGCCTTGGCTTGGGGCTGCTTCAGGCGCAGTTGTTCAAGTTCAGGCCAATCGTTGGCGGGCACAACCGACGCTGGCTTGTCATTGTCTCTCGTCCAGCAATAAAGACTCAAGAACGGTTCGGGCCCTACTTTGGTGAGGTGTGGCTGGCCCGGTTTGTTCCACACCGGTTCAAGTTTCTGTTTGATTTCCAGAGTCGAGTCAGGTTGAAATCGCCAGCCATGTGGACCAGTGAGTGGTAAGTACAATTCCGGAGCCGCATGACAATGGTCTCGATACAACAGATTTGGTGCTATCAAAAAAAGTCCCAAATCGTAATCGGGCGCCTCAAAATGTGCTCCCTCGCCAATCAGAGATGTATACGCATGCTGCGCGGCAAAATCCGTTCCAATCTCGCGCTCATCGTAACAGTCATAACTAACCCAATGCAGCAAAGGCAACACGCTCGTCAAACGTTGCACAAACAATGGCAGGTCTAGTGAAAGAAGCTGCAGGCAACGCGGCAGCCAGTTGTCGACTACGCTGTTCCCGCTGGCGTTTACTATTTGATAGTCACCTCGCGAGTATTCCGCAAGGCCCGCCCTAACCTCAGCGATACCATCTGCGCTGTGGCTATCGCCCATTGCTGACGCGAGACAGAGGTCAATCTCTTCCATAAGCTGCTGCATCTGCATTGCGTTGTGATGAGTATTCACAATTACTGCCTCCTATTTTTCTCAGTGGACATTCGTTAGAGCATGCATACATGCGACGCCTCTTTTCTAGTTCCAGTCCCTGGTTGCTATCTGAAATTGTTATGGATATTCAACAGTGTACCGAAATCAGCGGTTGGGAGTTACTCAATTTAGGTTTCAGTACCCATTGAGGAATCAAGCTCCAGTTCATGCAATCCATAGAAGATTTCACATGGGAAGTTTCGCACTAAACGTTATAGTAGACGCTGACAGTTTCTTACGTACGAACAATGACTGAAAAAGCGCCTAACCGCTCGCTAAGCGCTATGCGGTGCCCACAATCGCTGGACGACGTAGACCTGTTTGCGCCGGGTAGCCAGGAGCACTGGTACGAGGCTTACTCGATATTGCATGAGCAAGCGCCGCTGCTGGTGCTACCCGGCGAGGGCATTGATGGCAAAAGCGATGCCTTTGTACTGAATAACTATCAAGACATTCTGCTTGTGGTTAAGGACCCGCGGCGGTTTACGCCGGTTATGAGCGCACTGGCCGATGATTTACAGCAAAAGCTGGATCGAGGCGAAAAGCCAATTCAAGATGCATCACGTTTTGACTTGGCACTGGACTCAGTGCGCACACTGCGACCGACTATAGAACTTTGGCGCTCACACCGAAAAGAGCTGACCGACCCTTGGGTAGGACCCGGCGCACAACGACACCAGGCAATGATTGAGCAAGTCTGTGATGAGCTGATAGAACACTGGATTCACCGTGACGATGGTGACGGCATGGGTACGGTCGAATTCATCCAGGAGTTTGCCAGACCGTTGCCACAATTGGTGATGGCCAATGTTCTTGGCTTTCCAAGGCAAGACATTCCCAAACTTGCCGAATGGGGTTCTGCACAAGTAATGCAATACGTGGTTGGAAAAGGGCACCGCAACATTTTGAGCGAGAAAGATGCGGCCATACAGGCTCAAAGGCTGACAGGCTTTGCTGATTACCTGGCCGAGCAGGTCAGGCAAAAAAGAGAAAGCCCGCAAGACGATATGATCAGCGCATTAACCCAGCAACATTATCAAGCGCTGGACCGTAAGCTAAGCGACGAAGAAGTGTACGGCATTGTGTACTTCATGATTCTGGGCGGCCTTGAAACCACCCAATATGCGCTGGAGGAAGAAGCACAGCTGCTCAGCGACGAGCCGCAGGTATTTGCTCAGCTTAAATCGCAACCCGACAAAATTCGCCCGTTTACTGAAGAAGCCATGCGGCTGCGTGCACCAACCCAGGGTCTGTCGACAAGACTGACAACACGCAATGAGGAGTTTCAGGGTATTCACGTTCCAGCGGGTTCTTTACTGCACATTCGATTCGGGGCGGGCAACGTAGACCCCAATCAATACGAGTGCCCTCACACACTGGACCTGAACAGAAAATCGCTGGGCAACCATCTAACGTTTTCTCAAGGCCCACGCACCTGCCCAGGTGCAGGAATATCTCGATTGGAACAAGTCATAGCCTGGCAAAAGTTGACCCAACGGCTCGACGTTTTTGAATACGCCGAAGGCAATACCTTCGAACATCAACCCGGAATCATGCTGGGCACGCTGAACTTAACACTACGATTTCGAAAAGCACAGGCATAAACCATCCGCATTGGAGTAACACGGTAATGAGCACACTGCTGGCAAAGATTCAGATACACGCAGGCAAAGAAAACGAGTTTGAGTCGGTGATGGCTTACATGTACAAAGAGACCCATGGCAAAGAAGCAAACAGCGTGCTGCGCTATGAGTACTGGCGCGGACAACAGCCTAACTTTTACTACTGCCTGTTATCGTTTGCTGACAACGTGTCGTTCTGGCGGCACCAGGCCAGTGATCATCATGAAGGCGAAATGGAACGGTTTGTCGCCTGCATAGCCAGCTTGGATCTTGAGGCCGTTGATCCTGTTCAACAAGCCTCACCTCTGCCACCCACCATTGAAGGCGAGATTCCCGCCAATGAATCAACGGATGTGCAGCAGCATGCGGCTCAGTTTCCCATTACCGAGGCCACATGGTGGGCCATGGTCAGGCAGGTTAATCAGTAAGTAAGAACTTAGGCTTCAATATCAAGCGGTCGGTAATAGTCCTTACCTTCGCTGATGTATTCGCCCCGCAGCTTCATAAAACTCTCACCAGCCGAGCCTTCCTCTGACAGAGTCAGGTTTTGGCGAAAGTAGTTAATGCTCTCTGGATGAAGCTCGCGCGCCATCTCCCAATAGTGCTCGGCCTTGTCGCTTTGCCCGTGTGAGCGGAATACATTGCCCAGTTTAAACGCCGCATCAGCCAATAACTGATCACGAGTAAACTGGCGAATATTGCCTGCCACGGTCTCAGCGGATTGAACATGAACACTGTCTGCGCCATTGGCGATCCAATCACGCAAAGCGGGTGAATACACGTCTGTACCGAAGGTAATAGATTGCTCACCATCACCAATTTCATGCAGTTGCGCATACGTGCCTTCATCAATACGCACAATGCGGCCTTCCTCGTCTATCCACGCGGCAGAGGGAACGTTGATAAAGTTAAAAGCACTGCTGATCACATGATCTGGATCAACTACCTGTATGTAAGTAGCATTGGCAGCATCAAAAATGGGCCCTGCCACCGCCTCACCGCCGGTGTCTTGAGCGGCACTGAGAATGACAAAGTTCGGGTCGTTTATTTCTTCATAAATACGTTGCCACACGGACACGTCAAGAAAGCAGCCTCACCACGAAGACCAGGTAACGATCAGGGCTTTCTTGCCTTTAAGGTCAGCTAATTCTACAACTTGACCCTGGCGATCGGTCACTTTAAATTCCGGCGCCATGGCATTGGTCATCATGTTATCGCGACGCGATGGCACTTCTGCAAAGCTCCACACGCGGCAGCTAGAATCTGACACATACGGCTGTTCAATCAAATCCGCAAATGCGGTAAGGTCGAACCAGGTTTTTCCCGCTTGCTGCACAAACAGTGATTCACTGACCGGCACACATAAATCTTCAAAACACGCGCCCTGCGGCTTCAGCGTGAAACCATTGATTGAGGGCAGATCTTCCGGGTTGATTAACAGGCCTTCGCCCTCCCCCGTCTCGGCCAGCGTAATGGTACGGCCTGCACACAACACAGTTGCGCTGCCGCCGTCAGCATGGAGCGGCTTTTCCTCGAACGGATGTCGAAGATGCGGATAAGCCATCATTGCATCTGCCATGGGATGATCCTTTTATTCAGGCATTTCTCTTTTTTGCCAGAAGATAGTAACGCGATAAGGTAAATGTAGAAAGCTCTTATGAGCTTATAGAACACATCAGCGCCGCCTCAGCGGGCCATTCACGGCGGAAGCACCGCCGTCTACCGGGAATGCACCACCGGTTATGAAACTGGCCTGATCGCTGAGCAGGAAATACACCAGCTCTGCTATCTCTTCAGGTTTACCAATACGGCCAAGGGGTTGAAGTTTGCCCAGCGCATTCCACGCGTCATCACTGGCGCGATAAGAATCGAGGATCATCGGCGTATCTACCGCGCCAGGACAAATCGCGTTTACCCGAATGTGATATTCAGCCAACTCGGCCGACGCTGCTTTCATTAAACCAATAACACCATGTTTTGCGGCCACATAACTGGCCATATTGAGGTCGCCGCGAAGACCGGCCAGCGACGCTGTCATTACTATCGCACCCTTCTGTCTCTCCATCATTGGTTTGGCAAGTGATTGAATACCAAGAAACATACTGCGCAAATTAACGGCAATAACGCGGTCCCAATCAGCAGCAGATGTCTCCATTATGGAAGCAGGCTCATTGAGAATTCCGGCATTCAAAAACACACAGTCTATTTGACCGAAAACCGCCAGCACCTCCTCACGCAAGTGAACATTGGCAGGCTCATCACTAACATCTACTTCCACCGCTATTGCGTCCGCGCCACCTGCTACCAGTTGCTGCGCCACTGCACTGGCCGCTTCAATATTCAGGTCCGCAATGCAGATTTTTATACCAGCCTCTGCCAGCCTAAACGCAGCAGCACGGCCCATACCCGACGCTCCCCCAGTGACAATTGCTACTTTATTTTGCGATTTAGAATTACTCGTTACAGATTCTGTATTCATCTGTGATTCTCCGCTTCCTAGCAATTGTTTGAAGTGGGCTTGGTGATCGTCACAACGCCCTCGCGATGTTTCATGCGCTTGAATATTAATACTTCCTTTCCGTTAAGTACAAAATGGAGTAAAAAGACTGTGCGTAAAAAAGAGGTAGCACCGCAGTGAAATACTTGAATAAAACCCGGCAGCAAGTTAATTTCCTAAGCTTTCACACCAGTTTCGCTTTGGCCGCATTCGTGCTGGTTGCTTCCTGCGCTAACCAAAAGCCAGCTGATCAAGCGCTAGCAGTGCTGGTGCCCGGTTCTGGCGAATACAGCCGCCCCATCAGCACTTATTCTGCTAATCGTCATGCCAAGCAGGCGCAGGCGTTTTTCGACCAGGGTCTTCGCTTTGCCTGGGGTTTTTACTTCCCGGAGTCGATTGCGTCCTATCAGGAGGCTGCTCGTCTGGCACCGGATCACCCCATGCCTTACTGGGGTATGGCACACGCTATGGGGCCAAACCCCAATAGCCGATATGGCCGAATGCCAGACGACCCGCTAGGTGAAGGTGGCAAGGCCATACGCAAAGCGCTGTCGTTGTTGGACCAAGCCAACGATTATGAACGCGACCTTATCAATGCGATGGCAGTACTGTACGACAAAGCAGCCATTCCAGATGATGGTGCCCGCGATCAAGCCTATCTAAACGCCGCCAGAGCGTTGCATCATAAATACCCGAAAGACGCCGACGTAGGTGCGCTGTATGCAGCAGCCTATATGTCGATTGGGCGATGGGATTACTGGGACGCCAACGGCAACCCCAAATCTGAAACTGCTGATGTGGCGCGTGCGCTGGAACAAGTTCTTGAAGCAGTACCCGGCCACCCTGGCGCTAACCATCTCTACATTCATTTATTGGAAGCCTCTCTTGAGCCGGAACGCGCACTGGGCGCCGCCGACCGTCTGGAAGCGACTATGCCGATTGCAGGGCATGTGGTTCATATGCCGGCGCATATTTACGTGCGTGTGGGGCAGTACAGCAAAGCGATTGAAAACAATCGCCGCTCGCAGCGAGTGGACAAGCAATTGGCGAAGATTTGGGGCGACATGCCATTACCTAACCTTGGCACTTACCCATTGTCACACAAAATGCATGCACCACACGCTATCGATTTCATTCGCTACGCAGCTACCGTGCAAGGCAACTATGAAGTAGCTATAGATGCCGCGGAACGATCAGCTGCGTTTATCAACGAAAAGAACCTGGACCTGCGCGGTGGCCAGAAACGCATTGCAGCACCCTGGTTAGTGAATAAAATTTTCGGTAAGTGGGACAAGATTATTGGTGCTACTCCGCGTTTCAGCGGCCGCCCCTATCTGGATGGTATGTGGAGCTACGCATTGGGTAGCGCGTTTGTGGCAACGGGTGATTTACAAGCAGCGAAGCTTGAGTCAGACAAATTAACCAAACTCGCCTACGCACCCAATGCTGATGAATATCGCGTTGGGGCTACACCCGCGTCAGCGGTGTTAAAGCTGGCGGCACAGGCACTGCTTGGTGAGCTCAAACAGGCTCAAGGTGATAACATTGCCGCGATTGCCGCTTTTACCGAAGCGGTTGCGATTGAAGACCAAAACAATTACACCGAGCCACCCGACTGGGGGCAACCTATGCGCCACTATCTGGGCGCGGCCTTACTGGAAGCGAACAAACCTGGTGACGCCGAAGCCGTATACCGACGCGACCTACGATGGAATCAGAACAACGGCTGGTCTTTGTTTGGTTTGTCGCAAAGTTTATTGCAACAAGGAAAAAGCCTTGAAGCAAAAGCAGTACAGAAGCAATTTGACGCAGCATGGGGAACAGCAACTGTAACGCTAACGCGTTCCAGAATATAGAGTAGTTGCTTGGGCCGTTAGGGAAAACTCTCTATGCAATTCGGTGCTGATGCATGTGTTGATAATGCGGTAAAGACGAG
>CAYGSL010000015.1:81093-83694 GCA_964352475.1 uncultured Pseudomonadales bacterium | reverse complement strand
CCGCAGCTCAGGCAGTCCTGATTGCAATAGGTGGTGATTTCAATCTGAATGTGCGCTGGGAGCTGTTTGACAGTAAGCGGTTTCAGAATGGCGTTTTTAGCTAAGTGCCCGTAATGATTGAACTTTTTTACCGTTCCCAGTGCTTTTTGCGCCGAACCCATTGAATATTCCCTGACGGCCAAAGATGGACAGATAGCGGGCCGTTGATGGATTGAGTATAGCAGTTGGTTGCTGATGACAACCTCTATTGCGCGTGATATCGACGAATTCCAAAACAAAGTAATGCCCTCACCTTGTCTCGCTAGAGCACTGTCGTGCAAGGGTTTAACTTGGTCGGCAGCTACTGTTGGCTGAAGACCCCAGGGTAGCATCCGATATCAATAAAAACTGGAAGTCATTAATGGCCAGGGAGCCCTTCAGGCCTATTTATGCTTCAGCACAATTGCCTCCAAATACTAATATTGGTCAAAAAACACTCCAAATAATTGGCCAAAAAGTAATCATCATGTTACCTTGCTTGATACGTTAGATGCGGCATAGTCATTAAGTTAATAAAAACATGCGCACTCATTCTCGCACACAGGGCGGTGCTGCGATCGCCGAGTTGGTGGTGGTATTACCGGCTTTACTCATGCTCGGTCTCGGCGTGCTGCAGAGTGCGCTGTTTTACCAGGCCAAAACCACAGTTACTTACGCCACGTTTGAGGCTGCGCGAAAAGGGGCTGTTACTCATGCGCAGCGTGTGCCTATGCTGGACGAATTCGGGCTGCGCCTGGCGCCGATCTTTGGCGGTGATGGAAGTGCCTCAAAAGCATCACTTGCCATTGCTAAAGGCAAACAGGAAACGTCAAACCCTGCGTTTACCCGCATTGATATTCTAAACCCCACGCGGCAGGCGTTTACCGACTTTGGTTCGCGCAATGCAGCCAATGGGAAACTGGAAATTCCAAACACACACCTTCGCTTTCGCGACTTCGCTAGCATCGGTTCTAACAGTGGCGTTAATGTGCAAGACGCCAACCTGCTAAAGATCAGAACCATTTATGGTTTCGAGCTGAAGGTGCCGTTGATCAGTGGCGCAATCACCACCCTGTTGTCGCAATTCAACCCTGCCAATGCCGCATTCTACGAGCAAGGGCGTGTTCCCATCACGGCCGTTGCTACGGTCAGAATGCAAAGCGAAGCCTGGGAAGATGGCAACTGGAACGCTGATGGTACAGCCCCTGGCAATGGCACTGTACCCAATGGTGAGCTGGATGAGCGCTCACCTAGCGAGGGTGATACGGACGGCGACGGCATACCGGACGAAGAAGACGGTGACATAGACGGTGATGGTATTGCCAATGACCATGACGCGGATGCGAATGGCAATGGCGTGCCAGATGTAGAGGAGTCTGAGGAGTCAGCAGACAAGGAAGAGACTCTCTGTGAGAACCCAACCATCGAAGAAGATACCAAAGGTGCGGGGGGCAACGAAGACAGCGGCTTCTGGGGCGAGCTGTGGTCTGGCGTAAAAGACGCTGTTGTTGAGGGCTATGAGTTTGTTAAAGGGTTTTGGGCAGGGCTTAAACAACAGCTAAGCGATCTTGCAGATCTGGTATTGCATCCTATCGAAACTGCCAAAGGTTTAGCTGCACTCGGCAAGATGCTGATTGAGGACTTTCAGGGAACCATTACCCAAATAGGTGAAGCGCTGGGTAGAGACTTCACCAACCTCACCCAATGCGGTGCTTACGATCGCGGTCGGGTGATCGGTGAATACGCCAGCCCGGCGTTTGTGGTGAAGCTGGCAAGCAAGCTCAGCAAGTACGGCACGCTGGCACGTTCGCTGGATGAAACCCGTAAAGACTTTGGCTGCGCAAGCTTTGCCAGTGGCACGCCAATTTGGCTGGCGAACGGCTCGCTGCCTATAGAGAGGGTCACTGCGAATCATGCGGTGTTGTCGCGCTCAGACACTGCGTTTACCGAATCCAGCGAAACAGTCATTCACACTTTTGGCCGCACAGCTGAGGCGTATTACGCGCTCACTACCGAATTCGAAACGCTGCACGTAACGGCAGAGCATCCGTTCTGGGTGCAGGGCAAGGGTTGGCGTGAGGCTAGCCTGATTGAAACCAACGATGTGATTTCAGCGCTAGACACTGATGTGCTCGTGCTGAGCAATGACCGGCGTGATCAAGCGATTGAGGTGTTCAATTTCAGTGTTGATCGCACCAAAAGTTACTTTGTGGGTGAGGGCAAGCTGTGGGCCCACAATGCGGATCCGAAATGCAATATTGACGCCGGCAATGGCCCTACTATTGATGGCATCAAGCATACGCTGGTTGAGGTGGAATCCTATAACGGCAAGAACAAGGGCCTGAACAAACCCCAGCCCTACACTGTGTACAGGGTGAACGGGCGGCATGAATACCGCACCGATGGTCAGGGGCGCACGGTGAGTGTGAAGACGACGATTGAATCAAAAGATCTGGATACTACCGCGCGCAATTATTATCGGCAGTGTAAGCAGGGGAAATGCGGGAATGCAGACGATGAAGGTGGGCATATTATCGCAACGAAGTTGGGTGGGCCTGGGGAAACGATAAATCTGGTTCCTCA
>CAYGSL010000015.1:63184-80993 GCA_964352475.1 uncultured Pseudomonadales bacterium | reverse complement strand
ATATTATCGCAACGAAGTTGGGTGGGCCTGGGGAAACGATAAATCTGGTTCCTCAGAATCGGAATCTGAATAGAAGCTTGTACCGGAAGCTTGAAATTGAGCTAGCAAATGCAGCATTGGATGGAAAAAGAGTCGAGGTTGATGTGGAGTTGAAATACACTGGAGCCACAGCACGGCCTGATTCATTTGTTGTTAGATATACGATAGACGGTGGCAGGGAAATTGAGCGGATATTTACGAACCAGACTTCTTCACCATGAGTATTTTTGAGGAACAGATCGAGACCGTTGCCGGATTAGCATTAAGTTATGGGGCACAATCCTTTGCTGTTTTCAAAATGTCTTGCAAGTATTTTTCTGGGCTAGTTGAAGGTCCAGAATGCAGGTGGCTTGACGTCAATGGTGAAGAAGCCGGCTGGGATAACAAGATAATTCGCGAAATTAGCACTGTCTATCACAAGAGTATGCATGATGTGATGCTGAGCAAGTTCAAGGCTGGTGAAGCGAATAACTTGGAGCTGACCATATGGTTGAATGGGGACTCTGAAATACGAATTTTTCTGGATGAACACCAAGAAAGCCAATATCAGGCCGAGCTACGCGAATTCCTAGGAGATGAAGAATACGATCGATTGGACGAAGCTCAGCCAGCAGATAACGAAGATGCCAGTAAAACGTTGGACACTGGAAGTGACAGCGTGACTGAAGAATACACCGCCCAAGACCTATACACCCACCTATACCACACTGTCACCGCCGACCTTCCAGAAAACTGGAAATCCGTCACCATTCGCTTTTCCGTTAGCACCGACGGCAACTACAAAAATCTGGAAGCGAATTACCTATTTGAGGATGCAAGCAGCGCTTCACACACATTCGAGCCCACCGAGACCTTCGGGCCACTGAACGCCATGGACAAACTACGTGAGCTAAATGACGAAGAGCCTTGGCAAAGTGCTACGTTCTATCTGTACCCGGGTGGGCAGATAGGCTTCAAGGCGAGTGATGATGTTTAAGCAGTCTTTTTTATCGAAGCTTCTCTGTTGTTTACTGGTCGCAATACCAGCGTTCGCGAGTGATCGACACCCAAGGCCGATGCTGATTCATAAGCTGCCGGAACTGGGCCTGCAAATCTGGACCGAAATGACCCCTGAGTGGTTGGTGGAAACAACAAGCCATAAAAACCGCTCTGTATTTACCGCGCAAACCCCGGTAGCCAGCTACCCGCCGGCCGCATTCACATTCTCAAGTTTTGCAGAAATGCGCATTGATGACACCGAGTTGCGCGATATTGCCGTTGACGTGATGAGCGCTGCGTTGAAAAACTATCACTCCGAAGACTTTGTTATCGCTACGGAAGCTCTCACGCCTGCTACCTACGGCGTACTGACCGGCTACGAGCTAAAGTTCAGAGGCAACGCCAACGGTGAGCTGGTCGAGGTTGCTGTATTCCTCGGCCAAAGCCCAAATGAATTCCCGGTACTGCTGCAGGCCTACACGCTTGCCGGCAAACTGGATGCAATCGCTGAGAACATGCGCCGCTCCTGGACAAGTGTCAGATATCTGAAATGAGCGCCTACCTGATTGGAAATCTATTCGGCCGGCTGGTAATGAGCCTAATTCTTGTGTGGCTGGGTTTATGGATCTGGCATGGCTTCAAAACCAGCAAAGCCAATCAGCGCATCTTTAAACCGCTACCTTTGGTGATTGCGCTGTTATTATTTGCTCTCGGCCTTGTCGCCCAGCTCCAATCGTAGGCGAATATCGGCCAAGCAACCTCAGGTACGCCGCACCTCCAGTCGCTCAGACCGTTACAAAACCTCACACCAATTCCCAAAAACATCGTTTGCAGGTGCCGATTTCTGGCTCTGGCATTAGCTTATGCAAAATTGATGTTTGATGTTTGATGTTTGATGAAACCGCTGTTACTCTTTGCGAAACCGCAATGGAGCCCTTACATGCGAACCACCCTGGATCTCGATGCAGACGTATTGCAAGCCGTAAAGGAAATTGCACGGCGAAATGGCAAAACAGCCGGGCAGGCGGCATCAGAATTACTGCGCCAGGCTCTCAATACTAGTCAGGGCAGTCAGCAGGTCAATCAAGTCAAGGAAACCCAGGCAAGCTATGGTTTTGCTCCGTTGCCGTCGCGTGGCGGTGTGGTTACTAACGGTAAGATTGACGAGCTACGCCACCAGGTTGGAGACTAGCGTTGCGCGCGCTTTTCGACGTTAACGTGCTGATCGCGTTATTCGACCCCGATCACGTGCATCATTTTCCCGCTACGCAATGGCTAAGGGACAATATCGACTCGGGCTGGGCATCATGCGCTATCACCCAAAACGGTTGCGCCCGGATTATGTCGCAGCCAGCCTACCCTAACCCCTTCCATCTAACCGAGGTGGTGAATCGCATTCGCGAAGCCTGCGCAACCCGTTACCACAAGTACCTGCCATTAGACGTCAGTATTCTGGATACGGAACTGATAGATCACACTCGGCTATTGCAGGCGAAACAAATCACTGACATCTACCTGTTGGCGCTGGCTTGTGCCCATAATTGTCACTTTGTCAGTTTTGACAAGTCGATCGCCTGGCAGTGTGTGCGTGGTGCTACTGCTGAATCGATTGTAATCATCTAGCAAGCCTCTGATGAAGTCTATGGCGCTTGCGGCGTAAGGATGCGCAGTGATCGTGGTTTCCAAAGATAGAGGCCCGCTACAGAGTAGCGGCAGTTGAGTTGAAGCCTTGGCCGAGGAGAGATCGGCATTGCTTGTTATCATTCCTTAAACTCATACCAAAACCTCAAAAATATCGCTTGCTAGTCCCTCACACTGGCTCTAGCATGCCAGCGCAGAATAGAAAATAAGCTTAAAAATAAACGCTCTATCACCGATGAACACTTTAACCGGCGCTAACATCCCACTTCTGAACCTGGATTCAGTCCACAAGCCCATACATGAGGCAAACGGCATGCCGAATGCGGTGTACCGTGACGCTGAATTGTTCGCTTTCGAGTGCGAGCACGTGGTCGGTAATACCTGGGCCGGGCTGGCCTTTGTTAGTGATTTGCCGCAAAACGGCTATGTAAAACCGATTGAGTTCATGGGCGTGCCATTGCTGTTGCTACGAAATCAGCAAGGCGACATCAAAGTTGTGCACAACGTGTGCAGCCACCGAGGTATGCCCCTGGTGCGTGAAGAAGGCGCTGTGGCTGGGAAAATGCGCTGTGCCTACCACTCCTGGACTTATGACCTGAATGGCGATTTGAAAGGTACGCCGCATATTGGGGGCGTAGGGGTGCACGAAGTTGATGGCTTTGATTGCTCCGAGCACGGTCTGAAGCCGGTGCGCATGGCCATCTGGATGAATATGATTTTCATCAATTTGTCTAATGATGCGCCAACGTTTGAAGAACACATCACGCCGCTGCTATTACGCTGGCAACAGTTTACTGGCAAACGCGGGCTTGAACAGGTGCAACCAGCTAGCTCAGGTAGCCGTATGGAGCTTGAGGTGCAGGCAAACTGGAAGCTGGCGGTAGAGAATTACTGCGAGGCTTACCATTTGCCAGTTGTGCATCCTGGGTTGAACAGCTATTCACCGCTTAATGAACATTACAATATTATTTGTGATGACTATGGCTCAGGGCAGGGCAGCTATAACTACAGTTTATCTGCGGTGGCAGGAACCACCTTGCCGCAAATTTCAGAGTGGCCCGCCGATAAGATTCGTCACGCAGAATACATTTCGTTTTATCCAAACGTTCTGCTTGGGCTTCAGGCCGATCATGCGTTTGCGATTATCCTGCAGCCGCTAGCGGAAAACAAAACACTGGAGCGCCTCGAGCTCTATTATGTAGGTGAAGAAGCATTAGGCGACACTTACTATGATTGCCGCAATTCAGTCTTAGAGGCCTGGCGAATAGTGTTTTCCGAAGATGTGTTTGCAGTTGAGGGCATGCAAGAGGGCAGGCGATCTCCTGCGTTCAAAGGTGGCGTTTTCTCGCCTGTTTTAGAAGGACCTACTCATCACTTTCACGGTTGGGTAGCCAGTAAGTACCAAGCCGCCGGGCTGAGCTGACGGAGCTCATCGCTATGCCGATCCAGCCGTTGCCGCCACTGAAAAGTTTAATTGCATTCGAAGCCGCAGCTCGGCATAGCAATTTCACTGCTGCCGCACTTGAGTTAAACGTTACGCAAGGTGCTATTAGCCGCCAGATTCGCCAGCTGGAGGATTACCTCGGCCACCCCTTGTTTGTTCGCGGTCAACGCTCAACAACGTTAACGGAAGTGGGTGAACAATATTGTGCTGCGGTGCGTAAGTCGCTGGGTGAAATATCCGAAGCCACTGCGGACTTAATTCAGTGGCAAGGTGATCAGCAGTTCACTGTGGCTATTACCGGGGCCATGGCCTCGTACTGGCTATTGCCAAGGTTTGCAGAGTTTCAGTCAATGCACCCTGAAGTAGAGGCCAGAATTCTGGCAATTGATTCCCTGAGGAACATGCGCCAATCTGAATTTGACGTAGGTCTGTTTTACTATCGCTCCGCTCCCACCGATATGAAATCTACCCCACTGTTTAACGAGCATGTTTTTCCAGTGTGCAGCCCTGATTATTTAGAGCTACATCCTGAACTCAAAGAACCGCAAGCGCTAGTCAATGCCACTTTGTTATACCTCGACAACAAAGAAGACTGGGTGAACTGGGAAGAGTGGTTTACTACCTGTGGTTTCGATTTACCGAAAAAACCACTGAAGCGCTCAAAAATCAATAACTACACGCTTGTGATGCAAGCGGCATTGAATGGACAAGGGGTAGCGCTCGGTTGGGAAACACTTGTTGATGATTATCTCAATAGTGGTCGACTGGTAAGACCGGTTAAAACCTCCATGATCAGCAGCGCGCAGTTCTTCTTGCTGGAATCTGGGCATTCTGCTAGCAGGAAAGAAGGTGTTCAGGCGTTTTGCGATTGGTTGCTTGAGCAAAAATAGGTACGGCGTCTTAGCAGATACAATAGCGAGTAAAAGAAGAGAACTTAATGCCCATCGGCTTATTAAAATTCGGGCTGCGCAAGCAATACCCGGCAAAACACCAGTTCACTCCCCAAACTGAACTGAAGAAACACTACGACGTAGTCATTATTGGCGCTGGCGGTCACGGCTGTGCAATTGCCTATTACCTTTCGAAATATCACGGTATCAACAACATTGCGGTTCTTGATAAGGGCTATCTGGGCGGCGGCAACACAGCGCGAAATACAGCGGTTATCCGCTCTAACTATTTAACTGAAGAGGGCGTTAGTTTTTACCGCGAGTCGGTCAAGTTGTACCAGGATCTGAGCAACGAATTCAACTACAACATAATGATGGAAAACCGCGGGCAGTTAACACTTGCCCACAACGACTCCACCATTCGCAGCTTTCGTTGGCGTGCCGAAGTCAACCAGCACTTGGGTGTGCGTTCTGAATTGGTTGACCGTAAAACCATTGCGCAGTTGGTGCCCAATTTGAATATGTCAGAAGACTCTCGTTTTCCGATTCTGGCAGGGCTATGGCATGCCGACGGTGCAACTGCGCGGCACGACACAGTGGCCTGGGGTTATGCGAAAGGTGCATGCGATCGTGGTGTAGAGATTCACCAGCTTACGGAAGTTCAGGATGTTGTGGTTGAAAATGGCAAGGTCAGCGCCGTTGTCACTAATCGCGGCCGAGTGGAATGCGGTGTTGCAGTGCAAGCTGTGGCGGGTGCCAGTTCGGTGGTTGGCGCCATGGCAGGTATCAAGTTACCCATACACTCTTATCCGCTGCAAGCCATGGTAACCCAGCCTTACAAACCTATTCTCACACCACACGTAAGTTCGCCACAGGTGCATGTATACATTCATCAAACCTCGCGCGGCGAGTTTGTTATTGGCGGTGGTTCTGACCCATACCCCTTGTACAACACGCGTGCAACGCTGGACCAGAAAGAAGCGCTTTGCTCGGCGGTTCTGGAACTGTTTCCCTTTCTGGCACAAGCCAATGTAATGCGCCAATGGGCCGGCACCACGGATATGACTCCTGACTACAGCCCAATCATGGGCGAGAGCCCGGTCAAGAATTACTATCTGGATGCCGGCTGGGGCACGTGGGGTTTCAAAGCCACACCCATCAGTGGCAAAACCATGGCTGAGTTAGTCGCAACGGGCAAAACCCCTGACTTGATCAAGCCATTTGAGCTTGAGCGTTTTTACCGCTTTGAACAAATCAACGAAGCCGGTGCCACGGCGGCCAGCCACTAATGAAAATACTCAACTGCCCACTGAACGGCCCAAGAAACATCACCGAGTTTACCTACGGTGGTGAATTTCATCACATGCCAGACCCAAATGCAGCCAGTGCTAAAGAATGGGCCGAGTATGTTTTCTTTCACAACAACCTTGCAGGTGTTGTTACCGAATGGTGGTGCCATACAGCCACGTCGTATTGGTTTTTGGCAGAGCGCAACACAATCACGGATGAAATTATAAGAACGTTTCCGCCCAGTGATGTTTTCGCAAAGCCTGAGCAAGGGCAGGGCGCTGACGCATGAGCATTAATCAACGCCTGCCATCGCCCTACGGCGCCTCAATTGATCGGCAAAAAGAAATCTCTTTTGAATTTAATGGTAAGCCATACCAGGGTTTTCAAGGTGACACGGTCGCCAGCGCACTAGCGGCGAATGGCAAGAGCTTGTTAAGCCGCAGTTTCAAATACCATCGGCCGCGCGGTGTACTCACTATGGCCGGCCAGGACGCAAACACACTGGTGCAAGCGCCGGAGAATGGCAATGCGCTGGCCGATTGCCTGCCAATTCACAACGGCTTATCAGTTCGTTCGCAAAACACATGGGGTTCGCTGGAAAACGACCGGTTTCGATTTCTTGGCCTGGTGTCAAAGTTCTTGCCCGTGGGCTTTTATTACAAAGCGTTTTTCAAGCCACGCGGTGCGTGGGAGAAATGGGCGCCTTTATTTCGGCACATCACGGGGCTTGGGAAAATTGATGAGTCACATCAACCTGAGTATCACGACAAGCAATACTTGTTCTTTGACGTAGTTGTTGTAGGCGCCGGACCTGCTGGAATGCAATCCGCTATTCAAGCAGCACAATCGGGTGCAGAGGTGTTGTTGCTGGATGAAAACGCGCAGATCGGTGGCTCTCTTAATTACGCGCGTGTTGATACAGAAGGCCGTAAAGCGAGACAGCTAAACGATGAGCTAAGCGAAGAAATACAATCGCTGAACAACATTCGCGTGATGACAAACGCTTTATGCAACGGCTACTTCGCTGACAATTGGTTGGCGGTAGTGCAAGGCAAGCGTCTGTATAAGGTGCGCGCCACGCAAGTATTAATGTGCGTGGGCGCGATGGAACAACCCGCCGTTTTCCACAATAACGATTTACCGGGTGTGATGCTGAGCAGCGCTGCACTCAGAATGATGCGCCAATACGCCGTGGCACCCGGCCGTGATGCGGTGGTACTGGCTGGCAACAATGATGGCTACGCGTGTGCACTTGAACTTCTGGATGCCGGGGTAAACGTATCGGCTATTGTAGATTTGCGCGAGCAGCCAAACCTTAAACACCCCTTTGCCAGCGGTGTTCTCGATCGCAATGTGCGAGTGATCACCGGGCACACTGTGTACGCAGCCCAGCCAGGCAAAAATAAAAATCACCTGGGCAGTGTTGAAGTTCGCCAAATTACCGGCCAGGGCCAGTGCGCCTATTCCGGGGAAACCATTCCCTGCGATCTGTTGTGCATGGCGGTGGGCTATGTGCCTACCTACCAATTGCTGTGCCAGGGCGGCGCGCAATTGAGTTACGACGATGAAAGAGCCTTGTTTACCTTGGCTAACTTGCCCGCCAATGTGCAGATTGTGGGCTCCGTGAACGGCGTTTGGTCTATTGATGCTGTACTTGCTGATGCAAAACGTGCGGCAGATTCGGCGCTGTACAGTCTTGGCAAAGGCGGCATGCCGGCCGACCACAGTGCGCAAGTGGATGCCGAAAGCGAAACAGTTAATGCCAGTTGGCCTATTTTCCCGCATCCTTTAGGCAAGGAATTTGTAGACTTCGACGAAGACCTGCAAATTGCCGATATTGTCAATGCTACCCGCGACGGCTTCGAACACATTCAGTTAGTCAAGCGCTATTCCACCTGTGGCATGGGCCCTTCGCAAGGCCGCCATTCCGCATTAGCCGCCGCACGCCTGGTCGCCGATGCCACTGGTAAAACCGTGGCAGAAACCGGTGTAACCACGGCCCGCCCTCCGTTTGCTAGGGAAACCATCGCGCACAATGCAGGCCGCAGTTTCTACCCAGCCAGGCGCAGCAATATGCATTACCGGCATGTTGAGCAAGGCGCGCAAATGATGCACGCCGGTGACTGGTATCGCCCTGCGTACTATGGAGCGCCCGAGCAACGAGAGGCATGCATAAATGCCGAAGTTGATAACGTACGCAACAACGTAGCTTTGGTCGACGTCTCAACACTTGGCGGAATTGAAGTGCGCGGTCCAGACGCGCCTGAATTTCTAAACCGTTTCTACACCTTCGGCTTTCTGAAACAAGCGGTGGGCAGGGCGCGCTATGCCTTACTCACTAATGAAGCCGGTGTTGTCATTGACGACGGTGTTGCCTGTCGCATAACCGAGCACCATTACTACGTAACCGCCACAACAGGTGGCGTAGGTCGCGTCTATCAACAAATGCTGAAGTGGAATGCACAGTGGCGCCTCGACGTGGATATTGCCAACGTGACTACGGCGTGGTGCGGCGTAAACCTGGCTGGACCTGACTCAAGGAAAGTATTAGGTAGGGTCTGTGACGATATTGATTTAAGCGCTGAGAATTTCCCTTACATGGGCGTTAGGGAAGGCACGGTCGCCGGCATTAAATGCCGACTATTGCGCGTTGGCTTTGTCGGCGAGTTAGGTTTTGAAATTCACGCGCCACAGCAATGCGGCGAAGCCTTATGGGACGCGCTCATGAGCGCCGGTGCCAAATTTGGTATTAAGCCATTCGGCGTGGAAGCGCAGCGAATACTGCGGCTGGAAAAAGGCCACATCATTATTGGCCAAGACACCGACGCCATGTCTAACCCCATGGAAGTGCAAATGGCTTGGGCTGTGTCTACCAGCAAACCATTTTTTGTTGGCGGTCGCACGATTGAGGAACTGAACAAAGCGCCATTAAATCGCGTGCTTGCCGGTTTTGTCATTGAAGACAACACTGCACCTGTTCCCAAAGAAAGCCACCTGGTGTTGGATGGTGAGCAAATGATTGGCCGCGTGACTTCCTGCAATTATTCGCCAACTCTGGGCAAACCGATCGGTCTAGCTTACGTGCCGCCCGCACTCGCTGAAGCCGGTAACACACTCTGCATAAAATCCAGCGGCGGTGTTCTGGTACAGGCGCAGGTGGTAGAGCTACCGTTCTATGACCCAGAATCAGCTCGGCAGGAAGTGAACTAATGAACTCTGCCAACTTTACGCGTAGAAAC
This sequence comes from uncultured Pseudomonadales bacterium, assembly GCA_964352475.1. Taxonomy (GTDB): domain Bacteria; phylum Pseudomonadota; class Gammaproteobacteria; order Pseudomonadales; family JAUIET01; genus JAUIET01. Next base: position 71,472 of record CAYGSL010000015.1, on the reverse strand, counting down.
CCGTTGAATCGACTCCACCAAGCGAATGGCGCCACGCTCACCGAATTAAATAACGCCGAAATGGTTGATCACTACGGCGACCCAGCAATGGAAGAACAGAGTTTGAGCTCGCTTGCACTGTGCGACTTGAGTGCCTTGTCACGCTGGGGGTGTAAAGGCGCAGGAGCACCGGCCTGGATAGAAAGCCTGGATCTTGACTTGCCGCACCAGCCGAATAAAGCCGTTCTGCAAAGCGAAGCCGGTCTTTTGGCACGCTTGTCCAAGGAAGAATTCTTACTGCTTGATAGTATTGCATCCACCAGCGAGTGGCCCAAGCTCATCGAGGGCATATGCGTTGGGCAAATACCCGAACGTGTTTATTCGCTACCCCGCGCCGACAGCCATTGTTGGTTCGCCATGAGCGGAGAGCACAGCAGCGATACATTGGCAAAAGTATGCGGAGTAGATCTTCGCCTGGCCAAATTTGCCAACTACGATGTAGCCCAAACCTCCGTCGCAAGAGTAAACGCAATCATCATCCGCGCCGATCAGAACAATACCCCGTGCTTTTACATTCTCAGCGATCTTAGCTCCGCAGAATTTCTCTGGACCTGCCTGATCGACGCAATGCAGGAATTTGATGGCCGCGCTGTTGGATTTACCGCGTTCAAATCCATGTCATAACTTTCAACCCAAAACCGTTTTCACGAGCGAAGCACCATGTCATTTCCTAACAGTTCCCCATACGTCATTGTTGGCGCAGGCATCCACGGCCTAAGTACCGCCTACCACCTGTCACTGCAACTCAAAGCCACCGGCAAAGGTGATGGCCGCGACATTATCGTGCTGGAAAAAGGCAGCAGCATTTGCTCAGGCGCCACAGGCATCGCCTGCGGTGTTATTCGCAACAATTATTTTCAGCCAGCCATGCGCGAACTAATGGCCCACAGCGTAAAAGTCTGGGAAAGCGACCCCCAAGCCTACAGCTATCATCCTGTTGGCTATATGCAGATTAGCTGTGAAAGAATGCATGAAGACATCGCTTCCATCTATCAGCAGCAACAAGCCATAGACTACCAATCAACCTTCATCGAAGGCGAAAAAGACTGTACCGCTTACATGCGCGGCATCTTCGACGACTGGCAAGCGCAAGGCATCACCAGCGTATTACACGAAATGCCAGGCGGGTACGCGAACAACACATTGGCAATGCAGGGAGTTGCGAAAAAGGCTGAAGCTGAAGGTGTACGCATACTCACCGGCGTGGAAGTGACTGGTTTTGATCGCGATGCCGCCGGTACGGTTACCTCAGTTCAAACACAGCTCGGCCCCATACAATGCGACTACGTAGTCATCGGCGCCGGCCCCTGGGCCAAACAATTTTGGGAAATGCTGGAACTGCCCAAAACCATCAGCATTATGAACCCCTCTGATGGCAGCGTGTCAGAAGACATACCCATGTGGGTGTATTGGTCTTTGCAAGAAGGCACCTTGGGCGTAGACCCACAGCTGCAAAAAACAAACGACGGGAAACTGCCCCCTGTAGTACACGTTGATACCGACGCACCTCTCTACTGTGATGTGAATGGAGAGCTGATAACAGACGAACTATGGGGTATATATTACAAACCTGATTTCCACTTCGGCGGCGTACAAGGTGGCGCTGCACCGTTTATCGTTGATAAAAACGCGGATGACGTAGCGGTAGACCCCTACGGGCCGGCAAGCCCTGAATTTATAGTAGGCAAAGACTTCGAACGCATGTGGGTATCCGCATTAGCGCATTGCCAAAAACGCTTCTCTGGCACCATGCCACTCTACAAAAAAGAACCCTCCGGCGGCATCGGCGCCTTCACTCCAGACAGCTTCCCGGTATTCGACGTTTTCCACCAAAATTGCTATCTGGTGGCGGATTCAAATCACGGCTACAAAATGCTGGGTGTTGGCAAACTGGTTGCCGAAGAAATCTGCGGCACCCAATCCTCTTTACTAAGCCCCTTCAGAATGTCCCGCTACGCCGAAGGCAAGCTCCACCCAGTCTCAAACTCCCCATTCCCCTGGAGCTAGCGCCAACCACCATACAAGCCCTAAGGCGTCATAGACCTCTTCACAAACAATAAGGAGCGAATACCTCGCGACCGTTTGTGAAGAGGTCTATGACGCCTTAGGGCGGGCTACGAAGTACCGTTACACAGAACTGCGAAATAAGCAGCGTATCCAGAGCGTTCATTGGGAAACAAGCGTCGTCTCAGTCTATTGCATCCGAAAACAAATTACGCCACCATGCGGCCGTTTAGGCATCCCACGACCCTGGAGAAAAACATGCCCCATATAATTACGCCCACCCGTCGCACCCGCCGCACCCACTTTACCCGCCGTGTTGAAGAAGCCGGTGTGCAGGGTTACACCGTGTACAACCATATGCTACTTCCCACCTATTTTGAGTCCGGTGAAGCCGATTACTGGCATCTTTGCGAGCATGTGCAGGTCTGGGATGTGGCGGCCGAACGTCAGGTTGAGCTAAACGGCCCAGACGCTGCAAAGCTGGCTCAGCTGATGACACCAAGAGATTTGAGCAACGCCCAGCCACTGCAGGGCAAATATGCCCCAATGTGCGATGCTCAGGGCCGCATTCTGAACGATCCGGTGCTGATCAAACTCAGCGAAAACCAATGGTGGATTTCGCTGGCGGATAGCGACATCAAACTGTGGGCAAAAGGCTTGGCACAAGGCTATGGCCTGGATGTTGATGTATTCGAGCCGGATGTATCACCACTTGGCGTTCAAGGCCCGAAAGCCACAGAACTTATGGCCAGAGTGTTTGGTGAGGAAGTACGAGACACCCGTTTCTTCTGGGGCAAAATGCTCAGCTTCCAAGGCCAGGAAATGTACGTAGCGCGGTCTGGCTGGAGCAAGCAAGGTGGCTTCGAAATCTATGTAAACAGTGGCGAGATTGCTGAGCCCTTGTGGGACGCTTTGTTTGCGGCAGGTGAGGACCTGAATGTAAGAGCAGGCTGCCCTAACCAGATAGAGCGGATGGAATCTGGGTTGCTGAGCTACGGCAGTGACATGGACGAACACAATAATGTGTTTGAGTGCGGCCTGGACAGTTACCTGAATCTTGATGCTGATATTGAAAGTCTTAGCCTTCCAGCCTTAAAAGCGATGGCCGACTCGCAAACTTATAGGCTGCAGGGGCTGCTGTTTCCAGAGGCCTTTGACGTACCAGCGCCTTTCTACTTGATGGAAGATGATCAGCGAACCGAAGTACGTTCATCCTGCTGGTCTCCCAGATACAAGAAATTTATGGTGTACGCGATGCTACCGCTGAGCTACAGCAAGGCGAATGAAACGTTGACAGTACAGGGTGTGACCGGAACAATTACGGACATTCCCTATACCAAGGATCAATTGGAGTCCTAATGGCCAAATCTTCGTTTTTTAAGCCCGACACGATCGCGCTGCACGCAGGCTATGCGCCTGAAAGCGATCACGGATCGCGAGCAGTCCCTATCTATCAAACCACTTCCTATGTATTCGATAGTGTCAGCGACGGTGCGGCTTTATTTAACGTAGAACAAGGCGGTCATATCTACAGCCGCATTTCCAACCCAACCGTGGCGGTGCTTGAGCAACGTATTGCTGCACTTGAAGGTGGCAGCGGAGCGATATGTACCGCATCGGGAATGAGCGCGCTGTTCACTACCTTTATTACCCTTTGCTCTGCAGGCGACCATATCGTGTCAGCTGCACAGATTTATGGCTCAACGGCAACGCTGCTGCGCCATACCCTGAAGCGTTTGGGCATAGAGACCACGTTTGTCAGCATTAATGATGCTGATGCCTTGAGCTCAGCAATCAAGCCCAACACCAAAATGGTGTTTTGCGAATCCATTGGTAATCCAGGGCTTGAGGTGTCGAATTTGCCACAGATTGGCAATATCGCAAAAGAAGCCGGCATACCTCTGATTGTGGACGCCACGTTTGCCACACCCGCGTTGCATCGCCCACTTGAGCACGGCGCTAACGTGGTTGTGCATTCCATGACGAAATGGATGGGCGGGCACGGTGCAGCCATTGGTGGCGTGATTATTGATGGCGGCAATTTTGATTGGAGCGTGAGTGGGCGCTTTCCTGAGTTGACCGAGCCCTACGAACCATTCCACGGTATTCGTTTTTGGGAAGAGTTTGGTCCTAACGCCTTAGCCTCCAAGATTCGTGCGGAATCCATGCGTGACTTAGGTGCCTGCCTTGCACCGAATAATGCGTTCCTGATACTGCAGGGCATAGAAACCTTGCAGCTAAGAATGCAGCAACACGTTAGTAACACACGCGCACTGCTGGAGTGGTTGCAGAAGCAAGACGAGGTGGCATGGGTAAATCATCCGGAGCTGGAGTCCAATGCCACGCAAGGTGTTGCTGCCGAACTGTTCCCAATTGGTGCCGGTTCTATGTTGTGCTTTGGTGTCACTGGAGGCCGTGCCGGTGGTGCGGCGTTTATTGATGCGCTGGAGTTAGCGTCCAATCTCGCCAATGTCGGCGATTCCCGTACTCTGGTGTTGCACCCCGGCAGCACCACGCATTCCCGGTTAACGCCAGAAGCCATGCTAGCGGCAGGTATTAGCGAAGACATGGTTCGGGTATCTGTGGGTCTTGAACACATCAAGGATATTCAGTCTGACTTCGGTCGTGGCCTGAAAGCAGCAAGCAAAGTAGCCGCCGCTCAGGAGAACAGCTGATGAAAGTAAGCGTACAGGGAATAGAAACCCACGTTGCTACCGGCGGCAAAGAATTTGATGCCAGCCTGCCCACTGTTGTGTTCTTGCATGGCAGCGGTTTAGACCACCGCAGCTGGGCATTGCAAACACGATGGTTTGCGTTTCACGGTTTTTCCGTTTTAGCGCCTGTGTTTCCAGGCCATAGTCTTTCTGGCGGTGAGGCCTTGGCGTCTATTGAAGAGAGTGCACCGTGGCTGGATGAATTACTCACCGTTTGCGGCGTTGACGCAGCGCATATTATTGGCCATTCCCAGGGCTTTTTAAGCGCCCTTGAATTGACCAAGCAATACCCCGCACGCGTGCTCTCGCTGACAGGCATAGGCACAGCAGGTGCTATCCCTGTGAACCCGACATTGCTGGAAACTGCGGAAAAATCCGCCGCCAAGGCCGCTGAGTTTATGTTGCAGTGGGGCTTTGGTTCAACCATGCACAGAGGGGTGTCGCCCACACCCGGAATGCAACCGATCGCTATTGGTCATCTGATTATGTCGGCGAATCCACTGGCCGCCGACTTGAACGCTTGCGCCAACTACCAGGGCGGTGAAGAAGCCGCCAAAACTGTTAAGGTGCCTTGCAAAATGATACTTGCCGGGAAAGACAAAATGACACCCATGAAGGCGGGCAAGGCGTTAGCGAACGTGCTTGGCGCTGAAGTGAGTGTATTGAGTGACTACGGGCATATGCTGCCCATGGAAGCTCCAAAGCAGGTATTAAACGAATTACGCGATTTTATTCTCAGCGTAGAGGCAAACTGAATTATGGCATTTAAAAAAGTAGCGGTGATTGGCGCCGGAACAATGGGCTCAGGTATTGCGGGCCAGGTGGCTAATGCAGGCATCGATGTTTGGCTGCTGGATTTGCCCAGTGATGGAGATTCGGTAAACGCGCTTGCAGAGCGCGGTCTTCAGCGAATTAAAGACCCTGGCTCACCGGGCTTGATGAGTAAAGAAGCGGAGAGCTTTGTTCATGTGGGCAACACGCGAGATGACTTTCATCAGCTAGCCGACTGCGACTGGATTGTAGAAGCGGTTGTGGAACGACTAGACATCAAGAAAACGCTGTATAAGCAGCTTGATGAAGTGTGCCGCGATGACGCAATTGTGTCGTCAAACACCTCCACCATACCGATTCGCCTGCTGATCGAAGACATGCCGAAATCGTTTCAGCAACGCTTCGCCATCACGCATTTCTTCAATCCCGTTAGACAAATGCCATTGTTGGAACTGGTGCGAGGAGAGCACAGCTCAGCCGAGGTAATGGCAACACTCGCTGATTTCTGCGACCAGCAACTAGGCAAGGGCGTTATCCCATGCGTTGACACCCCAGGGTTTCTCGGCAACCGCGTAGGTTGCTACGCCATTCAGTGCGCTCTGCAAGCCGCATTGGAACTAGGTCTTACGGCTCAAGAAGCCGACGCTATTTTTGGTCGCCCAATGGGTATTCCAAAAACCGGCGTGTTTGGTCTGTACGATTTGATTGGCATTGACTTAATGTCAGACGTTGCGAAAAGCCTGGTGGCCACGCTGCCGCTAGAAGATGCGTTTCACAATGAGGCCACACCCGTGCCATTAATGCTAGACATGATCAGCAAAGGCCATACGGGTATGAAACAAGGTCAGGGCTTTTATCGCCGCGGCGAAAACGGTACCGAGGCCGTAAACCTGAACTCCGGCGAATACGAATCCGTTCCGCACAGAATCAGCCTGCCGTTGGCAGACAAGGCGGAGCAGGAAGGCGTTCATCTTCTTTTGCAAGACAATGGAAAATACGGGCAGTTTGCGTGGCGAGTACTGTCGCGCGTTTTATCCTATTCCGCCTCTTTGATTCCCGAAGTAGGCGATACACCACAAGGTGTGGACGACGCCATGAAGCTGGGTTACAACTGGATTCGTGGTCCGTTTGAGCTGATTGACGATATTGGCGTTGATACTTTCATAGCCAGGCTGGAAGCCGACGGAATGGACGTACCTGCATTCCTGCAAGCCGCTGCGGGTTCCAGCTTCTATCGCGTAGATTCAAGCGAACTGCAACAGCGCTCAGTTGATGGCTCCTGGATGGCTTTAGACCGCCCGCAAGGCGTATTACGCTTCAACGAAAAACGCCAAACCATGACCCCGGTCAATACCTGTGAAGTGGCCAGCTGGTTTGATCTTGACGGCATTGCTCTGGTTGAATTTCACAGCAAAGCCAACGCGCTGGACGGCGACTCTATGGCTATTCTGGCTGACGCCATCGACACCGTTGCGAGCAAGTCCATGCGTGGCTTAATCGTGCACAACGATTCGCAGCACTTTTCTTGCGGCGTGAATCTTGGTGCGGTGCGTGGCTTTTTTGAAGCAGAAGACATGGATGGTTTGGATGCCTTCCTGAACCACTTTCAGCAAACAGTTTTGGCTATGGCCAAAGCACCATTCCCGGTGGTTGCGGCCCCAGTTGGCATGTCGCTTGGCGGCGGTTTTGAAGTGGTGTTGCAAGCCAAGCAAGTTATCTGCCACGCTAATTCCAACATGGGTCTTGTGGAATCTGGCGTGGGTTTGGTGCCCGGTGGCGGCGGTTGCAAGGAAACCTTATACCGTTGGGTAGACCAATTAGGCGGTAACGATCACATTGACGATGCCTCATGGAAAGCGTTTATGAACCTGGGCTACGGCCGCACCTGTTCCTCACCAATTCTGGCGCGCGAACAAGCCATGCTCAGACCGAATGACAGCTTCCTGAATAATCGTGATCGCTTGTTGCCTGCGGCAATGGATGCCATTGAAAACGGATCTGGTCAGGTTGAATTTGTTCGAGACGCGCTGCCTATGCCAGGTAAGCCAATGTTCGACAAAATGTGTGCCTGGCTTGCTGATGCACAAGCGGCTGGCAAACTCACTCCACACAACGTTGTAACAGCGACTGAATTAGGTCGCATTGTTAGTGGTGGGGATGTGGCGCCTGGTACTGAGATGTCTGAACAGGATTTGTTAGACGCTGAGCGGTCCAGCTTTTTGCGGTTGGTGTCTACTGAGGCTACTCGGGAAAGGATTCGGACTATGTTGGATGTTGGGAAGGCGGTTCAGAACTGAGGGTGGTTTTATCCAGTTCCGGCACAGTTGCTGATAGCCATTTTCTGGACACGCCGGACCCAAAGCACTCGCTGCGCTCGCGGGGCCAGCTTTAAACCCATCCATGGGGGCTCGTTGAAAAGGTCCCTCTTTTCAACGGTCCAGAAAATGGCTATCAGCAACTGCGCCTAGTGCCAATTTCCAGATACCTGCTCCGCCCAAAGTTCTAGTCTTTAAGACTCGTAAAATACCCAAATTACGCACCCAAGCGAGCACTGAGCGATGTGCATGCTACTTCAGAGCGAATAGCGCCAGGGACGGACGCGGGATGGGCCAGGGATGGCCCACTGAGCACTGAAGTAGCATGCACATTGCTTAGTGCGGGGTCGCTAAACCGACCTATGCCACACGCCGTTCTAAACAGTCAACAAAAGCCCTACAAAATCACCATTTCACCGCGTCGTCCACGAGTACTCAAATGTCG
>CAYGSL010000015.1:25375-63084 GCA_964352475.1 uncultured Pseudomonadales bacterium | reverse complement strand
AAAAGCCCTACAAAATCACCATTTCACCGCGTCGTCCACGAGTACTCAAATGTCGTTCAATTACATGCGCCTAGGTCCATACTCAATGAGACTGCGAGGGTTAAATCGGGCTATAACAGAAGGCGAAAATGAGCGAACGAGGGGGGCGACGAAAGGCTGGTGGCCGGGGTGCTAAACGCGCTGCGCGGCAGCAAAGCCAGGCTGATGTTACGGCGTTTATTGAACGCAATATCCCTTATCTGGATTACCTCAATGAGGAGAGTCTGGAGATTATTGAGCACAATGCCGACACCGTGCTTGAAGAGATCGGTATTGAATTCAGAGACGACCCAGAAGCAATAGCAATTCTAAAAGACGCCGGCGCAGACGTTAGCGGTGAGTTGGTTCGTTTCCCACGTGGAATGTGCCGCTCTATCATTCAAGCCTCAGCACCCAAAGAATTCACTCAGCATGCACGTAACCCCGCGCGCAGCGTAATCATCGGCGGCAAGCGTACTGTGATGGTGCCAGCGTATGGACCTCCATTTGTTCGCGACCTGGATAAAGGTCGACGCTATGCCACTATTGAAGACTTTAGAAACTTCGTAAAGCTGGCGTACGCTGCACCCGGCATTCATCACTCCGGTGGCACAGTGTGTGAGCCTGTGGATCTGCCCGTAAACAAGCGTCACTTTGATATGGTGTACAGCCATATCAAATACAGCGACAAGGCGTTTATGGGCTCGGTCACAGCACCCGAGCGAGCGCAAGATACCGTAGACATGGCCAGCCTTGTGTTCGGCGAAGACTTTGTGCAAAACAACACCGTGTGCATTAGCTTGATCAACGCCAACTCACCAATGACGTTTGACGACACTATGCTGGGTGCCGCGAAAGTGTATGCGCGCAACAACCAGGCTACCGTTATCTCGCCGTTTATTTTGGCCGGTGCCATGTCGCCGGTAACGACTGCAGGCACTGTGACTCAAATTTTGGCCGAAGCGCTTGCGGGTATGGCATTTGTGCAATTGGTTAAGCCTGGCGCTCCGGTTGTGTTTGGAACCTTTGCCAGTGCGGTGTCTATGCAAAATGGTGCACCTACGTTTGGCACATCAGAACCAACCATGGTCTTGTACGTTGCCGCGCAGTTGGCACGTCGTTTGGGTGTGCCGTTTAGAAGTGGCGGCGGCTTGTGTGGCTCAAAAATTCCGGATGCGCAAGCGGCCTATGAAGCGGCCAATACCATGCAAAACGCGGCTCTTGCTGGAGTGAACTTTATGTTGCACACCGCTGGTTGGCTGGAAGGCGGCCTGGCGATGGGTTATGAGAAGTTCATGATGGACGCTGATCAGGCCAATATGATCCGTGTATTGCTTAGCGGAATGGACATGAGCGAAAACGGTCAGGCCATGAGCTCACTGCGTGAGACTGGTCCGGGCCAACACTTTCTGGGTGCTGCACACACACAGGCGAATTTTGAGACGGCGTTTGTAACGTCGCCGCTTGCAGACAACAACAGTTTTGAGCAATGGGAATCTGACGGCTCAATGGACTGTGCCCAGCGCGCCAACGCAGCCTGGAAGAAAATGCTGAATGAATACCAGGCACCTGATTTAGACCCTGCGATTGACGAAGCACTGATTGATTACATGACTCGGCGTAAGGCTGAGTTTGCCGACAAAGATTATTAAAACTAGCTTGTAGCTACCCTGGAGAAGAGTCGATGAATGACGATGTGAATGATCACAACGATGATGATGAAGACATCATATTGTCGGAGCTGTCGGACGAAGAATTAGTCGAGCAGATGCACGATGATTTGTACGACGGTCTGAAGGAAGAGATCGAGGAAGGCACCAATATTCTGCTTGAACGTGGCTGGGGTGCTGACAAAGTTTTGTCTGACGCCTTGGTGGGTGGCATGACTATTGTTGGTATCGATTTCCGCGACGGTATTCTGTTTGTACCAGAAGTACTGCTAGCAGCCAACGCAATGAAGGGCGGCATGGCGATTATCCGGCCATTGCTTGCTGAAACCGGAGCCAAGCCAGTTGGAACCATGGTGATTGGAACCGTCAAAGGCGACATTCACGACATAGGTAAAAACCTGGTTGGCATGATGATGGAAGGCGCGGGCTTTGAAGTGACCGACATTGGCATCAACAACTCAGTTGAAGAGTACCTGGCAGCGCTGGAAGAAAACAAACCAGACGTGTTAGGCATGTCTGCGTTGCTGACAACAACCATGCCTTACATGAAAGTTGTGATCGATGCCTTGAAAGAGCAAGGTCTGCGTGATGACTACATTGTGATGGTAGGCGGCGCACCGCTTAATGAAGAATTTGGTCAAGCCGTGGGTGCAGACGCTTATTGTCGTGACGCGGCCGAAGCGGCAACAACCGGTGTTCGCCTGGTGGCTGAACAGCGGGCTGCAGCCGGCTGACGACATTAGGCGACGAGTACCGGCGCGATGCCTAACATGGCAAATGCAAACACTGCGCAGGTGCTTATTATAGCCTGCGGCGCCTTGGCGCATGAAATTCAGCAAATCAAAAAGCTGAATAGCTGGAATCACATAGAGCTGACCTGCCTGCCCGCAGAGTTGCACAATACCCCTGATTTAATCGTGGGTAAGCTGCGCGACAAAATCGATAAAACGCGCGGTAAGTACAGTCGGATCTATATAGGCTATGGCGATTGCGGTACGGGCGGTCATATTGATCGCTTGTGTGAAGAAGAGGGCATAGATCGTCTTCCCGGCGCGCACTGTTACTCGTTCTTTGCTGGTGAGGAAACCTTCAACGAAATTGCTGAGCAAGAGCTGGGTACCCTATACCTCACTGATTATCTTGCGCAGAATTTTGAGCGCATCATCATTAGCGGCTTCAAGCTGGACAAGCACCCGGAACTTCGCGAGATGATGTTTAGCAACTACCGACGTGTTGTGTATTTGTCGCAACGCGAGGCACCCGAGTTGGTAGAAAAGGCCAAACAGGCCGCACAGTATCTCGAACTGGAGTTCGAGCAGATCCACACTGGTTACGGCGACCTGGAGACGTCGCTGGCGCCAGAGCTTATTGCCAGAGTGCAATAGCCAAGTTATTCCGAGATCAATATGCAGAAAATTCGCATCTATTGGCGCGACATTCCGTCGCAGGTGATGGTTAAGCAAGGCCGCAAGCGCGGCAAGGTTATGCTCAGCGAGCGCTTTCAGGCCGCTATCGACAGAGCGGCTATGCGCGCTGGTCGTGGCAGTAGTGACGCCTATATGGCGGACTGGCGCAGGGACTACGAAGACGTTGAGGCCGACACCGACATGCAGTCATTAGCTGATCAAGATGCTGCACTGTTGGAGCTAGACTACAGCAATGAGCGGCTGGATCAGCTGATCCGCAATAAAGGGTTTGAGAGCGTTGAAGAAAGCTGATGTACAAAGTTAGATTATGGTCAGTACGACACGCCGGCGCCATGCATGCTGTTTACCACGCGGTGGAAGTCTTGTTGTTAAAAATGGATCCACTGTGGAAGCGCATTGGTTACGCGAAAGTAGACGCCGCTTTACTTGGCGTTGAAAAATTCAGCAAGGGCTTGTTGTTTGATTCGCAATCCTGCGGTCAGTGTACGCTCAGCGATACGGGTATGGCATGCCCCATGAATTGCCCGAAATCGCTGCGCAACGGTCCTTGTGGAGGCGTGCGTGCCAACGGCAATTGCGAGGTTGACCCTGACATGAAATGTGTTTGGGTAACGGCATGGCAGGGCAGCCAAAATATGCGTAACGGCGTACAGCGCATTCAAATCATACAAGCACCGCTTGATAATCGCAGGCGTGGCACATCAGCCTGGCTGCGTGTTATCCGCGAAAAGCTGGCGATCAACGCGAGTAACAGTAATGCTATTTGAAGACGAACCGGATCCCGGTGAAAACTTACCGATACTTCCGGGGCATGTTTCGCCGGGTCGTTTTGAGCGCGTACTCAGAGCGGGTGCATTTGCAGTTACCGCTGAGATAGCCCCACCTGATTCCGCTGACCCGCACGAAGTGTACCAGCGTGCTGCCGTGTTTGATGGCTACGTCGATGCGATCAACGCCACCGACGGCTCTGGCGCGAACTGCCATATGTCCAGTGTGGGCATGTGCTCGTTGCTGACCCGCTGCGGTTATTCAATGGTGATGCAGATATCTTGCCGTGACAAAAACCGAATTGCTATGCAAGGTGATGTATTGGGTGCGTCCGCAATGGGTGTATCAAACATACTGTGTCTGACCGGCGACGGTGTTCAGTGTGGTGACCATCCCGACGCAAAGCCCGTGTTCGATATGGATTGCATGACCTCATTGCAAATGATTAAAGGAATGCGAGACGAGTCCAGGTTTTTAAGTGGTCGAAAGTTAACTGCACCACCGCAAGTGTTTCTAGGGGCTGCGGCCAACCCCTTCGCGCCACCTTTTGATTTCCGCCCGATTCGCCTGCAGAAAAAAATTGAGGCCGGTGCGCAGTTTGTGCAAACCCAATACTGCTTCGACATCGACATGCTCAAGCAATACATGAGCCGCGTTCGTGATTTAGGCCTGCACGAAAAAGTTTTTATCTTGCCAGGCGTTGGCCCGCTGGCATCGGCCAAGTCTGCTGAGTGGATTCGCAAAAACGTAGCCGGTGTGCATATTCCAGACAGCGTTATCAAGCGCTTGGCCGGTGCCGAGAATCAAGCCCAGGAAGGCGTTAACGTGGCCATAGATATGGTCAACGAACTCAAGGAAATTGAGGGCATTAGCGGTGTACACATCATGGCTTACCGCCAGGAACACCGAGTTGCAGAAATTGTTGAAAAAACCGGAGTGCTGGAAGGTCGAAAACCCTGGCACCCTGGTATTCATCAAGAATACAAATCATCAATCTATCCACCCCAGGAAGTCGCATCATGACTACAACCATCATTAGCTCAGCCACAAAAGAAGTTCGCATCGGATTCGACGAACCTTTTGTCATCATCGGCGAGCGCATTAACCCAACCGGCCGAAAAATTCTGGCCGAAGAAATGAAAAATGGTGACTTTAGTCGCGTAGAAGCCGATGCACTCGCGCAAGTGGCAGCGGGAGCACAAATGCTGGACGTGAACGCTGGCATTCCACTGGCCGACGAGCCAGCGATACTCGCCAAAGCCATCCAATTGGTTCAGTCCATCACTGATGTGCCCATATCCATTGACTCTTCGATTATTGAAGCTTTGGAGGCGGGTCTTGCCGTTTACCAGGGCAAGGCTCTGGTTAATTCCGTCACCGGCGAAGACGAAGTGCTGGAGCGTGTATTGCCCCTGGTTGCAAAGTACGGTGCAGCAGTGGTGGCAATATCCAATGATGAAACTGGAATCTCCGAAGACCCCAATGAGCGTTTCAAAGTTGCGAAGAAAATTGTAGAGCGGGCGGCGGATTACGGCATATCGCACGAAGATGTAGTGGTTGACCCCTTGGTCATGCCAATCGGCGCTATCAACACCGCAGGCCTACAGGTAATGGACATCGTTAAGCGTCTGCGTAACGAATTAAAAGTGAATACCACTTGTGGCGCATCAAACGTAAGCTTTGGCTTGCCCAACCGCAACGGTATTAACAGTGCGTTCCTTACCATGGCGATTGGTTCAGGAATGACTTCGGCGATCACCAGCCCTCTTCATCCGGAAGTAATGCAAGCTGTACGTGGTGCGGACGTGATGATGGGGCACGACCCTGATTGTGCGAATTGGATTAAGGCGTATAGAGAACCGGCGGCTGAAGGGGCGGAAGGGGCTCGTGGTGGTAGAGGTGGGCGTCGGCGTAGAAGAGCGTAGTGAATTGGCCGCTCAACGAGCATTATGCATGTGTTTCTCCGCTCAGTGGGCCATCCCTGGCCCATCCCGCGTCCGTCCCTGGCGCAAAGGCTGGCCCCGCGAGCGCAGCGAGTGTTTTGGGTCTTCGCTACAAAACACATGCATAATACTCGCCGAGCTACATCGCAGATTTAATACGATAGGTATGCATTTGTGAGCATTGAAGAATTCAAAGTAGTTTTCACCCCCTCCGGTCGGCGCGGAATGTTTCCCAGTGGAACACCTATTCTGGAAGCGGCGCAGTCCCTGGGTGTTGATATTGATTCCGTTTGTGGTGGCCGTGGTCTGTGCGGGCGCTGCCAGGTATTGTGCGCCGAAGGGTCTTTTTCAAAACACAATATTGAATCCAGAGTTGAAAGCTTATCGCCTTTTTCTGATACAGAAAGAAATTACAGCACCCGCAGAAAAGAACTGCTGCCTGGTCGAAGGCTAGGTTGCCATGCCTTGTTACGTGGTGATGTGGTTATTGATGTACCACCGGAGAGCCAGGTTCACAGGCAACTGGTGCGTAAAGACGCGGAGCAGCGGGCCATCATCATGGAACCCAGCGTGCATCTTTATTCCGTACAGGTAGCCGAAGCGGATATGCATAATCCAAGTGGAGATCTGCAGCGCTTAAAAGAAGCGCTGTCGGCCGAGTGGGAGTTGCAGGATTTGCATTGTGATGCAATGTTGTTAAGCAGTTTGCAATCCACGCTGCGTGAAGGCAACTGGTTCGTAACAGTGGCAGTTTTTACCGAGCCCCAGCAGCCTGGTCGAATCATAGCCGTTTGGCCTGGCTTGCATCAGGTTGCGTATGGTGTCGCCATAGATGTTGGTTCTACTACAGTAGCCGCGCATTTATGCAGTTTGAGAACCGGTGAGGTATTGGCCAGTAGCAGCTTGATGAATCCGCAGATCCGCTTCGGTGAGGATCTGATGAGCAGGGTGTCCTACATCATGATGCACCCGGAAGGTGCCGGTGAGATGACCCAGGCTATTCGAGCAGCGTTAAATGAGCTCTTGGTTGATGTAAGCGCCAAGGCCGAAGTCACTGTTGAAGACGTGCTGGAAGTGTGCCTGGTTGCCAACCCTGTTATGCATCATATCTTGCTCGGTATTAATCCGATTGAGCTGGGCGGTGCACCGTTTGCACTGGCAACCGACGAGTCGGTTAGCACCTGGGCATCCGAGTTGGGGTTATCTATTAATGCTGGCGGTCGTGTTTATGTGCTGCCGTGTATTGCTGGGCACGTTGGTGCAGACACCGCAGGCGTGATTCTGGCCGAGGCGCCGCAGGATTTACACGAAATCAGCCTGGTCGTTGATGTTGGTACTAACGCTGAAATTGTTCTGGGAAATAACACTAGAATGCTCGCCTGTTCCAGTCCAACAGGGCCGGCGTTTGAAGGCGCACAGATCAGTTGCGGGCAACGTGCTGCCATGGGTGCAATCGAACGGGTGCGAATAGACCCTGAAACAAAAGAGCCCAGGTTTAAAGTGATTGGGTGTGATTTATGGTCCAACGACCCTGATTTTCCAGAGCAAGCGAAATCATTGGGTGTGACCGGCATTTGTGGTTCAGGAATTGTTGAGGTAGTGGCCGAGATGTTTCTGGCTGGAATCATCACTGAAGACGGCGTTATTGATGGTAGCCTCGCTGAAACCAGCGACCGCATTGTTTCGCATGATCGCACCTTTGCTTACGTACTTCATGATGGGCAGTCTTTTATCAGTGTTACACAAAATGACGTGCGCCAAATCCAGCTGGCAAAGGCAGCTCTGTATGCTGGCGTAAAGTTGCTTATGGACAAGATGGGCACCACAACGGTTGATCGAATTCGCCTGGCCGGGGCATTTGGCAGCCATATTGATGTGAAACACGCGATGGTTTTGGGGCTTATCCCGGATTGTGCATTGGAAAACGTGTCGTCTGCTGGCAATGCAGCTGGCACAGGTGCACGTATTGCGCTGTTGAACACAAGCTCCCGAGAAATAATCGAGCAGGAAGTGCGGCGCATAGAAAAAATTGAAACGGCGGTAGAGCCGAAGTTTCAGGAATATTTTGTTGATGCGATGGCATTTCCCAACAAAACCGACGAGTTCCCTAACCTGTTTTTTGTTGTTCCAAAACCAGAACCAAAAGAGGGCGCGCCGTCTGCAGATGACTCTGGGCGCAGGCGACGTCGCCGCAAACGTTAGCTATTAGCGCCACCACTTTCGGTTTCAGAACTCGACTATGTTACCCGGCCCTTTATTGGGTGGAGCTTCAATATGGATATAAGTGTATTCGACCTTTTCAAAATTGGTGTTGGACCTTCAAGCTCGCACACGATGGGGCCAATGAAGGCCGCCGCTCTATTTATCAGGCAGCTACAGCAGCAATGCGCTCTGGAAACAGTCGACAGAGTGCAGGTGACGCTGTTTGGTTCTTTGAGCGCTACCGGCAAAGGACATGGTACGGATCGCGCCTGCCTTGCCGGTTTGATGGGATTTGAGCCACACGAAGTAGAACCGGACATGCTGAGCAATTTGCTGGATGTAGTCGCGTCCGAAGGTAGCTTGCAGTTGGCCAGCGAGCACAGCGTTGCGTTCAATCTTGCGCAAGACATGTTGTTCAGTGAAGAATCCCTGCCGTTTCACCCCAATGCCATGACCTTGGTGGCTATTGGTGGTGGTGTCAGTGTGTATGAGAATACCTATTACTCGGTGGGTGGTGGTTTTGTTGTTGAGGATGCGCACAAAAACCATGCTCTGGATACCGAGCGCGCGGAACCTCCACACCCTTTTGACAGTGCGGCGAAACTACTGGAGCATTGTGAAAAGAAAAACCTCTCGGTCAGTCAGTTAATACTTGAGAATGAAATGGCCTGGCGGAGTGAAGCTGAGGTGAAAGATGGCCTGGCAAACATCTGGCAAGCGATGGACGCCTGCGTAGAGCGTGGGCTCCGTCAAAAAGGTCGATTGCCGGGTGGGCTGAACGTACCACGTCGTGCAGAAGGTTTGTATCGCTCACTGGAAACAAGCACTGATAATCTGATCAGCTCAACGCTGAATGCGATGGATTGGGTAAATCTTTACGCACTGGCAGTGAATGAAGAAAACGCCGCCGGTGGCCGAGTGGTTACCGCACCTACCAATGGTGCTGCTGGCATTGTACCAGCTGTATTGCGTTTTTATGTTCGTTTCAGTGATAACCCCCAACCAGAAGATGTGCGCGGCTTTCTATTGGCCGCTGCGGCTATCGGCATGTTGTGTAAGAAAAATGCCTCTATATCCGGTGCCGAAGTGGGTTGCCAGGGCGAAGTCGGCAGTGCCTGTGCCATGGCTGCCGCGGGTTTGGCTGAGGTGCTGGGTGGCACGCCTGCACAGGTAGAAAATGCGGCAGAAATTGGTCTGGAGCATAACCTGGGGCTGACCTGTGATCCGATTGGCGGCCTGGTTCAAATACCTTGCATTGAGCGCAATGCCATTGCGGCAACTAAAGCCATAAACGCGGCGCAAATGGCCTTGCGCGGCGACGGCAGTCATTATGTATCACTGGATGATGTGATAAAGACCATGCGGGAGACGGGTGCGGATATGATGGAGAAATACAAAGAAACATCTCGCGGCGGTTTGGCAGTGAACGTGATCGAGTGCTGACAATGGAAGCGAATGGCGAGCAACATTATGGTGGCTGCGCTTGCGGCTCGGTTCGCTATCAAGCTCAAGGCGCGCTTCGATCTGTGATTGCCTGCCATTGTGAGCAGTGCAGGCGTACCAGTGGGCACTTTGTAGCAGCAACTGCCGTTCGGCGCGATCGATTTACTTTTGATTGCGATGACGGCCTGGCCTGGTTTGGCGCGGTGGAGGGTTATCGAAGAGGTTTTTGCCAGCGCTGTGGCTCCAGTTTGATTTTTGAAGAATTGGATGGCGACCGAATTAGCATCGCCGCTGGTAGCCTGGATGACGCAACTGGACTGACCATTGCAGCGCACATCTTTACCAAAGAGGCAGCCAGCTATTATGAGCTGCCTGATAACGCGAACGGCGTACCAAGTTGTTCGCCAGACGGCCAACACAATATCCCATTACCTGATTAACTTCTGACTGAACCCCCAAAAGAGAGAAACTATGAGCGACGACATTCACGGCAATTACATCGATGGCGAATGGTTGGGCAGTAACGCAGTCATTGAGAATATCAATCCGTCTGACACCAGTGACGTGGTTGGCCGTTATGCGAAAGCGAGCGTGCAAGATTGCGAGGCTGCAATTGCAGCAGCAACCGCCGCTTTCGAGGGCTGGTCGCAGTCTGCGTTGGAAGAGCGAAAAGCCATTCTTGATCGCATTGGTGCAGAGCTGATCGAAAGAAGCGGCGAAATAGGTCGTGTGTTAGCGCGGGAAGAAGGTAAGACGCTGGCTGAAGGCGTGGGCGAAGTAGCGCGCTCTGGTCAGTTTTTTCAGTACTACGGTGCTGAAGTGTTGCGCCAGATGGGCGAAATAACCCCCTCTGTTCGGCCGGGAATTGATGTTGAAGTTCACCGCGAAGCACTCGGCGTTGTTGGCATAGTCACACCATGGAATTTCCCAATGGCGGTTGCGGCCTGGAAAGTGGCACCCGCGCTGGCCTTCGGTAACAGCGTGGTATTGAAACCGGCGGAACTTGTGCCGGCCAGTGCCTGGCTACTGGCCGATATCATCAGCCGAAGTGGCCTGCCTGCCGGTGTGTTTAATTTAGTGATGGGTTCAGGTCGTGATGTGGGCGAAGCGCTGTGCAGTGCACCCGATGTACAAGCCATCAGCTTCACAGGTTCAGTTCCCGTTGGGCGGCACATCGCAGAGCAAGCCATTAAAAACATGGCGCGGGTTCAGCTTGAGATGGGCAGTAAGAACGCGCTTGTCGTTCTAAACGATGCTGATATGGATATTGCTGTGCAATGCGCCATGGCTGGCGCGTTTTCAGGCACTGGGCAAAAATGTACCGCCTCATCCCGGCTCATTGTTGAAGAAGGTGTACACGACGAATTCGTAAGCCGAATGAAAGAAGCCATGCAAGCAATGGTGGTAGGCAATGCGCTGGGCGAGGGCGTTCAAATGGGTCCGGTGGTTGATTCAAGGCAGATGCAGCAAAATCTCAAGTACATTGATATTGCTCTCGCAGAAGGTGCTGAACTGGCACAGGGTGGCGAGCAGCTAACCCTGGAAACAGAGGGTTACTACTTGCCGCCTACTTTATTTGTTAACACCAGCAATGACATGCAGATCAATCGCGAGGAAGTCTTCGGGCCAATTGCCAGCGTGATCAAAGTCAAAGACTATGATGAGGCCTTGCAGGTGTCGAATGATACAGAGTTTGGTTTAACCTCAGGCATCATTACCAACTCACTTGATCGAGCCGGTCACTTTAAACGTCATTCCAAGTCTGGCTGTGTGATGGTTAACCTGCCAACCGCAGGTACCGACTACCATGTACCGTTTGGTGGTCGTAAGGCCTCAAGCTATGGTCCACGTGAGCAAGGCCAGTACGCGAAAGAGTTTTATACTATTGTGAAAACCAATTATTGCCGACCCTATTGAGGTAGCGTCATGTTAATGATCGATGCACTGCAGTATCTGAACTGGGACCGCGAGCTGTTTCAGCAAGCCCGCGACTCAGGGCTGAATGCTATTCACGTCACTATCGCGTATTGGGAAAACACTCAGGAAACGCTTGAAAACATAGGTCAATGGCAGCGTCACTTTCGTGCCCACAGTGATTTGATTCAACCCGTGCACAGCGCTGCTGATATTCTCAACGCCCAGCAGGACGGCAAGGTAGGCATTATCTTTGGCTTTCAAAATTGCTCGCCGATAGAGGATGATCTGAAAAAAGTGCAGCTGTTTCATGATCTGGGCGTGCGCATCATGCAGCTTAGTTATAACAATCAGAGTTTGCTGGCAACAGGCTGTTATGAGCAGCGCGACTCTGGCATTACTCGTTTTGGCAGAGAAGCGATAAAAGAGATGAATCGCGTTGGCATGCTGATTGATATGTCACATAGTGCGGAATTGTCCACACTGGAGGCTATTGAAATATCCGAGCGACCTATCGCGATTACGCACGCCAATCCAAGTTTCTTTCACGCAGCACTGCGTAATAAATCGGATAAGGTATTGTCGGCATTGGCAGAATCTGGCGGCATGCTAGGTTGCAGTTTGTATCCATTTCATTTGAAGAACGGTGGCGATTGCACACTGCGTGAATTCAGCGAAATGATTGCACAGGCGGCCGAATTAATGGGTGTTGCGCGCATTGGTATAGGCTCAGACTTGTGTTTGAAATGGGATTATTCGGTACTGGAATGGATGCGCAGTGGTCGCTGGACCTCAACCGCGGATTACGGCGAGGGTTCTGCTAGCAATGCGGACTGGCCGAAACAACCTGGCTGGTTTGAGAATTCCAGTCACTTCGGCAATCTTGCAACCGGTCTCAGAGACGTAGGCTTTACTGAGTCTGAAGTAGAGCAAGTGATGGGCGGTAACTGGCAACGCTTTTTCGAGCAATCATTCATTGCGGCATGAACGCTAACACCAGCATGCAATGGCGGCCCGCTGAACAAGTGATGCAACTGGACAGGCTTGGTAGCTTGCACGCCAGTAGACTCAGCTTTATGCGCACCTTGCTGCGGCGAGTAATGAACGAGCAGTGGCAAATAGCGCCCAGTGTATTTGATCTGGATGCCGACGGTTATGGGTCTGTTGTCTATCGCATCGAGGCCACGCATGGCGTTTACAGCTTTGTTATTTTCTCAAACTACCTGGCACCTAACGATCGCAACGACCGGGTGATTGCAGAGCAATGGGATCTGACCATGACCTTGTGCGAAGGCGAGGTCAGTGAAGAATACCTTGGCGTTCTGCGTGAAAACGTACCAAAACAGGAAGCGGGGCGTATGGACAGCAAGGCCCTGGTGCTGTCGCGTGCAAATCGCAGTGCTCGCAATTTTGATTATGTGGTGGATTGCCTGGCAAATGGCAAGCAGCCGAGTGTTGATAAGCTTATCCGGGTAGGCTATTTGTACCGCACTACCGCGGTGTACGGCAGTGGCAAATTCGGCCTGGCGGATTGGCAGAAAGTGCTAGCCAACCTGCCGGATTTTGCTACACCTTTTGCCGCTGAAATGTTTACCTGCTACATGCTACGCGAATTCAGCGTAGTGCAAGCCCAACACATTGCCAAAGCGCGTGCGCCGCTTGCGGCAGTAGACCTGGATGATGCGCTGCGCCGTTATCTTGGCATTGGCAATTCTACCGGCCTGGGTATGGCGCCTTACCTGATACACCATCCACTACTGATTTCAAAATGGATTGAAGCCCGTGAAACCGCCTTGGCGCAAATCTTGTCCATACCCAATGCGGTCGCTGAAAAACTCAGTCAATTGATTGCCCTGGTTAAACAATCGGAGCAGCATTTTGCTGAAGTGTTTGTTGACGATGAATGGCAGGCCAGTAAAAACAAGGCGCTTGCTGTTGATCTGAAAAGATTGCTAAACCTGTTGAGTGAGCAAGTGTTGCAATTTAACAACTGGTCAGAACTGATTGAACTGATTAATGATCAGTTAGGCCTGGATGCGCAAGAATTGCTCTGTTCTCTTTTATTTGAGTTATACCCTGAAATTGTCGACCCACTGGCCGACGATATGACGGTGTTGGAGGACTATCGCCTGGATTCAAGCATGCCTGTGCGCAAGGCGATTGAGCTGATTGAGCAACACTATCAATGGGCTTTGAGCACTGATTTTGACCAGACCGATGAACGCTATCTGTTTTGGTATCGCTCTGAGGAGAAGTCTGAGCCCCGCCTGGGTGTTCGTGGTGAAGACGACGGTGAAGAATTGCAAATGCCATTGGGAATTGCGCTTACGGTGCAACAAGCTCACCAAGCCCTGGTGGGTTGGTGCGATTCTCTGCCTCCTTCAGATAAAGAGCCTGTACTTGCCGAGTTTTTATTGGCCAAGCCAGAGTTGCGAAGTGTGTTGCGTAGGGTGTTGACCATGGGTAGTCACCGCTATGGTGACATTCATGCCAATGTTCTGCATAAGGACCTGATGCCTATTCATTTATTGCGCTGTAAACTAGCGTTTTTTGGTGTGAGTAAGTTTGACCCACGCTCTCGCCTTTGGCTTCGCAATACTATGTATCAAGGTGCGCCATTACTAAAAGAAATTGGCAAGCCGTATGCAGACGATTGGTATTTCCCGGTAGCGCCCAGTGCAGCAGGTTGAATACTTGAAGGTTTCCAGCAATGAGCTGACCGCCTTACTAAAACGTGTATTTGAAGCTATTGGCTGTGATCAAAGCGCGCAAGAAGATGCTGCGCATGCGATTGTTGCTGCCCAAAGCCGCGGGTTTCCAGCGCTTGAAAGCTTGCCGAAAATGCTTGAGCGCTTGCAGAGTGAGAG
The DNA here is from genome assembly GCA_964352475.1 of uncultured Pseudomonadales bacterium. Lineage (GTDB taxonomy): Bacteria > Pseudomonadota > Gammaproteobacteria > Pseudomonadales > JAUIET01 > JAUIET01. The sequence continues at coordinate 48,832 of CAYGSL010000015.1, read as the reverse complement.
ACCCACGCCAGCGCCAGGCTTAACTGAACATAATGATTGGCTGACAATAGATGGCAACTACTGCAGTGCCGCCTGCTATGGCAGTGTGTTTGCAGATCTTGCGGCGGCTTATGCGAAACAAGAAGATAACTGTGCTTTTGTTAGCGTTGAGTCGTGTCATGACCGCTTGCTGATATTACACGCCTTACAGTCAAATGCTGCCTCTGGCACGCCAATGCTGGCCTACTGGTCGGATCACAGTTCCGATAAATGCTGTGCTTATTTGGCATCACCCGATGGAGCAGCAGATCAATACATAGAGCGTTTGAAGAGTGAGAAAAACTCATCTTCCGGATGCTTAAAACTGATAGCCGCGCCGGATTTTGCTCGATTATTGCCCCATTGGCAGCGAATTCATGCGCAAGGTGTTGAAAACAAGGTGATTTCGGCCACAGAGATTCAGCGCCAACTGGAATTGTCATTTGCCGATGGCATTCGCATCCAGTCGTCCCTATGGGAGCAATTGCAGAACATTGCATTAAATGTGCTGGTTCCGAGCTCTGAACGCTCAAGAGCAGGTGCCGGCGCCTGAAAACTTCGGATATAATCCGAGTGAGTGGCCTAAGCGTAAAAAGAACTAGCCACCCATTCAGAGGAGAACCACGTGCCAGCATCGGCCACGTCAGATTCCGCGCCAAAGCCAATGCACATTGGTTTTCTTATGGTAGCGGAATACACAATGATCACCCTGGCAAACGCGATTGCCGTGCTGCGCGCAGCCAATCGTGAGAGCGGCCAGGAGTTGTTTCGCTGGTCTGTTCTAACGCTTGACGGTAACCCTGTTTTCTCCAGTGATTTTCTCGAGCTCAAACCGGACGGTGGTCGCGAGTTGATCGCAGCTCTGGATTGCCTGATGGTGTGTGGAGGCGAGCGCATAGAGCGCCATTGCGATGAGCCTCTAGTGGAAACCCTGCGTGCCACTGCTAAACGTCAAATACCGTTGGGTGGTCTTTGTACTGGGTCTTATGCGCTCGCTACCGCTGGCCTGCTTGAGGGCTACCGCTGCACTGTACATTGGGAAAATATGGTAGGCATGCAGGAGAAGTTTCCTGATTTACAGGTAACCTCCAGATTGTTTGTGATCGACAGAGATCGTTACAGCTGCTCAGGTGGCGTCAGTTCCATGGACTTGATGTTGAACATCATCTCCGCGATGCACGGCAACAAGCTGGTGCAAAAAGTCAGCGAATTGCTGATGTACGAGCGAGTCCGAACCGAGCGTGACGCACAGAGGGTTCCCTTGCAGCATTTGATTGGTGCTAGCCAGCCCAAGCTGATTGATGCGGTGGCGCTGATGGAAGCCAACATTGAAGAGCCATTGAGTCTTGATGAGGTCGCAGAATACGTCAACATCTCGCGCCGGCAGCTTGAACGCCTGTTCCACAAATACCTGCACTGCGCGCCTTCCAGATACTACCTGGAGTTACGCCTGCACCGCGCCAGGTTGTTGCTATTGCAGACCGGTATGCCAGTGATTGACGTGGCGATCAGTTGTGGCTTTTCTACGGCTCCCCATTTCAGCAAATGTTATAGTGAACTGTATGGAAAACCGCCCAGAGACGAACGAAGAGCAGCCTCCTGAGCCCACCGCTTGGCATGCCGCTGTGTCATAAGCGTTGGTCGCGTAAGCGGGATTGAAACCTCAGTTATACCAGTACAATTGCGCGCTTGCGCCAACGCACTATCTGATACCTCCGTATGGACAAATACTCCGCTTTTGGGCTGGCTAAACACGCCGCCCAACACCATGAAAACTGGCAACAAGCCTGGCGCTCGCCCAGTCCAAAGCAGCACTACGATGTGATTATTGTCGGTGGCGGCGGGCACGGCCTGGCAACGGCTTACTACCTCGCCAAAGAGCATGGCATTACCAATGTAGCGGTGCTTGAAAAAGGCTACCTGGGTGGTGGCAACACCGGTAGGAACACCACCATCATTCGATCGAATTATCTTTGGGATGAGGCAGCGCATTTATACAACCTGGCTTTGAATCTGTGGGAAGGCCTGAGTCAGGAGCTTAACTTCAACGTGATGTTCAGTCAGCGTGGTGTTCTGAACCTGGGTCACAGCTTGCAAGACATGCGCGACATTCAACGCCGGGTAAATGCCAATCGCCTGAACGGCGTAGATGGTGTGGTACTCAATACCGAAGAAGTGAACGCCAAAGTGCCTTTACTGGATTGTTCGGCCTCGGCACGTTACCCGATACTGGGTGCGTCCTGGCAACCTCGCGGTGGTACTGCACGGCATGACGCGGTGGCCTGGGGTTACGCTCGCGCGGCCGATGCTTTGGGGGTTGACCTGATCCAGCAAACAGAAGTGACGGGCATCCGCAGAGCATCGGGCAAGGTGCAAGGCGTTGAGACCAGTGAAGGGTTCATCGGCGCTGACAAGGTGGCTTGTGTTGTGGCAGGTAATTCAAGTGTATTGGCGGCAATGGCCGGTTTGCGGCTGCCTCTGGAATCTCACCCGCTGCAAGCACTGGTGTCAGAACCATTAAAGCCTTGCCTTGATACGGTCGTGATGTCTAACGCTGTTCATGGCTACATCAGTCAGTCGGACAAAGGCGACCTTGTGATTGGCGCCGGTATCGATCGTTATAACGGTTATGGTCAGCGTGGGTCGTTCAATGTCGTTGAGCATACGCTGCAGGCTATCTGTGAATTGTTTCCTTCGTTTAGTCGAGTACGTATGAATCGACAATGGGGTGGAATTGTGGATACCTGCCCGGATGCGTGCCCAATCATCAGTAAAACCAACATAGAAGGCTTGTATTTCAACTGTGGTTGGGGAACCGGTGGATTCAAAGCCACGCCTGGATCTGGTTACGTATTTGCCGATACTGTTGCAAAAGATCATCCTCATCCGCTCGCGGCCCCTTTCACTATCGATCGCTTCCATAGCGGGGCGTTGATTGATGAACACGGCGCCGCCGGCGTAGCGCATTAAAGAAGAATTCTTCAGAGACACCCCAGATGTTATTGATTCATTGCCCGTACTGCGAAGAAACGCGTGACGAAGACGAATTCAGTTATCAAGGCGAGGCGCATATTGAGCGACCTAAGGCGCCAGAAAGCCTGAGCGACGCTGAGTGGGGCGATTACCTGTTTTTTCGTAAGAACCCGCGAGGGCTTCATCATGAAATGTGGCAGCACACTGCTGGTTGCAGGAAGTACTTCAATGTGTCGAGACATACCGTGAGCTATGAGATTTTAGAAACGTATCGTATCGGCGAACAAGCAGCGACCGCCGAGGGTGCTAGCTAATGCAAATAAACCGATTGGAATCCGGTGGTCGAATTGATCGCAGCAAACCTGTTTATTTCAGCTTTGATGGGCGAGCAATGCTGGGGTATCAGGGCGACTCTTTAGCGTCTGCTCTTCTGGCCAATGGCGTCTCCATAGTGGGCCGCAGTTTTAAATACGGTCGCCCACGCGGTATTGTGGCCGCAGGTGCCGAAGAGCCCAATGCGATTGTTCAGTTGGGCCATGGTGCCAGCTCGGTGCCCAATTTGCGCGCTACTCAGGTTGAAATATACGAGGGGCTTGAAGCGCACAGTGTGGGCGGCTGGCCTAGCGTGAACAATGATCTGATGGCGGTAACAGATTGGTTCGCGCGTTTTATGCCACCGGGTTTTTACTACAAGACGTTTATGTGGCCCAAGCGTTTATGGATGAGCTACGAGCACATTATTCGCAAGGCCGCGGGTTTGGGTTGGGCGCCAGACGGTAAAGATCCCGACGTGTATGACAAGATTAACCAGCATTGTGATGTGTTGGTGGTTGGCGCCGGGCCAGCGGGCTTGCAAGCGGCGCTGTCAGCATCACGTGCTGGAGCGCGCGTGATTTTGGCCGATGAGCAGGCTGAGATGGGTGGCAGTTTGCTGTCTACCCGGACAGAATTGAACTCTGCCCCTGCCTCAGAGTGGGTTGATCAGGCACTGGCGGAATTGAGCGCAAGCTCCCTGGTAACACTGCTGCCGAGAAGTACAGTATTTGGCTACTACGATCACAATTTCCTGGCTGTTCTGGAGCGACGTTCAGATCATCTTGGCTTAAGCAACGCTGGCAGTGCCAGGCAAAGACTGCACCGCGTAAGAGCGCGCCAGGTTGTACTGGCAACTGGTGCGATTGAGCGGCCAATCGTGTTTGGCAACAATGATGTGCCAGGCGTTATGTTGTCTTCCGCGCTTGCTACCTATGTAAATCGTTATGGCGTTGTACCAGGCAAACGTCTGGTGTTGTTCACAAGCAATGATGGTGCCTATCAAACCGCGATAGATTGGCACAAAGCCGGTCGGCAAGTGGTGAGCATTGTGGATAGCCGCGCTGATGCTTCAGGTGATGCGGTGGCTGCTGCTACTTCCCTGGGTATCAAAGTGCTGAAAGGGCACGCGGTCACTGAAGTGATTGGTTCCAGACGAGTAAAAGCCGTAAAGATTGCGCCAATCAATGCGGACGCCACCGCAGTTACGGGAAGCGAGAAAAAGATTCCGTGTGATGTGGTCGCAAGTTCTGGAGGTTGGAGTCCGGTTGTTCATTTGAGTTCACACACAGGCGCAAAACCCGTGTGGAATGAGGATGTGGTTGGCTTTGTACCGGGTCAATCTGAGGCATCTTATTTGTCTACGGGTTCCTGTAAGGGATTGTTTGATTTGCGGGCTTGCCTGCAAGACGGTGCAGAAGCGGGATTGAAGGCAGCTGGTGCGGCTGGCTTATCCACTGATGGCGTTGAATTATCTGCTTCTCCTGAGTTAGAAGAGCCCACCACCCAGGCCCAACAAGCGTTGTTTTTAGCGCCGCACAAAAAGCCCGTCAGCCGAGCACCCAAGCAATTCGTTGACTATCAACTGGATGTGACCGCTGCATCGATAGAGCTCGCCGCGCGTGAAGGTTATCGTTCGGTTGAACACACCAAGCGCTATACGGCCATGGGTTTTGGTACCGATCAGGGCAAACTGGGTAACATAAACGGGTTGGCGATTCTTGCCAACACCCTTGGTCAAAGCATTGCTGAAACCGGTACTACGGTCTTTCGGCCATCGTACACACCTACTACCTATGGCGCGATCGCAGGACGAGATATTGGGGAGTTGTTAGACCCTGTGCGTTGTACAGCAGCCCATCGCTGGCATGAGGCGCACGGCGCCGAGTGGGAAAACGTAGGGCAATGGAAGCGGCCCTGGTATTTCCCTAAAGCGGGCGAGACTATGCATGAGGCGGTCAACCGCGAGTGTCTGGCGGTTCGCAACAGCGTTGGCATACTGGATGCATCAACGCTGGGCAAGATCGATATTCAGGGGCCAGACGCCGCTGAATTTATCACGCGAATTTACACCAACTCCTATTTGAAACTGGCGCCAGGCAAGTGCCGCTACGGTGTGATGTTGCACGAAGACGGAATGATCTTTGACGATGGTGTCACTGCTTGTCTTGGCGAAAACCACTACCTTATGTTCACCACTACCGGTGGCGCAGCGGGCGTTTTGTCTTGGTTGGAGTTGTGGCAACAAACTGAATGGCCAGAGTTAGAGGTGTATTTCACATCAGTGACCGACCATTGGTCTACGGCCACTGTGACTGGACCCAATGCCCGAAAAGTCATGGAGAAATTGTGCGACGACATTGATTTCTCCAAAGACGCGTTTGCGTTTATGGATTGGCGCGATGGTACGGTGGCCGGCCTTAAAGCCCGCGTGTTTCGAATCAGTTTTACCGGTGAGTTGTCGTATGAAGTGAATGTGCCAGCCCACTACGGTCACTACATGTGGGAACAGTTAATCGCAGCGGGTGAAGAGTTTGGTATCACACCTTATGGCACAGAAACCATGCACGTTCTGCGTGCTGAGAAGGGCTTCATTATTGTTGGTCAAGACACTGACGGTTCAATGACCCCGCAAGACATGAATATGGACTGGATTGTTGGCAAGAACAAAACTTTCAGCTTCCTGGGTAAGCGCTCGCTTGATCGTAGCGATACTGTGCGCGCAAATCGCAAACAACTGGTGGGCTTGAAAACCCAATACCCCAAAACCGTGCTGCAGGAAGGCGCGCAGCTTGTTAATGACCCGAACGAGCCTATTCCAATGGCGATGCAAGGGCACGTAACGTCGAGTTACTACAGCGCAGTTCTTGGCCATTCAATTGCACTCGCGGTTGTGAAAGGCGGTTTGGACCGCATGGGTGAAACCGTTTACAGCCCGCAGGCTGATGGTGAGATGATCAAAGCCGAGATTGTCAGCTCGGTATTCTATGATCCGAAAGGAGAGCGCCACAATGATTGAGCCACGCAGCGAACTGCCATTGCATCATTATCTGGCGGCTGGCCCAAGCGAGGGCCAAGGCATTGCCGGGGTGAAATTAGTCGAATGTGCCAGAAAAGGTCACCTGGTGCTGCGCGGAGATCGAAATAACGCTGATTTTTCCAGTGCCTGTGAGTCTGTGTTAGGGCTTGGCTTGCCGGCCAGGGTAAAAGACACGTCCAGCTCTGAAATTGCGCAGTGCTGCTGCCTGGGACCTGAGGAATGGTTGCTATTGGTGGAGGCGGGTGAAGAATGGGGCATAGAGCTGCGGCTGCGGGATGCATTCAGCGGCCATTTCTCTATTGTTGATGTGAGCGGCGGGCAAACTGTGCTTAGTCTCTCCGGCAGCGATGTGAGTTCCGTACTCAAAAAGAGCTGCAGCTACGATTTTTCACCGCAGAATGTTGCCGTTGGAAGCTGTGTGCAAACAACGTTTGCGAAAGCGACGGCGCTAGTTATCAAACGCTCAGAGTCTCATTATGATCTGGTTGTACGGCGCAGTTTTTCGGATTATATCTACGCCTGGATTGCTGATGCCTCAGCTGAGTATGGCTTTCATGCAAGTACGGAGACTTGAAGTTCTCCCTAGCATAAATAACAGCTGTTCCAGCGGTCGCAATGAGAACACTAACTGACGGTCCTGACGCCCTTAAAAGCGCGAGACTCCCTTAATCTACGCGCCTCAAAACGTGGTTTAAGCACGTTCTGTGCCCTTAACAGGAAAAAGAACCAGGAACAAAGTGATGAGCAAGAAAGTACCTAGTGATATTGAGATTGCCCAGGCGGCCGACGCGCTGCCCATTGGCGACATTGCTGCAAAGCTGGACATACCCAGCGACGCTCTGAGTCCCTACGGCCGCACCAAAGCAAAAATCGATTTACATCACATAAACAGCTTGCAAGACAAGCCCGATGGCAAGCTGATTCTGGTTACCGCAATCACTCCAACACCGGCTGGTGAAGGTAAGACCACGACATCGGTAGGCCTGACTGACGGCCTGAATAGAATTGGCAAGAAAGCGCTGGTCTGTTTGCGTGAGCCAAGCCTTGGCCCGTGTTTTGGAATGAAGGGAGGCGCGGCTGGTGGTGGCTACGCCCAGGTTATTCCGATGGAAGACATCAACCTGCACTTCACCGGTGACTTCCACGCGATCGGTGCTGCCCACAACCTGTTATCTGCGCTGCTGGACAACCACATTCATTGGGGCAACGAGAATGAACTGGATGCTCGCAGAATTACCTGGAAACGTGTGGTTGATATGAATGACCGCGCCTTGCGCCAGATCACCTGCTCTTTGGGTGGACCTGGCAATGGCTTCCCACGAGAAGACGGCTTTGATATCACCGTGGCCTCGGAAATCATGGCAATCTTCTGTTTGTCCAAAGACCTTGATGATCTTCAAGAGCGATTGAGCAAAATTGTGGTGGGCTACACGCGTGATCGCAAACCCGTTCACGCCTCAGACATAAACGGCACCGGTGCAATGGCCGTGTTATTAAAAGACGCGCTGGCGCCAAACCTGGTGCAGACTCTGGAGCATAACCCGGCCATTATCCACGGCGGCCCGTTTGCTAACATCGCTCATGGTTGTAACTCTGTGATTGCAACTCGCACTTCGCTGAAGCTGGCTGATTATGTGGTTACCGAGGCAGGCTTTGGTGCTGACCTGGGTGCAGAGAAATTCTTCAATATCAAATGTCGCAGTGCCGGCTTAAGTCCTGATGCAGCCGTGATTGTTGCAACCGTTCGTGCGTTGAAGATGCACGGCGGTGTTGATATGAAAGAGTTGGGTTCAGAAAATGTAGAGGCGCTTGCCGATGGGTGTGACAACCTGGTCAGACATATTGAGAATGTGAAATCATTTGGTGTGCCTGTGGTGGTAGGTATCAACCGCTTCATCACTGACACGGATGCCGAAATCGCCAAGGTGAAAGAGGTTTGCGCTGCTAACGGTGTAACTGCCGTAGAAAGCACTCACTGGGAAAACGGTGGTGCAGGTGCAGAAGAGCTGGCCAGAGAAGTGGTTGAGCTGGTAGACAATGGCCACGCAAACTTCGCACCGCTATACCCGGATGACATGCCGATCTGGCAGAAAATCAAAACCGTTGCCACACGCTTGTACCGCGCAGACGACATCATTGCTGATCAAAAAGTGCGTGATGAGATTCAGCGTTTACAAGATAGTGGGTACGAAAACTTCCCGGTATGTATTGCCAAAACCCAATACAGTTTTACCACCGACCCCTTGAGAAAAGGTGCGCCCATAAATCACGTACTGCCCATTCGCGAAGTGCGCTTGTCCGCTGGTGCCGGGTTTATTGTTGTTGTTTGTGGCGACATCATGACCATGCCGGGTCTGCCGCGTGAACCCGCGGCTAACCGCATTAACATCAATGCGGAAGGCGAAGTGGCTGGTCTTTTCTAAGCACCAACCCCACCATTGTCGGCCCTGCAGCATTTCTATTGGTAGCAATGCTCAGGTGCCGGGAATGAACCGTCTTTAACCGCAGTCACATAGTCGCGCACTGCCGCTTCAATGCCACCAGGATTGCCTTCCAGAAAGTTCTTCACAAACTTCGCTGGTTTTCCAGGGTAAAGCCCCAACAAATCGTGCCAAACCAGCACTTGCGCATCCGTATCCGGACCTGCACCAATTCCGATTACCGGAATTTCCAGCGCTTCACTCACTGCTTTTCCGAGCGATGTGGGTACGCATTCCAAAAGAATAACGCTGGCACCCGCGGTTTCAAGCTGTTTTGCCTCAGCAATAATCTTTTCTGCTTGCCCGGGATCTCTTCCCTGCACACGGTAACCACCAAGGTGGTTAACGGATTGTGGCGTAAGCCCCATATGCGCACAAACAGGAATACCATGGCGCGCTAAAAGCTGCGTGCTTTTAGCCAGCCAGGCCGCACCTTCCAATTTGACCATATGAGCGCCTTCGCGCATTAGTGAGGCGGCATTTTCAAGCGTGTTCGCTTCGTTAAAATAGCTCATAAATGGCATGTCGGCCATAATCATGGCACTGCTATTACCGCGCCGCACGCAACGCACATGGTAAGCAATATCTTCAACGGTAACAGGCAAGCTTGAATCATGCCCTTGAATAACCATGCCCAATGAATCACCGACCAACATAACCTCAACACCGGCTTTGTTGGCAGTAACAGACTGACAATAATCGTACGCCGTCATCATCGCGAAACGTTCGCCGTCGCGCTTCATTTGTTGCAGCGTGGTGACGGTTACCTTTTTTTGCTGGGACTGTGTGGACATTGTATTGCTCCGATTTGTTGGAGGCCCCGTTTGGAGCTTCGATCCGTGAGCGAGTCGCATTCCACACCAGATACGCGCCGTGAACCCATCCATGGGGGCTCGTTGAAAAGGTCCCTCTTTTCAACGGTATCTGGTGCGGAATGCGACTCGCTCACTCCTGATTTCGTAGTACATGGCGTTCATAGCCACAAAACCAAAGGTTTTCGATACTCGTGCGATGGTAGGGTTGGAGGTTGCTGAGTCTCTTGCTAGACCTTCAAAAAGAGGGACCTTTTTGAAGAGCCCCCATGGATGGGTTTACGGCGTGTCTAGCAAGAGACTCAGCAACCTCCAACCCGGTTTAAACACCACAAAACTTCAGCGTTTAACAATCACCGAAGACCCATGCCCAAACAAGCCTTGGTTAGCCGTAATCCCAACCTTGGCCCCTTCAACCTGCCGCTCACCCGCCGTTCCACGAAGCTGCCAGGCAAGCTCACACACCTGAGCAATCGCCTGCGCCGGCACTGCTTCCCCAAAACAGGATAAGCCTCCCGACGCATTTACCGGCAAACGCCCACCAACCCGGGTATCACCCGCACGCACCAGGCTAGCCGCTTCGCCTTCTTCACATAAGCGTAAGTCTTCCATCCAATCCATTTCAAGCGCACAGGATAAATCGTATACCTCAGCCAGGCTTACATCTTTTGGTGAGATACCTGCTTCTTCATACGCTTTCAAAGCGATTGTAGATCGATAATTTACGGGGTTAACGCCATCCGCTGCCGCAGAGTCTGTGGCAATGTCAGGCATCTCCACGTTACCGCTTGCAAATGTTGGCGTAACGGTGGAAATAGCGGCCACTTTCACCGCATCCGCTTTACCCATTTTCTTCGCGTAATCCATGCTGCTAACAATCAGTGCGGCGCCACCGTCTGATGTTGCCGTGATGTGCAACAAACGCAAAGGGTCGGCCACCATAGGTGATTTTGCGATATCTTCTTCGGTAAATTTCTTTTTGTATCGCGCATTCGGATTAGTAAATCCATGCTCAGAATTTTTGATCTTGATGATATTGAAATCATCTTCGGTGTCACCGTACAAGTCCATGCGGCGACGGGCGTATAAACCGAAGTAGGTAGGGTTGGTGATGCCAACCATAAAGCGCACCCAATCCGGGTCGTCAGGGCGGTAGCCCTTGGCTGGAGCAAGAAAGCCCTTAGGCGTGGTATCTGCACCAATAACAAGTGCCACTTCGCAGGCACCGGACAAAATCTTATGCCGTGCTGCTGCCAGGGCTTGCGAGCCTGATGCGCAGGCGGCATAAGAAGTATTTACCTCAGCCGCATTCCAGCCCAGTGCTTGCGCAAAAGTAGCGCCCGCTACGTAGCCTGGGTAACCGCAACGAACCGTGCCGCCGCCCGACACAAACTGCACATCTTTCCAGTCAACGCCGGAGTCGGCAAGTGCGTCTAGGGCGGCTTTTACACCGTACTCTACAAAGTTCTTACCCCATTTGCCCCAGGGATGCATGCCTACGCCAAGAATGGCAATGTCGTCACTCATGTACTGTCTCTCTGTTTGTCTTTTGCAAGTGCCACTAAAACTGGCAGCTTCTATTGTTTGGGCTTCCAGCGCCAAACGAGTTTGTCGCCGTCGTCGTCGCTGTATAAGGTTTCCAACACCAGTTCCACGTTCATGCCCACGCGTAAATCGGCTACGGTGATGCCGCGTGCGGCTTGGCCTAATACGATCATCTGCTCTTTATCCAATTGCACGCCAATAATCGCAAACGGCTCGAAAGGCTTGGGTGAAACATAAGGCTCAGGCGGTTGGTAGTTGGCGTCTGTATAAGACCAGACTGTGCCTTCGCGGCTCAATTCAACCTCTTCGAATTCTTCGCTGCTGCAGTCCGGGTTGCGGCAGAAGCGGGACATTTTTGGGAAGTAGTAGGTGCTGCAGCTGATACAACGGGTGCCGATCAGTGCGGGACTGTCGTCATCCAGGGTGTACCAGCCTTCCAGTGCAGCGCTTTGTCCGGCTGCATTGGTGAGTCTGGTGTCTTCGCTCATAGGGGTCCTTTTGATCGGCAGTTGCCGCTAATACGGTTGGTCTCGGTGGCGGCAGAGTATATCACGCTGGTGATATTTTCCAGCCTCACTTAGTTCGCCGTAATGATTCTAAGTATCTGAAAAATAACAATTAATTGTTCAGAGTGCGATTTTGGACTTACGGCCAGTGTCACCTGCTGGTTTTGCCAAGCAGTTCACACGCTAATTTCAGCTTTGCTGCATGAGTCTCAAGCAGCTTTTCATAAGTTGCTTATACTTTGAGCAATCCCCGTGATCGGGGGCTGATTTTATGCGCGACGAAAGGTGGTCAACCTAATGATCCAACGCGTGTTAAACAGCGAGACACAACAACATCCTGCTGCTGCAGGGGTTTGAGGGCACGTAATGCAAGCAGAACACACCGATGTGGTGCTGTTTTTTGAGGACCACGAGATCAGCAAGGAAATGCTGCTAGCGGAGTTTGAAGCTGTGCTTGATCATGTGGTGTCGGTGCCTGAATTTGAGGACCAAACGGTTGAGGCGGCATTCGTTCGGGTCAACGAGAACCTGCATGCTACGGCGATCGTATTCTTCAAAATCGACTTTGTTCGTGGCGGCGGTGCAGACCCCAAGTGGAACGTGCCTTTGGAGCATATGGCCAGCAACTCAGGTGCTGGTCCTGATTTGGGCGCGGGCAAAATTCGTTTGGCTTGCTATAGCCAGTGCCCGGTAGCCTGGCATCAGAAACAACTGTGGGACCCGGCTATGTCGCCAGGCCACAACACCTTTATGCAAGTGCGTACTGCCTTGGCGACCAATCGTCTTGGCTTGAAGCATGTTCCGGCGGAGCTGGCACCCCAAGGCACCAGTGCCAATCCGCAAGCATTGCCCTCTCTGGGCATGGATCAAGCTGTTTCAGCGCCGCAAAAAAAGGTAGCTGCACAAACTCAGACGCTAAGCGCTGAGCAGGTAGAAGAACGCAAGCGCATCGCAGAGCACATCAAGAGCCAGCGACTGCACATTGCGACATTGAAGAACAAACGCAACGAAGACATAGCCAAACTAAAGTCCGAATTTCAGAAACAGCTTCGCCACCACCAGCAAACTGCGCAACAACTTGAGCGCCAGTGTCAGGAGCAGACAGAACGCGCTGATCGCTTCAAAGCCTTATTGCAAGAGCAGGTACGCAACATCAAGCAAGAGCGCCAGCGCGCAGCCGAGCAGTTGAGTGAAGCGCGAACGCAAGACGTTGGTGAGCAATTCGATATATTGCAGCAAAAATTCGACCTGGAATTGCACGCCAAGCTTGACGCCGAGACCGCTGAACTCAAAGAGATGCTGGAAATGCGCAACGTAGAGTTGTTCTACCGCGAAGAGCAGATGACGGCATTGCGCGATGAGATCGCCAATCTGCGGCAGGAAAAAGTGCGGCTGTTAAACCAGGGCGCAAACAGCTATCTCGAGCAACTAAAAGACGCGGGCGTGGATTTTGTGGCCCATCATCCGGGGGCCGGGCACTTGTCTATCGATGCCTCCGACGTTGGCGAGTACCTGGACTCACCACAACGCTATGCGGCAAAGAAATGTTATGTAGATCCTGAGTTGTATGCTGTGTGGTTGGAGCACTACAATGACCCGGTGTGTCAGGCTGAAGTGGACGTGTCTGGCGAAGGTGACAGCTTCCCCTGCGGGCGGTCACTGGAACGGGTAGAAATTCCAAATCAATACGTAGCAAACTTCAGTAATCGTTGCCCCGAACATCAGAACCAGGCAACGTTTGTTGACGCCCAGGCTGGCAACGATGACAAGCAAGAGCAGCAACGCCAGCCCATTCCTTTGCAGCGAGGCGCCTGAGCCTCAGCTACCGTCGCCGCAGCGCCTGGATTTATCCACGATTGCGCCAGACATTGAAACCTGCGTGGACATACTTCGCCTGGACACGATTGACGACTGTCTGGGTGGCAATAAATGGTTCAAGCTAATGCCCTGGCTGCAGCAAGCTGCTCGGGAAAACACAGATTGCCTGCTGAGCTTTGGCGGACCGCACTCCAATCATTTGTACGCACTTGCCGCCGCTGGCAAACGATATTCGATTCGCACTATCGGCTATGTACGCGGTGGCGCCTGGATAGAGCAAAGCCTGAGTCCCACGCTACAAGATGCGCGTGGAATGGGCATGCAACTTAAGTTTATCGGCAAAGATGAATACGCCCGGCGTTACGACCCGCAATGGCGAGAGGAGCTTGCTCTCAAGCATGCCGCTATTGTTATTCCTGAGGGTGGTTATTCGCAACAGGTCTTAGCCTCTGTGGCCCGAATAGGGGAGCACTTGTCGCCGTCGTCTAAAGGCTGCCAATATGGTTGGGTGACTGTGGCATGTGGCACGGGTGCCACACTCGCAGGACTGGCCTGTGGCTTACGAGGCGATGTGCATCTGAAAGGTTTTTCTGTGTTAAAAGACCAGGGTAGCGTGCAGCGAGCGGCCGCCGGGCTGCTGGAAAACCAGTCTGGGTACTGTAGCTGGGCGGTGAACAGCAATTACCACTTCGGGGGTTATGCCCGAATCAATAAGGAACTGGTGAATTTTATTGACCGATTCGAAATGAGCACCGGCGTGCCGCTAGACCCGGTGTACACCGCCAAGATGATGATTGGCTTAATCTCAGAGCTGCGACAGGCTGCTGAGCCGCTGCCCAAATCCGTATTAGCCATTCACACCGGTGGTCTGCAGGGGCGGCGGGCCATGGAGGCAAAAATGGCCAAAATGCGTGCTACAGCACAGTAAACGGCGGTGTTTAGGCGACAGAGAACAGATCTTGAACTAGTCTGAACTTTGTACGATAGCCTGTTTTTTGATCAACAATATGTCCAATCCCGCTCGGCATGCCGCGCATTCAACACTGTTCGACCCGACCGCTACTGACACAGTGGCGTCAGCCAATATGAATGGCATTGAGCTTGAGTTGCTGCAGTCTTTCGTGCCTCTCAACAAGCTCAGTGACGACCACCTGGAAAGCCTGCTCAGAGATGTAGAGGTGGAATACCTGTGCGCCGGGCAAACCCTGTTTGAAGCCGGCGAGAGCGACAACAAGCACATATATTTGCTGCACGGTGAGCTGCAGCTTTGTGATGCAGCTGGCCGTAGTGAAGTGCTGTCAGCGGAAAGTATGATGTGTACCTATCCGGTGGCACATTCGCAGCCAAGATCCAACAATGCGGTTGCACTCACAGACTGCAGCCTGTTGCGCTTCGATTCGGATCAGCTTGACGGTATAGTGGCTTGGGAACAAATCGTTAGCTACATACTGTTGGATATATCCTCGCGCAGAGAGCTGGATTCTGATGTAGCGTGGATGACCACCTTGCTGCGTTCAAACCTCTTTTATAAAGTACCACCTATCAACATTGCGCAAATTCTGCATCGCTTTAACGAAGTTCAAGTGAAAGCGGGCGACGTCATACTGCGCCAGGGTGAGATTGGCGACTGCTGTTATGTGATTAAAAGTGGCGAGGCCGATGTGTATCGCGCGAAAGACGAACGTTCCAAACAAAACTGCGTCGCACGATTAGGGCCCGGACGCTGTTTCGGTGAAGACGCCTTGATTAATAACGCACTTCGTAACGCGACCATTCGCATGAATACCGATGGCAGTTTGATGCGCCTGGGCAAGCAGGATTTTTATCTTCTGCTGCGCGAGCCTAAAGTGGTAAACCTTAATTTATCGGCGGCCAGTGATGCGCTGAGTGGCGGTGCTCAGTGGATTGATGTGCGTACCCAGGAAGAATTTGAAGCGGGGCATTGCAACAGTGCTCTGCACCTTCCTCTGGAAATTCTGCAACTCAAAACGCGTGTGCTGGATAAGAGTAAGCAGTACGTCACTTACTGTAATTCGGGTCGTCGCAGTCAGGCTGCAGCGTATTTTCTGCAGAGTCTTGGTTTCGACGTATGTGCTTTGTCGGGTGGCTTTAAGCGGTATTCTGCGGAGGCTAGAGAGAAGCATTTGCGGTTGTGTTTTTAGCTGCTGTTGTTAGTTCTTAGTGCGTTTTTAATCTGATAGACCGGCGTTGAACTGAGTATCGACTAGCAAGACACGCCGTGAACCCATCCATGGGGGCTTGTGTTCGGGGTCCCTCCCTCACACAGTCTTGCTAGCCGATACTCAGCTCAACACCTACGTGCCATAATCGAGAGTAGCCACCAACTACTACCTTTTAATTCCTATTTCCAACGCCTATTTTGCCATTTGCACTGAGGTGCTGGGGCGATTATTGGTGAGTGAGACTGTGTGAGGGAGGGACCCCGAACACAAGCCTACAGGGACGTATTTACGGCGTGTCTCACTCACCAATAATCGCCCCAGCGCCGGTCTCGACGCACATCCGAAGCCTCACTCTAGCTAACCTGGCCAACTTGCCGGCACAACAAATGTGCGTTTTAGCGACTGATTGTTCTTATCAATCCCTTCAATCATCACCGGAAATTGGCTTTCCGAAAAGTGCTTCCGTATTTGCTGTTTAAGTACGTCGGTACGCACACCATTGTCATTTAGAAAATCGCCAGACAAAGGCGTTAACCAATCAGCTTTACTCAGCAATACCGCCTTGTGCCAGGACCTGATGTGATTCTCCAAAACCTCAACACGAACCCATTCGCCACGATGATGATCTGAAAGGCAAACCGGGGGTGCTGTCACAGTATCCAGTGGTTCAAATAGTTCACCGGCTATAACCACTCGCTGACTGTGCGGCAATGGCAAGCCATTACTCTCAAGCGCCTTGCGACCATAGCTAGAGTTTGCCAGTTTGCTCTGGTGCGTGAGCATTTTATCGATCTTGTCTTCCAATGCATCATGCGAGCCTGGGCCTAACCAGCGTCGGGCGGGGTTGGGGCTCATTGAGGCTGGCAGACCCATATAGAATTTTAATGCAATCTCCAGATGAACAACCTCGCCGCCACAGGCGTGGTCCACATAGATAAAATCGAATTCCCCCAAGGTTCTGGTTTCATCACGCACGGCCAGATTGCGAACCATCAATTCTGTGCCGGGGTCGTTACGCAAGAAAAACTCAATCAAATGCTCAAAGTAGATGCCCAGGCGTCTGCGACCCGTTTTTTGGCTGAGAAATTCTTCTAATGCCTGTGGTGCCGAGTCCAGGTTTTGCAGAGTTTGCAAACGCTGCGGGGTCATGGCAAACATCGCCTGAGGGTCGTTATCAGTTGGCTTAGAGTCGACAGATTCTGTATGCACCAGTAGCGCCTGACTAAAACAGGCCCAGGCCAAATCTCTGACCAGCGGGTGAGTGAGTTGCTGTATCGCGGCTTCGTCTGTCGTTAGTACCTGCATGTGTCTATAATACTGCCTTTATTGAATGGGGTAGCTCGATGGAGACTTTTCGCCATATCGGCATTCTTGGCCGGGTCAGCGAAGAACGGGTGCGCGACACTATTGCGCAACTGGAACGTTACCTGATTGAGGCTGGTGTACAAGTTCAGTTAGAAGAGCGCGTGGCTGAGGCCTTGCCTCATTCCAAATCGCGTGCGGCAACCATTGGCATGATTGGCGAGAGCTGTGATCTGGCGATTATTGTGGGTGGCGATGGCAGCCTGCTGGGGGCCGCTAGAAAATTGGCCCAGTACGATATTCCGCTGTTGGGTGTTAATCGCGGAAAACTTGGCTTTCTCACCGATATTTTGCCTGATCAGGTTGAAGAGCAGGTGGGTGCGATTCTCCGCGGTGAATACCAGATGGAGAAGCGATTTTTACTGGAAGCCGTGCTCAGTCGAGATGGCCAGCCGATTGGCAAATCAGAAGCCGTTAATGACGTGGTGCTGGATTCAGGTAAATCGGCGCGCATGATTGAGTATGAACTTTTTATAGACGATGAGTTTGTTTTCTCGCAGCGCGCAGATGGCTTGATCGTGTCTAGCCCAACCGGCTCTACGGCGTATGCCTTGTCAGGTGGTGGGCCAATCATGCATCCCAAGCTTGATGCGCTGGTGCTGGTGCCCATGTTTCCGCACACGCTGAGTACCCGACCGATTGTAGTCGACGGCAATAGTGAGATTAAGGTGGTAATTGGTCGTAACAATCCAACGAACCCGCAATTAAACTGCGACGGCCAAGTGAACTTTTCCGCGGCTCCAGGTGACGTGCTTTACGTGCACAAACGCCGGCACGGATTTAAGCTGGTTCACCCGCTTGAGCACAGCTATTACGCAGCGTGTCGCGACAAGTTACGCTGGGGCAATCGCCTGGACCAGTCGCGCGAGGATGCTGAGTGACACTTGAGGAAATGCTGCAGTCTTTGACGGCGGAAGGTGTTGAGAATTTGCGGGTGGCCGTGGAATTGGGTAAGTGGCCAGACGGCCGCTTGCTTGATTCGGAGCAAAAAGCCTTATGCATGCAGGCACTGATTGCCTGGGAGCAAAAATACTTACCCGAATCGGAACGAAGCGGATATATGCCGGGCAAAGATTGCTCGGTTAAGAACAATCAGGCCTCGCCTGCAAACGAAGAAATACAGGTGATCAGGAGCCTTTCAAATAATGAGTGATGGTGAACTGCTGGCGGGTACGATACGCAAAATGCAGGTTAGGCTAGCACAGCCTGTAGAGTATCAATTGCCACTGGGTGATGAGTTACTGCCGATGAATCAATTCATAGGTAGTGAACTAACATTAACATTTAATGGCAATATTTTTTGTACGCATTGCGGCCGAAAATCCAAAAAGAGTTTCAATCAGGGTTACTGCTTTCCATGTATGAAACGGCTCGCCCAATGCGACTCGTGCATTATCAGCCCTGAAAAATGTCACTATCACGCAGGTACCTGTCGCGAGCCGGAGTGGGGCGAGCAAAACTGCATGATCGAGCACATTGTGTATCTGGCCAATGCTTCTGCGCCTAAGGTTGGTATTACCCGGGGTTCGCAAGTGCCCACGCGCTGGATTGATCAAGGTGCCAGCCAGGCCTTGCCCATATTGGCAGTGCAAACCCGCCAGCAATCAGGCCTGGTGGAAGTTTTGCTGAAATCTCATATTGCTGACAAAACCAATTGGCGAACCATGTTAAAGGGCTCGCCAGAGCCGGTTGACCTGCAACAGCTCGCCAACGATTTGCTTGAACAGATTCAACCGGACTTGAACGAGCTGCAAAATACTCACGGGCTTCAGGCGATACAAGTTCTCAGCGAGCAGGAAAGTGTGGATATCAACTACCCGGTTGAGCAATACCCGGAAAAAATTGTATCTCTGAATGCGGAGAAAACCCCTGAGCTGGGTGGTCTGCTGCAGGGCATTAAGGGTCAGTATCTAATTTTTGATACCGGCGTGATCAATATGCGTAAATACACAGGTTACGAGCTGTCGGTTCGAGCTGCGGCTTAGGGAGCACTATGAAGGAAGGACAACCTCGTACAATTTATCTCGCTGACTACGAGCCTCCCGCTTTTCTGATTGAGGAGACGCGGCTTCGCTTCGAGTTATGGGACACCCATACTATTGTGCGCAGCAATCTCACGATTAAGCGCAATCAACATGAGACGGCGGCTGAAAATGCCTCGTTGCAACTTGATGGTATTGAGCTTGAATTGTTGTCGCTGGCAATCGATGGCAAGTCACTGAAAACCACAGAGTACCTGTTATCGCCCGAGAAGCTGACAGTGCCTAATGTGCCTGATAGTTTCGAGCTGGAATGCATAACGCGCATTCGCCCGCAAGACAATACATCGCTAGAAGGCTTGTATCAGTCACGCGGAATGTTTTGTACGCAGTGCGAAGCGCAAGGTTTTCGAAAGATCACCTATTATCTGGATCGACCAGATGTCATGTCGTTGTTTCGCACAGAAATAGAGGCCGATGCCGATCGATACCCGGTGCTGCTCTCAAATGGCAACGCGGTAGAGCAAAAGACATTGAGCTCTGGCCGCCATTTAGCAGTTTGGGAAGACCCGTTTCGAAAACCGGCCTATCTGTTTGCGCTGGTTGCGGGCTCATTGAGCTGCATCAAAGACGAGTTTATCACCTGCTCAGGGCGCAACATTGAACTCAGAATCTACGTTGAAGAAAAAGACCTGGATAAGTGCGAGCATGCATTAAGTTCACTTAAAAAATCCATGCGTTGGGACGAAGAAATGTTCGGGCGCGAGTACGATCTGGACGTGTTCATGATTGTCGCCGTTGATGATTTCAACATGGGGGCGATGGAAAACAAAGGCCTGAATATTTTCAATACGTCCTGCGTGCTGGCCAATCCCGAGACCACTACGGATCTGGGTTTCCAGCGGGTAGAAGCTATTGTTGCGCATGAGTATTTCCACAACTGGTCGGGTAACCGGGTTACCTGCCGAGATTGGTTCCAACTCAGTTTGAAAGAAGGCTTCACCGTTTTTCGTGATGCAGAGTTCTCCTCAGACATGGGCTCCAGAACCGTCAAGCGCGTCGAAGATGTAGCCTTGCTGCGTACCGCGCAGTTTGCTGAAGACGCGGGCCCCATGGCCCATCCGGTTCGACCAGACAGCTACATGGAAATTTCCAATTTTTATACCGTGACGGTGTATGAAAAAGGTGCCGAGGTTGTGCGCATGATGCACACTTTGCTGGGTGGCGAACAATTCCGCCAGGGCAGTGATCTCTATTTTGAACGCCACGACGGACAAGCCGTAACGACCGACGATTTTGTGTGTGCCATGGAAGAAGTCAGCGGTCTGGACCTAAACCAGTTCAGACGCTGGTATTCACAAGCGGGCACACCTGAGTTGGCTGTCAGTGGTGAATGGAACGATGATGAAAAAAATTATCAACTGACCATCGAACAAAGCTGCCCGGCAACTCCGGGGCAAACTGACAAGCGGCCGTTTCATATTCCGTTTGCAATGGCATTGCTGGGTGAAGCAGGCAAACTGCGATTGCAGCTGCGCGATGAAGACCCGGCGATATCCGCTGAGCTGGCCGACAATACCGAACGTGTATTGCACGTGACAGAGCCAAGTCAAACCTTTGTGTTTGAGAATTTGCCCGAGCGCCCTGTTCCTTCTTTGCTACGTGGTTTTTCAGCACCGGTTAAATTGCGCTTTGACTACACTGACGCAGACCTGTTGTTTCTAATGAGCAACGACGATGATGGCTTCTCGCGTTGGGATGCCAGTCAAAACCTGGCACTGCGCGAGTTAAGGCGGTTGGTTCTGGCGTATCAAAACGGTGATGCGCTGCAAATGGACAGTAAGCTGGTGGATGCTTACCGAACCTTGCTGGCTGATGACACCCTGGATAAGTCCATGGTGGCAATGATGCTGAGTTTGCCAAGCGAAGCTTATATCGGCGAAGTCATTCAACCCGTTGATGTGATTGCCATTCACCGCTGCCGGGAATACGCAAGAACCGAAATTGCGCGCAGCCTTGAGCCTGAACTGGTGCGAGTGTATGAAGCGAATGAAGTAACGGCTCCGTACCAGGCGTCAGCCGAGCAGATTGCCAGCCGGGCGCTGCGAAATACCTGCCTGGCGTATCTCATGCTACTCGGTAGCGAAGAGCAAATTGCGCGTTGTGAACTGCAATTCGCAAACGCCAATAACATGACTGATACCTATACGGCACTGCGCGAGCTGGTCAACTGTGAAGCCGAACCAGCGCAGGCTGCGAAACAACGCGCACTAAGGAATTTTTACGAACGTTGGCAGCACGAAGTTCTGGTCGTTAATCAATGGCTGCAAGTTCAGGCCAGTGCGCAGTTGCCAGGTGGCTTGAAAACAATCGACATGCTGTTGAATCACGAAGCGTATGATGCGAGCAATCCGAATAAGGTGCGTGCAGTGGTTGGTGCGTTCTGCGGTCAGAATTTGATTAATTTCCATAATCCGGACGGTTCGGGTTATGAGTTTCTGGCGGACCAGGTGATTGAGCTGAATGCAAAGAACCCGCAAATTGCGTCGCGATTGCTGGGACCCTTGTCAAAATGGAAAAAATACACGCTGCCGCTGCAGGAACAGATGATTGCGGCTCTTAGGAAGATAGAGAGTTGTGAGGACTTGTCGAAAGATGTGTTTGAGGTGGTGAGTAAATCGCTTAAGGACGCATCTTGAAATCTGGTGGAGGAAGGCAAAATAAGAACGAGGTCTTACTAAGCATGATCAGCGCCGGTCTTGACGAGACCTTCCGCTCAAGCCCTATAAAGCGGTTCCAACTCAGGGCCGCTAAACGAACGCCGTGACTTACGTGCTGCTGCAAGTTCGGTAACGGCTTTATCAATAGCACTACCATCAAACGAACTCGAATTAGATTTATATAACGCCTGATCAAGTGCTTTCAGCTCTCGCTTCAATGCATCATTGGGCAGGGCAGATGCTACCGCAGACAATGAGCTTAAGTGCTTCTTTCCCGTTACCACTCTGGCCCATTGTATAAGCGCATGTTTTATTCTGGCCGGATTGTTTTCATTGCACGCCTCAGTCAAACTTGCCCTGGCCACTTTCACCAATGGCTGTTTGCTAACAATAACGTCCGTAGTGAGCGTTTGCTTTCTCGATAATACAAAGTAAAGAACGGTTGCAGCCCACAAGATAAGCGTCAGTATTGTCGCGTATTGCCAGAAGGGGTTTACGCCTCCTGGCGCGGATGCATCCAGATTGGTGTCGACGATATTGGTATCATCGTTATCTTGCCCTAGTGGCGTCAAATCAGCCGGGCTAGCGGCTTGCACAGACTGGGCAGTTTCAGCTGGCGCGGCCAGTGGTCCGTCTACCTGCAGAACTTGCGCAGGAATCACAGCCACTTCCTGGCGATCAGTGCGGGTGTTCCACCAGGGCAGCCGCACTTCGGGCAAGCGTAATTGCCCACCGTTTGCTGGAATAATCGCCTGGCTTTCAATGCGTGTGCCAACGACACCCATAGAATTTAACTCGTCGGCAGTTTCAGGTTGGTCAGGGTATTGCTGTGCACCTTGCAAATCTGCCACATCTAGCGGGGGAAGCTGACTTCCTTGCAAGCCTTTTGATTCAATAATCAGTGAACGTGTTATAGGCTCTCCGGCCTTGAGCTCGCTTAATTCCTTGCTCCAGGTTTCCAGCAACTCAATGTTTTCAGCGGGCAGCCAATCGCTGCCGGTGAACTCAGCCGCCTGTGGTTTTACCGTAATGGTATGAGCTTCTGAGCTTGCGCGAATGGGCCGGCCGCGAGAGGGTGAGCCAAAATTATCAAACAGTGAGCCGCTGCGCCGGCCACTGGCCATTAAGGCACTGAACGTTTGTGAGGGTATTTCCAGGGAACCACTGCGCTGCGGAAAAATAGCGTACTTCACTTCGTGTACGTTGTAATTCATATTGCGCACACGCGTCTCATACGAAGCTTCATTCAATTGCTTAACAACGGCATTTGGAATATCCAAATCGCTGAGTTGAGCGCCCCTGGACAGCGCGACGCCGTAATAGATTCTTACCGTCAGAATCAGTTGGCCTTGCACGTAAACGTCGTCAGTGTCGACTTCCGATTGAATAAACACCGGCTCAAAGCCGCCGCTCTTCTCAGCGAAACTGCTTTTACTCACCTGGATTATAATCGCATCGGTTTTGTCGCCATCCACTTCAATCGGCGGAATCACCAATGCCCCTTCACGCTTGGCCGCCAAGCTAACATGCCATTCCAATGACGATTCGGTTTTGCCATTAACAATGCTGTGCTGACTGTTACGGCTGGTGCCCAACACCTCAAAGTCCTGCTCAAGCGGCTCCAGATCCGGGCTGTCAAAAATCGACATTGAGGTACTCTTAATAATCAGCGTAAACGTCTCATCCAAACCAATCTTGCTACGATCAAC
>CAYGSL010000015.1:0-25275 GCA_964352475.1 uncultured Pseudomonadales bacterium | reverse complement strand
TGCTCTCGTCTGCGACGATTCTGTTCATACTGATACCGAAATTTATTTCTCAACAAGCCACCCGGATCGTCAGGCACCTTGCGCAGCCACTGCTGTAGCTCCTGCTCGCGCTCCGCGTCTGATTTGCTTTGTTCGGCTTCCGCCATCTGTGCTTCAGACTGCTGCTGTTGTTCCTTGTCTTGCTCTGCCTGTTGTTGCTCTGGTGTTTTTTCCTGCTCTTGTTGCTGATCTTCCGGCGATTGCTCGTTCTCGGAATCCTGTTGTTCTGATTCGCTTTCCGACTGTTGTTGGTCTTGCTGCTGGTCTTGCTGATCAGAATTCTGCGACTGCTGATCCTGGCTGTCATTTTGGTTCTGGTTCTGTTGATCCTGATTTTGCTGCTGGTCCTGCTGATCTTGCTGCGACTGGTCTGAGTTTTGTTGCTGATCTTGCTGTTGTTGTTCCTGCTGCTTTTTTAACTCTTCAACCAATTTCTTGTTAAAAGCGGCATCTTCATTGTTCGGGTTTTCCTGCAGTGCTCGCTCATATGCGGAGACAGCCTCATCCAGTTTTCCCGAGCGTGCCAGAGAGTTGCCATGATTGTAAGCGTTTTGTTCGCCGAACAATTCCGCTGCCTGTTCAAAGTTGCCAGCTCGATACGCGGCACTGGCCTGCCAGCCGGGGTTTTCGAAAAGCTGTTGAGCAGTTTCGGCGTCGCCGTTTTGCAAGGCTTCGCTGGCTTGCTGGTCTGGCGTTTTCCACAAGTTGCGCCATATTTGCGCCGGTTCTGCGGCATCCGCAGTCGACGGTAATACGGCCACAAGAACAAGTGGCAATATCAGTCCGCGTCGAAACGCGAACAAGGCCAGAGGTAGTAACAGCAGCAATAGTGTGGCACCTTCGTCCTGCCACACATCGAACTCTCGTTCGGTCTCCTTCAGATCCTTCAGCTCCGCGCGACGCTCTGGCAGCAGTTTTTCAATATCACTGCTATCACTTGATAGTTCCGCGAACCGTGCACCAAGTGTAGAAGCCGCATTGCGAATTCGGCTGACATCTACCTTGGCAACAATAATTTCGCCAGCGTTGTCTTTAAGAAAACCACCCTGCGGTAATGGAATAGGGCTGCCGTCTTCGCTTCCAACCGACATAAGCGCTAATTCAAACGTGGATCCCAAGCCCGCTTGCATGGCATCAATCTGACCGGCACGAATATCATCGGTTATCAGTAACACGCGCGCATTGTTCAGGTTTGCGTCCTGCAGTAATTGTTGGCCAAGCTCTATAGCCAATTCCGGGCGGCTGCCAAGCTTGGGCATAATCTCCGGCTTCAAAGCGGGCAGCATGGACTCAATGGTTTTGGCGTCATCAGTAAATGGCGCGACAGTGTGGGCGTCACCGGCATAAGCGATCAAGGCGGTCAAACCTTCGTTTCGCTGGCGCAAAACATCTCGAATTTTTAAATGCGTGCGCTCTATACGACTGGGTGAAACATCACTGGCTCGCATAGACAATGAAAGATCCAGCAATATCAATAAAGCGTCTTGGGTCTGGCTAACAGGTTGCGGCAGGCGTTTCCAGGCGGGTCCTGCCAACGCCAGTATGGCTATGAGTGCTGCGACGCCAGCCAACATCACTGGCCAACGATCAGTTACCTTTTGCTCACCCTCTAGCAAATGTGGCAACAAATCGGCATCAATCACATTAAACCAGGTAGACCCACTGAGCCTGCGGCGCCAAATCAAATACACAGCAATGGCTGCCGGCAAAAGGAGTAACAGTAGCTGCGGGCGCAAAAAATGAAACTCTTCAAGACCCATACGCAACCCTGGCTCTGTTCAGTAGCAACCATGCAAACAGGCAAGCAGTGGCTAAGCCTAGTGGATAGTGAAACAGCGACTTACGCGGTCGGTAGGTAACGCTTTCCTGTTCTATTGCTTCAAGCCTATCCAACTCTGTATATATTTGCTGTAGCTCGTTGGCGTCTTTGGCGCGGTAGTAACGACCACCGGTCTCATCGGCAATCAATCGTAAGGTATCTTCGTCAAGATCGGCTGACGGGTTCTGGCGGCGCGCGCCAAATGTAGTGCCGAACAAGCCGCCGGTGACCATCTCATCGGCGCCCATGCCAATGGTATAGATTTTTACGCCGGCTTCAGAGGCCAACTCCGCAGCTTGACGCGGTGGTACCGCACCGGCTGTGTTGGCGCCGTCTGTTAAAAGAATCAACACGCGGCTACTCTCTTCATTGCCTTGCAAGCGCTTGATGGCAAGGCCAATGGCATCACCTATAGCTGTTTTTTCACCGGCGAAGCCAATTTGTGCTTCTAATAACAGCTGGTGCAAAGTATTGCGGTCAAACGTCAGCGGTGTTTGTAAATAAGCCTGGCTACCAAACAATATCAAGCCCAGCCGGTCGCCGGCTCGTTGCTGCACAAAGTCACCAACTACTTCTTTTACGACTTGCAAGCGGTTCACCCTGCGGTCATTCAACACCATATCTTCGACCTGCATACTGCCGGAAATATCCACGGCCAGCATCAGGTTGCGGCCGCTTGCAGGCAGGTGCACCTGTTCGCCCAGCCAGCTGGGCTTTGCGGCGGCGCTTAGCAATAGTGCCCAACACAGTGCCAACAGCACAACAGCAAACAGAGAACGCTTTCCAGTGCTGCCTGACTCAGCTAAGGGTAATCGTTGATAAAAAGGAGTGTAGAGCGCCGCATTTTGTTGCAAAACAGGCGGCATAAAGCGAAACACCAGCCATGGCAGCGGTAGTAGTAAAAACAGAAGCGGAAGTTCAAAACTTAACATTCTTACCGTTAGGGATGGGCCTTCACCCATTTAAGGGCAGCGCGGTGCAGTGCACGGGTTTGTTCTGTGGCTTGTTCATCATCCACAGGGCGATAGTGTGCGTCGGCCATATCTGGGTCTACGTGGCCTGCAAACACTGGTTTGCTGCAGCAAGAGTCCAGGTAGTCGAACCATTCTTGCCCAGCCAATGGGGCTATCGCTCTACGATTCACAGAGTCGCGGTGCAGAGCCGCTCTGCGCAACACAATATTGCACAGCTTTAGGTAGGCTTGCGTGTCATGGTTCTTCTTAAACTGCTTCCATGCGCTGTCGAGTTCACTTTGTGCCTGACGACGATAATTGTTGTCGCGCCATGTTTTTAGCCACTTGCCGACGGCAAAAAGTAGCAAGGCTAACACCAGTGCAGCCAATAGTAACCAGCCGGGCGCAGGTGGCCACCAGCTAATGGCTTCGGGTAGGTGAATATCACGCAATTGGGCAAGTGGATCTTCAGGCATTGGTCACTCGATATTAATTATGTCCGCGCTGATAAGTGTAGTACTTCATCAGCTCAGCCAATGCGTCACAGCCTGTTTCCAATGCAACCAGAGGCACGCCACTTTTCGCCAGGCTGTTTTGTAAATCGCTTTGAGATTGTTCGAAAAACTGCTGGTATTTTGTGCGAATATCCTTGCTTTGAGTATTTAATAAGCCTTTGTTTGCGCCGTCAGTCACTTCATAACTGCCAGAGGGCGGCAACTGCTGCTCTAATTGGTCATACACCATGAACGCAGTTACTTCATTATGCTGCGCGAGGTGGAACATTTGTTTGCTGCTTTTTTCGTCGAAGTCATGAAAATCGCTGATGATAAAAATAGCGCTGCCGGGTTTATTAACGCGCCTTGCGTCTTCAAGCGCACTGCTTAAGCTGGTCTTGTTCTCTTTGCTAACAACTCGCTGCACCGCCAATGCGTGATTGTGTTCGTGCACCGAATGCAGCAGGCGCAATACACTGGACTTGCTGCGCTTGGGTTTTACTTCAACTACATCATCCGAGCCCATCACCAGCCCACCTACGCGATCGTTTTGCTTCAACGCTGACCAGGCCAGCAGCCCCGCTACTTCAGCGGCCAACACTGATTTGAAGCAGCGCTGGCTGCCGAAGTACATTGCCTGGCGCTGGTCTGCCAGAATAAACACCGGTCGTTCGCGCTCCTCTCGAAAGATTTTGGTATGAGCATCACCCGTGCGCGCGGTTACGCGCCAGTCAATGGATCTAATATCGTCACCTGGTTGATAACTGCGAACTTCCTCAAAATCCATGCCCCGCCCACGAAAGCTTGCCCGGTAAGGCCCGGCAAGTGCACTAAGGCTACGTTTGTGGGAACTTAATTTCAGGCGTGCTTGAAAACGCAAGCCTATTAGAGCTGCTTGCTCAGTATGCGCGCCGCGCAGACCATTGTGTGGAACCGGTGAGCTCATGCTAACTATTAAGCGACTGATACTTGTGCGAGCAATTCATTAATAACCATATCAGCATCTATGCCATTGGCTTCGGCCTCATAGCTGAGTATCAGCCGATGGCGAAATACATCATGAATTATCGCTTGCACGTCATCCGGACTGACATAGTCTTTGCCCTGTAGCCAGGCCAATGCTCGCGCGCAGCGATCAAGTGCGATGGTGCCGCGAGGGCTTGCGCCGTAGTCAATCCAGCTCGCCAGCTTCTCACTGTAAGCGGCGGGTTGGCGGGTAGCCATGGTCAGCGCCACAATATAATCCTCCACGGCATCACTCATGTGCAGGTCAAGAGCTTGCTGGCGTGCGGCGAATAAATCTTGCTGTGTTAGCGTGGTAGGGGGCGCTGGTGGGCTTTGTCGCTTTTCATCACGCACCAGTTTTAAAATGCTCAGCTCTGCTTCACTGTCTGGGTAATCGACGGTAACGTGCATCAAGAAGCGGTCAAGCTGCGCCTCTGGTAAAGGGTAAGTACCTTCTTGTTCGATAGGGTTTTGCGTGGCCATCACCAAAAACAACGGTGGCAATTCATAGCTGGTGCCGCCCACGCTGATTTGTCGTTCGGCCATGGCTTCCAATAGCGCAGACTGAACCTTAGCGGGAGCACGATTAATTTCGTCGGCCAGAATCAGGTTGTGAAACAGCGGGCCTTTCTGGAATTCAAAGCTGCCGTTTTGTGGGCGAAAAATTTCGGTACCGGTGATATCGCCTGGCAACAGGTCTGGCGTGAATTGCACCCGCTGAAAATCCGCGTCCAGACCGTCAGAGAGAATCTTGATTGCCTTGGTTTTCGCAAGTCCAGGAGCCCCTTCTACTAATAAATGGCCGTCGGCCAGCAAAGCGACCAATAAACGATCAATCAATTCGCTCTGCCCAATAATCTGGCTGCTCAGCCAGGTTCGTAACTGCTCGATATTGCTGTGGATTTGTGTCATATGCTCTGTGTCTGTGAACCGGGTCAAATTTTATTCAATTGATTGTTACTCTGTGACGCACTTTTATCCAATATGCCTACTATTTAAACAAGGAAAAGCAACATTTCAACGGATCGATTATGGCAACCATGAATACTCCACGCAACGCAGAACTGGTCGAACAAATACTGCAACAAGTCGACAGACGGGTTGAAGGCGCGGAGCGGCAGCAGTTGGTGCCGTTCGTGCAGGCATTCTACAGCGCCTGCGCCACAGATGAGTTGCAGCATCGAGATCCACAAGACGTCTACGCCACCACCTACGCTTTGTGGCGATTTGTTCAACAATTTGACGCGACATCGCCGAAAATCTCACTGTTTAATCCTGACTTCGAGCAACATGGCTGGCAATCCCAGCGCACTGTGTTGGCTGCGTTGGTGGAAAACTCGCCATTCATCGTAGATTCTATCCGCATTGAAATGAACCGGCGCGGAATCGCGATTCATAACATTCACAGCGCCACTCTCACCGTTGCGCGCGCTGAAGACGGCACCTTGCAGGGTGTGCAAACCCCAAATGCCAGGCTGCAACGTCGCGATGACGCCGTGGTGCGCCAGGAAGCTCTGGTGTTCATGGAAGTCACTCGACAGAGTGACCCGGCTACTTTCTCCGAATTAAACCAATCGCTGCACAACATACTGGTCGATGTAAGGGCTGTGGTTGCGGATTTCAAGCCAATGCGTGCCCAGGCAACGGAATTGGCGGAAGCCCTGAAGCGCGACTTAAAGCAACACATTGACAGCACATCGCAGCACGATAAACAACAGATCAAGGAAGTTGCGGCATTCTTGAATTGGATGGTTGACGATCACTTTACCTTTCTTGGCTATCAGTCATATGCGATAGATCAAAAAGGCGCACAAAAAGCCGCTCCTGATCAACTGAATTTGGGATTGTTCAGTACTGATTGCGAAAATTACGCTGATGATGTGCAGCTTGAATTAAACAAGCGTGCGCAAAAACCAGAGCTGGACAGTGGCTTAATTGCCTTCTCCAAATCTGCCATTCGCTCAAGTGTACACCGACATGCCTACGCAGATTATGTGTGCGTGCAATTACCGGATGAGAATGGACAGGGTGTGATCGAACATCGCTTTCTGGGCTTGTATACGTCCAAGGCGTACAGCGTTATTCCCTGTTCGGTTCCGCTATGGCGCGGCAAGGTAGCGGCCATAGAGCAGGCCAGTGGCCTGGACATGTGCAGCCATGACGGTAAAGAGCTAAGGCAAATTATCAATACGTTTCCACGCGATGAAATCGTTCACAGCAGCACCGGTGAATTGCTAGACACTATTATGGGTGTGTGGAAAATTCAGGAACGACGAAAAGTGCGAATGTTTCTGCGCCCGGATCGCTTTGGCAAGTTTATCAGCGCCATGGTGTATACACCCAGAGATATGTACAAAACTGAAGTACGCACCCGAATTGAGGAAATTCTTTGGAACGCATTTGGCGCTGACGACGTAGACTTCACCACTTATTTTTCAGAGAGTATTCTCACCCGCACGCATTTTGAGTTCAGGGTAAACCCTGAGAAAGTCGTTGAATTCGACGGCAAAGAGCTGCGCCAGAAAGTAACCCAGGCCGCGCAACAATGGTCTGACAGACTGGATGTTGCCTTGACTGACGACCTGGGTGAAGAGCTTGGCACCAAATTGGCCCGACGCTACGACAACGCGTTTCCGGCAGGTTATCAAGACGACTTTGATCCACGATCTGCTATTGGCGACATCAAGAAAATCGAATGTCTTAATGATGACAATACACTGGAAATGAAAGTGTATCGGGTGCCGGAAGAACCCGATCATATGTTGCATTTCCGGCTTTATCATATGGATACGCCATTGGCGTTGTCAGATTTGCTGCCCCCTCTGGAAAACATGGGTGTGCGTGTAGTAGGTGATCGCTCGTATCAGATTCAGCATCTGGATGGCAAAAACATCTGGATGCATGACTTTTCACTAAGTTACGGTCTGGCGTCAGAGATCAAGCTTGAAGACGTGCGTGAGAAATTCCAGCAAGCGTTTAGACGTGTTTGGGAGGGCGATGCTGAAAGTGATGCGTTTAACAAACTTTTGTTAGGTACGCAGCTCGATTGGCGAGAATGTGCCCTGCTGCGCGCCTATGCGTGCTACATGCGCCAGATTGGTTTCAATTTCCGTGATGAATACATAGCCGAAACTTTGGGCAAGTATCTTACATTGACAGATAAGATCGTGAGCTTGTTCAAGCAGCGGTTCGACCCGGAGCAGGCTGCGGCCGCAGGAACGGGCGAGCAGGCGGTGATGGCTGAAATCAATGCCGCTATTGATGACGTTGATAATCTGAACGAAGACAGTATTTTCCGCCAGTATCTTGCGTTGATCAAGGCAACATTGCGAACCAATTATTTTCAGCGTGATGACGCGGCCGAGCTCAAGGGCTATTTTAGCTTCAAACTGCAGCCATCTCTGATTCCGGATGTGCCGGCACCAGTTCCAATGTTTGAGATTTTCGTTTATTCGCCTCACGTTGAGGGCGTTCATCTACGTGGCGGTAAAGTGGCTCGCGGCGGCCTGCGTTGGTCGGATCGTCGTGAAGACTTTCGAACAGAGGTGCTTGGTCTTGTAAAAGCACAGCAGGTGAAGAACTCTGTCATTGTGCCAGTTGGTGCGAAAGGCGGTTTCGTTGCGAAAACGATTGCACCCGATGCAAGCCGACAAGAGTTTCAGGAAGGTGGTATTGCAGCGTATAAAACGTTTATTTCAGGCTTGCTGGACATCACTGACAATATTATTGAGGGGAAGGTCCAACCGCCAGAATATGTTGTTCGACATGACGAAGATGACCCCTATCTGGTGGTAGCCGCAGATAAAGGCACCGCGACATTTTCCGATATCGCCAATGGCCTTTCAGAACAATACAACTTCTGGTTGGGCGATGCCTTCGCCTCCGGTGGCAGCATCGGATACGACCACAAAGGCATGGGCATTACTGCCAAGGGTGCCTGGGTGTCTGTGCAAAGACACTTCCGCGAGCGCGGTATTGATGTGCAAAAAACCGATTTCAGCGTAGTGGGCATTGGAGACATGATGGGTGATGTGTTTGGTAACGGTATGTTGCTGTCTGAACACACCTGCCTGAAGGCCGCGTTCAACCACCTGCATATCTTTATTGACCCAACCCCGGACGCTGCAAGCAGCTTTGCCGAGCGCCAGCGTTTGTTCAAGATGGACAGGTCCAGCTGGGATGATTACACACGTGAGCTGATCTCGGCGGGCGGCGGTATATTCTTGCGCAGCGCAAAGTCTATTCCGATCAGTCCTGAGATGAAGCAAGCCTTCGATCTGACTGAAGACAATATGGCGCCCAATGCCTTGATCAAGGCATTGCTGCAAGCACCGGTTGATCTGCTCTGGAATGGTGGAATTGGTACTTACATCAAGGCCAGCTCGGAGTCGCATGCTGATGTGGGCGATAAAGCCAACGACGTATTACGAGTTGACGGCGCAGATCTACGCTGCAAGGTGATCGGCGAAGGTGGCAACCTTGGCGTCACCCAATTGGGTCGTATCGAGTTTGCGCTGAACGGTGGTGCGGTAAATACCGACTTCATTGATAACGCGGCCGGTGTTGATTGCTCAGACCACGAAGTGAATATCAAGATTCTGCTGAACGACGTAATAGTTGCCGGTGATATGACCGAGAAACAACGTCGCAGCCTGCTTGAAGAAATGACGGATGAAGTGGGCTCCTTGGTTCTGCGTAACAACTATATGCAAGTGCAGGCGATCAGTATTGCGGAAAGTGAAGCGAAAAAACGCTTCGCTGAATACCGACGCCTGATGAACCATATGGTGGAAAGCGGCAAGCTTGATCGGGAACTGGAATTCCTGCCCAATGAGGAGCAACTGCTGGAGCGTGACGCGCAAGGCAAGCAACTGAGTCGTCCGGAGTTATCGGTTTTGATTTCCTACATCAAATCGCAATTGAAGGAAGATTTGTGTTGCAGCGACATCTGCGAAAATGCCTACGTGGCCCGCATTGTACAAACGGCTTTCCCAGGAAAACTGTCTATGGAGTTCCCGGAGCGTATCAGTTCGCACAAACTGCGCTGTGAAATTATAGCGACACAGCTGGCCAATGATATGGTCAATCACATGGGCATAACCTTCGTGGACAGAATGCGCCAGGCGCCTGGTATTAGCAGTAGCGATGTTGCACTTGCCTATGTGACTGCGCGCGATGTGTTCTCGGTACCAAAGTATTGGCGCATGATCGAAGAGCTGGATCATGAGGTGGATGCGCAGTTGCAGATGCGCCTGATGGCGGACCTGATGCGCTTGATGCGGCGGGCCAGCCACTGGTTTCTGCGCAATCGCCGCGCGGGCCTGGACCCCGAGCAAGAGGTGCTTAGCTTCAGACCCAGTGTGAATACAATCAGCGAGAACCTTGGCAACTTCCTGAAAGGCCATATGCGTGATTCCTGGCAGCACCGACAGGAAACCCTGGCTGAGCAGAACATTCCGCCGCAGCTGGCGCATTTCATTGCCGCAGCGCCCAGCCTGTATTCATCGCTGAGTATTGCTGAGGCAGCAAAAGATACCGACATGCATGCCGCGGTGGTGGCGGATACTTTCTTCAGTCTGGGAGATAAGCTGGACCTGCACTGGTTCCACAAACAGATCTCCGACCTGGGCGTGAAGTCTCAATGGCAAGCCATGGCTCGCGAAGCTTATCGTGACGACCTGGAAGCGCAACAAGGGTCTATTACGACCAGTGTGTTGATGAGTATGGACGACCAGCTGCAGGACAATGTTGAAGCCAGCATTGAAAGCTGGCTGAAGAAATCGTCTGATGCTATCGGTCGTTGGCAACACCTGGTGAGTGAAGTTCGTGCCGCCAATACCGGTGACTTCTCGGTGTACACCGTGGCCAACCGGGCCTTGACCGACCTGGCCGAGCACTGCCAGCAAAATAAAGTAGCTTGAGATGTAAGCGCCAGTAATCTCACCTGGCGCGCCCATCCCATCCGTAGTTTAAGCGAGACTACGGTTTGGTCATTCTCGAACAGACTGTAATCCGTTAACATTCTGCGTTAGCTGTGTGCTTATGTGCGTTTGTTTATCGCAGGCACACAGCCAGGCTTCATTCCGCACCAGTGAGCACGCGCAGGAACAAACCATGATTACCAGCTTCGACGATTTTTGTATCCATCAAACGGCCCTGCCTATTGCCGAGCCCTCACAAAGTGATCGCAACTTTTACGATCGATATTGGTTTAATGGCATTGAGCCATCTTCAGGTGAGTGGTTGTTTGAAATTGGTTTCGGCTTATACCCGAATCGCCGGGTGATGGACGGCCACTTCGGCGTGTCTGTTGGTAACAGGCAGATCGCGTTTCACGCCTCGCGCAGGGCGCCCAAAGATCGTAAGGAAACCGAAATTGGACCCCTAGCGATTACCGTTGAGGAACCGCTGCGTAAAGTGCGCGTTACATTGGCGGCTAACGAACACAATATTGAATGTGACCTGCTGTTCACAGCCAGCAGCGTTCCGCATCAGGAACCCGCCAATGTGATGCACGACGATGGGCATTTGATCATGCACAACTCGCGCTTTACCCAAATGGGCTTGTGGCAAGGCTGGTTCAGTATTGACGGCGAACGCTTTGAGGTTAACTCAGCCATTGGCACGCGCGATAAATCCTGGGGCGTTCGACCGGTTGGTGAACCGGCCGGCGGCGCACCTGGTTTAATGAACAATGAACCGGGCGTTTACTGGCTTTGGAACCCAATTAACTTCGGTGAATTTTGCACGCAGTTGGGTACCTTCGAAGACCGTGACGGCAAACCTACGCAATTGAGCGCAGACAGAGTACCGCTTTACGCCAATGTAGATGATATTCCGCACGGGGAGGACGCTGGAATTGTGGGCATGCACGGCATTGAACACACCGTAAATTGGCACTCGGGTACTCGCCGGGCGGCGTCTGCTGAAATGCGTTTTAAAGACTCTGAAGATCGGCAATACCATTACACGGTAGAAGCAGGGCGGATCTTCTACATGCTGGGCATTGGCTATGGGCACACCGAATGGGGCCATGCGTTCTGGAAAGGTGAGTGCGAAATCGGTCGCGAGGAATGGAATTTTGATGAGATTAACCCGCTAGAGATGCAATTTATTCACAGCCATCAGGTAGTGACCGCGCAATTGGATATTGATGGTGAGACGCACCAGGGCGTGGGTACGCTTGAGACCATTGTGATTGGCCGCCATGCGCGTTCAGGATTTGAAGATTTCTTTGACGGTGCTAAGTAGCAGTCGCCATGTCTTTAATGCGAGTAACCATCGCTTGCAAACCATTACCGCGAGTAGGCGACAGGTGCTGCATTAAGTCGAGTTGCTTAAAATAGGCGTCAATGTCAAAGGCAAGAATGTCTTTTGCGGGCGTATTGTTGTACGCGGCCAGCACGACCGCGATTAAGCCTTTTACAATAAAAGCGTCGCTGTCCATGCTGAATTGCAAGCGCCCATCATCAAGCGACGAATCAATCCAGACCTTACTCTGGCAACCACGAATCAAGCGCTCTTCAGTGTGCAGCTCATCGGCCATTGCCGGCAGCTCTTTACCCAAATCAATAATGTATTTGTAGCGGTCTTCCCAATCGTCAAAGAAACCCAATGTTTCGATAACGTCTTCGGCTTTTATCGTGCGCCCGAATGGGTTGTCAGTCATGCTAGAAAAACAAACCGGTTTCAAGCTGCGCTTCTTCGCTCATCATGTCGCGGCTCCATGGCGGGTCAAACACCAGTTCCACCTCAACGGCTTTTACATACGGTACTTGCTGCACGCGATATTTAACGTCACCCACCAGCACAGGGCCCATACCGCAACCAGGTGCAGTGAGTGTCATCGCAATAGTCACCAATCCAGCTTCTTGATCAATATCCAGCTGGTAGATTAATCCAAGGTTGACCAGATCTACCGGTATCTCAGGATCGTACACGGTATGCAATGCTTCCCATACTTGCTCTTCGGCAATCTGTCCGTCGCTGGGTGCGTCAAACTCAAGTTGCGTGCGCTCAAAACCCAGCGCATCAGCATCGGTACCATCAACGCGTACCATATTGCCGTTATACACCACCGTGTAGTTGCCACCAAGAGACTGTGTTAGCGTGACAAATGTGTGTGCCGGGATAGTGACGGGGTCACCAACGGGCACCAGACGGCCAGGGCACTCACGGGTGGTTGTGAGCAGCGTACGTTCTTGTGCGCTCACGGCTAACCTACGCTGAAGCTTTCGCCACAGCCGCATTCGGCCGTTACATTCGGATTTCTGAATGTCAAGGTTTGATTGATACCTTCGCGGGTGTAATCAATCTCGGTGCCTTGCAAAACGCTTACTGCGTCTTTGCTCAAATGCAGAGTAAGCTTGGTGTCCAGGTTTAGCGTAATGTCATCCGCTTCAGCCTGTTGAACTTCTTCAACAACGTACTTGAATCCGGTGCAGCCGCTTTCCTGAACACTGATGCGCACAGCGTTGGCGTCTGAGCCATTCAAGCTGCTCAGAAAATGCTTCTGCGCGGCCGGTGTTACGGTTAGCAGTTGCCGATTAAAATCAAACGTTTCTACGCTCATTACTTTCTCCTGCGCTACGACAACAATCGCAACGCTTTCTCCAGACCCGCAAACAGCCGGTCTATTTCATCTACTGTATTATAGATTGAATACGAGGCACGCACTGTGCCCGGCAACCCAAAATGCTCCATCAATGGCTGTGCGCAATGATGACCGGTTCGTACGGCTATCCCTTGCTGGTCCAATAACATGCCCACGTCTGACGGGTGGGTACCTTCCAGCACAAAACTGAAGATACCTGCGCCATTACGTGGCGTACCAATTCGTCGCAGCGCCGGCATATCAGCGGCTCGCTGCAAGGAAAGCGCCAGCAAGTGCTCTTCGTGACGCGCCGCACCGTCTCTATCAAGGGATTCAACATAGTCGATGGCTGCGGCAAAACCCACTGCTCCGGCAATATTGGGGGTGCCGGCTTCAAATTTAAAGGGCAGGGTGTTAAACGTAGTGCCTTCGAAACTGACTTGATCAATCATTTCGCCACCGCCCAGAAAAGGTGGCATGGCCTCAAGCAATTCTTCGCGACCCCAAAGCGCGCCCATTCCGGTGGGGCCAAACAACTTGTGCGCGGAGAATGCGTAGAAATCGCACCCCAGTGTTTGAACATCCACCGGCCAGTGGGCAACCGCTTGTGCGCCATCTATCAATACTTTGGCACCCACGGTTTTTGCCAGATCACATATTTCAGACACCGGATTAACAGTACCGAGAGCGTTTGAGACATGGCCTACCGCGACCAGTTTTACACGTTCATCAAGTAATTCTGTCAGCGCCTCCAGGTCTATATCACCGCCAGCATCTATTGGTATCGGCACCACTTCGGCACCGCATTGCGCGCTCACCAATTGCCACGGAACAATGTCTGCGTGATGTTCCAGCCAGGAGACCAGAACACGATCACCTTTGTTAAGGTTCTGCCGTGCCCAGCTATAGGCCACTAGATTGATAGACTCCGTGGTGCCACTGGTCCAGATCAGTTGCCTTGAACTGGGGCTATTAATAAACTGCGACACAGTTTCGCGCGCTTGCTCAAAGGCCTGCGTTGCCCGATCACTGAGAGCGTGTACGCCGCGGTGAACATTCGCGTGGTCGTGTCGGTAATAGTTTGCGATAGCATCGATAACGCTATTGGGCTTTTGCGTGCTGGCCGCATTGTCCAGGTATACCAAAGGGTGCCCGTTCACTTCCTGATCGAGGATAGGGAAGTCTGCGCGTACTCGATTTACATCGAACGCCAGCACTGATTGTTCTGCGGCGTTCATATCAAATGCCTAGCCAATTGCGCATCGCCCGCAAAACGGCGAGCAAGAAACGGCCGCAAATAATCGCGCAATGCATCAAGGCGTATTCCGTCCACCAGTTCATTGATAAAGCCAAAGCTCAACATAACCTCTGCCTCAGCGCGAGACACGCCACGTGAGCGAAGGTAATGCATGCTGGTTTCATCAAGCTGTGCAACAGTGGCGCCGTGCGCGCACTGAACATCGTCTGCGTAAATTTCAAGTTCGGGTTTGGTGTTAATCTCTGCCTGGTCGCTGGTCAGCAAATTACGATTGCTGAGTTCCGCCCGCGTTTGCTGTGCGTCAGGGTGAATATGAATTCGACCATTGAAAACGGCGCTGGCCTGATCAGCAATAATTCCGCGAAAATTCTCATCGGTAGTGCAATGGGGTACGGCATGCTCTATGCAGGTGTGCACGTCGATGTGCTCGCTACCCTGAGGCAGATAAATACCGTTCATCTCGCAATGCGCACCGGAGCCGGCATGGTGTACAACCACGTCAAGGCGCTTTAGTTTGCTTCCCGTTGTTGCAAAGAAGCTTCGCAGACAGGCGCTGTCTGCGAGATGGCAGTGTATGCCTGCAACATGTAACGCAGCAGCGCGTTCGAGGTTGAGCCGGTAGTACTCAAGAACAGCACCGTGCTCCAGCACCAGCTCTGAAATACCATTGGTAAATGCACTGCTTGTGTCATCAGTGTTAATGAAATGCTCTATAACAGTCGCCTGACTGTTGGTTCCGGCAACCACCAACAAACGTTGATTAATCGTGTAAGCGGGTTTCTCTCCGCTGCTGATCCATACCAGGTGTATGGGCTTATCGACTACTGCATTCGCGTCAATATCTATAAACAAACCATCGCTAAGAGCTGCATTGTTCAGCGTGGCAAAAACGTGCTTGTCGGCTTCAACCGTTTTACCCAGATGCTCCTTGATTCGCGCAGCGTCGGCGTCACTGGCCTCACTGAAACGTACCGTTCGCACGCCGCTGTCAGTGCCATATTCTGTTGACTGTTGAGCCTGGTATTGACCGTCTACAAATACCAGTCTTGTTTCAGAGAACTCGGGTATTTCGTTTGTATCAACATCGATTGCAGTCTTCGGAGCTGCCTCGAAGGTTTGCTGCAGTGGATGCAATGAAGTGTACTTCCAGGCCTCAACTTTACGGCTAGGCCAGACAGTTTGTTGCCATTGCGCTCTACCGCTTTGCAACACATCATCCAACCAGGCAGGTGCCGTAGTGGCTGCTGAATCCAGCGCGGCTTGCATATGCTCGCTCATCAGGCGACCTCGTCTTCAATCCAGGCGTAACCGCGTTCTTCCAGTTCCAGTGCCAGTGATTTGTCACCGGAGCGGACTATTCGACCACCTGACAATACGTGCACGAAGTCGGGCTCAATGAAATTCAGTAATCGCTGGTAATGGGTTACCAATACAAAAGAACGATTCTCGTTGCGCATGGAATTCACGCCTGCTGCAACCACTTGCAATGCGTCAATGTCCAGGCCGCTGTCGGTCTCATCCATAATCGCCAGGCTGGGTTCCAGCATCATCATTTGCATCAGTTCGTTGCGTTTTTTCTCACCGCCAGAAAAGCCTTCGTTAACGCCGCGCTTGAGGAACGCGGGGTCCAGGTCTACGGTTTTGCTTGCCTCGCGGGCCATCTTCATAAAGCTGACGGCGTCTAAAGCGGCTTCACCCTTGTGCTCGCGGGCGGCATCAACAGACGCTTTAAGAAATTCCATATTGCTTACACCGGGAATTTCCACCGGGTATTGAAAGGCCAGAAACAAGCCGTTGCGCGCACGCTCTTCGGTTTCCTGCTCTAACAGGTCTTTACCCATGTAGTTTACGCTACCGTTGGTGGCTTCATAACCCGGCCGGCCAGCTAACACATGACCTAATGTGCTCTTGCCCGATCCATTTGGTCCCATAATAGCGTGCACTTCACCAGGGTTTACCGTGAGATTAAGCCCGTTCAAAATGGTTTTTCCATCAACGGTTGCGTGCAGGTCGTTAACAACTAACATACTTGATATTCCAGGTTCAGTTAACAGTGTTGGTCTTAACCAACAGAGCCTTCAAGGCTTACTTCCAATAGTTTTCCGGCTTCTACCGCAAATTCCATTGGTAATTCTTTAAATACTTCCTTACAAAAACCATTAACAATCATCGAGACCGCTTTCTCTGCATCCAGGCCGCGTTGCTGGCAGAGATACATTTGGTCGTCACTGACTTTTGACGTTGTGGCTTCGTGCTCAATAACCGCCGACGGGTTCTTGCTTTCAATATAAGGGAAAGTGTGCGCCGCGCATTTGTCGCCCAATAGCAGCGAATCGCATTGCGTGTAATTTCTGGCACCGCTGGCACGTGGGCTCATTCGCACCAGACCACGGTACGCGTTGGAACTTCTACCTGCAGATATACCTTTTGAAATAATAGTGGACTTAGTGTTCTTACCCAGATGAATCATTTTTGTGCCAGTGTCGGCCTGCTGCAGATTATTGGTCAGTGCAACAGAGTAAAATTCGCCGATGGCGTTATCACCTCTTAGTATGCAGCTCGGATACTTCCAGGTAATTGCCGAACCGGTTTCTACCTGTGTCCAACTGATTTTAGCGTCGTTGTGCGCAACACCGCGTTTGGTCACAAAATTATAAATACCGCCTTTGCCTTCCGAATCACCCGGGTACCAGTTTTGCACCGTTGAATATTTGATTTCTGCACGGTCGAGAGACACCAGTTCAACCACCGCCGCGTGCACCTGATTTTCATCGCGCATGGGGGCAGTACAGCCTTCCAGGTAGCTTACGTGGCTGTCTTCGTCGGCAATAATTAAGGTGCGTTCGAATTGCCCCGTATTGGCTTCATTGATGCGGAAGTAGGTCGACAGTTCCATAGGGCAGCGAACTCCCTTGGGTATGTACACAAACGATCCATCACTGAACACCGCGCTGTTCAGTGCGGCGTAAAAGTTGTCTTTGCGTGGCACCACACTGCCAAGATACTTCTTAACCAATTCCGGGTATTCGTGAACCGCTTCGGAAATTGGGCAGAAGATTACACCTGCATCGGCCAGCTTGCCGCGAAAAGTGGTGGCAACAGACACCGAATCAAACACCGCGTCTACCGCTACACCGGCGAGCATTTCCTGTTCATGCAACGGTATGCCCAGTTTCTCATAGGTGCGCAGCAGCTCAGGGTCTACTTCGTCCAGACTCTGTGGCCTGTCTTCCATGCTTTTTGGCGCTGAAAAATACGAGATGGCATTAAAATCAATTTGTGGGTAGTGAACGTGGGCCCATTCAGGCTCGGCCATTTCCAACCAATGGTGATAGGCTTCCAGGCGCCACTCCAACAGCCATTCCGGTTCATTCTTCTTGTTGGAAATAAACCGGATCACATCTTCGTTCAAGCCTGGCGGCAAGGTATCGGATTCAATCGCCGAGACGAAGCCAGCGGCGTATTCCTTGCCTATAGCCTGATTAATTTGTTCCTGAGACATACTGTTTAATCTTCGTGTCTGTGTAGGTTTTCTGCAGTCACTAGCGACTGGCAGCTATGCGATTACTGTCATTTGTGCCGCTGTCTGCAGCGGCAAGCTGGCGCCTGGCAACGGCTTGCACTTCGTTTTTTACAACCAAATCTGCCAGGCTAATATCGCCTAAAAAATTGCGAATCTGATCACTCAGGTCCATCCACAAATGATGGGTTAAACACGTGCCGCCGTGCTGGCAATTACCACTGCCGCCGCAACGGGTAACATCGGTATCTTCATTAACCGCGGCAATCACTTCAGCAACGCTGATGTCTTCAGCCTCTTTTGCCAGCAGGTAGCCGCCACCCGGACCGCGCTGGCTTCGCACCAGCCCACGGCGTCTCAGCAGCGAAAAAAGCTGCTCAAGGTACGACAGGGAAATGTCCTGGCGAGTAGATATCATTGCTAAATTCGCCGGCCCGGCCTCGCTGTTAACCGCTAGGTCGAGCATAGCTGTCACGGCGTAACGGCCGCGGGTGGTTAGTTTCATTGGGTCACACTGAAGATACGAAGTTCGCAGTGCTAAGGTTCACATAACCTAGTAAATTAGTCAAGTTTTATGACTTATTCAGTCGTCCATGGATAGTTGCTGAAAATGACCTGATTTCAGGTGTCGGCGGGTTCACCCAAATCAAACAGAACGTCTTTTGCATGCAGCACCTCTGCGCATACGCTGCACTTTGTTTGTCCCGCCAGAATCAGGCCACAGGGTTTGTGTATCAGGCTCATCGGTTTGCCTTTTTCACCGGAATCGCACCATTTATCTCCCCATTGAAGAATGGCCATAAACCATGGGTACAGCGCTTCCCCTTTTTCAGTCAGGGTATAGTCATATCGCGTTGGGCGCTGCTGGTACGCCAGCTTTTCAAATATCTCTTCTTCCACCAGAAACTTGAGACGGTCGCTCAGAATATTGGTGGCGATTGGCAGTTCTGCGTGGAACTGGTCGAATCGCCGCAAACCGTGAAACGAGAGCGCAATGACGTTTGCCGTCCAACGGTCGCCAACTATGTTTATAAGATTGCGGTACACGCTGCGCTTACTCGGAACATCGGCGACAGAAATCGAGGAGCGCCTGCGTACCTTCTTATCACGGTGGTCGCGAGCCGCACCCGGCCCCGGTTTGTA
Organism: uncultured Pseudomonadales bacterium; assembly: GCA_964352475.1. Taxonomy (GTDB): domain Bacteria; phylum Pseudomonadota; class Gammaproteobacteria; order Pseudomonadales; family JAUIET01; genus JAUIET01. The sequence goes on along the minus strand of CAYGSL010000015.1, from coordinate 6,451 downwards.
CTCGATATCCCATGCCTTAACGTCACCATCGCAGTGTTGGCAGCGCATCTGTGGGCTGAACACGTGACCGCAGCGTCGGTGCGTTAACTCAACACTGTCCAACGCCGGGTTGCTGAAAAAACGCCTTTCCCAGGCCAGTGCCATCAATGCGCTGTCGTACAGCTCAATCGACTTAGGCGTGAGGTGGTAAACCTTGCGCTTGCCACCCCTGGCGTCTGGCGCTTTATTAAGACAATCAACCGATTCCAGCCAGCGCAGTCTGTCAGACAACACACCGCGAGACACGCCCATGGTTTCCTTCATTTCATTGAACGAATTAATGCCCCAAAAAACTTCCTGAATAATCAACAGACACCACTTGTCTCCGATTTGATCCATCGCACGATTAAACGAGCTCGCTCGCGTGTTTAGCTTGTCCACAGTGTGTTGTTAGGTTCTACTGGTGTGGGTCAGTATATTCGCTTATGTATCAGCGTTTGCCTACTTATTATCGGAAAGAATCGGTGCCTGCCTTGCCAGTCGCGCGGTGTTTGTACAAAACTGCTTTTATTGCTGGCCAAAAACGCTTCATTTATACTCAAAGTCAAATGGCACTTACTTGTGCCATTTGACTCAAGTCCACAGGATGCAAGCACCATGATCACTTCCCCAAAAGATCGCATTGCCGCACTGACGTCTGTCGGCAGCTGGGGAAATAACACCTTGCACGGACGTTTAGCGCAGCATGCTGAACAACGCGCCGAACAGCTTGCCGTAAAAGACCAGCCCAATCGTGAGCAGTTAACCGGCGACCCGCCGCGCAGCCTCAGCTGGAGCGAATTGAAACACGCAAGCGATAATCTAGCGCGACAATTGCAGAGCCATGGCATAAGTGAAGATGATCGCATCATCGTCCAGCTGCCCAATATAAGCGAGTTGTTAGTAACCTATTACGCGATCAGCGCATTGGGCGCTATTGCTTCTCCTGTGCCCGTGCAATACGGTCGCCATGAAATTCAACATATGGCCGCAGAGCTCAACGCAAGCGCGGTAATTAGCATCGGTCAATTTCGTGAATCCAGTCTGGCTGACGATGCACGTGCTGCTTTGCCCGATGCCAGGGTACTGGCGTTTGGTCAGGAGCTGCGGCTAGACACGGCAGAGACAGAGCCGTTCCAGCAAGATGTATCGGATGATGCCAATCGAATAGTGACAATCTGTTGGACGTCTGGAACAACAGGCACACCAAAAGGCGTACCACGCTCACACAATATGTGGTTTGCGTCGGCACGTTGCACCGCCAGTGCAGGAACCTATGTTGCAGACGATCGTTTGCTGTGCCCATTTCCAATGGTCAATATGTCGGCGCTAGGAGGGTTCGTTTTTCCAGCCGCAGACATTGGCTGTTCGCTAATATTGCACCACCCGCTTGACCCGCCTTTGTTTCTTCAGCAAACACAGGATGAAAAAATCAGCTTCACTATAACGCCACCGGCGTTATTGAATCAGCTCGCGAAAGCACCTGATATGTGGAATCAATTCGACTTTACCGCATTAAGGCGCATAGGGTCCGGTTCCGCACCGTTGTCGCCGGCAATGGTTGACACATTTGGTTCGCAATACGGCGTAGATATCGTCAATATCTTTGGCTCTAACGAAGGCATTGCCTTGTTCTCGGCACCTGAAGACGCGCCAGATCCTGAGGTGCGCGCCACAATGTTTGCACAGCCCCCCGCCGACGTATTACTGATCAAGGTCGCGGATCCTGAAACGGGCGAAGAACGAACCGCTCCAGGCGAGCGTGGTGAATTGCTGGTAAGCGGTCCAACCGTCATAGATGGCTATTTTAACCATGACAACGAAGATGTATTCAGCGCTGATGGTTTTTTTCGCACCGGAGACATGGTGGAAATCTGTGGTGAGAATGGCAATTTCTACAAGATAGTAGGGCGCTGCAAAGACATTATTAATCGTGGTGGAATGAAAATTTCCCCGGTTGAACTTGATATCGCGCTGGAAGCGCACCCCGATATTGTTGAGGCGGCCGTTTGCGCCTATCCCGATGAACGTCTTGGCGAAAAAATATGTGCTTGCCTGGTGATGAACCCCGGTACGGAAATACTCAGTATTGACGCATTGCAGCAGTATCTGTTGGAAATGGGCTTAGCGAAATTTAAGCTGCCGGAGCGAATTGAGCCATTGCAAGCATTGCCAAGAAACCCATTAGGTAAAGTCCAACGCTTTGTCTTGCAGGAACAGTTCAGTGCCTAAAAACTCCCTAAGTCTCGCTAAGTACAACAAAAAGCTATTCTTGATGCGTGCGGTGCTTGAAGTTTCGCCCGTTTTACATCAGTAGATATCTTCGCCACGGCCCCAGCTGGCGTGAAACCCGAACGGCACTCGCTGCGGCAACTGCACTCTGGCGATGGGCCCCTGGGCAATGTCCTTGGCGTCAAAGACCAGCGATTCTGATTTCCAGGTGTTGCTGTCGGTTACCATTGTTACTACGTACCCATCATCTTCATCGTTAGCGCGTGTGGCGCCCTTAACCGGTGCGTAACTGGCTTCGTTGCCAAACACGCCTTCACCATAGTCCCACTTCGTATACTGACCAGTGTCATTGTTGTACTTGACCAGGGCATTGAAGCGCAGGGTGTTGCCATTCTCATGTTGCAGCGGGATATGCTGGTGGTAGGCATATTTGCTTTTCACACCGTGAAATAGCGGGTTTGTAATATTGAACTCAGTGTTTAAGTCATCAATATCGCCTTCACGCACTTCACCTGTTTTCAAGTTAAAACGCCAGCGATAATTATTGGTTTCGTTGCGCATATAAACCAGCATATGGGCCAGTTCTCCACCACCTTGTGGCGGGCGCATGGGATTGTCGGCGCGGCTGCCATCCATCACCACCCAGTCGCCGTCTTCCCAGCAGTTGGAAACATGCAGAATGAAGCAAGGTTCGCAGTCAAACCAGCGAATGTCAGCAGAGTCGCCATAGCGCGGGACAATGCCAAACCGAGCGGGCATATCTCGATGAAAACCCAGCACCATTTTTCCATGCTTGCGCAATAAGTTAAGGTCATGGAATAAGGGCAAATCATGAAGAATGGTGTAGTTGCTGGTAAAGCCAAAGTCGTGCGGGCGTCGAGGTCCTGGAAGATCAATGGCAATTTCCGAACGCAGCGAGCCGTCTGGATTGCTGATGCCGTAGGTCATGTACGGAGCGTCGTCGAAGTAGTCCATAAACAACATTTCGCCGGTGTTCCAATCGACATGATTGTGCGCAGACATATTGCGTCGAGTGCGCCCGGCAAGCTGGTATTCGCCCTCGGTTGCCAAGGTGATTGGGTCCATCTTGTATGGCCTGCCTGAGTGGTACCAGGTAGGTATTAACTTACCGCGGAACACGGTCACATCGGTATTGCAGGTATCTCGAATAGGGAAATCTGGCATGGAAAAATCAAATGTGCCCATAACGCCGGGCCATAAAGATCGGCCTTCTTTTTGTTCTAACAAAAAGCCATTGGTGTGGATGTAGCTATTTCTGTATGAGGCTTGGCCATTGCGAAAATGCACTGCATGCATCATCCCATCACCATCGAACGGGTGAAATAAGCCCTCGGGTTTGTGAACCGTATTGGGACCGTTGCGAAAGTAAGCGCCTTCCAGATTGTCGGGAAGCTCGCCAACAACCGGCAGGTTGTCGACGCTTATCTCAGAGGTAGTAGGCGCATAAGCGCCGTGCAAGTAGGGGTTGTCTACTTCGTAAATCCAGGATGGGGCATCGTCAAAGTGGGTCACTTCGCCGATGCATTCTTCGGTTATCGGGTAAGCCGTTGCGTTCATTATGTTCATCCTGTATTCGTTATTGCTGCTTGCTTTGATAGCCCCACACCCGACTAAAGGGGTAGGCCTTAGGCTGTTATTATTCCGAATGCCAATGGTAACTTGTATAAATAGACTAGCACTATCAGCGCCCGTATACTAGCGCACCGTGGTCTATGGCGCATGAGTATTGTGCCGAAATACGCAGTTGGCCACGAAGATTTGACTCTAAACAGAGCATAATCGCGATCAGGTGATTTGAACGGGGTAGTTAATGAACATAAGTGTTGTCACTCCACTTTGGCAAGATCAGCCCGCCAGCGACAATATCGATATTGCACTAAACGCGCAGCGCCATGGCTTCTCGGATCTTTGGATTGGCGAAATGGCGACGTTTGACGCATTTGCTTTCGCTACTGCTGTTGGCTGCAGCGAGGGCGATATGGCATTGAATATTGGCCCACTGGCAGTGGATGTGCGTACTGCGATGACCATGGCCATGGGTGTTGCATCCGTTGCGGAGCTGACCGGCCGTACGGTTCGCCTGGCGATTGGCAGCTCCAGTAAAGTGGTGGTTGAGGAGTGGCACGGCAGAACAAGGCAACGTCCTGCCAAGCACCTTGATGAAGCAGCAGTAATTCTACGAGGTCTTTTAGACGGCGAAAAAGTAAAGTTTCGCGGTGAGTTGGCGACCTGCAATGGTTACCACTTGCGAACCCGCGCTCCAGGCGCGCACGTTACCGTTGCAGCGTTTGGACCCCTGGCGGTAAAAGCGGCGGCAAGAACATCCGATCGCATGCTGTTGAATATGGTCACTACTCACTCGGCGGCACGACTAAAACAACAGCTTGACGATGAGGCGAAGGCGGCCGGCCGTGAAACACCCAAATTGGCCGCATGGCTGGCTTGTGCAGTTGACCCATCGCCTGAGGCCATTGGTCAAATGCTTCGCTCAAAGGTGGGCTATTTGGCGGCACCTGGATACAGCGACATGTTTATTGAAGCTGGCTTTGGCGAACAGGTAAGGTTTGCGAAAACCAGACCTCACCCAAAGGACGTATTGGCGTCAATGCCCGCTGAAATGGCATCAGCTGTTGGCCTGGTTGGTGACATAGACACCGTGCGCCATAGAATACAGGAGTACCAAGCCGCTGGGGTCGATGAAATTTGTATTGTGCCAGCGACCGTAGGCGACCCGGCCGCAGAACATACTTTAAGCTCCGTAAAAACCTTGCAGGGCTAGAGATTAAAGAACGGATGCGCGACGCTGAATCCTAGCTGACTAACGCACACGTTCAATCATTAATGCGCTGCCGGCACCTGCAGCACCCGCTGCTGCAACAATCCCGGTTTGCAAATCACGCCGTTCCAGCTCATCAAGTAATGTACTGGTCATGATTGCACCGGTCGCACCCAAGGGGTGACCAAGTGCGATGCAGCCGCCATTCACATTAAGTTTCTCGTCGCTAATACCCAGCTCTTGCTGGCAATACACCATGGTTGCTGCAAACGCTTCATGAATCTCAAACAGGTCTACGTCATTTGCGCCAAGATTTTCCCGGCGCATCAGTTCTTTGGTGGCGGCAACACAGCCCGCGATCACCGTATGAATATTGTCGTTTACGTTAACCATTGCCCGAATTCGGGCGCGCGGTTTTATAGATAACTGCTCGCCTGCCTCGCGCGATGCAATCAGCACAGCAGCAGCGCCATCAGCCATTGCCGGCGAGTTGGCCGCCGTATGGATGTGGCGGATGGCGTTTAACTGAGGGTAGTGTTTAAGATAATCCGAATCTATGCCGCTTTCGCCCAGTGCGGTAAACGAGGGCTCCATAGTAGCCAGTGATTCAGCACTTGTTTTTGGTCTAATCAATTCGTCGTGTTCCACAAGCAACTCTTTGACCGGGTTTTGCACGGGAATAATCGAGGTAAAATAGCCATTGGCTCGGGCGTGCAGTGCCCGCTGGTGACTGAGTAACGCAATGTGGTCGGCCTGCTCGCGGCTGACATTATGCAGAGATGCAAGCAGATCAGCACCACAGCCCATCATGTACATACCCATCTTTTTAGCAAGCGCCTGATCAAGAAATGGCGCAGGCTTATCAGATAACATGGCGACACGGGAAAGCATCTCAACGCCTCCGGCAACGACCATATCGTCTACCGAGGTCATGACTTTCATCGCAGCAAGGCTTATTGCGTCCACGCCTGATGAACAATAACGATTGACGGTTATCCCGGGAATACTGCCTGGCCAGCCGTGATGTAACGTAGACGTTTTCGCTATGTTCCCTGCCAACTCGCCGTGTTGTGTGGCACAACCCAAAATGACGTCGCCGATATTGGCAGGATCGAGATTGGTACGTTGCTCCAGTGCCGCATAGAGTGGACTGATCAGCTCATAAGGACTGAGATCATGTAAACCGCCATCAGCTCGTGCTTTGCCGCGTGGTGTGCGAACAGCATCATAGATATAGGCTTCTTTCACTGGGCAATCTCATCGAACAAACACCTGGTATTGTAGCAGCGGGACTAAAGCATCAGTAGCTTTCACTAAAAGACTAGAAAAGATACACTTTGCTGGGTAGCAATGGTGGATGCTGGAACAGGTAGAATAATTGAGTCCGGATTTGAATCGAGTGTC
>CAYGSL010000014.1:37177-84523 GCA_964352475.1 uncultured Pseudomonadales bacterium | reverse complement strand
CACATCCACAAAACCTTCCAGATGGCGATCTACGGCTTTGGGTGGATAAACAGGCATAACGGTAACAGCTGGCATAAAGCCACTGCGGCTGATGCTCGGCGTAGTCGCGGCCGTTAGCAGGCTAGCGAAGGAAGCTTTCTCCGGGCCATGCACCAACACATTGTGCGCCACTGTGCGGATCATTGGCTCTGCTTTCCATTGCACTAAGTGTGATGGCGGTGGTGACAAGGGCTTAGCTGGTTCTCCAATCGTGGGCATAATCGGGGGCGTATACATCGCTGGTTTATAAGGGAAGCCGCCTTGCCTGGAGTTTTCTTGCAAACCCACCAATGCCATAGGTTCCACAATCGGTACAGCTTTCAAAACGGTAAACGGCAACAGCAACATCAGTAAAACTACAATACTCTCAGTGAGACCAAAGCCGTCGTAATAGCGTCTTGGCGTTCTGCGCGTTAAGGCATGTATTCTGCCTGCAAGGCCTGGTCCGAGCATTGCGGCCCACAGTGGCGTTTGTGTTTGATGTTTTGCAGCGCCTTGCTGCCTTGCATAGTCAAGCAATACGCCCGCGTAACTCGGCGCCTCAGTTCCTGCCAACACCACTTCATCGTCTGCGGCAATTTCTGCCTGATTGCGAAGGCCTCTTGCGCAAATGTGCACCAGCGGATTGAACCAGAACAAAGCAACAACAATTCTGCTGATCAACTGAATTGTCCAGTCGCGACGTCGAATGTGAGCCAATTCGTGTTGCAGCGCGGCACTGATCACATCGCTAGATTGAGCAAGGAATTCCTTGGGTAACACAATTTTTGCCGACACTGCACCGACGGTTATCGGGCTGCGCAAACTTTCCAATTGCCAAACACTGATTTTCTGACCTGTAGAAGAAAGCTGTTGCTGTACTGCTTTTGGCAATAACTCAAGCTTGCACACTGACGCGTTTTCCAGCTGGCGTTGCAAAGCAAAGTAGTCGAGAACAACTTTTAAAAGCCCCAGTAATACCCCAGCCCCATAAATACCGCCAATAAGCAGGAGCGTACTGGATGTTAGTGGTAACCAATGCGTTGCCGTATCAAACACTGGCTCAGAACCCACGGGTAGAATCTGAAGCGCTAACTTCGGCGCCATTTCAAGCAAGGGCAGCATCACAAGTACGATTAGGGCGGCAGCGAGTCTATTGTGCTTAACTGCTGCTGTGTTGCGCTCGGAATGCTGCACACACAGCAGTACCAGCGCCAGTAGCACCGACCCTTTTATTATTGAGCTTAATGCAATGTCAAATAACATACGCGCCTCAAACTTGCCTTTTGTTCTTGCGAGCTTGTTTTATTTTCTGCTCCAGCGCTTTTAATTCTTCGTCGCTCATTTCATCGGAATGGTTGTCGATAAAAGCTGTGGCGGCTCTTAGCGCTGAGCCTGAAAAAAATGTGCCTACCAACCTCCGGAGAGCACTAACGCTGGCATTGTCTTTTTCCAGAATGGGCATATAGACATAACGCGCACCTTGCTCCGTATGCGTGATGTGGCCGGCTTCTTCAAGCCGCGCCAGCATGGCTCTTACCGCTGAATATCCAGGTGCGTTCGGAATATGCTCTTGAATGGTCTTGGCGTCGGCCTGTTCCAGGCGATATAGGGCATCCATTATTTGCCGCTGTCGGCGACTAAGGTGGGTGTGCGGGTCATTACTTGACATGGTTTGACTCTCTCAGCGCTCAGTGCTTTTCAGGGTGTGCTACTTTTATAGCATCATGCTACAAAAATAGCATCACTGAGAATTGAATCAACTACTTTCTTACACCAAGATGAGATAAGCGACCAGCTTTTATAGAACGGAATGTTATAGAGAAGCCTGTTAGCCCCCATAAAAACTTAGCTTGAAACTTGTTCTGATTTCGATCCCAAGCACCTGCAGCTACTGCGTAACTATGAGCAAGGTTAAATAGTCACTGCCGAAAGAGCGTCACTCGCGCTATATTAGCTATCTATACAAACTACACGGTAAAACCCATGCCAGCCACGCAAGCGTCACGCTCAGTTAATTTCTTTCTCGACGGGAATTTCGCTCCTGTTGTCGATGAGAGAGATGCAGATGATATGGAGGTGCGCGGAAGCATTCCGAAAGACCTGGCAGGCCATTTTCTGCGGATTGGCCCAAACCCATTGCACATGTTTAGCGAGGAGGCGTATCACACCTTCGACGGCGATGGCATGATCCACGCTATTGAATTTAGTGATGGCGCCGCCCACTATCGAAATCGTTTCGTACAAACGGAAGGGTTTAAGGTTGAGCAGAAGCTGGGCCACTGGGTGTACAAGGGCATGCTTTCAATGATGGATCCCACGCCTGCACCTGTTCCCGACGGCGCGCCGGCTGAAAAGAACCGCGCAAATACTGCATTGGCCTACCACAACAACACGCTTTACGCGCTGCATGAGGCCTCACCACCCACAGTCATTCGCTTACCTGGATTGGAAACCGAAGGCGAAACAGATTTTGGCGGCAAGTTACATCATCCGTTTACCGCTCATCCCAAAGTGGATCAAGAAAGCGGAGATATGCTGACCTTCGGCTATGGTTTTGAGCCGCCTTTCGTTAACTACTCGGTTATAGATGGTAAAGGGGACCTGGTTCATTCAACGCCTATCACCATTGAGAAGCCAGTGTTCATGCATGATTTTGCGGCCACCGGGAAATACACGCTGATTCTGGATTTTCCAATTACGCTGGACATTGAGCGTGCACTCGCCGGTGGCCCCGCGCTGGATTTCGAGCCAGAGCATGGTTCAAGAATTGGTGTAGTTCCTCGTTTTGGCACTGACAAAGATGTGCGCTGGTTTGAAGTGCAAACCTGTTCGGTGATACATACCGCCAATGCCTGGGATGAGGGCGACACCATTGTTCTACAAGCCTCAAGAGCCGAAACAACCGATATCGCCGGTGCGGGTCTGGACGCAGAAAATCTGGAAGATACTCAAGGGCAGCTTTACGAATGGCGCATTGATTTGAGCACCGGCACGGTAACGGAACGCATGCTCAGCGAAGTACATTGTGATTTCTTACGAGTGAATGATGCGTATGCCTGCCACAAAACGCGTTATGTCTATGGTGGTGTGTTTAATCCAGAGCGCGCTTTCACGTTTGATGGCCTGATGAAATTCGACAACGAAACTGGAACAACCAGCACCTACAAGTATGGCCTCCAACGATTTGGTGGTGAAGCTGTGTTTGCGCCGAAAATTGGTGCGGAGGCAGAAGACGACGGTTACCTGATTTGTTTTGTCCACGATGAAACCAGCAATCAAAGCGAATGTTTGATTATTGATGCGCAGGATATTGCAGCCGGACCCATTGCCACCATTCTGATGCCGTACAGGGTGCCCTATGGCTTTCACGCCGGGTGGGTTGGCAAACAGTAGGCTCAAGAGTCCATAGAGCGGTAATGCGCCATGAAGTTCTCTACCATGTCGTCCACATTGAAGCGCTGAACAGCGTCGCTTTGTGCTTCATTGCCAATGGTCTTTGCCATCTGTGCATGTAGCATCAACTGCTCAATGTTTTCTGACAATTCCACGGCGTCGCCAGGACTGAACATTAAGCCTGTCACGCCTTGTGTGACCACTTCGGCGTTGCCGGGAATGCGAGAGACAATCACGGCCAAGCCGTTCATCATAGCCTCTATCAGAGTATTGGAAATGCCTTCGTCTTCAGAAGGCAGTATTAGAAAATCGGCCAGATTCAGCAAAGCGTGAATGTCTTTGCGTTCTCCGATCATTTGCACTTTCGATTGCAAACCCCGTTTATGGATTGCTTTACGAATTTCATTTTCCTCCGGACCCGAGCCTGCGATTAGAAAATGGAAGTCATGGGCTTTGTTGTTAAGAATCTCCAGAGCTTGCAACAGAACGGGAACATTTTTCGATTTGACTAAGCGACCCACAAATAGTCCTAGTGGCACACCCTTATATTGGGGATTACCATGAATAGGAAGAAGTGTTTGATCTTGCTTAACCACACCGTTGTAAATCGTAGTTAGCTTTGGCGCCAGACCAGGAATTTTTTGCACAGCATACTCACTGCCTGAGTGCGAATTGGAAACTACAGATTTGGACATGTAGGTTATAAAACGCTTCAGCAGCCATTCTGTTGATGAAAACCATTCGTACCGTGCGCGAATCGATGTGTGTAGGTTCGTTTTAGGACTAAAAAGATACGCGACGCAACACCAGAACTCTGCGGTGAGGGAAAAACAATGTATGTGGTCGAATCGTTCGCGCCAGAAAAGCCGCGCTATGTTCAGCACAAACAGCGGGTCTATTTTGAAACGTTTCGGAATGTGAGTTACGTGCACGCCACTGGTATGCAGCTCTTCAAGCAAATATGAGTGTTTTCGGAAGTACAACAGGTGAGGTTCAAATTGCCGTCTGTCGATGTTCTTAACAAGGTTGACGATTTGCCTTTGCGACCCGCCCACTTCCATTTCGTCGCAAACAATCAACAATTTGCTCTTGGCGAGCGAATTTGGCGCATGGTCTATTAACTTCATCAGACTGCGGTCTCAGGGGATCAAAGCAAGGTTGGCGAACCAACGCGGCGCGTTGTGTATGAATCTGCATAATATGACGTCACGCGTGGTGCAGCATAGACCACTCGGCGAAGTGTTATGTAGTTTAACATTTGACCAACTACACATTGTTTTGTTCAATCCCGATAGAGTATCTATGTTGCGAAGCTACGCGCACACCTTGCCAGGAGCAACAATAGCGGGACGGGAGGTGATTAATCGATACTGAGCGTGTAGACCGGGCGTTGGACGTTAAAAACTGAGCGTACTTAGGCTCGTATATTCGCGAGAGAGTTTACAATTCGAAAAGCGGCCGCTGCCGTTCACTCCGTAACTCAGCGGTATGACGGGCGGTTGAACCACTCGAGACGACGTTGCTGTTGTAAGATTTTCGTCAAAATAGGTCATTCGTAAAACTGGGAAAACCATTTTCTGTGTTTTGCAATTGGTCCGTCACCATCACATAGAACCGGGTTAGCCTGATATTTCTTTTCCTGCCAAATCGGTATATCCGCTAAGACGCCTTCGGGATAGGACTGCAACATGGTTTTGCCCATATCGTCGTCTGCCAGTTCGCTGGTTACGGTCATGCTCCAGCGAAGAAGCGTGCGGTCTTCTTCTACGGGCGTTGAAACGCTATACAGAAGAAACTCACCCATAACACCTGGTTTTACGCCGGTAATGTTTTTTGACCATACGCTCACATGCCCTGGTCCGTGCGATTCCCTGAATGACATGTATTCGGTGCCTTCTTCTACCTCGCCAACCGACATGTCTTCCCGGGTTTGAAATGCCTGCGTAGTTTTCTTGACTGGGCCGTCAATAATGGATTCAGCCTCGGTGAAACTGGGCATTCCATGCAAGTAGGGAAAATGCGCCGTATCAACATCATTTTCTGAAATTTCCTGCACGCAGGTTGGCAAGTCGTGTACTAGAAACTCGGCCGGAATCCAGCCATCAGCAGCACCATTGAACGGCGCCAATTCCGGCACTTCGAAATAAGGTGGTTTTCCCTCGCGATCGTGCCAGGCCATAATCATCCCATTCACTTCGCGTACATGGATGCTCTCAATTACTGCTCGCTCAGGTATTTTTTTTGCATACGGAATATGCTCACATTGTCCATCGCCATTCCACTGCCAGTGATGAAACGGGCAGCGAAGAGTCTCACCAATCACACAACCCTGACTAAGAGGGGCACCCAGATGTGGGCAGTAGTTATCAAGCGCCGCCGCTTTGCCCGACTCAGTTCTAAACGCAACAAGGTCGCGGCCACAGAACCGCACTTTTTTGACCTCGCCCTTTTTCAACTCGTGGGCGAAGCACAGGCCAAACCAGCCGTGGGGTAAAGGGAAAGGGAATTTGCTCATAGAAAGTAATACGCTGAGGTTATTTGCACATGCTCCAATAGTACATTGAAGTTAGTAGACGTGTATTTCAATTCGTATATGTGTTGCTTGAATCTACCCACGAATTGATCACTGGAAAATCCGAAAAATAAGGTGATAAAACGCACATACCGATAGGCAGTCCCTCCGTAATATGAACACCACGGTTAGCGAATGTCCGCAAACCGAGAGACAAATGAGGGTAGCTATGTACACTATCAAAAAAGCAAAATTCACGCAAATCAGCAGCTGAAGCAGGTGCGTTTTTGGTGGCACTACTTACCGCGCCGGCGTACGCGCAATCTGCAAACGCCGCAGCCGAAGACACAGTGCAGATCACGATTTCTAAGCAGGATCTCCGCTCTGAGCAAGGAATTCAGAACCTGTACGACCGGCTAAAAGGTGAGTCCAAGACCACTTGCAAAGGCCCAGGACGGATTGCTCCGGCTGGAATTCTCAGCGGCAAATGCCTTGCTGAGCAGTTACGAAATTTCGTATCAGCCATTAATCACCAGGGGCTGAGTGATTATCACAAGCAGCAGGCTGGCCAACTGGACTAAACGCCTGCATTAACGAAGACGGCTGCACAGGTTTTCCTGGCAGCCTTTTCGGTAAATGCAATTTTGGTAAGGTCGCGCAAGCGGTGAGTACCCCTGCCATGAGATACAATAGAGCAACTGTATTCTGTTCTGTATTTCTCAGCTAATTGAAACAAAACACCGCAAACACGCTACTCCTGAAAAATATCGATTTGTTTACCGATCTGAATGATGAGCAGCTTAGATCTGTTGCACAGCGTTTAACTGTAAGACAATATGCAAAAAACGAATTGATTCTCGCGAAACTGGACCCGTCCGATGAGGTATTTTTTATCAGCTCAGGGTCTGTAAGAGTGACCAGCTTTTCGGAGTCTGGCAAGGAAGCGTCATACAATGAGAAAGTAGCTGGTGAAGTCTTTGGTGAACTTTCTGCACTTGACGGTCGTGGGCGTGCTGCTGATGTGATCGCGCTGGAAAGCTGCACAATGTTGAGTGCGACCAGAAAAGACTTCACTGATCTCATCCAGAATTACCCTTCGATCAATTCGCAATTAATGTTGCGCCTGGTCAAAAATATACGAAGCTTGACCGAGCGTGTGTTTGAGTTTACATCCATGGACGTGCGTAACCGCGTTCTGGCTGAACTGCATCGAGTGTGTTTATCGCTTGGCGCGCAGCGCGATTCTTTGCTAATTGATCCTGCACCAACACACGCCGATATCGCCAGCCGTGTATCCACCACCCGTGAAGCAGTGACTCGAATTTTCAAAGAACTCGAACAAGACGGTGTTATTGAAAAGCATGGCCGAAAAAAACTGACTGTGCATTCGATCAGAGCGTTGGAGCAATCCAATTCCTAGTTAGTTTCTGAACGCAGCTGTTCGCAAGCCCTCTGCAGTTCGTGCTTCGCATCGGTGGCCGCATTAAGCAATGCCGGCATGCTCTTAACAATGGCGGACCAGTCTTGTGCCATTGCGTGTTGTTCCATGTTTTTCGCTATCTCGGTAAGCCGGGAGGCACCAAAATCATTGGCACCAGATTTCAAAGTGTGAGTGGCTTGGCGTAGTGTGTCCGCGTCTCGGATATCGAAGCTTCGTCTTATGTCCTCTTTGAGATCATTAAGATCAGATACAAAGCTGTCGATCAATTCGAGTAGAGATTCCTGACTACCGCCGATTAAGGTCTGCAACTCTTGTAGCTTCACTGGATCCAAAATTTCCAGAGGCGGCAGGTTCATCGCGCTTTCCTGATTAAGCAATCGTTCACTAGCCAGTAACAAGGAGTTTCTCAAGGTGTCCGGCACGATCGGCTTCGAAAGATAGTCGTCCATTCCTGCCGCGCTGCATTGGTCGCGCATTTCCCGGTGCGCATTCGCTGTGAGCGCGATGATCTGTAAACACTCTGATGGCAGCGACTCGCGCAGAATTCGTGTTGCTTGCAAGCCATCAATATCAGGCATTTCTATATCCATAAGCACAAGGTCGAAACGGCCATTAGAGGCTAACTCAACAACTTCCTGTCCGCCATTTGCCGTTTGTATATCGTAACCAAGGCGTTTTAGCAGTAAACGCCCTAGCTTTCTATTGGTGGCGTTATTATCAGCAAGTAATATGTTTAATGGGTACTGCCGCGCTGTTTGCTCAGGTAGCGCGGCAGACTCGAAAACGGCGTTATTGCGAGCGTTTAGTTCGGGTGCAAGATCGTTGGTTAATGCAGTGAAAAGAACAGAATAAAGTGCAGGCTGGCGATATGGCATTCCTAGCACGTATGTTTGATCTGTTGATTTCAAGACTTCTCTGAAAGCGGGTTCTTGTCCTCTAGGGGTCAATACAATACAAAAAACGCTTTCGAGGTTTGGAACACTTCGAGTAGCATTAATGTCGCTGAGTACTTCTCTCGGCTCCGGTTTTGCAAAAATGAGCACGTCGGCATGTTGATTATTCACTTTCGAATGACAATCACAGTGCAAACCCCAGGCGAGTAATTGGGCTTGCAGAGAAAAGGCCTCATTGCATTTCTGACCCACGACCAACGCTTTCTTGCCACGCAAAAGTGACAGATCGTAACTTCCAATCAGTGCTGTTCCTTCACCTACTGCCGGAAGCCGGGCATGAAAAGAAAAAACTGAGCCTTGTTCCGGCGCGTTCTCCAGAGTGATACTGCCGCCCATTAGGGCAACATAGTGCTTACAGATTGCCAGACCAAGCCCAGTGCCACCGTGTTTGCGTGTGGTAGACACATCGCCTTGACTGAAAGATTCGAACAGCTTTTCCTGATCGCGCTTAGCGATTCCGATCCCGGTGTCATGCACTGAGATATTGAGCATGCCTAGATCTGCGTTCTTGCTGCTAGAGTGCGGAGCGCGTTCTATCCGGACCTTAATCTCACCGTGGTCGGTAAACTTAACAGCGTTGCCCAACAGGTTAAGAAGAACCTGTCGTAAGCGTGTGTGATCTCCAACGACAGTTTCAGGGACGTCTTCTGCCCATTCGACGGTAAGAGACAAGTGTTTTGCTACGGCTTGGCTGGAAACCACCGCAACGGCTGACTCAAAGCATTCACGTAAATTAAATGGAATGTGTTCCAGCTCAAGTTTTCCAGATGCCGCTTTGCTGTAATCAAGCACGTCATCAATGATCTTGAGTAAAACATCTGCGCTTCCCGAAATGGTTTGTGCGAGGTCCTCCTGCTCGCTGTCAAGACGAGTATCAAGCAACAGTTTGCTCATTCCAATCACACCATTCATGGGGGTTCGAATTTCATGGCTGATCTTGGCGAGAAACTCGTTGGTGTCGGGTGCTGTATTTAGTGCTTCATGCTGTTGGGTTTTTATCTCCTTTATCTCCGCGCGTAGCTTCGTATTCAATAAGAAACTCCGCCAACAAAGCAAGATGAGAATGGCGATGACTAACAGAAGAACGTAGAGCATCATCCCAAGCTATTCGATTGAGTAAGTGGGCATTGAAGAGTGGCCACGCAATGCTACCTCACCCATAAATCGTGTTTGATAGTTCGACCGCAAGCACTCTTTGGTTGATTGAGCGAGCAATGTACTGGTGTTGTACTTCTTGTTAAGTTGCTCAAGTCTAGCGGCAATGTTTACCGCGTCGCCATGAATGGTGTAGTGCAAGCGGTCACCGGAACCAATATTGCCAGCGAATACTTCGCCTGTGCATATGCCGATACGCGTTTTAAGTTCTATGCCAGCGAACGGCTTTTTTGCGGTTGCTGCATGAATACTCATTGCAGTTCGTACTGCGTTGTCTGCGTGCAAGGAATCTGCAACCGGAAGATTAAACGTAATCATCATCGCATCCCCGTGAAATTGACTGATCACACCGCCGTACCTATTCACTTCTTCTATAACCGTTGGAAAGTACTCGTTCAACATGTCGGCGCAACGCTGCGGGCTTATTTCTTCTACTATTGCGGAAAAGCCTTCTATGTCTGTAAACACTATGGTGGCAATGCGATTCACTGGCTCTATGTGGCCAAGCCCCGCAAGAATTTGCTCAGCAACGCGTTCAGGAACAAATTTCCCAAACAAAGATCGCGTTACTTCCAGTTGCCGCCGTGTTTGATCTCTCAGCTTCTTTTTCTCAAGGCACGCGCCGATTCTCGCTTGTAAAAGAACCGGATCAAAGTCTTTGCGCAGATAGTCTTCCGCACCAAGTTCTATCGCACGAACGACACTGCTCATTTCGTCCACTGCCGAGATCACGATGACCGGTATTTCTCTTAACGATTCATCGGCAGACAGTTGGCTTAAGACGTCAAAGCCGTCCATTACAGGCATAACAATGTCCAGCAGCACCAAATCAAAGGCGCTACTGAGCATTAATTCGATTGCTTGTTCGCCACCTTCGGCCACTGTTGTTCGGTAGCCCAGGTTTTCGGCTGCCATGCTCATTTTCAGCCGGTTAGTGCGATTATCGTCAACCACCAGTATGTGTGCGGACTGCTCCTCACTTTTTATTTTCATTATCGCTCGTTTAAAACCACATCCATTTCACGCACACTTCGCTTAGCTGCGAGTGTCTTGTAGAATACCTTCGCCTTTTACAAACCACGACACGCCAAAAGCAACAATAGCCAGCGCTTCCAACCAGAATACAAATTTAAGCTCTGCCTGCCAACCTAAGTGCATGAGCCCATACTGAATACCGATTAGCACTACGCAAATGACAATCGCATAGCCGCACACAGAATAGACCTTGTTGCGCTTAATCTTGGCTGCTGTTGGTGGTTGGTCCGGACTGAATTTCTTGAATAGCACCAGGCAAAAATAGGCCAGGGCGAAGAAGAACAATGCAGCAAACATCGCATGTAGTAAATCGCAGACCATTTGAGTAGTCGTTAGATTTTCCAATTCGGGGGCAACCGGAAACAAGGCGACGCCAATCGCACTGATGCCCGCAATATCACCGGCTAGATTATCGCGCCAATCCCACCCCTGATACGTCATAAGAAAAACGGCTATCGCAAACAAGCTTCCCACAAAAACGTCACCCATACGGGTGTAGTAGTAGGCGCTCATGGTTTTCTCAATACCATCCGAGCCAAGCAGCAGATTGCCTATGGCCAGTACGAAGGGCAGCGATATGCCTATTACACCGACTATGCGCCTGAGCGATAGATAGGAGATGACGAGAGAGGTATTGGGCACAACGTTAACGGCTTAAAAGTTGATGCCAAGTATAACCGCGATCCCGAGGAAATATAGCGGTCTACGCCAATGCAAACACAGTAGCCGTCCAAAGCAACGCAGCCGTACCTGCGGCAAAGCTTGCCGGAACGATCTGCGTTTTCACATGATCTGTTAAGTCACAACCGGTAGTCATTGCGCTTAGTATCGTTGTATCGGATATCGGGGAGCATTGATCGCCGTAAACGCTGCCATTGAGAACCGTCGCAAAACAAACACCCATATACAACTCTGGATTCGACAAGCCTTGTGAATTAGCAACCGCCCAGGCGAGTGGCATTGCGAGTGGAAACGCTATTGCATAAGTGCCCCAACTGGTGCCAGTTGAAAAAGCCGTGACCATGGTTATTAGCAGCAGGCAGGCCGGCAAAATCCAGTAGGGTATTGTTTGCCCGAGAAGCTCTACCAAATACAGACCACCTCCTGCGTCCTTGCTGACGGAGCCAACCGTAATCGCGAGCATCAGTATTACTGAGGCAACCACCACGCCTTTTAAGCCATCCCCAAAGCCTTCCATAAGGTCGATAAGGTTCATTCCTTTTATCAAAGCGACCGCGGCTGACGCAAGCAACGCTGCACCAAACGCCCAATTCACTTGTGGCGTGCCTGTTACCACGAAGGTACCTACCGCAAGCCCAAGAATAAGTAGCAATGGCAGAAAGAACTCGAATACATGTGGAGAGTAATAATCGGGCACGCGATTGAGTTCAAGTTCCTTGGCGCTTAGTGGTCTGGCTCCTGGAGCGTCTAACTGACCCGTTTCTTGTGCACGTCGCATGGCATTTCGAATGCCGCGACCGCTAAATCGAGTGATACCCAGACTGACCAAAAGTGTGCCAAGCACGGCAAAAATACTGTAATAACTGAATACTACACTGCTGAAAAAGAAAGCTATTCGATCGGCCTCTGTCGCCAGAAAAGCGACACCTGGTACAAAAATCAATGCCTGGATGTACGCGGGCCACGCATTGAATGCCAGCAATGAGGCAATGGGCGAGGCCGTTGAGTCCACGATGTAACTCATTTCCTCATGACTGACACCTTCCTGATCTGCTAGTGGTTTGACAGTAGTGCCCACCAACACCGTGCTAACCGATCCACCCTGAAAGAACGCGACACCCAGTAACCAGGCAACCACTTTTGCTGAGCGCGGCCCACGCACATAGCGCTCGGTCATGAACGTAGCAAATGCTTTCGCAGCACCTGTTTTCGACCATATCCCAAGCATACCACCCAGTAGCCAAAGATAGAGCAATAGCACGCCGGCTGCATTTCGTGTGGCGAGGCTCGGTATCAACACGCCATCAGTGATATCGAAACGGCCAAGCATGAAGGCGCCAACGACAATTCCTGACAACAGCGCAGTAATGGGCTCCTTGGTGATCAGGCACAAAGCAACCGCCACAAACGCGGGCAAAAGTGACCAGGCACCGAAATGCAGCTTGGCTTCCAAAAGCGCATATTGCTGCTTTTGCTGGCCGTCTTCCTCGATAGTTTCTACTATCCATTGGCTGCTTAGCTCCGGCGCTTTTTCTACTTGATCAAGTGCTTCCTGGCGTAAGACCGATTGTGAGTAGGGGACAGTTCTGCCCACGGCGTTGGTTTTGCCTCTGGTAATGGTTGCCAGCTGCCCTGATGCGTCCTCGAAAACCTGCATAACCGTCTTCTGCTCACGCCACTCAGGTTGTACTGACTGGCTAACATAAAGACTGGCAAGCAAGCTGAGCGCGACTACCCAAAATGCGGGTTGCGAGAAAAAACTTCGGCTCTTGCTCATGGTAGCGGGCTCTCTTGTGGCGATTGCCAGGTTGCTTCCGGCAGGCTTGCATTTGAGAGACGCGTTGAGAACAAGGTGCGATAGAAATCGCTGTCTACCAAAACCTCGTAGGCCTGTTTCGTTCTGCGCACAATCTCAGGATCGGAATTCTTGCTATAGGCCATGTAAAGCCCGTCACTAAAATCTTCCAGGGCCAAAGCAGGCTCAAGTAACTTGCAGTCAATGCTTATCTGCGCGCACAGGGGCAGCAGGCCACCTGCGCTAATTGGGAACAAATCAATTCTTTTGCGCAGAAGCTTACGCAGGTTTTGCGCGCTGCTGTTAACCGGCTGGATGTTTGAAAACCCTTCTGACACCAGATACTCATGGTGGACATGATCATTAACAACGCCTATCGAAAGAGAGCGGGCGTCATCAATTGAGTTCAATTGCAAATCGCTACGTTCTCGTAGCTTAAACAGGTAGTAATTAATGGGAATGATTTTGCCAATCCAAATGAAGTCTTTCGACCGAGCTTTGGTGCGCGCAATCGGGTAAATCAAAATATTATCTCGTGTTTGCGCGTAGCGATAAGAACGCTTCCACGGAATAAACGACAACTCGTAGTTTATTCGCGCTCTTTCCAACACGCGTTTTACAAACACCGTGGCTTCACCATCTACGGTTACCGGCTCAGTTTGCAAGGTAAACGGTGTGGCCTCGGTCATAACACTGACGGCTGATTCGCTGAGCGCAGCTGGCACAATTAGCGTTGCGCTAAAAAAAATGCAAATACTCAGCGTTTTTCTAATCATGTTTTATCAACATTGGGTAACGTTCAACTAACTGGCTGATGCAAACTGAACTTTGTGCTTGAATTTGATCGAACAGGGGTTGAATCTTGCTCACTTCATTCGCTTCCGCAGACTCTTCAATCTTCTCAGCGACGCTCGCCAGATTTCGAAACCCAAAGTTTGCGCATAGGCCACTAATCGCGTGCGCCTGTTCCACAATGGCGCCTGTGTTAGAAATGCTCAGCGACGTTAGTGTTTTTACCCGGCTTTGTGTGGCATCTCTGGCTTCAAGATACAATTCAACAAATTTGACATCACCCAGGGATTGTCTGTGCTGTTCGACCAGCGAGAAGTCAATGACGCTATTGCCGCCTACGGCTGTTGAGTTGGTTTCCTCCGGGCGTGTATTTTTTAATGCCTTATGTAAGGCTTTGGTTAATCGATTTTGGTCCACCGGCTTGATAATCACCTGATCCATTCCAGCCGCTAGGCATTCTTCGATTTTTTGCTCGGAGACGTTAGCAGTAATTCCGATAACTGGCAGGTCCTGAAACCCCGCTTGATGCATTCGATGTGTGGTCTGGATTCCATCCAGGCCCGGCATATGCAGGTCCATCAGCACTACGTTGATGGTCTCTCTATTGAGTTGGTCAATGGCTTCATAACCGCTGCTGGCAAGTACCGCGCGGTGGCCCGCATTTTCGAGCTGACCTTGTGCCAGGCGACGGTTGATGCTTAGATCATCAACCACTAAAACAGTCATCGAAGACGCAGGCGGTTCGGGCAGTTCTATGATGGTGTCGACGGTGTCTTCTTCAGCAATGTCGAACTCAAGCTCAAAGTAAAAGCGAGATCCTTGCTCACGCTGGGTACCTGTACCCGGCGCGGGGCTCTCACAGGCAATATAGCCACCTTGCTGTTCCACGATTTGTTTGCATATGGCCAGGCCCATACCGCTGCCACCAAATCGCCGACTGATACTGCTGTTGGCCTGTGTGTACGGCTCAAAAATAGTGTCCATGGCATCGCTCTCTATCCCAATGCCTGTATCGCTCACACTGAATTCAATCTTGAGTTTGCGTGTTGACCGTTCCTTTACCTTCGCACTTACTTTTACTTGGCCGTCAAAGGTGAATTTAATCGCATTAGTGATCAGGTTCAGAAGTACCTGCCTAAGCTTCTCAGGGTCGCCCAGCAGTAGCTTCGGCAGCATGGGATCAATATCACTTTCTAGGGATATGTGTTTGGTCTCTGCCGAAGCCGACAGCAGAAAAATAATACTGTACACCAGCCTGGCTGGCTCAAACGCAGTGCGCTCAAATGGCATTTGCCCTTGTTCGAATTTGGAATAGTCCAGTACGGAGTTCATCAAGGTCAGCAGCGATTTGCTGGATTCAACAATGGCATCAACATACTCTTGCTGGCGGCTGTCCTGATTTCTAACCGCGAGCAATTCTGCCATGCCAAGAATACCGCTCATGGGGGTTCGAATTTCATGGCTCATCATGGCGAGAAATTCTGTCTTGGCCATACTCGCTTCAATAGCAAGCGATCGTTCAACCTCCAGCTCTTTATTGCGTTCATCCAGTTGCTGCGTGCGCGTGCTTACCAACGACTCCAGATTTTCGTTGCTGGCAACGATTTGCTGTTTCTGCTCCTCAATAGTTGCGATGTGATCATTGAAGGCGCCAATAAGAGCCCCGATTTCATCATCTCTATGATCTTCGGGCATTGTGATTGCGCGATCATCCTTACCACTGATGATTGGCTGGCTAGCGCGAAGTATTGAACGCGTAAACGTCAGGTAGAACACGACGAAAATTGAGATGGCCAAAATAACGTTGCGTACAAAGCCCGACATGAATACGACGATGGCTCTTTGCACAAAGGACTCAGCGGTAAGTGATGGATCTACCACAATACTAAGTTCACCAACTGGTGAATCGTGAACTGCGGTATTAATCAGTTCACGCGTAATCGACTCAAGCGGACCAAAAACCCAGGCATAAAGGGTAGGTGTGGTTGCATGGTCTGCGTTTTCCGCCTTGCCAAGTACGCGGCCAAAATCATCGGTGATGGTGGCCTCGATAATAGGCAAGTTGCTAACCAGACCGCGCGTGATCTGTAATGCACCTGTTTCATCAATGTTAAATGCCGCATGAAATGCCGCGCTATTAGCAGTGGCAAGTGCGTTGTTAACTGATTTTCGTATTTCGCTTTGTTCGGCAAAATAATCGATGTAGATTTGTACGCTACTGAGAATGACACCGATAATGAACGCAACTATCACGGTATTCTTGGTCTGTTGGTAAGACAGACTACGTCGCAGTGGAATTCGCCTGGTGCTCATTAGCGTTGCACGTCTGCGACAAAAATATAGCCGGTTCCATGAGCGGTATTGATGTATCTGGGCATGTCTTTGTCGTCACCCAGTTTTTTTCGAATGCGCGCAATCAGTACATCAATTGTGCGATCACTAGGAAGCCAGTCGCGTCGCTCCATGCGATTCATTAAGGTATCGCGGCTTAGCACCTTTCCGGCGTCATCGATCAAGGCGGCCAGCAATTTGAACTCGCCCTCTGTCAGTTGCACAGAGTCACCCGAGTCTGCTCGTAACAAACGTCTGCCAGGATTCAGTGTCCAACCATCGAAGCTGATGTCTTTGTGCGCACTGGTAACAGAAGACTCATATGGACCCACTTCGCCCAGGCGTTGCAGAAGGTTGCGAACCCGTACTATGAGTTCTCTGGGGTTGTAGGGCTTGGTGACATAGTCATCGGCGCCAAGCTCAAGCCCGACAATACGGTCTATGTCGTCTTTTTTGCTCGTGACCAGAATAATGCCAACCCGAGAATGCGCCCTCAGCTCACGTGTCAGCGACAAACCGTCTTTTCCAGGCAGGTTAATGTCCAAGAGAATCACGTCCACTGTTTTCTTGCCCAGAATTTCCAGCGCCTGTTCACCGCTACTTGCCTTGTAAACTGTATAGGCTTCCTTCTCGAAATAACTGGCCAGCAAGTTCAAACTGGCTAATTCGTCTTCAACAATAAGAATATTGGCGTTGCGTTCTAAGTCCATCATCGCAGTTTAATCGATCACCCCGGCTGATTATTAATCAAATACGCCTGTAGTTGCACCTGCAGACTGCCAGCGCAGTCTACAGATTGCAATTGCTTCAGCGGCTGTTAACAGCTGGTTAACAACTTCGCACAAACAAACACATATGATTCGCACGGCGTTAACGGGCTGTGAATTACTATGCACGGAACGTTCTCATCATAAACTCCGTGGAGAAGAACCATGCACCATCGTTTCCGATTTTCAGCTCTGACTATTGCCTTGCTCGCTGCCCCCTCGCAGGCGCTTGCTCAAGACGAAATTGAGCCGGTTCTTGAAGAAGTTACTGTGGTGGGTTCGCAGATTAAGGGGGCCAATATCGAGGGAGCGCTGCCTGTTACGGTACTGACCGCTGAGGACATCATTGCGTCAGGAGCAGTGTCAGGCGACGAGCTACTTCGGTCAATTCCACAAATTGGCGCAGTCGGCTTTAATGAATCAGTGACGACGGGGGTAAACGCGGCGCGTGGCGATGTTAACTCCATAAATCTGCGAGGGCTGGGAACGGGGAACACACTGGTCCTGATTAATGGCCGGAGAATGGTTCTTCATCCAGGTACTCAAACAGAGAATTTTATCCCAGTAGTAACCACGAACTCGAATACGTTACCTGTAGCCGGCTTAGAGCGGGTTGAGGTATTGCGCGATGGTGCGGCAGCTCTATATGGAACTGATGCCGTTGCCGGCGTTATCAATTACGTAATGCGTGATGACTATGAAGGTGGCGAGCTAAATATTCGTTACGGGTCTTCAGTGGGCACTGATCTTGACGAAGTCACAATAAGCGGTGCGAAAAGTTTTAGCTTTAATGGTGGATCTACACATCTTACGGTAATGGGTTCTGCGTATGATCGATCAGCTTTGGACGCCGGCGATCGCGACTACTCGCGAAATTCGGATTTGCGCGGATTCTTTGAAGGCGATCCATTATTCGAAGGCGATACAAGTCTGGATAATCGTTCCAGTATCCATGGTTGGGGTGAATTTATTTTCGATGGGGTTGGACGCCATCACGTCAGACCAACCACATTGCTGCGAGATAACGGCGCTACGCTGGATGTCACTGATTGTGCCTATGAATTGAACGACAGCATTTGCCTGGACCCAGGCGGCGGCGATAGGGCATTGCGCGGTAACCTTAATGCTACCAGGCAGGTGTCTGCAGACAGCAAGCGCTATAATTTTTTCGCCTTTCTAAATCATGATCTGGACAATGGATTAGAGCTTTATTCTGAGCTTGGCTACTACAAGGCGGAAGTAGAGCGCTCGCGTGAAGCGGCTGGATTGCTGTCTAACGGTCGATTTGATGTGCCGGCTGACTATTACTGGAACCCTTTAGGCCCAGTAACGTTTGCTGACGGCCGCGTAAACCCGAATCGCCTGGTACCAGCAGGTGATGCTGATGTACCAGATGAGGGACTTGGTTTTACCTTACGAACCTTCGCGCCGTATGACGTTGGACCTCGACGCGTGACGGTGGATGACGATAGCTTCCGTATTCTCGGTGGACTGCGTGGAAGCTGGGACGATTGGGACTGGGATACCGCGATTCTATACAGCGAGGCTGAGACGACAGACCACACAGACAATCGGGTTAGCCACACCTTGTTTCAGCAGTCGCTTCTGCTGGATACAGAGAATGCCTATAACTTGTTTACTGGCTTGAATGTGAATGACCCTACGGCGCCATTTGATCCTACACCGAATCCGGAAGCGGTGTTGGATACATTTCGAATCGGTGTCACTCGCGAGAGCAAAACAAGTATTGCACTGGCGGATTTCAAAGTGTCGAACGCGGAACTTTTCAGTTTGCCGGCTGGCGGTGTCGGCGCAGCTTTCGGTGTAGAGTGGCGGGAGGAGGACTTTACTGAAAACAGGGACCCCAGGTCAGACGGCACAATACAGTTCGTCGATCAGGTAACCGGCGAGTTGCAGAATGTTAGCGATATTATGGGAAGTAGCGCATCTCCGGATGCCTCAGGATCGCGCAGAGTAACGTCATTGTTCGCTGAGTTTATCGTACCGCTTGCAGCAGCTGTGCCGGGAATCCACAGTCTGGACATGCAACTTGCTGCCCGCTATGAGAATTTCTCTGACGTAGGCAACGTCACTAAACCAAAAATTGCACTTTCATGGTACCCAGTGAGCTGGCTGCAGTTCCGCGGTGCCTACTCAGAAGGATTCAGGGCGCCAAACCTGCTGCAGCTACATCAAGGCGTCATTTCAGTGGTAAACACTCGGACCGACCCAGTCACTGGTGAAAGTGTTGGTCTTGAAGAGCGCCGACTGGGAAACCAAAATTTGGAGCCTGAAGAAAGCGAGAACACAACCTTCGGTCTTGTCCTGACACCTCTGCCTGGCCTGACGTTTACCGCTGATTACTGGAAGATAGAGCAGGATGGTGTCATTGGTATTCTGGGCAGTTCGAACGGTCTACAATTGGACGCCTTACTTCGTGAGCAAGGTTCATTCAATCCAAACGTCATCCGAGAGGAAACAACCGATGGCAGTGTTGGCGAACCTATTCTTTTCAATGACCTTTACCTCAATCTTGATCCAAGAACTATTGAGGGCATAGATTTTGGCTTGTACTACAGCTTTGACACCGACGCTGGATCGTTCGATCTTAAATTGAATGGTGCGTATCTGACGAAATTCGAGCAGGAGCCCAGTGAACAGCTGCAACTACTGGTAGACGCAGGCCGTGGCGCAAGCAATGCGGGTTCGCTCATCAAGGAGAATGGACGGCCGCGCTGGCGTTCTACCGCTTCTGTGCAGTGGTCCAAAGCACAATGGGGTGCTGGCGTTTTCGCAAATTATGTAGATGACGTTGTCGACACCTCAACTCGTGCCGACAACGATACTGAAGACCCAGGTGCACCACTGCCTGTTGGAGACTACATGACGGTCAGTGCCAATGTCAGCTATCGCGTTGAGAATGCCGGTGCATTTTCAGACACGCGAGTACGCCTTGGCGTACGTAATATGTTTGACGAGGAGCCGCCAGTAACGGATGAACAACTGGGCTATTTCGGCAGCCTGCACTCCAATCGTGGTCGCTACGTGTATCTGGACATCAGCAAGAAGTTCTAATGAGACAGCTGCGCAAAGGGTGCTACTCACTGTGTTTGTCATTGCTGCTAGCCACGGCAAACACAGCCGCTGAGGTACTCTCAAAGAGCACTTTTCATAGCATCATCCGCTACGACAGCATACATCGGCCTATCCATGCCGCGGATGGCATGGTGGTTAGCCAGCGTGACACTGCCAGTCAGGTAGGCGCGGATATTCTTCGCCAGGGGGGCAACGCCGTAGATGCCGCAGTTGCGGTGGGTTTCGCATTAGCTGTGGTATTACCTCGTGCAGGCAATATAGGTGGTGGCGGCTTTATGCTCGTGCACCTGGCTGAAACGGGCAAAACGATCAGCATTGATTATCGTGAAACCGCGCCAAGTGCAGCGCACACCGATGTATACCTCAACTCCAACGGTGACGTAGATGATACTGCTCACCGGCAGGGACACAGTTCGGTTGCGGTTCCCGGAACAGTAGCGGGGCTTACGCTGGCACTTGAAAAATACGGCACTATGCCGTTAGCCACAGTAATGGCACCCGCCATAGCACTGGCCAGAGACGGCTTTGTGATGGATTATGACACGGCCTCGGCGATTGCTACTCGTGTAGAGATGTTGCAACGGCAGGCTCATGCGAAAAAGACTTTCTTTAACCCGGACGGTTCTGTCATTCCTCAGGGGCAGTTATTTAAGCAGGCCGAATTGGCCGATTCCTTGTCTTTGATTGCACGTGAAGGTCAAAGCGCTTTCTATCAAGGTGAGATCGCGAAGAATATTGTTGCGGAAATGCAGCGCAATAATGGTTTGATCACGCTGGAAGACCTTAGCGTCTATCGCCCTGTAGAGCGCGAGCCGGTGCGCGGTAGTTATCGTGGCTACGACATCGTGTCTATGCCACCGCCCAGCTCCGGTGGCGTTCACGTAATACAAATGCTCAATGTGCTGGAGCAGTTTCCGATTTCAGAAATGGGTTCCAACTCTGCCAGTTATCTGCATGTGCTGGCCGCGACTATGAAGCGCGCTTATGCTGATAGAAGTAAACACCTGGGTGATCCGGATTATTACTCAGTGCCAATGAGTTGGCTTACCAGCAAACAGTACGCAAAACAGTTGGCCTCACAGATACACCCACACAAGGTCATTCCTTCTGTTGAACTATCACCAGGTGACCCAGCGCCATATGAGAGTGTGGATACCACGCACTTTTCAGTGATGGATAAGCACGGGAATGCGGTCAGCAACACTTACACCCTGAACTTTTCTTTCGGCTCGGGAATCGTTGTTCCTGGCTCGGGATTTTTGTTGAACAATGAAATGGCAGACTTCAGCGCCAAGGCCGGTGTTGCCTATGCGTTTGGATTGTTGGGGGGTACTGCCAATAGTATTGAGCCAGGAAAACGGCCTCTCAGCGCAATGACTCCAACCATTGTCTTGAAAGAGGGCAAACCGTGGTTAGTCACCGGCAGCCCAGGCGGCAGCCGAATTATCAGTACTGTGCTTCAGCAAATTGTGAATGTGATTGATCACAAGATGAATATAGCCAGCGCCACCCACACGGCAAGAGTTCATCATCAATGGTTTCCTGATGAGATAGAGTTTGAGTCTTCGGTTAACCCCGATGCACAGCAATTATTGCGCGAGTTGGGTTATTCGCTGAAGCCTAGCGGTACGATGGGAAGCTTACAATCCATTATGTGGCATGATGGGGCCTACTATGGGTCCGCTGACCCACGAAGACCGGGCGCAGGCGTGGCAGGTGTGAATCAATGAGTCCTCTCAATACTGCCATTATGGGCAGGTTTGTGGCTTGCCTATTTTGCATAAGTTTGTTGTTGACTGCATGCAGTACCGGTGGCCAATATTCGGGCGCTGGAAATGCATCTGCCACGAAACAGTCTTCGGGTGCCGTATTACGCTACGACTCAGTGCATCATCCGGTTATTGCCAGAGGTGGAATGGTCGTCAGCCAAAACGAGTTGGCAACATACGTAGGGCAGCAAATTCTTGCAGATGGTGGCAATGCAGTAGACGCCGCCGTTGGCGTTGGCTTCGCACTGGCCGTAACTTTGCCCAGAGCAGGCAATTTAGGCGGCAGCGGATTTATGTTGCTGCATATGAACGGGGCGGATGAACCGACTGCATTGGATTTTCGATCTGCCGCACCGGCAAAGGCGATGCTGGCGGACTATCAGAACGGGCAAGGAGACATCGACTGGCACGCCTTGACCTATGGACCAAGAGCCGCGGGTGTTCCCGGTACCGTTGCTGGTCTGCATCATGCATGGGAGAAGTTCGGCTCCAAGCCTTGGGCAGAATTGCTAGAGCCCGCGCGTGTGCTTGCAGCCGACGGGATCGAAGTAACGCAAGACCTTGAATATGCGCTAAGAGAAGCGCTTCCAGTGATGGGTGCATATCCTGCAAGTATGGCGGCGTATGCAAAAGCCAATAAGACAGCGTATGTAGCCGGGGAAACATTGGTACAAACGGATCTGGCACATTCTATTGCCGCTATTGCTGCCCAGGGCGCAGTTGCTTTCTACGAAGGCGAGATCGCGCGCAAAGTGTCTGATTACATGCAGGCTACCGGCGGCAAAGTGTCGCTCGCTGATTTAAAAAACTACCGTGTGAAAGAAAGAACGGTGCTACAAACGCGCTACCGTAACCATACGATTACCACGATGCCTCCCAGCAGCGTTGGTGGACTTGCGCTACTGCAGATGCTCAACGTGTTGCAGAACTTCGATTTATCTCAATACCCTGCCGGTAGTGCAATGAGCCTGCATATTGTTGCAGAAACCATGAAGCAGGTGGCCGCTAACAGGCGCTTTGGCATTGGTGATCCTGATTTCATTGATGTGCCTGTAGAAGGTTTTTTGAGCGAAGAAATAGCAAAAGTGTTAGCTGGGCGCATTGATCTCAGTAAGGCGAGGGCAACCAAAAAAACCGACCCGGAAAATGCGCAACAATATGAGAGTAGAGAAACGACGCATTACTCGGTGGTTGACGCTGAAGGAAATGCAGTTTCTACAACGTACACTCTGGGTTACTCTTTCGGGTCCGCTGCAGTTGTTCCCGGTACCGGTATATTGCTGGACAATCAGCTTCGAAATTTCTCACACCGAACACCGGAGCATGCAAATGGAATGCGAGCGGGTAAACGCATGCTCTCAACGATGACACCTACCCTGGTGTTTGATGAAAACGGTGAGTTGCTGTTGGTAACAGGGACGCCAGGGGGCAGTCGAATCCACAACGTGGTTTTGCAGATTCTTATCAATACGATTGACTATGGTATGAATATTGCGGAAGCCAGTCACCGGCCGCGCATACATCAACAGTGGCGTACCCCATCCTTGGGTGTAGAGCCAGGTATTGGCGCCGACACGCTTAAGATATTGCAGGGCATGGGGCATATCATTGAGCCACAACAAACCATGGGAAGCACTCAGTCAATCATGCGTCGTGATGGGTATTTGTATGGTGCAGCGGACCCGCGTCGTCCGGGCGCGCTTGCCCTAGGTACCGACTGAGTCTTGTGGCTTGGTGCTTAACGCCGCTCTGCGTAAGCTATTCTGATTGCTTTTGCTATTTGGATCGTACCGATCCCGAATGACTTTCATCACAATAAGCGCAAGCGGCACGTGCAGCATAAAGAACGTCAGAGTAATCAGTGCTTCGCCGGTATTCCAATTGATGGACCCATCTGCGAGTAATTGCCCGGTCGACATTTGGTAGGGCTTAACGTAGTACGTCAACATTACCCAGGGCATTGTGCACCCGTATAGAATCAGGCCCGCGGGGGCGAGTAGGGTTTTTCTGGTCTCGTTTACATCCAGATCGGTGGCGGATGCTTGGTGCAAACGCAAGCGATACAGCTTTTCGCCGCGTGTTACTTTGCCCTTGGCCGACACTGCGAAAATCACAATAAAACTCACAACTGTGCCTATCACCGGCGGGTAATACTCTGGCATATTGTAAATGCCAAGATAGTCGATAGTCGCAGGGACTACGTTCATAAAAAAGCCTGACGCCATGCCCCACAGCGCGGCGTCTTTTGTAATGCGTTTGCTCCAGATGCTCATCAATCCAACCGGACCCCAGCTGGATGCGAATACGGTTCCGATAAACAACATGAACCAAAAAATATTCGGCGGGAAGAAATAGCAGCAAACCAATACGATCACGCTGGTGATCAGCATGATTTTTCGTGTTGTATTGACGGTTAGCGAGAGCGGTTTGCTGCCCATGTCGTTGCTGATGCTGAAACCCACCAGAGACAAAAATGTAGAGGCAGACGACAAGGCAGCGGCGATGATTCCGGCCACTAACAAAGCACCCAGAAATTCGGGAACCAGCGATTGGGCTGCCCAGATCAATACAGTTTCTGAGGGGTCAATGTCTATCTTGGCCAGGTTCATCAGGCCACCCATGCCGTATACCAGCATCTGCAAAACGATCACGCAAAAGCACGCCAGAATGGCGGCACGTAAAACTACGTGCTCATTTTTAGCCATCAAATGCCGGCTGGCCTGCCAGGGTCCAACCGCGTACACCAGTGCCCAGGCAATATCGATCACCACCGCCCAGATAACGTAATCCAGTGCCGTTGGCCACCCGGTGCCCTCACCAATGATTCCGGTCCAGGAGGCAATGCCTTGTTTTTCTTTGATCAATGCCAAATCAGCAACCGATGCTTTGAAACCACCAAAGCCATCAACAATGTAGGCAACAAACACCAGGGTCGCACCCATGAACAGCAGGAACATCAGTGTGTCAGTAATGATCACACCTTTGGAACCGGCATACATGGTAAATACCGTGTAGCTTAGCCAAGCAACCATCAGGCTGGTTCCGAAGGACAGGCCGGTGATATCGGAAAGCAGCAGGGAAGCGCCTTGTGTGACGATTAATAAGTAACCGCCCAGGCCAAGAATAATAGTGAAGCCCGCAAACTGCTGCAGGCGTCGGCTTTGGAAGCGGGTTCCAAAGTAATCGGCCACCGTGGGTGCGCAACTACGGCGCAGATAAACACCAAAGAACACGGCGCCCAGCATGTAGCCGGTCACGGCAATACCCGGAAACAGCATATAGGCACCAAACTGGCCGTCGTACGTGAATGCAGCCTCACCCATAAAGATGGAAGTGCTCATCACACTCGCAACCAATGTACCCAAAATCAGTAGCGTAGGCGCTTTGCGCCCGGCAACGAAGTAGTCATCCATGCGTTTGACGCTGCGGCCACTGTAGCCACCGATAATGACGAACAGAAGAACGCTGACGCCAATGGTTACGGAAAATATGTCCATCAATGCATTTCTGACTAAAAGCTGACAGCTACTATAACTGTCTTGTGTGGTATGTTGAGAATCGTTTCCTGAAAAAATAACTTAAAACGTTTTAAACAAGCTCATCAGCCTGTCGAGTACGCGGTAAACTGGCTGGACCGGGCGCCGAGCTAGCGATTTAATGACGGGGCAGGTCATTAGTTTCGATAGTGGGTACACCGTAGATTAAGTTTCAATAAACAGTTCGAGCGAAAAATAATAATGCTGGATGACTTAAATACTCTATTTCTGACCATGTCCAACTTTGTCTGGTCTTACATCGTTCTTGCATTGTGTATTGGCGTAGGCTTGTACTTCACCCTGCGGCTAGGCTTTGTACAACTACGCAGCTTCCCACATGCCATCGCCTTGTTAAGAGGCAAATACGATGATGATGACGGTGGTCAAGGCATCAGCACCTTTCAGGCCTTGGCAACGGCGTTATCTTCTACCACAGGGATTGGCAACATTGCCGGGGTGGCGGTAGCCATAAAATTGGGTGGTCCTGGAGCCATATTCTGGATGTGGGTTATGGCTTTTCTTGGCATGGCGCTTAAATATGCCGAGGGCACTTTGGGCAGTATGTACAGAGAGCCGGTTGGCTTAAAAGGCGAGCTGGGTGGTGGGCCTATGGCTTACATCACCAAAGGACTTGGGGAAAAGTGGCGGCCGGTCGCCATTTTTTATGCAGGGTGTACAGCCGTTGCAATTTTCGGCGCGTGGAATATGTTTCAGTCCAACCAAGCCGCGGCTACTTTGCAAGATCAGCTGAACGTTCCCACTTGGGTAACCGGTATTACCTTGTGCTTTTTTGTCACCCTTGTACTGGTAGGCGGTATCAAACGGATTGCCGCAGTTACCGCGAAGCTGGTACCGACCATGTGCGTTATCTATGTGGCAACCGTGCTGGTTATATGCGTTATGCACGCTGAGCTTATACCCGATGTGTTGGTGCTTATTGTCACTGAGGCATTCAATTTTGAATCGGCCGGTGGTGGCGCCATGGGAACGGCCATATTGATAGGTATTCGACGCGCTGTTTTTTCCAATGAGGCTGGTACTGGGAGTGCGGCGATTGCGCACGCTGCGGCAAAAACGCGCCATCCTGTCAGGCAGGGCATAGCCGCCAGCCTGGGGCCGTTTATCGATACCATCGTTGTGTGTGCGGCCACAGCGTTTGTTATTTTACTCAGCGGGTATTACGGCACCGAGTCTTACCAAAACAATACTGGTGAGTCGATTGGCTTTGAAGCAGGCGCTACTCCTGCGCTAAGCAACGGCTGGACTATCAGTAACGCTGAGGTGGCGCTGGATAGCGGCCGCCTGCAGCAGTTTACGGATGGGCAGCAAGTGCTGAAGTACACGCCGTCGGGGGATACAACGCAGGCTCGCTCACCTGTGCTTGCGCTCTCCGCTTTGGCGTCTGCGGAAAGTATCGATGCCATTCGAGTTTCAACACTTGGCAATGCAGATTCCTTGCAAATTCGCTTGTTTGACTCCAGTGGAGAATTTGAGTCGCTAGCTATACTCGTTGGCGATCGCACAGCGTCGGATTGGATTGTAGAGGGGCGGCAAATTGCGGGGCATTGGGTTTCATGGGTGTTGAAACCAGACTCGGAAATTGAAGCGCAGTTAGCTGCACTTGGTGGCTTGGCTGCCTTGAGTATTCAATCTTCACATGATGCCAATACAGAACTTGCCCTGGACCGTATTGAACTGGTTAGTACGGCCAATGGCATCGTGTTGTCTTCGGCTGCATTCGCTAAGTTTTTTGGGTTTTTTGGCACCGTATTCATTCCAATCGCAGCGCTGTTTTTTGCTTACTCAACCATTCTTGCCGGTAACTACTACGGCGAAGTGGCATGCCACTACTTGAACCATAAGATGATCAGACCCTATATGTGGCTATACATAGCATCAACGTTTGTCGGCTGTGTGGTAAGCCTGGACGTAGTCATCAATTTCTCGGATCTGACGCTAGGCATTATGGTTATTCCAAACCTGATTGCCTGCGTATTGCTAAGCCCGGTAGTCATTCGCGAAACCAAAGCATACTTTGCAGCACTGCGAAATGGCGAATTTACCCTTGCTGATTAAGCGCGGTAATAAAACGCACACCTGACAGCGCCAGTGCGTCCAGGTTGTAACCGCCCTCGAGAATAGCCATAACGCGCCGCTCGGAATATTGTGCGGCCCAGTCAACAATCTGCTCGCCCACCCATTGGTAGTCTTGCTCGTGAAGATTAAGGCCGGCCAACGGGTCCGCGGCATGCGCATCAAAACCCGCCGATACGAAAATCATTTCTGGTTGATGACTTTTAATGGCATTGCCCCAGTCGCGGTTTACTACTGCTCGAAATTCGCTTGAACCATCACCTTCTTTCAGTGGCGATAATATGATATTAGGTCGGTCAAGCTGATCGAAGCGACCCGGATAAAACGGCCATTGGAAAGACGAGCACACCAATACTTCGGGGCGGTCCTGAAAAATTTCTACCGTGCCATTGCCGTGGTGCACATCAAAATCCAGAATCGCAACACGCTTCAAACCAATGGCCAGTGCCTGTTCGGCGGCAAGTGCCACTGAATTGAAAATGCAAAAGCCCATGGCAATGGCTGATTCTGCATGGTGCCCGGGTGGGCGCACCGCACAGAAAGCGTTGCGTACTTCGCCATTAATAATTCTTGCTGTCGCATTAACCCCTGCTCCCGCTGCCAACAAAGCGGCATTCAGACTGTGCGGGTTCATGATGGTGTCTGCGTCTAAGGCAATCGTACCTTCACTCGGTGATTGCTCAACAATAGCGTCAATGTAATGCTGTGGATGGGCGCTGGCCAGGTTTGCTACATTAAGCAATGGCGCTTGCTCCATCAGCAGCGGCGTATCCCAACTTGCTGCGCTAACGGCAGCATTTAACGATTGCAAACGCTTGGGACTTTCCGGGTGTCTTTCGCCCATGCTGTGCAATTCGCAATCGGGATGGCTTAGATAAAGAGTTTGCATAATCTTACTCTGCGGGTTTACAACTTGATTTCCGTAATATCCAAAGCATACCTCAACAAACGCTCTTCAGTGTCTTGTGCAATAAAGTCAGCATCATATGAAAAGCCCAGACGCTCCAATAAGTTGATAGACGGCTGGTTCTCTGGCAGTGTAATTGCCAGCAATGTAGAGTCTATGGAATGTTTAATGGCGTATTGTATGGCTGCTTCGCTGGCTTCTTGTGCATAGCCCAGGCCGCTGTATTGTTGCACCAGAGCGAAGCCCAAATCGGGGCCAGGTAAAGATTCACGCCTGACTAAACCACACATTCCGATCATCACACTATCGCTTGCGCGTTGCATTAACCAGAGACCATAGCCGTGTTGATTGTAGGCACTGAGCAATCGCTCCTCTATGTACTCTTTCGCCTTTTCCAGAGTGTCTATTGAGTGCTGCGATATGTATTTTAGCCAGCCGGGATCGTTGATTAATTCAAGCACAAACTCGGCGTCATCCAGTGAGGCTTCCCTTAATACAAGGCGTTTTGTTCTTGCTATCTCTTTCACTGAGCTATTCCTGGATTTGCATCATACTTTGCTAAGCGCTTTGCGTTTCGTTCGCTCGCTTGCCACCTCCGGACAAAGCCGCAATGGTTGAGCCTACAACCACCAACAAGCCGCCCAGCCAATTCAATGCGTCCAGAGGCTCTACGTGCACGCTACCAGGCCATACTGTGTTCATGAACCAGCCGAAACTCAAGGTAATTAATGGCGCAATGGTTATCACCGCACTAACGCGAGAAGCATCCCAGTTCGACATGGCAATGCCAAAGCTGCCATAGGCGATTATTGTATTTAGTGACGCAAATAGCAAAATGGCCCAAAGCAAGCCATCGAATTCTACAATGCCTAATGGTGATGTGAACGGAAGATAGACAAGGCTGCCGGCGATATAGATTAACAACAGCAGGTCGTTGGCTTTTTCTTTACGCAGAATCACCTTTTGACCCATTCCGTAGCAGGCCCATAGCACACCGGCCAGGAATACAATCGCAAGGCCGAAAATATAGTCGGGCTCTGTGCTCACCAAATCTCGCAGGCGATGATGAAAGAACAACAACATACCTACGGAAAATAACAACACGCCAAACCATTGCCTGGGAGAAAAAGCCTCTTTAAAAAACAGGATGCTTCCAAGCAATAACAACAGCGGCGAGGTATTGATAATTATCTCTGCGGCAGGTGCCGTGATAAAACTCAGCCCGTAAACAAACAGTACATAATTTATCAGCAGGGCGGCAACAGTTAGGAAAGTTAGGGGTAGATTGGAAGGCGACAGTAGGCGTTTTATTGCTCCCACACTGCGGCGGCCATACCACAGTGCGGCGATGAGAGCAGCTGCACTGAAACGAAACCAGGTGATAGTGATAGCATCAAGATGTGCCAGCAACTCTTTCAGCGCAAACGGCAGCAGGCCCCAGAAAACGGCTGTGACCAGGGCACAGCCAAACCCGAGGCGCCAGTTCGTGGTCAGAGGTTCCCCGCTAGCTTACTTTCCACGCCAAACGCCCGGTCGCTTTTCAATAAACGCAGCCATGCCTTCTTTTTGATCTTCAGTGCCAAACAGACCGTGGAACAATCTACGTTCAAAAAGAACACCTTGCTTAAGGGTGCTCTCATAGGATTCGTTGACCATTTCCTTGGTCGCTTTCGCGGCGAGTGGCGCCATGCCAGCAATTGTTTCGGCGGTTTTCATGGTTTCAGCCATCAACTCATCGGCCGGTACCACGCGGGCCACCAGGCCAGAGCGTTCCGCTTCTTCTGCATCCATCATACGCCCGGTCAGGCACATTTCCATGGACTTCGCTTTACCAACAGCGCGTGTCATGCGTTGCGAACCGCCCATTCCTGGTGTTACCGCCAATTTGATTTCCGGCTGGCCAAATTTGGCTGTATCACTGGCGATAATGAAATCTGCCATCATGGCCAACTCGCAGCCGCCACCCAGTGCATATCCTGACACCGCCGCAATCCAGGGCTTGCGCGTTGCGGTCACCTGATCGTAGCCTGCGAAGTAGTTGTCGCCATACATGTCAGCAAAACTCTGCTCGGCCATTTCCTTAATGTCTGCGCCGGCGGCAAAGGCTTTTTCATTGCCGGTCAGAATAGCGCAGCATTGCGAATCATCAGAGTCATAGGCCGCGAAAGCAGCAATTAAATCCTGCAGTACCTGATTGTTTAAGGCATTCAGCGCTTTGGGTCGATTAAGGCGAATAATAGTTACTGCACCTTGTTGTTCAACCAGCAGGGTTTCATAGTCAGACATCAAATCAGCTCCTTAAATGCGGAAGCGGATGGTATCACAATCAGGCGTTTCATTAGAGCCAGTCCACCTTGGGCACGGTCTTAATCGTACTGATGTATTATGAGGCCAGATGCCTGCAACACCTGAACAAAATAACGATAAGCTAATGAAGCTATGGTCTACGGCCATGGCCGCTATGGTGTTTCAGGCTTTGGGAATGGGCTTGATAAGTGTGTACGGGTTTTACATCACTCCTGTGTCTCAGCAGTTCAACGTTAGCATCGCAACAATGAACCTTGGGTTGGCAATATTGCTTCTGCTAAGTGGGGTGCTGTCGCCAGGTCTAGGTCGCTTCATAGACGGGGCTGCACTGCGCCCGGTTATTCTCGCGGGCGCCTGCATAGCCACGCTTGGCTTGATCTCGGCTGCATTGGTTGACAGTTTTTCTCTATTGATCACTGCATTTCTGTTGTTTTCTGTGGGCGTCATATTGTATGGACCGGTGGTCTGTAATTTACTGTTGATTCGCGGTTACCAAACGAACAGGGCCAGAGCGCTTGCCATAGCGGCGATGGGTGTGAGTTTTGCTTCCATATTGCTACCGCTGCTGGTGGCCGCCTTGTTGAACAGAATGCATTGGCAGATGAGCTTAATGGTTTTGGCTGGCATTGTTGTAATCGGTGTTGGAGGCAGCGTACTGTTTTTGGTTCGCGAACCGAACAGAAGTGAATTGACCGCACGCAATGAGGTGGCTCGCGAGCAAGCGAGTAATACGCGCTTCGTAAACGACGTTAATTTCTGGGCGATGGGTGTAATAACCGCTCTGCTGATGTCGATTATGTCTTTGTTTGCACTGATTCTGGTGCCCCATTTTCTAAACGTAGGCCTGGATAATTCGCAAGCGGCCTTACTGATGGCCGCCAGCGGCGCTGCCGGATTGTGTGGTAAAACCAGTCTGGCGTATTTGTCTGACCGAATTCGTTCCCATGTAAAAACAGTGGCTCTGGTTCTGTGTGCAGAGCTGTTACTGGCTTGGGTAGTGTTATTGAATTTTGAATCGCTGGCCATGATGACATTGGCAACGGCGATGCTGGGTTTTGGCCATGGTGCGTTCATACCACTAATGCCGTATATGAACAGCGTGTTTTTTGAAGAGCATACCCTGGGTCGTATTAGTGGCCTGCATATGGCCATGATGATGCCGCCTGCTCTTATTGCTCCCTGGTTGGCTGGTCGACATTTCGATCAAAATGCCAGCTATCAGGGTGTATTTCTGGCCTTGGGTATCGCTATGTTGATCGCACTGATCAGCGTATTCGCACTGAAAATGCGGGTTCCGCTCGCCGCTAGTGCCGCAGACACATAAACCCGCTTGCCGGAAAAATGTTTTAAGCTTAAAATAATTATTTCCAGGGGCCGGTTCAGGGGTAATCTATGTGGAAACCAGCAGAGCGCATCAAGTACACGGCGCTGGATGATCCATGGCCCAGTGCCGAGGAAGCGGCCAGCAGTACCTTGTTTACGCCTCTCAAAGTAGGTCGATTACAGTTGCAGCAGCGAACCTGGGTGCCTGCTATGGTGCCATGGCGCTCAAACGAGCAAGGCGAAGTTACCGAAGACGTTCTTCAATGGTATGAGCGCTTCGCGAAAGGGAAACCTGGCGTATTGGTGGTAGAAGCTACCGGTATTCGCGATATTCCCAGCGGTCCCTTATTGCGTATAGGCGATGATCGTTACATCCCAGGTTTACGCAGGCTTGCAGATACCGTGTGTGAAGCCAGTGAAGGTCAAACACGACTATTGATACAGATTATTGATTTCCTCAGTATTCGCCGCCGCCCCGATCCGCAGAAATTCCTGCAACGTTTTTTGGCTATTACGGATGATCATCGTGCGGCGTTGAATTTGTCGAATGAGACAAGCGAGAATGAGCTTAGGAATACGTTGTTAGAGCTGGACGTCGAACAATTGTCGTCTGTGTTAAGCGTGAAAGAATTTGAGGATTACTCGCACGGTTATCGCGAACGCGTAACCGACACAAACATTGAAGAGATTGCCAACCTACCAAGAACTCTACCAAACCTTTTTGCGCACGCATCGCGTCGTGCTGAAGAAGCCGGCTTTGACGGCGTTGAGCTTCATTACGCACACGCCTACACAATGGCCTCGTTCTTATCTGCCACCAACACTCGTTCTGATGGCTACGGCGGTGCGAAAGAAAACCGCATACGTCTTCCACTGGAAGTGTATGAGGCGTGCCGGGCACAAACTTCCGACAGTTTTGCAGTGGGTTGTCGTTTTCTCGCTGACGAAATTATTGAACAAGGTAACGACGTTAGTACCGCGAGTTATTTCGCGGAGCAATTTGCGCGTGCCGGAATGGACTTCCTGTCGTTATCTCGTGGCGGTAAGTTTGATGATGCCAAGCAGCCGAAGGTTGGCTGGGCAGCTTACCCCTACACGGGTAGAA
This sequence comes from uncultured Pseudomonadales bacterium, assembly GCA_964352475.1. GTDB lineage: Bacteria > Pseudomonadota > Gammaproteobacteria > Pseudomonadales > JAUIET01 > JAUIET01. Next base: position 51,510 of record CAYGSL010000014.1, on the reverse strand, counting down.
GTGGCTACGAATGCATGCCTGGTTACATTTCTGACGAACAAGGTCCGTTTGGACGCAACGTAGAACCGGTTGCCGGTATTCGACAACATGTGCGAGACCGTGGCTTCGACACCAAAATGATTGTAGCTGGTGGTATTCATACTTATCGTCAAGCAGAACAATTATTGCAAGACGACAAGGCGGACATAGTCGGGTTCGCGCGCCAGGCACTTGCAGACCCTGATTGGTTTGAAAAAGTACGCACTGGCCGTGGTAAGGAAATTATGCTGTGTCGTTACAGCAATTACTGCGAAGGTCTGGATCAGAAACACAAGCAGGTAACCTGCGAATTATGGGACCGTGAGCAATTGGATGAGCCAGGCATTGCGAAGACTCACGATGGCAAGCGTCGAATGATTGCACCGGCTTGGTCTTGATAACTGCGGTATGTCAGTTAGTGATCATAAGCTTTGCATGAAAAATATTAAATACAGCTGTCTGGTCGCATAGCAGACCGCCGACAGAATTGCGTGTATCGTTTGCTGTAATCGAAGCCATCTACAGGTTCACACGCTATGAAATACTGGATTTCACTGGTCAATACGGTTGAAACCAACCAGTTTGTTGAAATTGCCAAACACGCTTAACACCTAGTGATTTGACAACAATGACGTCTAGCGACTACCCGTCACTTTTCTCACCGATAAACATTGGCAGCCTGCATCTGCCCAACCGAATTGTTATGTCTCCTATGACGAGCAATTACGGTTCATCTGATCAGGAACCTACGCCACGGTTGATGGCGTATCTTGAAGCCCGCGCCAAAGGCGGTGTTGGCTTGATTACCATGGAGGTTTGCTCAGTCGCACTTGACCATCGTTATCAGCCCAATTCACTTAGCTTGTCTGAAGACAGGTTTATCGAACAGCACGCCAGAATCACTGACATGATCCACAGTCATGGAGCCAAAGTACAGCCGCAGCTAACGCACCCGGGGCCTGAGTCTATGGCTCCATTTTATGAGGATAAGCCCGGAATTGGACCCAGTGTTAATGTAAACCCGGCAGCACACCAGTCTTGCAGACCGCTTGCCATCGAAGAGATACCCGCCGTTATTCAACAATATGTTGACGGTGCGATGCGAGCGAAAGCGGCTGGATACGACGGTGTTGAGTTGCACGCAGCGCATTGCTATATGTTGTTGGGTTCATTCCTTTCTCCATTACGTAACGCCCGTAACGATGAGTACGGTGGTAAAAAACTGGGTGGAAGAGCTCGCCTGCTGCTGGAAACGCTGGAAGCCATTAAAACAAGAGTGGGTGATAACTTTCCGGTGACGGTTAGTTTGTCAGGTTATGAACGCTCGCCAGGTGGAAGGGAAATCAACGAAAGCCAGCGGCTGGCAGAGTTGTTGGTAGCCGCTGGGGCAGACGCGTTTAGAGTTAGCGGAGGTACTACCGATGGCCTGGTCAGTCAAATGGTGATGGGCAGCGACTACGGAGACGCACCCAACCTCACCGCTGCATCGGCAATTCGCCAGGCGGTAGACGTTCCGGTCATGGTAGTGGGTCGAATTCATACGCCAGCCATGGCTGAGCAAATTATTGCAGATGGTCAGTCTGACATGGTAGCAATGGCGCGACCGTTTCTCGCTGACCCTGATTGGCCAAACAAAGCCAGGTCTGGAAATACCAGGCAGATTCGCCGCTGCATCTCCTGCGAAAATTGCATCGACAGCATGATGGAATCGCTTAATTTATATTGTGCAGTGAATGCGCTCACCGGGCGCGAGAACGAATTGGCGATAACTACCGCGGCAAAATTCAAGCGCGTGCTTGTTATAGGTGCAGGTCCTGCAGGAATGGAGGCAGCTCGGGTTGCCGCACTACGCGGTCACAAGGTAACGCTGGTTGACAGGCAGCAGCGATTGGGCGGTTCGCTATTGCTTGCATCCACGGTACATTCTGACAACGAAGCTTTTCTGCTCTGGTTGATGGAGCAGGTGCGCAGCGCCGATATAGAAGTACAACTGGGTGTTACGGCGGATGAAGCCTATATTCGCAGTGGCCAGTTTGAAAGCATCATTGTCGCCACCGGGGCAGGTATGTTCACACCACATATTCCCGGCAGTGAGCAGGCGCATGTGTTTAGCGGCGGACAAATGCGGCGAATTGTTGAGGGAAGGGCGCAGTCTACGGATTTTCGTATGCTGCCAGGTGGCTTGCGAAGTATGGCAGCTAAAATCTCTGCCATCGCTGCTCCTAAACTATCGCCCGGCTTGCTTCGCAAGGTTTCCCGTTGGTATCTGCCAATAGCAAAAGACGTAGTGATTGTAGGTGCCGACCTGGCCGCCATAGAGTTGGCAGAATTTCTGGCAAAGCGTGGCAGACGGCTTAGCATTCTAGAAAGCGGCAAACGAATTGCACTGGAAATAGGTCCTAAGCGCCGCGCCGAACATATGGACAGGCTGGACAGATTGGGTGTGCGTATCAACACCGAGGTACACTGCGAATCCATTGGTGCGGATTCAGTCAGTTACAGAACACAGGGAGGTAGCAATCGGCAGATAAAAGCAGGTTCGGTTATCATTGCTGGGGAACCAGTTGCCAACACCGATTTATATAACGAGCTGCAAGACCTTGCACCCGAGCTTTATGCCATTGGCGACTGCACCGGACTGGGCTTGGTGCGAAAAGCCACCGAAGAAGGAATGCGTGTAGCCTGTTCCCTCTAGCTCGTTAACCTACCAATCGTTGAGTCGGGCACTGGCAATTTATTCTTGTACAGAAAATTCGGATTGAACAATTTGCTTTTGTAACGCTCGCCACCATCACAGAGTATGGTGACAATAGTATGACCTGGCCCCATTTCTTTGGCCATCTCAACGGCTCCGGCAATATTTATGCCCGCTGAGCCTCCGAGTAACAGACCTTCATTCAGTAATAAATCGAACAGTATTGGTAACGCATCTTCGTCTTCAATGCGGTAGGCCATATCAAGCGTTGTATCGCTGATGTTGCCTGGGAGAAAACTCACGCCAATGCCTTCGGTAATTGACCGCCCTGGGCTTTTCTCTAAAGAGTTGTTACTGAAGTAGTTGTACAAGGCTGATCCGGCTGGATCAGCAATTGCAATTTTAACATCTGCATTACGTTGCCTAAGTGCGTCCGCCACACCGGCCAGCGTACCGCCGGTTCCCACCGCACAGACAAAGCCATCTACTGTGCCGTCAGTCTGTTCCCAGATCTCTGGCCCGGTTGTATTGCGGTGAATGGCTCGGTTAGCTGGATTATCGAACTGTCTTGCCCAAATAGCGCCGTTTGCTTCGCTTTTCTTTCGCCCATTGGCGATTTGCTCGGCCATGTGAATATAGTGGTTGGGGCTGCTGTATTCGTGGTCAGCTACCAAAATAAGTTCGGCGCCAAGAATGTCCAGGCGCTCAATTTTTTCCTCACTCTGCGACTGTGGCATTACCACCACACTTTGGTAGCCCATGGCATTTGCCAATATGGTCAGACCAATACCGGTGTTGCCAGCAGTACCTTCCACAATGACGCCACCCGGTCGCAATTCACCACTTTCTTCAGCCGCTTGAATGATGCCCAATGCCGTGCGGTCTTTAACGGAACCACCAGGATTTAAAAACTCGGCTTTACCATAGATATTGCAGCCGGTTTCTTCCGAGACCTGACGCAAATACACCAGCGGCGTGTTGCCAATCAGTTGCGTCATCGTGTGTTTTTCTGGCATTTTGTTTCTCCTCAAGCGGCAGTATACGGAACCTTGGGATGATCTGCATTAACGAGTGCTGGTCCACCAGCTACTGGATCGTGCCCTGCTTCGATTCACAAAGCGATCGTCAAGCCACAAGGCAAGTGCGCGCAGAGAACCACTGGCCAGCCGGCGCCACAATCGGTTGTACCACCGCGAGTAGTCTCTATTAAACGGGCAAACCCTGATGCAAATGGAGCAGTCGGAATTCTGATTGGCCCAAAACGTGAAGCACTTTTCAGCATCAGTACTCCATTTGCTGATACCAATAATATTCGACTTGTTGTAAACCTTGTCAGACGGCGGCTCGAACGGCAAGGCTTTCGGTGGGCATGCTTTTGCACAACGATCACAAATCTCACAAAACTGTTTAACGCCCCAGTTATTTGGTTCGTTATTCACCAGGGGCATATCCGTAAAGATTTTTCCCAAACGCAACCTTGGTCCAAACTCTTCGGTAATTAAAAGGCTGTGTCTACCCACTTCTCCCAAGCCAGCTTGCGCTGCAAGTGGTATTGCCAGTGCAGAATCGTTCATGGTGGCATAGGCGCGATAGCCCAGGTTTCTAATATATTGAGCCAGCGTTAGTAAGGTGACGGAATCATTCGAGTAACCCATGCCGGTGGCTGCGCCCGAGAGCGCTGAGGGCACTGTTTTGGTCAAGCCCTCATCCATCGCTTCCCCTGTCACGACGACATGTGGTAAATCATCCGGAATGCCAGAGGGTTTACTAATGTGAGTCTCATTGCTAAATACACCGTCATACATCCAGCGCTGGTCATACGCGCAGACACCAAACAAATCAGCACCACACAAAGTCGCTACTTTTTGTAATTCCGCAGTGGCTTGTTCTGCGCTGTCGAACTCGTAAGCTTGTTCTGCACCGTCTTCATGAATGCTAAAGTAATCGAAAAAACCTTCTTTGCGATCGTGCTCTTTGTTTAGATCACGCAGCACGTTGGTTACATGCCACGAGGCATTGCGCAGTGCGTAGTCACGTTGGTCGAAACCATCTGAGGTGCGGGTTTTTGCGAAAGGCATGGCGTAGCCTTGAAAGAATCGATTTGATTTCTCAGTGCGGACTTCTTCGTCCCATTGGCTGCGGCAAAAAATGTCCAGTTTCTGTTCAAACCGTTTGAAGTTATCGTCTATTGCAAAGCCGGTTTTGTCGTCGATAGGCTTCCAGTGTTTGCTGTGTGGGCTTGTCAAAATACGCTCGGGTGTTATCTTTCTCACGGTAGTATATCCTCAAACTGCATTGGCGTGCCGTGCAGCGCGTCACACCACTACCTTGGTACTAATAAGCAGAATGAACACCGAAAGAAATGCCCTGTCATCGTTAGGTGGTATAGCGATTATTGCGGGTACGGCCGTAGGTGCGGGTATGTTCTCACTGCCCATCGCCTCTGCAGGAATGGGCTTTCTGTGGGCTGTAGCTTGTCTATTGTTAACCTGGTTTTGCATGCTGCACTCCGGGCTGTTGATTCTTGAAACAAACCTGAATTTTCCAGTGGGTTCCAGTTTCAATACTTTCGTGGGGGAAACCCTTGGGCCGCGATGGAACGCGATCAATAATTTATCGCTGGTTTTCGTGCTCTACATTCTTTGCTATGCGTTCATCAGTGGTGGAGGTTCTATAGTGTCGCATACCATGCAAAAAATGACGGGAGTGACTATCACACCGGTTTTTGCTGGCTTACTCTTCGCCCTGGCGATTGCTTCGCTTGTCTGGCTTGGTACGGCCATGGTTAGCCGTGTTAGCACAATCTTGATTACCGGTATGGTGTTGAGTTTTGCGTACTCTATCTCGCAGCTTTCTTTAGGTGTTGAATCTTCGTTGTTGCTTGATACCGGTATGGATTACGCCGTTTTTTCTCTTGCTTCACTTCCAGTGTTTCTGACCGCGTTTGGCTTTCACGGCAACATTCCAAGCCTGGTCAAATACTACGGAAAAGACCCGGCCATTATTATTCGTTGCATCGTTGGGGGTTCTCTGGTGGCTCTGGCGGTTTACCTTATTTGGCTGGCAGTAACTCTAGGGCAATTGTCCCGAGATGATTTGCGCCTGGTGATGGGCGAGGGTGGGAATATCGGTCCGATGGTAGCGGCCATGGGCAATCGTAGCGACAGCGGCACGGTATTGACCCTGCTTGATGTGTTTGCAAACTTTGCCGTCATCACTTCGTTTCTAGGCGCCGGTTTGGGCTTGTTCGATTATGTAGCAGATAAATTTGCTTTTGGAGACAGCAAGTCGGGTCGTTTTAAATCCGCCGCCATCGCATTCGTTCCGCCAACACTTGCGAGCCTGATAGTCCCAAACGGTTTTATATACGCGATTGGCTACGCGGGTTTGTCAGCAACGCTATGGGGTACGCTGGTACCAGCCGCAGCTGCGCACAAGAGCCGGCAAAAATTTGGCAACCCATTGTTCAGAGTATGGGGTGGTAACGGTCTGTTATTGTTTATGGTTGCCTACAGCGCTTTGATAGCAGCCTGCCATATTCTTAGCACGCTTGGTTATTTGCCTGTGTTTATCTGAATTGGTGAGACACCGTTTTTGTTCTCAAAAGACTATCACATTTTTTCATTGCGTTAACGATTCCTCTTCGATCATCTCGTGATTGGCCGCTCCGGGTGGCACCATGGGCAGAACCATTTCTTCCTCTCTAATTGGCCAGGCAATCAGAGTAGGACCTTTGCTTTGCAGGCTGCGCGTTAGATCGAACAATGGTTTTATCTGGCTCAGCCAAGGCACAGCCTATCGCTGCTGCTCAAGGCAGCTGATGCGCCGGCTTTAATCACGCCTGCGCCAGCGAGAATGATAGGTTTGTGCGCCCGCTGAAGGCTCTCCAGAACAGTATCAAGCGTTTTTTTGTCTGCCTCTCGCGGGGCATCTTTCGCGCTGGCTTTCTGCGCGTGAGAGATACTCGTTTGCTGCAGCTGAACGTCTTTGGGAATATCTATGGAAACCGGTCCTGGCCGGCCCGATTGTGCGATCTCAAATGCTTTGGGTATGAGCTCGTACAGTTCCTCAATCGATCTCGCCATGCAGTTGAACTTGGTGATTGGCGCCATCAGGCGTACCGTATCCAATTCCTGAAACGCATCGGTGCCCAGTAAATGCTGGGAGACCTGACCTGTAATCGCTACCAGTGGAATGGAATCCATCTTCGCATCTGCAACCTCAGTCAACAGGTTGCTGGCGCCCGGGCCAGAGCTGGCTAAGCACACCTGGGCTTTACCAGTAACTCTGGCCATGCCCTGTGCCATAAATCCCGCCCCTTGTTCGTGTCTGGCCAGAACATGAGTGATAGTGCTTTCGCCCAACGCGTCGTACAAGGGAAGAACCGCGCCGCCGGGAACACCAAACACAGTGCTTATACCCTCGGCTTCCAGTAGATCAATGACCAGTTGGGCGCCAGTCAATCTTTTCTGTTCGCTGTCTAAATCGTCTGCTGTACTGCTCATTCTCTGTATCCTGTTCAAGAGTTTCAGGCCAAAAAAAACCCCCTGCGGCTGTGCCGAAGGGGGTTTGGTGTTTGTTGCTAGCAACCCGCTACGGCATAAGTTTCCTCAAGACGACCACAAGCACAGAGACCAGCACCGAGTAAATCGGTGCATCAAGCGCTGCGTTAGTTCGTGATGATGAATTCAATGTCTTTCCGTTGCGACTCTTTCGCTTATGTTTGGGTTGTGCAGCAGTGCAATACCACACAACCTTATGTGATTCATAGTATGCGAGGTTATGACATTGGTCAAGCCGGTATACAATGCGCAGACTGGGTAGAGGAGTTAGCTGTGCAAAACAATGAGCAACAAATAGAATTCTGGAATGGCGAGGCCGGCGAAAAGTGGGTAGCGCAGCAGCAGATCATGGACGCAACGCTGCAGCCCGTCAGTGAGGCCTTGTTGGCCACCGCTAATGCTCAGCGTGGTGAGGTGGCTCTGGATGTAGGCTGCGGCTGCGGTGACACCAGCCTGGCGCTGGCACGATTTGGTGTAACGGTGACAGGTGTTGATATCTCTGAGCCCATGCTTGCGCACGCGCGAACGCGTATCGAAGAAGATCAGCTTGTGCAGTTTGTGCAAGCGGATGCGTCTACGCAAAGCTTTACCAGCAGTTTTGATTTAATTCTGTCCAGATTCGGCGTGATGTTCTTTGATGAACCGACGGCAGCATTTGCCAATCTAAAGAAACACACCAACAGCGGCGGCCGTTTATGCTTCGTTTGTTGGCAACCGCCACAACGGAATGCCTGGGTATCAGCGCCGATGATGGCGGTTAAGGAATTGCTGCCTGAGTCTGCGCCAATGGACCCGCACGCACCCGGTCCATTCGCGTTCGCGGATGCCGAGCGTACACAGCAGTTGTTGGAAAACGCGGGCTGGCGAGATGTTCAGATAGAAGACCTGCGATGGTCCATGAAAATGGGTGACGACGCAGAAGACGCCATGCGTTTTGCAACCCAAATAGGGCCGCTGGCCGGTGCGTTGAGAGAGCTACCAGGCAGTGAGCACAAAACAATACTGGACCGAGTGTTGGCCGCGGTAAAACCGTATGAGTCAGCAGAAGGCGTGATGATGGACGCCGCTTCCTGGGTGGTAACGGCGAACGGCTAAGCCAAAGACACCTTAGGCAAACGTAACACCACACATGGCCAGGGTTTTTGCGACTGAATCACGCTTTTCAAGTTTTTGAATGTATCGCACAACGTTTGGATAAGTATCAGGGTTTACGCTTTCCTTGGACATGTACAGGTTAGCAAACGGGCTCAAAACCGATACATCGGCAATGCTGTATTGCTCGCCAACAAGATAATCCCTGCCCTGCAATCGCCCTTCAAGTAACTCGAGCACCGCAGGTAACATTGCCAGTCCGTCAGCCACTACACTCTCGTCACATTCACCGCCCATCATGGGTTGCACAACCCGGTTAAAAAATATCTTGCCGATGGCAGCGATGATTTCTTCTTCCATGTACTTCTCATACCAGAGCGCCATGCCAAATTGCGCAGCATTATCCGGATACAGACCAGTGGGACCATGTTTTTTCTCCAGGTAAGCGCAAATTACACTGCTTTCGCCAAGGCTGACATCATCATCGCGGTAGGCCGGAATTTTCCCCCTGGGGTTCACAGACAATAGTAAATCGGTTTTTGGCATTGGCAACACTGAGTCATCATGCTCAAGTTCAATGCCCGCTTCATTAACGTATAACAAAACCTTTCGAACAAAAGGCGAAAGATTGATGCCTAGTAATTGTGCCATTGCGTGCTTACTCCTATTTGATGAGCGCGTAGTTTATCATGCGCGCTTTGATAACAGTTTCTCAGACAAGCCAGGGCCGCGGCCCGGCTTGCTCCATGGACACACTTCAATGCAAATTCCACAACCTACCGTGTGGGTAAAGTAGGGCACGCATTTGTCAAAATCCACATACCACTTTTCCACACCGCGTACCAGTTGCTTGCTATCGGTAATGGCGTCTGGTGGGCAGTCGATGGTACATCGTTTACAACCCATGCATAAATCGTCAACAGCAATATCAACAGGCCTATCTGGCGCTAGTGGCAGATTGGTCAACACTGTAGCTATACGCATGTTTGAACCGTATTCTTTGCAAATCAGTGACCCATGTTTTCCAAGCTGGCCTAGCCCTGCATTAATCGCTAACGGAATATGTAAAATGTCAGCGCTTTCACCATAGGCTCTGGCTGACCAGCCTAAACTGCGAATGTGTCTGGCAATGGCAATAACGGTTTTACTGATTTCCATATACACTCGCATGGTTTCAACGCCAGACCTGACGTCAGCAATATGCGACATTTCTTCACTGTCCATGGGCATCAGCACAACAATCGCATTCTCGAATTTGCAATCGTAGTCTTGATACAAAGCCTGTTCGTTGACTCTCGTGATACCAACCGTGCCCGCGCCGAACTCCAGCGCCTTGCTTTTGATTGAAGCGGCCATTTTTTCCGGCTCGTCAACTGGCTGCCGAGTTTTGGCAACACGACCATCAGCGTTTCGTAGCAACCATCGGTTTACCAGGTTTAGCCAGTACACCTTGAATGGCGCACTCAAGGCAAAGAATTGCTCCAGAGCACTCCATTCCAGCTCGCGCGCTCCGGATCCATGAAAAATCTGCGTGGCCCTGCGGACGTCGTGCTCATCCAGACCATTAATCGCGTTTCCAGACACCGGTGAATTCCGGTATTCGAACGGGTAGTCTGGTGGCGGAAAGTTCTTCTTCACTTTTGCCATCTGATGCTACTAAGCCCAGTCTTCGAGGTGAATCTTTTCACCGTTTTGAAGCTTTCTGAGCCTGTAACGCAGTGCTGTACCTTTTACCAGCCAGGCGAAAGCAGCTCCCAGCAATGCAAGCAGCAAGCGGCAGTTACGCCGCATTTCCTCAGCCAAGGTAGGGTTTTCAATGTAAAAGCGTTGTTCGAATGATTTCATGATGCTTCGCTATCGCCTGTCCAATTGCCCGGCCAAGGCATGATTCTCCTCTGGAATTGATTCAAGTCAATAGAAAGCGAAGCAATGCATCGAGCGAGAAGCCAATTGACCTGCATCAAGTGATTGTACCAGCGCCTTTGCAATACTGAATTCAGTGGTCGCTGCTTGAGGTTGGCCACAGCAAGAAAATCCAGGGAGATAGAAATGAAAACGAAGTTTATGGCTTGTTTACTGACCATGTTATGGGCAGTAAATGCTGTTGCCTATGAAGCGGGTGATATTTTTGTGCGAGTTGGGGCCGTGGGCGTTGTGCCCAACGAAAGCAGTGGCGGCATTGCGGTGCCCGCGCTGTCTATTTCGCCTATCGCCGGAACAGAGGTGGAAATAGGAAATGAGCCTCAGCTTGGCCTGACCCTAAACTATATGTTTTCGCCAACCTTGGGGCTGGATCTTTTGGCAGCCACACCTTTTAAACATAGCTTAACCGCCAATCTTGATGGCTTTCAGGCAGGCTTAAGCGTACCCGCGGGCGAAACCCACCACCTGCCGCCCACGCTGTCACTGGTGTATTATCCAATGGGAAATTCATCCTCATCCTTCCAGCCCTATATTGGCGCTGGGCTAAATTACACCATCATGTTCGACACCAAAGTGTCTGGCGAGCTTGAGGCTTTAACGGGTACGCTGGCCGGCGCTGCAGGGCCGGTGCCGCTTGAGTTGGATCTGGATAATTCGGTGGGGCTTGGTTTGATGTTGGGGGCGGACTACGCGTTGGATGATAAATGGCATATCAATGCGTCTGTGCGATGGATTGACATCGATACCGAGGCAACGTTTACTTCTGCACTTGGTGATACGATTACCATTGGCAATGTGAAGATTGATCCGCTGGTTTGGCAGCTCAACGTTGGCTATAGGTTCTAGTTCCGTTATTTCACGCAAAGGAGTTCTGATGGAAATGGCTCGAAAATTTCGCATGCGCGCAGCATCAATGGTCGTGCTTCTGGCGCTTTTTTTAGTTGGCGCATGTGCTCATCATTCGCTTTCTGTGGATGATGTTAGTGGGCCGCTTGTTTGGGGAAGTGCCGACAGTGTGATGCAGATCAAGCATTTGTATATTGCCGGTCAGCCCAATCAAGAAGGTATGCGCCAAGCGCAGGAAGCAGGCGTTACCACTGTTATCAATATGCGCACAGCGGAAGAGATGAACTGGGACGAAAAACCGAGTGTCGAGAGCCTTGGCATGAAATACATCAATATTCCAGTCAGCGGGAAGTTAGACGCGCGTGACCGTGCCGCATTTGCCGAGGTGGAAGCCGCTGTAAAGGCGCAGAACGGAGCACCGGTGCTATTGCATTGCGCTAGCGGCAACCGCGCTAGTGCATGGTTGGGGGCGCATCTCAATCAAGCCCATGGCCTTAGTCAGGCAGAAGCTCTAGCCATTGCCCGCAAAACCGGGCTAACAAAAAGCGTTCTCGAAAACCGGCTGCAAGCCTACTGGGGCAGCTCAAAATAAAGCTAGCTACAAGTCGTTAACAGTAGCTCTCGTGACATTATTCCAATGGTATCTGAACTGATCTCGGGTAATACTGCATTGAGTAACTTAAGCTCAATGGAGACAGTATGATCATAAGCAACATAGAAGTAATTCCTGGCCGCCGAGTTGCATCGCACCTCGGCATGGTGCAGGGCAACACGGTTCGTGCAAAGCATGCAGGCAAAGACATTATGGCCGGCTTTAAAAACATATTCGGTGGTGAGCTGAAGAGCTACACCGAACTGCTGACGGAAGCCAGAGAGGAAGCGGTTGAACGCATGACAATGCAAGCGGAAGCCATTGGTGCTAACGCAGTACTCAATGTGCGCTTCTCCACATCATCTATCAGCGCCGGTGCCGCGGAATTGTTTGCCTATGGTACTGCTGTGGTGTTGGAGGAATAATGGAAATCAATCTGATTATATTCCTCACCCTTGTAATTCTGGGGTATGTGTTTGGTCGCCGCGCTGAAAAGAAGCACTTTGAGTCGATCATAGAGCGTGAAGGAGAATACAGAGACTTGTTAGCTTTCAGCGAGCGTTTTCCACCTCCGGATATGTCTGTTTCGGAATCAAAACTGGTTGGTGGAACCGTTGTTATATCAATTGATTACTTCAAGCGACTCGCTGCGGGCTTACGTAACATATTCGGTGGACGGGTAACGGCGTATGAATCGCTTATCGAGCGAGCGCGCCGCGAAGCAATTCTGCGGATGAAAGAAGATGCAATGGCAATGGGGGCGCATATGATTATCAATGTAAAGCTGGAAACATCCTCAATTACCAAAGGTTCCGGAGATCAGGTGGGTGCGGTTGAAGTCTATGCCTATGGAACAGCGCTCAGAAACTAATGAGTTATGAAAACCGCCAGGTACCAGAAGGTATCAACGTCAGCCAGGAGCACCCTCTAAAAGAATTTTCCGCATTGTTGATTGCTTTGGCCGCAATGGTGCTTGCCTTGGTAATTGGCTTATCTATCGCAGCATCTTATCTGGCACCGCTGGTTCCTTTTCATCTGGAACAGAAGATCGTTGCTCAAACGGGAACTGATTGGATAGAAGGTACGCCTCTGGAAGTAGAGCAACAAGTGATAGAGCAGTATTTAAAAACGCTTGGCAAAGAGCTTGCCACTCAAATGGATTTGCCAGAAGAGGTAGTGCTGACAATTCACTATAACAACAGTGAAGTTGTTAACGCCTTTGCAACATTGGGCGGACACATTGTGATTCATGGCGGTTTGCTCAGTGAAATGCCGCATGAAAACGCGCTGGCCATGGTTATGGCGCATGAAATAGCGCACATAAAGTATCGCCACCCGATTGTGGCCAGTGGCCGTGGGCTTACCGTTGGCTTGGCATTGGCCGCTGTGGGCGGGGTTACTGATTCATCAGCCACCGGCTGGCTGATCAATATGCTGGGCACCGGTTCTATTTCCAGTTTTAGCCGTGGCCAGGAAGCTCAGGCGGATGCAGAGGCGCTTAAAGCGCTGAACGCACACTACGGCCATGTGACCGGTGCCGCTGATTTATTTAAAGCGCTTGGGCCTCATGGTGAGATGGCTAAACTTCTAGAGTTTTTCGGTACGCATCCCGCGGATAAAGACCGAATTGCGGCAATAGAGAGGTTTGCGCAACACGCCGCGCCTGGCACAACCCAGGCGATGCCTGAGGAGATATCTAAAGCGCTGCCTTAGCGACTGTGTTTCAATAGCGACGACTTTAAACAATAATAGACGAATAATTTCTGACGCCACTACTATGAAATACGTAATTGTTTTCACCTGGATAGATTTACTGGTATGCGCGTCTTTTGCCGTGCCGTTTGTTTCTGACTTAACCCTGTTGCTTCTGAGCACAGTTAGTACCCAACTTAACTTTGCCCCGGTTGAAGTCGCCGGTAGTGCATCCCGGTTTTTCGTCAATCTTGCTGGTTTCTTTGGCGTGCTGTGGAATATAGCAATGCTAAAGAGTCAGGATCCGAAATTGCACAAAACGGATCTACTGGCGCGCATTTGGCTGATTTTGTTGATCGTGTTTCATATAAACGCATCAGGCCTCTCACCACTATTTGCCATTTTTATTCTTACCGAGATTATTGGCGGCCTGTACAAAGTAATCTGGCTGCGCAACCAGGCGGCTATTAATTTACCGCACTAAGCAACAATCTATTAGGACCAAGTGATGACACCAGCACCTGTTAAAGAACTCATAGATTTCGACGACTTTGCAAAGCTTGATATACGCGTGGGAACAATTGTGCTTGTGTCAGAAGTAGAAAAGTCCAACAAACTCATGAAACTGACTGTCGATTTTGGTGACCATACTCGCTCGATTCTTGCCGGTATTAAGCAAGAACGCGAACACCCTCAGGAGATAGAGGGCAAACAGGCCTTGTTTGTACTCAATCTACCAGAGAGGAAAATGGCCGGTGAAGTATCGCAAGGTATGCTGTTTGATATTGGCTATGAAGACAAAATAAGCCCGTGCCTTGCGATGCCGGAAAATGAAGTTCCCAATGGTGCCCGGGCGGGGTAGTGGGCGAACTAAGCGATGGCTGCCTTTAGTACCAAAATCGAATTCCCGCTA